>CAZFGK010000009.1:0-107455 GCA_964518635.1 uncultured Ignavibacteriales bacterium
CTACCAGGGTATCTAATCCTGTTTGCTCCCCACGCTTTCGCGCCTCAGCGTCAGTATTCGTCCAGAGTGCTGCCTTCGCCATCGGTGTTCTTCCAGATATCTACGCATTTCACCGCTACACCTGGAATTCCACACTCCTCTCCGATACTCAAGACCCACAGTATCGAATGCAGGCCACGGGTTGAGCCCGTGGTTTTCACATCCGACTTGTGGGCCCGCCTACGCGCCCTTTACGCCCAATAAATCCGAACAACGCTTGTCCCCCCCGTATTACCGCGGCTGCTGGCACGGAGTTAGCCGGGACTTCCTTTCCGGGTACCGTCAGGCACAAGGCAGTGACTCCTCGTACGGTTCTTCCCCGGCGACAGAATTTTACACACCGAAATGCGTCATCATTCACGCGGCGTTGCTGCGTCAGACTTTCGTCCATTGCGCAATATTCCCTACTGCTGCCTCCCGTAGGAGTCTGGGCCGTATCTCAGTCCCAGTGTGGCCGTTCACCCTCTCAGGCCGGCTATTCATCGTCGCCTTGGTGGGCCGTTACCCCGCCAACTAGCTAATGAACCGCGGACTCATCTATGCGTGATAGCTTGCACCATCTTTGAAGACCAACCGATGCCGGTCAGTCTTGTTATGCGGTATTAGACCTCCTTTCGAAGGCTTATCCCCCGCGCACAGGCAGATTGTCCACGTGTTACTCACCCGGTCGCCACTTTACTACCTCAACCGAAGTCAAGGCCTCTCGTTCGACTTGCATGTATTAAGCACGCCGCCAGCGTTCGTTCTGAGCCAGGATCAAACTCTCCGTAAATATTACTATTTCGAATGTTCGTGCTCTGGCAAAACGACACGACTTGTCGTGTTCGAATTGCATGATTGATTTGAAAGGTTTCTTCATCGGGCTTGACCCCGATGAGAACCCGCGTTCATGCGGTTGTACACACCGAGTTCTTCTTTAGAACTCGTGGTTATGAAGTTGTCAAAGAACAAGTTTCAACATCTGCTCACCTCAATACCGAAAAATCGTCATTTCGGCGGCAGACGATAATCCTACCACAAGGCAGGAAGAGTGTCAAGTAGGTTTTTTCGCGATCTCGCGAATTTCAGAAGAATCAGAGTCTCTGCGATGCGGTCCGACAGGCGTTCCGTGCGTCGAGTCACCATTCTCCGGCTCTGATCTGTGCGCTGCTTTCGCCTCGCTTCCCGCTACTTACCTACCCGCAAGTGAACGGACATTTCCAGAGCCCGAAGCCAGAATCATTCCGGCTGGGTCGATATGGATACGGCTTCCCTGGATATCTGTCAACCCCCCAAGTGAATTTTCTAAAAAACCGCGTCCAGATGCCACAAATCGGGACATGAATAGACTATATTCGGAAGTTCAGACAAGCAGTTCACATCAATTGAGGAGGTAGTTACGTGAAAGTAGCGACCATTCTATTCTGTGTTGCATTCTGCGCAGTAAGCGCGATCTCCGCACCGTCAAATTCATTTTCTTATCAGGGACGATTGACTGATCCGGGTGGTAATCCCGTTCCGGATGGAAGCTACAATGTCACATTCGCGATTTGGACTCACCTGACTCTTGGTGTCGTGGTATGGAACAGTGGTGCGGTGCCAGTGACAACTTCCGATGGGCTTTTCAGCGTTGAACTGGGTGCCCCTCCGCAAACATCGCTTCCTCTCAATCTCTTCAATGACTCATCTCGCTACCTTGCAATTTCAATTAACGGTGACCCAGATCTCTCTCCGCGCACCAGAATTGTTGCATCTCCCTACTCTTTCTACACTCGCACAGTGGACGCCGCAAGTGGTGGTCGAATCAGTGGTGATGTACAATTCAATAATGGGACAACCGACTATTTTCAGACAAAGCAATCGTCGAATGCAGTCAGCACATATACAGCCGGTGGTGTTGAAGCGACCCGTATCTGGGGACCGACGTATGGGGAGTTTATTGCATACGACAGTGTCAGTGGACTCCCTCGTGCACAAATGGGGGCGGGTGGAAACAACTATCCGTACTTGAACCTCGCAGCTAATGGGCAGAATATCATCCTACTCGCAGCGGATACCGCCGACAACACTGTTCGGTTTCCCGACGGCGCAATCAACAGCCGAGAGCTGCTTAACGAGCCCGGTATAGCAAGTGGATCAAATACTGATAATATCATTGTCCCCCCCGGCGGTGCATTCTCTGATATCCAGACCGTGACCATCACCACACCCGCAGCAGGATACATCGAAGTTGAAGGGCGCGGATACGCATCACTTTTTGGTGTTGTAGGTAGGAATTTGGGAACTGCTCAGATCGACGAATCCCCAGGCGGCGGACTGATTGCAAATCAATTCACCAGTTATGGCTTCGACTCGATGCCGAACGCATCGACTGTCGCATTTCCAGTCTATGTGAAAGCTACGTATTTCAAGAGTGCGGGGACTTATACATTTCGAATCGAAGCGGCACAACATCCTGTCAATACACCGCCTGCATCCCAGTTTTTCTCTTATGCTGTCATTACAGCGCGATACATTCCAACATCGTACGGACCAGTCGCGGGAGTCGTTGCGCGTGGGAATGATCACGAGTTTGACCATGCAATTTCTATTGGTTCATCAACACGCGATGGTATCCCGCTTGAGTCAGGCAGCATCGTCGACTTGCGGTCTCTTGAGCTCAGACTTGCTAAAGAAGAAGCTGCGGTCGAACGAACCCGTCGAATAATTCTGCAGGAAAAACTGACACAAAACGCGAAACAAAGAGAAATGGAAAAGTAGTTGTGTCGGAATACGATCTTCGTATGAACACAAAGAAGGAGGAATCCGTGCGTACGTTTTCTAAACTACTCTTCTCAGGAGTTATCACACTATTTGCCGCGCTATCAGTGTTAGCAGTCAATCGGTCAAGTTTCAGTTATCAAGGCAGAGTAACAAATCCAGGCGGTGACCCTGTTCCGGACGGCATCTATTCAGTTCGAATCAAGATGTACAATGCTCCGGTAGCAGGATTCATGTTTTATGATAGTGGACCTGAGTCTGTGAACATCGCCGATGGGCTCTTCTCAACCATCTTAGACAGCATCCCCTACTTGTTTGATAGTACATGGCTTGGAGTAACGATCGGTACGGATCCAGAGATAACGCCCCGCACCTTGTTGACCGGGACGCCGTATTCTCTCTACACGCGTTCAATTTCACAGGCCGAAGCTGGCGTTGTGTATGGACAGTTTCAAGTCGCCGATGGACCGACCTCTTTCGCGAGCTTCAAAACCGAACCAATAGATCGTACCATCCAGACCCTCTCTGCAACGGGTGCTCTTACATCTTCGATTGGTGGCGTCGGGAATGGAAATCTAAAACTCTATAACAATTCAGCCTCAGAGATGATCACCATGAGCGGCGGGACAATCAAGAGTTCAGCTGAACTGAAGAGAAGCACTGGTGTTAAAGGTATTTCTCTGGACGCTCAGACGACTGGGCAAGGAGGAGTAATCACTGTCACTCAATCAGACAACACGACAGGAGCCGTTCTTTCGTCCGGTGATCCTTCCGCTGCTCAAACGGGCGGGTTCCTGAGTCTACATAACAATGCAGGTTCTGCGTTGATTTCATTAGATGCATCGACAACCGGCAATTCGAGCGTGATATTTCCTGCTGACGCGGTGTCAGCTGCTGAGCAATTCAATGAACCAGGGATTGCAAATGCGTACAAGTTCAACAGTGTCGATGTTACTTCAACGACAGATGTTCGCATCGATTCGTTGTCTATCACCACTCCATCAAGCGGATTTCTTGTAATAACGATAAGCGGATATTGTGATATTGATCACACTACCGGCACTGACACTGAGGGACGAGTGTGGACGTCAACTACAGGCAGCCTGACATTTGATAATTTTTCCTTCTTTGCAATCGATGACGCGCAAGCTACAGAAACGTATTATCAACCTTTCTCCTACACATTTGTCGACGATGTTTCTGCTGGTACATTCAAATATGTAACAGTTGCTGATCGCACTTCAGCATCTGGAAGTTTTGTCGTGCAACGACTTCATATGACTGCTCAGTACTTTCCAACAGCATACGGTTCGACAATTTCCACCTCCCCACCTACTCCATTTGTCGCTGAGGAAGCTCCTGCTCATGGAGGAAGCGTCCAGCTTTCTAAGTCGAATAAGACAACACTAGAGTCTCATCAGGCATCAATCCGGGCCGAGATTTCAAGAATTCAGGAAGAGTTGAATGCCGCTCTAATGAAGCTGGATCAACTCAATGAGCAACGATAAGTAGTTGATCGAAAAAATAGAACAAGAACGACGAAAAGGAGCCCAAATGCGCGCAATAATTGCTCTCGCCATGATGATATCTTGTGCGACAACTGCCCTCGCATCCGTCCCCCCCGGCTTCACATTTCAGGGTCGACTCACTGACCCAGGTGGAAGTCCGGTACCAGACGGAAACTACAACCTCACTCTTCGTATCTACAGTGTTCCAGCTGCTGGAGTACCGATTGCCACACTTGGTCCGTATGTCGCAACAAGCACAGATGGGCTGTTCAGTGTGTATATGGCTGCTTTTGGCATGGATGACTTCTTTGCAACTTCCCCTCGCTATATCGGCATTCAAGTTGGTGCAGATCCGGAGATCAGCCCGAGAACGACTATTACGTCGACTCCATTCGCCTTTCGCGTGGCATCCGTTGATAGCGCAGAGGGGGGGAGTATTCAAGGAACGGTGCGGGTTAGCAACCAGATCAGCACGCTCACGAATGCCGGCAGTGAAGCCTCCCGCTTGTGGGGTGCCATCATGGGGGCAATTGCTTCTGTTTGATAGCGACGGCGATCAGGTTGTTGAGCTCAGTGCCTTTTCCTCTGGAGGCGCTTCGCTGAGTCTGGAGGAAGAGGACGGGACTCAAAAGATTTTTCTCGATGCAGTCGACGGCAATCTCGGCTCAACTATCAAACTGCGGAGACCTGATAACACCCTCACTGCCTATCTCGCTTCCGGCGATGAGTCCGTCGCGGCCAAAGGTGGCGAACTCGAGCTCATGAACGAGTTTGGATTGACTGTCATCAATTTGAACGCTTCTACAACCGGCAATTCCAGCGTCAATCTACCTGATAATGCAATCTGGTCGCCGGAGATGTACAACGAACCGGGAATCGCCAGTAGTTTTGATTTAGGATCCCCTGTGGTAAACGGGTCCTCACTCCAGACTCTTGACTCAGTATCGATCACAGTACCTACTGCTGGTTACGTAGTGGTGACAGTCTCCGGATATATTGCCTCAAGTCATACCACCGGAACAGAAACTGTTGATCGTGTCTATGTCTCGACGGGCTCGCCAGTTGGAGATTTCGACAACTTTGCTATCATGCGCATCCCAAGTGCTCAGGCCACTGACGTCTACTATGATAATTTTTCCATTGTCTATGTAGATCAGATTAATACGGGTACCGAGAAATACTACCTCACAGCGGATGAATTTTCAGGTGCTGGCGACTTCAACACTCGGCACCGCATGGTCCTGCAATATTACCCCACTGCCTATGGAACCGTTGTTGAAACAACGCCATCACTTCCCGGCAATGCGAACAATCATTCAGTTGATGGTTTCGGCACCTGGAAGTCGAATGCCAGAACCATCACGGTAGAAGATCACCAAGCATTAGTCGCCGCCGAAGTCGCGAAACTTCGCGCCGAACTGGATGCCACCAGCGCACGCTTGCAGAAACTGGAAGAGCAGCAGCAACAGCAGATAGAGAATGATCAGAAATAGAAGGATGAATCTCATGCGTCATATAATGACAATTCTCGTTTCTAGAATTGCGGTAGGGATTGCAATTCTCTTGCTTGCTACAAGAGTGTTCGCTGCTCCCCCGCAGATGTTTTCCTATCAGGGTCGCCTGACCGATCCGGGTGGAAACCCCGTCCCAGATGGAGTCTACTCTGTGGAATTTCAGATTTGGAACGCGCCAGCTGCAGGTCTCTCACTCTGGAGTAGTGGATCAGTTGCAGTTACTACTTCAGATGGTCTTTTTTCTGCAAAGCTCGGGCAGTCTCCGCAACCAGCACTCCCCGTCGCAATCTTCTATGATTCACTTGCATACCTGGGGATTACGGTTGGTATTGACCCGGAAATCGTTCCCCGGACTCAGCTCGTCTCTTCCCCATACTCATTGACCACAGGCACGATTGAAAATGCCCAAGCAGGACGAATCTACGGCGAGTTACGGGTCAGTGCATTCGGCAACGACTATCTAAGGAGTAATCAGATCGACAATTCATTCAGTACCTACAATACTGGCGGACTTGAAGCGTCCAGAATCTGGGGGCCCAACTTTGGGGAAGTCATTGCAAACGATAACATAGGGTTCCCACGGGCAAGACTAGGTGGAGGCTTCGGATCTCCATACCTAGCTCTTTTTGGAAGTGGCGAATCCATCCAGTTGCAACCGGACGCGCTCGGAGATCTCAGCGTGGACCTGCCAACAGATGCAATCAACAGTGTCGAAATGCTCGATGAACCTGGGATTTCGCAAAACATCGGCAGCGTAGGTCTCTTTTCAGCCCCCGGAGTGCCAGATAACATTGTTTCCGTAACTATCACGACACCAGCTAGCGGATATATACTCTTGCTCGCTGACGGCCAATCGAGCGTCATTGGTCCCGCAGGTTCAAACACCCAAATTCAATTCGGACTTGGAGAAGTTTCTGGTGGATTTCCAGCAAATGGTACATTCCTTGCTGGCTCTCAGGCAACTCCAACAAATGAAGCAATTCATGATCAGTTCTCAAACTCTGCGACCTATTTCAAACCCGCAGGTACGTATAATTTTTATCTTACTGGTTTTAGAGGAAATGCTACTACATTGGCATTCTTTAGCTATTGTCACCTCAAAGCCCTCTTCATTCCTACGTCTTATGGCCCAGTCATCGGTCCAGTACCTCCCAAGGATGCAGCCTATTTCAGTTCTACACACGAACTCACTGATCATCTGAGCTCTTCCACAGTGAAGTTGGTTGACCTTCGGGAGCTTGAGTTGAAAGTTGCCAAGGAGAAAGCAGAACTGCAGTCAGCGGAGATTGCTTTGCTCAAAGAAAAAATGAAACAGAATCAAGATTTGGTCAAGAAAGACCAGAACTAACCCATCTCAGTAGGATGAAAGTCATGCGAACAACTACATCACAAAGTCTGATCAAGAGCCTCTTGCTCGTGTGTGCAATGCTCTGCTTTGCAGCAACGGCGTTTGCATCCCCACCCCCAATGTTTTCCTATCAAGGACGCCTGACCGATCCGGGTGGAAATCCCGTCCCAGATGGAGTCTACTCTGTAGAATTTCAGATTTGGAATGCGCCAGCTGCAGGTCTGTCACTCTGGAGTAGTGGTTCAGTTGCAGTTACCACTTCAGACGGTCTTTTTTCTGCAAAACTTGGTCAGTCTCCGCAGCCATCACTCCCCGTCGCAATCTTCTACGATTCACTTGCCTACCTAGGGATCACGGTAGGGGTCGATCCAGAAATCAGTCCGCGAACACAGATAGTTTCCGCACCGTACTCATTGACAACCGGTACTGTTGAGGGGGCGCAGGGAGGACGAGTGTTTGGCAACCTCTATCTCTACGATGGATCGACTGACTATGTCAGGTCTAATCAGGCACTAAACAGTCTGAGCACTTACAATGCTCTTGGAGTTGAAGCTACGCGAATATGGGGGGGTACTTTTGGAGAATTTGTTGCATTCGACAATGCCGGAACTGCGCGAATCGAGCTTGGTGCAGGCAATCCACCTTTCCCCTATCTCTTCATGACTGGGAACACGAATACTGTCTCAATTCAGCCTGAGCTTGGAAGTGACAATTCCGTGATGATTCCAGACAGTGCCATAAGCAACCTTGAGATTCTTGATGAGCCGGGGATTTCGCAGAACATTGGAGGCATAACTCTTACACTTGCTCCGGGTACATACGAGAATGTGAACATTGTCACCATCACGACACCAGCCAGCGGATATATTCTGGTAACTGCTGACGGTGAAGCGACCACGAGTGGACCAGCTGCTTCAGTTGTTCGAGTCATCTATGGACTCGGTGAAGTGTCTGCCGCGGCACCGACCAGCGGCTCATACTTTATAGGAAATAGTGCTGCACCAAACACCTCGTTCTATAACGAACAATATACGACATCAATGGTCGTTTTGAAGCCAGCAGGTACTTACACCTTTTACCAAACGGCAACGAGGAGCAATGCGACCACCTCGGCTGCTTTCTATCGCTCCCACATGAGAGCAATTTACTTCCCTACTTCATACGGCCCGGTGATCTCGCCTGTCCCCCCTTCAGAAGCGACGGCCTTTAGCGAAAGCACCTCTGTCATCGACGAAAAGTCCGGCACCCCGATGAAAATGGTCGACTTGCGCGAACTTGAGCTCAAGGCCGCAAAGCTCAAAGCCGAAGCCACCGCTGCGGAATTAGCTCTTGTAAAAGCGCGCAATACACAGCATCTTAACCCCACGCGCGACGGCTCTTCCGCCGACGACAAGCGATAGGAGGAATTCATGAAGAAAGTCACTCTCATCCTCGCCGCACTGGTCATGTTGGCAGTGTCTGCATTCGCAGATGATCGTGCCTCTGGTGGTGCTACCAACAATGCCGTCGCTGCTGGTGAACAGATCAAATGGCAAGTCGTTGCTGGTGGCGGGCAGCGCGGAACGTCGACCAATTTCATCCTGAATGGTACTGTCGGACAAGCCGCAGCTGGACCGGGAACTTCTACCAATTTCAAGCTCAACGGCGGATTCTGGCAGAATTTTACTCCACCAACTTGTTGTATTGGTATTCGTGGAAACGTTGATTGCGACGGTTCGCAATCGATCGATATTGGCGATCTGACAATTTTGGTTGATCACCTGTTCATTTCCTTCACGCCACTTTGCTGTGTCGACGAAGGGGATATGGTTATCGATTCCAGCGTTGACATTGCTGATCTGACATTCCTGGTCGATCACTTGTTCATCTCGTTCGTTGCGCAGCCCGGCTGCTAAACGACTCTAAGCATTCCGAGATATATCTCGCCCTCGACAACTCGTCGGGGGCGTTTTTTTTGATTTATCAAATACTTAGAATTAACAGCGAATCCTCACCATTCTGCAGCCAGTCGCATTCGCCGCGCGAAAAACCTGAATCAAAAGAATCCATTCTCACATGTCATCAAATGCCGATATATTCTCATAATGCCCCGATTGAACTCCTCTTCTTCCCTCTTAGGCCGACATACCTTCGTGAGACGCTTCTGGGAGTTTCTCATCTTTCTCCCTCCGTCTGCATTCATGGGCTATTTGATTCATGTCAGACAATTGCGCGCCGAGCAGCCCTCCAATCTTTTCATCTGGATCGCCGACTCTTACATCTACTGGGGGTTCTGGTGGTTGGCACTTCCGCTACTGCGACGAGTTGCTTCAAAGTGGAGTGATCAGGGGAAGCTTACTCTTCGTCACGTGATCTATCATTCATTTCTCTCTGTACCTGCCGCACTCCTGAATCTTGCGGTTTCGGTGTATGGGTCAATCACAGTTTTTCGAGAAGATCCCGGATTCGCGTATTTCTGGTCACAATATGTACCGACTGCTCTACGGTTCCTGCCGGTTTCGATGCTAATGTACGCTTCGATCGTGGGGATTCTCATTGCTGGGAATCTTCGCCGGAAACTTCGTGAAGAACAGGAGCAAGCCTTGCAGCTACGAGAAGAGGCAACCCGCTCTCAATTGGCAGCATTGCAGGGGCAGGTGAACCCGCACTTTCTCTTCAACACCCTCAATTCCCTGGATGTACTGATCAGAAGCGGACAATCGACCGAGGCATCGAATCTTCTCCATCAGCTCTCTGATCTTTTGCGAACATCACTCGGGCAACAACGGGAGCTGACACATACGCTTGAAAATGAGTTGCGAATCGTTGATCTCTACTTATCGATAGAACGTGTGCGCTTCTCTGACCGTCTGACTATCTCAAAACAGATCGAATCTTCCGTGACCGGCTTTCATGTCCCTATCTTCGCATTACAGACTCTTGTCGAAAACGCCATTCGTCACGGAATCGCGAAGAAAGTAGGCCCGGGGGTCCTCGAAGTAATAGCAGGCAGAGTCGGCGATGATCTATCAATCAAAGTCCGTGACAACGGTCCGGGGAAATCGGAACCCGCCAGTTTGTCTGAAGGGACTGGAGTAGGCCTTGCGAATTTGGGCCGAAGACTCTCGTTGCTTTATGGGAGGGATGACCTCCTATGCTCTCGACGAATTGATAACGAGGTAACTGAGTATCGACTCGACGTCCCTATTAAGCAGGTTACAGGATCATGACCATTCGCACACTTATTGTTGATGATGAACCTCTGGCCCGTCAGGGACTCGCCATGTCACTCTCACGTGAGTCGGATATAGAAATTGTTGGACAGTGCGGGGACGGATTGCAGGCGATATCGACAATACGTCAGCTGTCAATCGACCTGATCTTTCTTGATATCGAAATGCCCGGACTAGACGGTCTCGAAGTTGCACGTCTGGCACGGGGTGAGAAGGCGCCGCTTGTCGTCTTTGTGACTGCGTTTGATCAGTATGCGGTTCGTGCTTTCGATCGCGCAGCTATTGATTATCTGGTGAAACCAGTCTCCCCGGTTCGGCTGGGTCAGGCACTGGACAGGGTGCGTATGCGACTAAATGAACGTCGAGGCGTAGTTCTAGCACCGACAAGTGCTGCGATGACACAAACCGATACCATCGGCGGTATCGATGTTGGCATCATTCAATGGATCGAAGCAGAAGACTATTACATAAAGTTACATACTACGAATGGCTCTCATCTTGTTCGTGAGTCTATCGCAAGTCTCGAACAGCGACTTGATGCGAAGACATTTCGCCGAGTGCATCGATCAACCATGGTTTCCCGTTATGCCGTCGACCATCTTGACGATCAGGGGACTGATTCCAAAGTGGTTCTCCGCGATCAAACCGTTCTAAGAGTTGGACGAACTTATCTTGCTTCAGTTCGTGACTGGCTACAATCGTGAAGAACGGTACACCACCGCAGCCAGTCACACTCGCGGCAATTCGTTCTGTTCTTTGAAACATCCTCACGATCTTCTCATTGAAAAAACCCTAATCATTTTTCTTGAGAGGATCTGCCATGCTGATTCGATTCAAAACACGACTTTTCGCTCTGCTCATTTTACTGCTGGGAATGTCACACCCCCTATCCGCTGCGGTCACCTTTACAAAGGTAACCACTGGCCCTATTCCGGCATCGGAAGGTGACTCACGTAGCGCAAATTTCATTGACTACGACAATGACGGCGATCTCGATCTCTACATTACGAACGGCCCGTCGACCGCTGATCGTTCATTCCTCTATCGAAACGATGGCGGGACATTTACTGAAATTCTGACCGACACGATTGCAAAGGTCCGATCCTCCGCGGACGGTGCGTCATTCGTTGATGCCGACAATGACGGGGATCTCGATGCCTTCGTCGCAACGTGGTATGGGCAGAATGATCTGTACTACACGGGAAACGGAGATGGGACCTTTACTCGCACCGGTGGGAATCCAATTGTAACCTCTGGCGGACATGGCGAATCCGGAAGCTGGGCGGATTATGACAGTGACGGGGACCTCGATCTGTATGTCTGCAACAGTGGCGGAGCGTTCGTGAATTTTCTCTTTCGCAATGATGACTCTGCGTTTACCCGGATTCTGACCGGCGGAATTGTGACCGAGGCCGATCGCTCACGCATCGGTGCGTGGGGGGACTATGATAATGACGGGGACGCCGATCTCTTCATTGCCAATGAGGCCAATCAACACGATGACCTTTTCCGGAATGATGCCGGTAGCTTTACCAAGATTACTGCCGTTCCGCTGGTCAGCAGTGGTGGTGATTCGTTCAGCTCAAGCTGGGGGGATTACGACAATGATCTCGACCTTGATCTCATTGTCATTAACAATGCAAACCAGAACGAATTCCTCTGGCAAAACAATGGGAACGGTACATTCACACGCATCTTAACCGGTCCGGTTGTCAATTCCGCTGGTTATGGCGTCAGCTCAATTTGGGCTGATCTCGATAATGATGCTGATCTTGATCTCTATGTTACCAACGCCTTCGCCCCATCAGCAGTCCCGAATTTCCTCTTCTGGAATGATGGAGCCGGAAATTTTACGCAGGAACTAGCCGTCACTCCGGTTACCGATCTCGGCTGGACGTACGGTGCTGCTGTCGGGGATGTCGACCATGACGGCGATCTCGATCTGGCCCTCGCGAAATGTCTGACGGAATCTGAAGCGGAAGCCTTGTATTTGAACGACGGCAACGGAAATAGCTGGCTGGAAGTCCTCCCGGAAGGAGTTGAGTCCAATCGGAGCGCGGTCGGGGCCCGAATAAAGATCAAGGCGACTATTGGTGGGACACCGAAATGGCAAATGCGTGAAATTTCCAGTCAGGATGGGTATGCCAGCCAGAACGGGCTTCGTGCACATTTTGGATTAGGGGATGCAACGATTATTGACTCTCTGGTCATCACTTGGCCCTCCGGAGCAGTGACGCGCCAAACCAATGTGCCGGTCAATCAGCGACTGTTTGTTCAGGAGTGTGTCCCTGGAGACCCGGACGGGGATGGGATTCTCTGCACAGATAATTGCCCGTCAGTTCCCAACCTTGATCAGTTGGACACAAACAATGACGGCATTGGTGACGCCTGCTGCTGTATGGGAACGACCGGAAATGTTGACGCTGATCCGCTTGAAAGTGTCGACATCGCCGATTTGACTGTTCTGGTTGATCACCTGTTTCTGAGTTTTACTCCCCTTGACTGTCCGAATGAGGGAAATTGCGATGGACTTGTAGGAGTTGATATCGGTGATCTTACTTCGCTGGTAGATCATCTTTTCATCTCTTTCGGACTCTTGGCTGTCTGCCCGTGATACTAGCACGGAAGTGATTCTAGTCTGGCGAAATCCATAAATTCTCCCTATACTTCCGGTATAGGGAGAATTTGAATGAGCCGTAGAACAGTACTTTTGACGACCCAATGTTTCCTCTTTCTGGTCATGAGTTTCGCATTAGTTTCGAACTCTCATGCTGTAAACGGCAAGATCGTCCGTCAGGTTGTGGCTGGTGGCGGTGGAGTCACTACGGTGGGAGGAACGAGCCAGTTCTTTACTATAGGACAGCCAATAGTTCAGACCTTTACGTCGCAATCAAATACCATCAAGAGCGGCTTCTGGAGCGTCCCGAGCGCAGCAGTATGTTGTCAGCTCTCGACTGGTAATGTCGATTGTGACATCAACGCCTCGGTCGATATTGCTGACCTGACCGCTCTGGTCGACTACCTGTTTGTCAGCATGAATCCCTTATGTTGTCAAGCGGAAGCAAATGTCGAAAAGGATGCTGTCATTGATATTTGTGATATGACGACCCTGGTTGATCATCTTTTTCTTGGATTTCAGCCTTTGCCCCCTTGCCGAGGGATCTAGTAGTAGCGACGTGACTCAGTTGGAAAAGCCGTCGCACAGGGAGATTGCTCTCAAGATCGATGCTCCTACTGCTGAAGCCCTACGATCAGTTCTTGATCGTCCCGAGCATGCAAGACTGGCGATTCATATCTATTTTCAAGGCTTCGGCTGAGGACGTCCCTCTTTGGGACTGGCTCTGGATGAGCCAAATGCAGAATTTCACGCTCTGGTCTGGACCGGTGTCAATGATTCTAGTTTGACTATCTATGCATCACCCACGCTATTCGAATATTTGTCTAAGTATGGTGAAGTTTCTATCGATTTGGCCAGAGTTACGTCAAAGGGTCCGATGTTCCGAGTGAGCGTCGGTGATGAAGAAGAGTTCAACTGCTAACTCTCTTCCTGCATGAAATTGCATATCTCTCTCCGTTTCAGTTGACATCGCCTGAACTCAGCGTACTTTCATAAGCAGAAACAGAAATTTCCGACTCGATTGCCGGGGTAGCTCAGCTGGTTAGAGCGCCTGTCTGTGGAACAGGAGGTCGGCAGTTCGAACCTGCCCCTCGGTAGATCAAATTGGGTTTCAACGAATGTCCTTCGCAATTCCTGCGCTTCTCCATTGAAAAATTGAACTAAAATGCTATATTCATAAAGTACTGCACCCGGTCCTGACCGCCCACCAAGTCGAATAATAGGCCACCATTACCTCAGACAAGCGCGATGACCTTGTTTGAAGGGGAGGATATGATGTTTTTGAAACTGGCTGCTAGAGTTCTTTCAGTTTGCCTACTGGCGTTCACCTATTCAACTGTGGCGCAGGCTCAGGAACGAGTCGGAGTGTGTGGAACAGAGGTCGAGTATGGACGTTTTCGGCAGGATAATCTTTCTCTCGGTGCCTCCTGCCCGACCAACGGATTCTGCGACAATCCCGCCACCCGCGACACCTATTCCGTCGACTCAACGACCCAAATATTTTACATCCGTATGTACATTCATGTTTTTCGAGAAGATAACGGAACAAATCCGGCCGCAACTGAGCAGGATATTATTGAGTCGATGGACGAACTGAATGCTGAGTATGCTCTCGCCGGCATTCAATTCAGCTATGAGTATCGTTTCATTAATTCATCTCAGTATCGTCACATGGATCGGAATACCGAGAATCTCGGTATGAAGGGCATTTATTCAATCTCTCCTTCAACCCAGATTAACGTTTTCGTAACGGAAATTATCGACAATACCCTTCCTCCGGGTCAGGTGATTCTCGGGTATGCTACTTTTCCCTGGTCATCAAATGTGTTTCTCAGCTCAGGTGGGGTTGTTCTGACTGATGTGAACATCGGCGGCATCGGATCCGGGCAGACTACCTTCATTCATGAAATGGGGCACGCGCTTGGTCTCTGGCACACGCACCATGGTGTCAGTGAAGTCGCTGCTTGTGCGGATTGCTACGAAACCCCGGTAGGAATCGACAATGATGTGGTCGGCGATTTTTGCGCCGATACTCGTCCCACACCGACCAATTTTAACTGCGGAAACCCCGGCGGTAACGATGCATGCACCGCTGCTCCATGGGGTACCACAGACTTCCTGAACTACATGGGCTATTCCAACTGTTCAGATCGATTTTCACCTCAGCAGCGTGCACGGCTTCGGTGCTGGAGTCTGAATGGACTCACCGCCTGGGTCAAACCAGTTCATATCATCGCTGATACAATATTTGGACCCGCCCCGTTGACCGTCAACTTTGCCGGCTATACTGGCAAGACGGTTACCGATTGGGACTGGAATTTTGGAGATGGCTCCCCGGAAGGTAATAGTCAGAACGAGTCGCATGTCTACACGACTGGCGGTACGCGAACCGTCACCGCAACGATTGATGTTCCCGGTGGGACATTCAATGAGACTGTCACCGACATGATCTATGTCCATGCGGATACTCTTCGAGGAGATTCTCTATCTGTCGCTCCGAATCAAGTTTTCGACATGTATGTGAATGTCGATAACAAGTGTCCGTTAACGAATCTCGTCATTCCGATTAAATGGACTGGCTCCCCACTTTCATTGGCTCTTCAACCGAATGGAATCACGCATCTTGGGACTCGTTCGGCAGCAGGAATTCTTGACACAAGTGCTCAAAACTTTGCGGGGAAAATTGCGATTCTCACCATCGACATGCCAGAGGGCTCTCCAATCCCCGTCGGAAGTGGCCCCGTTTTGAAACTGACCTTTAAAGCCCCCTTCCTGACGGTACCGGGAACCACCTTTGTGACGTTTACTCCGCAACTCCTAAATAACGCGACCCACACCACTATCCCCGGCTCGTATGCACCTTTCACTATTAGTGGTCAGGTGAATATGGGTTGTTGCAAGAACCGTGTAGGCAATGTCGACAATGATCCTGCCGACGGAGTCGATATCGCTGACCTGACTGCATTGGTTGACCACCTCTTCATTTCCTTCACGCCTCTGTCCTGTGTGAAGGAAGCAAACTGTGACGGAGATGTCGGCGGGAGTGTTGATATTGCCGACCTGACCGCATTGGTTGACCACCTGTTCATCTCCTTTACTCTGCTGCCGAATTGCCAGTAGAACACGAAATGAGAACTCCGGCACTTTTCCGGAAGAAAGTTGATCTGCACGTGCGACCTGCTCACTCTTCTGTTCGTTTATTTCTCGGGGTTCTCGTTGTGACAGTTTTTGTAACTATACTCTTAGCCGGTTCACCTCGCGCAGCCGATTTTAAAGCGGCAGAGCGTGAGTGGTGCGGCACTACTGCAATCGAAGCAGCTCATATGGCAAGTCGCCGTGCTATGGATCCGAATGCCTGTATTTCCGAGGGGCCGTGTGATGATCCGGCTACCCGCGACACCTACGCACCCGGTGGCGGCAATTCGTATGTCATTCAACTGTACATTCATGTCTTCCGCAATGACGACGGCTCCAATGCCGCGGCATCAGCGACCGACGTAATCAATCAGATGAATCAGTTGAACTCAGACTTCGCTCCATCTGGAATTCAGTTTCAGTATCAGTGGAGATTTGTGAACTCTTCACTCTATCGTGATTTGCTGGACGCTGAAGAGTTCGGCATGAAATCCCTCTACGCGATCAAGCCAGACTCTTTTCTTAATGTGTATGTCCTCTCACTGGCGAGTGTTGGCTTGCTGGGCTATGCCTATACCCCCTGGCAGTCAAATGCTCTTCAGGCCTCAGGCGGCTGCGTTGTCACTGATATTCAAAACGGCGGTTTTGGTGCCGGAGCAAAGACACTGACCCATGAAATCGGACACAATCTTGGTTTGCACCACACCCAACGTGGTGTCAGTGAAGTGACTGTGTGCGGTGGGTGTTACGAAAGCCCCGGACTTGGCGACAATGATCTCCGTGGTGATTTCTGTTCAGACACTCGCCCAACTCCGACCAACTTCAATTGCAGCGACCCGGCCGGAAGTAGCTCCTGTAATGGACAAGCGTGGGCACCGACTCCGTTTCGAAACTACATGGGCTATGCCAACGACGCATGCTATACAAATTTTACCACCCAGCAGATGAGCCGTATGCGCTGCTGGGTAACCGCAGAACTCCTGAGCTGGACTCGAGGAGTATCTTTTACGCAGGCACTGAACTTCGGCCCGGCTCCTCTTAGTGTCGATTTTGACGGACAGACAAGTCAGTCGGTCATTTCGTGGGATTGGGACTTTGGAGACGGAAACTCGTCAGCTCTTCAGTCTCCGACACATCTGTATGCGGTCGGCGGGAGCTACGATGTCAATCTGACAATTCAGACTTCGGGTGGTCCCTTTACGACAACAACCACGAATGCCGTCTGGGCATATGCTGACACGACGGAGCTCCCGACCCTTGTTGGTGCCCCATCGCAAAAGATTCGCGTTGATATTAGTGCAGTCAACAAAGTACCCCTTCAGAGCATGACGTTACCTTTTATCTGGAATGGTCCCGTGCCACTTTTTCTTGATTCAATCAGACGAACCGGACTTCGCACCTCCGGGATGGTGCTCGATACGATCTTCGATCAGATCGGCGCTCAAAGACGCGCGGTCTTTTCTCTCACATCAAGTGGTACTGACCTTGCACCCGGTGATGGGCCAGTTCTTTCATTCTTCTTCCGTCTCCCGGGGATCACCTTTCCGGGGACAACCAATTTTCTCTGTGACACACTTTCATTCTGGAATCTGCAGTTTAGCACCTCGAGAGGAAATTACGTTCCTACCAAAGTTCAAGGTTCAGTCACTATGAATTGCTGTACTGGAACGCGTGGAAACGTAGATGGCAGTTTGGATGAAGCTCCAGATATCGCCGATCTGACTGAATTGGTTGACAATCTCTTCATTTCCTTTGGACCGTACACCTGCATTGCAGAAGCAAATTGCGACGGCGACCCGCTGGGAAGTGTCGATATTGCTGACCTTACCGCACTGGTGGATCACCTGTTTGGGAGTCTCCTGCCCCTTCCAAGCTGTTCGTAATTCCTGCGCTGGCAGAAGTAAGAGTGTGCTTCTGTGATTTCGGGCTATAGATTCTCTGTGTGGGATACCGTGGGTATGGGTGCATGTGCAGACAGATGACTTCTGATAGGCCAAAGAGTTGGAATGCGCAAATTCCAGGGTCTGTTCTTATGTGCATGCTCTTCCTTCTGCATGTATTCGTCCTCTCAACATCAATAAACGCGACAAATTACATCGTTCAATTGAGTGACGCACGTGATCGATCACGTCTCATGGGATTGTCGACCGCAGAGATGACGATTGCTCCGATATCTCAATTGATTCTCAGAGATAACCTCATCGGCAAAGAGCGATGGGAAAAGTTTGTTTTCATTACGGTTCACGACTCAGTCAATGCCTCTCCCACAAACCGATCATTTTCTCATTATGACATCGCCGCTGTTTTTCCGGGGATAGCATTCGAATCAGTGGAGCGTGAAGAGGACCTCGTATTCTTCGCTGAACAATTTGTTTCTTCCCCCTCACCCTCATCTGACTCTCTTACTCCGCAACAATGGTATTTTCAGAATACCGGGCAGTTCTACACTGGTATTCAAAGATTCACCGGCGCAAACAACGACCAGCAAGTTTTGAAGCAGGGACTCTCAGGCGTCGATGTCGGTATGGAAAATACTATCCAGAATCCACCGCAAGAGCACACTCGAGTTGTCGTCGGCATAATCGATTCAGGGACCGATCTCTTTCATCCAGAACTTCAAGGGCAGCACTGGCGGAATCCGGACGAAATCCCAGGGAACAATCGTGATGATGATCGGAACGGATTTATTGACGACACCCTCGGTTACGATGTCTCCGGCGATATTCGTACCTTTTTCAATCCGATCGGGGATAACAATCCTACCGATTCGGTCGGTCACGGGACTCACATTGCCGGTATTATCGGGGCGAAGGAAGATGGAAAAGGGATTGTCGGCGTCTCCCCGGATGCTCGGATCATGACGGTGAAAATTCGTCCCAATGCGACCACTGCGGTCGGTGCTGCGGGAATCATGTATGCCGTGAACGAAGGGGCGCAGGTTTTGAATTTAAGTTGGGGGACGCCGTATGACTCCCCCCTTTTGCTTGAAGTCGTACGCATCGCACGTGACAATGGAGTAGTTGTTTGCGTGGCTATGGGAAACAGCGGTGATGCGAGCCGATTTTATCCCGGCGCATATTCAGAAGTGCTTACCATCGGTGCATTGAACTCAACGGGGCACACCACAAGCTTCAGCACCTTCGGTGCACCCCTTGATCTCTTAGCACCCGGAGAGGACATCCTTTCATTGAGAGCCTCCGGATCGGATCTTTATGTCGCTGCCGATGAACCCGGCGTGCACATCGTCGACGCCGATTCTCTGTACTATCTCGCCGACGGGACTTCGATGGCCTGCCCGATGGTCGTCGGTGCCGTGGCACGCATGTGGTCGGTTGCTCCGGACAAAACCGCGGAGGATATCATTTCCGCTCTGCGCAGCAGCGCGAAGGATGTCATCGACCCGATGGATGATGATTCATTCTTGCCCGGGTATGATACTCTCTCTGGTCATGGCTTTCTGAACATCGACAGCGCGATCTCCCTTGTCACCAGTGGTGGCATTTTTCTTCTGGCACCAGCAAATCAAAGTCGCAGTGAAGATGCTATCCCTTTCATTCTCGGAAGGACAGGCACCTACGGAGGAGGTTTCCGTCTTGAAATTGAGAACCCTCCCTATTCTCGGTCATTTGTTACACTTGCAAGTGCGACATCGCTCCCTTCAGACTCTTTGCTCCATACCATCAGTTCTGGCAGTTCGTATTCAGGGGAGCGGCAGATTCGACTTGTTGCAGATAACGGTCGTATGCATACCATTCGTATACATATCGCGCATCAGCGACGTTGCGAAATCACCAGCCCTGACGAGAATCAGAACTTTGAATATTTCGTCCCAATTTCCGGCTCGTTCCTGGGACCTGGGTTCGACTCACTCACTATTCAAGCAATTGCCGTCAACACTTTGATTAGAACTTCGATTACAAAAGGTTCCGCAGAATTTTATGACACGAATGTGGCAACGTGGGAATTGTCCGGGCTGACTCCTGGTTCATATGATATCGTTGCCAACAGTTGGTTTTCGAGTGAGCTTCTGAGCGACACCGTGCGTGTGATGGTGTCGAGTGCCTTTGCCACTGGATGGCCGGTGAAGTATCAGGCAAGCGCGGTCATGAGCCCGGTGGTAAGTGATCTTGAAAATGATGGAACTCCTGAGCTTGTTCTGGGAACATCCGATGGAGTCTTTGCCTACACCTTCGATGGTCGCGTGAAACCCGGCTGGCCGGTCTACTCGGACGAAGATTGCCGTTCACTCCCCGCTATCTATGACCTTGATCGTGATGGGAAACGTGAAGTAATTTTTACGACCAACAGTGGTCTTCGAGCGGCTCGCAGTGATGGTAGAGAAGTAACCAACGCATTCTCCGGATTAGTAAGACCATTTGAACTCTTCGGTAAAACCTCCTATGGTCTCCCACAAGTCACGGTCGGAGAAATGACAAACTCCAGTGATTCTGCGCTGCTGATCCTGAATACAACCGGAAACATTCATGCCTACGAGCTTGATGGCTTCCCTTATTTCTACTCTCTTAATGGTCGTCATAGTAGTATGGGTGAGTTTGGAAGCAATAGCTACATTTACGCTGGCAATAGTGTTGCAAGTGCTGATCTCGACGGCGACGGTCATAACGAAGTGATAGCCAGTTTCTCTGGTCAGGAACCGTTGGCGGGGGTGGCCGTATTCGATGCCCGAACCGGAGAGCCATACCAGGATCGAGCGAGTCCAATAGTTCAGAGCATGGGAATCATCTATGGAACCATCCTCGCTGATATAACCGGAGACGCATTACCTGAAATCATCGTCGTCGGTTCCAATGGTGCTTCAACTCGCACCATCATTGCCTTGACCAAGGGAACTCAAGTGGTCGGAGGATTTCCTAAACTGCTCACGCAGTTGCCCGGCTGGCGAGGGAGTTGGCCGACGGTTGCTGATCTTGATATGGACGGAACCCCGGAAATCCTTGCTACATTTTTCGAGTTTGATGTCGGCGCACTCTATATCTTCAATCATGATGGGAGCCCCTATCGTCAGCTTGAAGGTGCTCCGGACGGCGAGGCACTTCGACTCTTTACAACTTTTGGTCCGCCAGTCGTGGCAAATGTCACGGGAAACGGGCGACCTGAGATTCTCTTCCGTACCGGCTATATCTTCCCCAACACTGGACCGGAACGGTTGCAGCTCTACAATTCCGACATCCAGCCGATTCCCGGGTGGCCAGTACGTACTCCCTCGCCGATTTCTCGAGTGTTTTCTACAATCTACACACCGTTGGCTGATGATCTGGATGGTGACGGACTCATGGAAGTAGCCTTGATTGGTGAGGGTGGAGATATTTTCGTCTGGGACATGGATGCACGAACACCGCAGATTCGCTCTGGAGGACGGCTCTTTCAGGATGAACTGAACTCGGGGAAGTATGTCGCACCGGACATCAGCACGGAAGTTGACGAACCAGAAAGTTTGCCTGACTCGTTCGAACTTCGACAGAATTACCCAAACCCATTTAATCCTACGACAACCATTGTCTATGACTTGCCAAAGACTGCAACGGTTCGACTTGAAATCCTGAATGTGCTCGGACAAACAGTCACACGTTTGGTGGATCAAACACAAACTGCAGGTCGCTACACCATTCGCTTTGACGGAACGGATGTTGCCAGTGGAGTTTATTTTTCACGCCTCACCGTCGGTGAGCAGAGTATTTCACGAAAGATGGTGCTCCAGAAATGAAACAACTTGTTCTGCGAGCAGTTCTCTTCCTCTGCTCTGCCGCACTCGCTATTGATGCCCGTACCATTCCGGACGAACCAGTGTCTACTTTTGCATGGACCAATGCGACCTCTGCAGCAGCATACCAGCAGTTTGTGATTGCGACGACAAACGAAGGGGTTGTGACCTTCTGGTCTGGGATTCAGCAGTCGCAGCTCACCCTGCCCTCGTCCCCCATGCAGATCAGAATGTTCGGCAATATGATGCTTGTCCTGACCCGCAGTCAGGAATTGTTTCTCATCACCATCAATGATGCGGGTACGCTAGTCCTCCTGAATCGATTCGATCCCGGCGGAGAAATCCTTGACTATGCGTTCGACAATCAGTCGATATTTATCGCGCGTGGCTTCGGTGGAGTTCACCGTTACTCCTACCACTGGCAAGGACCGTTTCAATGGACTGACAGTTCGATGACTCCGATTCACTGCACCGATCTGGCCTATCAATATCCCCTTCTGCTCGTTGTCGATGACTACGATGGCGTCTACATCTATGACATTACCAATGGCAATCTTGACAACCTGGTCGATACACAACTGGTTCGATTTCAGATCAATGACATCGCTATCTCCGGTCGATATGTCGCAGCAACAAGTGAAGATCATGTCATGCTGGGCGGGGTGCTAAATCTCGCAACTCGTCAGTTTGTCCGATTTGATTCTCTCACTCAAGTCGAAAGTCAGCAGGTATTTTTTCATGACAGTAATGCATTCGCAATTGCTGATGATCATGTAAGACTTACGAGATGGCTTGGGCACCCGACCCTGAAGTTCACCAATCGACTCACTCTCACCAAACCGATCAGGCCATCAGTCGGAATGGGAAAACTGAGCAACAGCATTCAATATCCGGGTAGCATCTTTGCTGCCGCAGGGGATGGGACGATCCTCTATTTTGGTGCCGGCTCATCCCAGGGCATTATCAATCCTGTTCAGTACACATTTGAAACCGGTCCCTATTCGGGAATCAAGATGATCGACTCAACGGTCTATGTGGGAGGTCCGAATTTTCCCCTGCGATCATATAAGGTTTCAGAAATCGGAGGTGTTGAGCTACCTGAATACACCATTCCTGGCCTCTTGAATGCACGAGATTTCGATGTTCGCAATGATACACTGCTGGTTCTCTCCCCTCTCGACCGGGCTGTGATGATTTACTCTCTCGCCGATCCGAACGATCCACAGTTGATCCGTAGCATTCCGGTAGACACTACTCTGATTACTGAAGCACGATTTGTCGACTGGCCGACGGACACCATGGCGGTCATAGCAATGAGTGGCATCAATACGGTATTGCTTTATACCATTCGTGACACACTCCCGACGGAAAATCCCAGCCGCATCTTCATGCTGGGGAGAATCATAGATTATAGCTTTGTTGACTCGATGATGGTTATTCTCTCCAACAAGCGAGTGATGGATGTCTATCGGCTCCATGATGACCTCAGCTCTTCATTTCGCGGATCGGCTTCAACCGCTGGTCAAGCAAGCAAGTTTTTTACGATCAAGCGACCCGGCCTCATCGGAGACACGGTCAATGGGATGTTTCTGATTGCTGGAGAGGTATTTTCGCACGTGGATCTGAGTGTACCTTCTGCTCCACGCTTTGACATGAGCACCAATGTCGGTGTTTCTATCAGTGATGTCTCAGTCTTTAGTGATACGTTGTATGCGATTGGTCCATCCGGCATGGCACGTCTGGTATTTGAAAACAACCTCCCTGTTGTCCGCGAGATCGGCGGCAGGTCAGGAAACTCACTCAGTCGTTCAGGGAAGTTCATCGCGACTTCCAGCGGGGAAAGTGTCTTCCTCTACGAACTGATCGACGAAGTATTTACTGACGTGGATGATGAGCCTGAAAACTTGCCTTCAGTCGAATCGATCCTGTCACAAAACTGGCCGAATCCGTTTAATCCGCAGACGACCATCCCTTATTCCCTCCCGCTGACCGGATCGGTCCGTTTGACCGTCTTCAATATTCTCGGTCAGGAGGTTACTACCCTTGTCGACCAAACACAGGCCGCTGGCAACTATACGGTACAATGGAATGGCCGTGATCAAACAGGCATGCCGGTCGCCTCAGGACTGTATCTCTACCGTCTCGAGCTCCCGGACCGAGCCGAATCGAGGAAGATGATGCTCGTACGATAGCAATGTTTCATCTTTACCTTCTACGCACCTTTACGTTGAGTCTTTCCCGTCTGAACAGGTCAGCCATTCTCATCTTGTTTTTGGTTTGCGCTTTCTTCAGTCCTTATCAGGTTCACGCTACAAGCATCACCGTTAATACGTTTGCAGACACACATGATCCTCTCCCCGGAGATGGGATTTTCGGCAGCAACGACACGATTTCGATCAGGGCAGCTATTGAGGAGTGCAATGCGGGGACCGCAGTTGATCGAATCATCATTCCGGGCACTGATGATTATCAACTATCACTTGGGCCGCTTGAACTCTCAGCATCTGGCGTATCTCTGATCGGCGTCAGAAATCCATCAATCGATGGAGTTTTGCTTTCGACCGGGAGTCCTATCCTCATGGTAATGGGGAATAGTAATTCTGTTACCGGTATCACCTTTCGTCGATCAGGTGGCTCAGCAATAGTCTTGAAGGGTAACTTCAATCTAGTTGGAAGCGCAAATTACCCAAATTTCTTCTACGCCAACTCTCTGAATAGACCGGATGGCGCGGCGATCGAAGTCGCTCATCAAGCGCGAGAAAATGTCATCACCGCCAACTGGATTGGCATCGCCCTCAACGGCACACTCTATCCGAACCAGATCGGAATCGCAGTTCGTGGCGGTGTCAACACGATGATTGGCCGCTTTGACAGTTTGTCAGCAAACTGGATTTCAGGAAATCTCTCCCACGGAATTCTTGTGACGGACAATTCCATGAGCACACAGGTACTTTCAAATCGAATTGGCTTGTCTGCATCACGCATTTCTGCATCTGGAAACGAAGCAGACGGAATTCGAATCGAATACTCGACTGGAACCAACATCGGAACTTCGAGCGGACTTGGGCTCTTGGTGAGCGGGAATCATGGCGACGGAATCAGCATCACTTCCGGAGCCGATAGTGTCGTCCTTCATGGGGTACGAATCGGGACCGATCTGGACAGTGATCAACCATTCGGAAATCGTGGCAATGGGATCACCATCGATAGAGATGCAAAGAACGTTCGCTTCGATGGCCCGAAAATGATATCAAGCGGAAATATCGGTCACGGTATATTTGTCAGCGGCCCTTTGGTTGAGAATCTGATCATTCGAAGATGCCATATCGGAGTTTCTGAAGATGGATTCGTACCCGTTGCAAACGGACTGGACGGGATCCATCTTGAAAATTCTCGCGATGTCGTCATCGGCGATACTGCCAATAGTAACTTTGTCGTTGTCTCCGGAAACGATGGCTACGGTATCGCTCTCACCAGCGGCACCAGTCGGACTCTTGTACAGAATACTGTTGTTGGCGTGACTGCAAATGGCGCATCGAGCATGCCGAACAGAACCGGAATTCTCATTGCCGATGGCTGCCACGACAATCAGATTGGTCAGAACATTGAAGATGGAAATCTGATTTCTGGAAATCGGGGAGATATCTACCCACAAGGAGCGGGGATTTTGCTTTTCGGCGAGGGATGCGAATCAAATAGTATCGCAGGGAATTTGATCGGAACAGATGGCTCAGGTACACGCGCACTTCGAAATGGCTCGGCAGGCATTGTCATCCTTGGCGGTGCCTCTCGCAATATCATCGGCGGGACCGCTCAGAATCAGTTGAATATCATCGCCGGAAATGGAAGCGGACCCTTCACCTCGGGTTTGGGGCGTGGCATTCATATCAGTGGATTCGGTTCGACCGGAAACAAGATTCTTGGTAATCGAATAGGCACCAGTCGAGATGGTCTCTCCGCACTCTCAAATAACGGGCATGGTATCGGCATCTTCACTGGGGCGAGTGAGACCGAGATATCATCTGGCAATCTGATCGCGCATAATCGTGGGAGTGGCATATTCATTCGTGGTGACCTGACAACAGGCCACCGCTTTTCTGAATCATTCCTGATATTCAACGACAGCGGCATGCTTGATCTGGATCAGAATGCGAATGGCGGGAAACTCTCACCAATTCTTGGCCCGACTGCACTTGCTTCAGGTGTTGTCTCCGGCAGCATGACTTCAGATATAGGCGACATGATCGAATTCTATCTCGTTCGCAAAGGGAATGCAGACCTCCTTTCACGAATGAAATTGATCGGATCAATGACTTCTACCCAGTCAACAGCAATGCCATTCTCATTCCCTATCAATGCCCAGACCGGCGATACGATTTTGGCTCTCGCCACTGATGCAGAGGGGAATACTTCTGAGTTTTCAGATGCAGTTTCACTGGATGCACTGCTTGATGTTGGCGACGAACTGAATGAATCTGGAAATCTGATCATGACATTCTACACTTACCCAAATCCATCAGTTGACCGAACGACCATTGCCTACTCCCTGCCGAGGAGATCTTTGGTCGATGTAGTCATCTACAATCTGCTTGGTCAAAAGGTTCGAAAACTAGATGCAAATGCTCAGTCGGCCGCAGCAACACAGATGATAGAGTGGGATGGGAAGGATGAGCGAGGTTCGTCGGTCGCAGCTGGACTCTACTTTGTACGTCTCGCAACGCCCGATACTGTCCTCACCAGAAAAATCCAGGTTGTCAGAACAGGACTGTAATTCAGACCTTTGCTAGCGGATCAGCGATATTCGCCATGAGAAGTATTTCCCGCCATTCATCTGATGTGACTGGCTGTATCGACAATCTTGATCCCTGCTGGACCACCATCATCTGAACAAGTCGAGGGTTTTTCTTGAGTTCAGAGAGCGTAAGTATCGCTTTGAATTTCAGGCGAAGCGTGACATCGACCATATACCAGATCGGATTCGCAGGTGATGCTTTCGGATCAAAATGTTCACTGGACGAATCCCAGCCGGTATGATCCGGATAGCCGGAATTGGTGACTTCGCAGATCCCCGCAATTCCGGTCTCCGGGCAGGAGCTGTGATAGAAAAATATCCCATCCCCTTTTTTGATCTCATCCCGAAGGAAGTTACGGGATTGATAGTTGCGCACTCCGTCCCAGCTTCCCGTTTTCTTCGGAAGCGCACTCAAATGCTCGATACCGAAGCAGTCCGGCTCGGTTTTGAAAAGCCAGAATCGTCGTCCATTCTGCGGGGATTCGAGGATAATTTTCGACATGCACGAAATCTAGACGCCCTCAATCTGAACTGCAAGCAAACTGCTTCTGTAAATAGGGGAAAATTGAGCACTTCCGGGCTTCCTCACAGGACAATTGGTTGACAAAAACTGCGTTTTCGAGTTCATTTCAATCCGCTGAGAACTAATGTTCTTCCCGTCTGTTTCTACCGATAACAAGGGAATATATGTACACATCCGCTCGTTCTGTTCGTTCGTTCAACCCTGTTCTCAAACTTCTCTTTGCACTGATCTGTGCATGGCTGGTGTTGAGCATTACGTTTTCACCTTCTGTACAGGCGACCGATTACGCGATTCATCTAAAATCACGGGTTATCGAAACCGGTAGCCGTCGTCTCAACACCTCGGCTATTGCCGCGATTCAGATTGGCAAGCCGACTCTCATACAGTTCAATGGCCCGCTCACAGATGCCGATCGCTCCTCCATGGAATCCCGAGGGATTACCTTCCTTGAGTATATCCCGAATTTCACCTATCTGGTCCGAATGAATCAGCAACTTCCCCTTGCAGAAATGCAGGGGATGGGGATACGCTGGGCTGAGGAACTGACTGTCGCGGACAAACTCGATCCCCGATTTGAATCCAATGATCTCCCTGCTTTTGCCAGAGTCGCCAATGACTCACTCCGGTTGATCGTAGTTCTGCACAAAGATATTGATCCTGTGCAGTGGGCTTCGCAGTCGGCGTTTCTCCTTGGATTCAATCTGGTTGGAGTCGAACCGAGTATCAACGCAGTTGATCTCGTCGCGCCAGCGAGTCTCGTGGAGAGTCTTGCGGGCGAGGAATCTGTCCTCTGGATTGAACCGGGGCTTCCAGAACCGGTTGAACATAATGCTGATTGCCGGACAAACCTCGGTGCCGGGACTCTTCAGACCGCACCCTATAGTCTGACCGGCAATGGGATCACCGTCGCCATGTGGGATGGGGGACGGGCCGATCCGAATCACCCCGATTTCACCGGACGTGTGACCTCAATGGATGCCGCCGGAATTTCCGGTCATGCGACCCACGTCGCTGGCACGGTCATGGGAAGTGGCGCGCTGACCTTGAATAATCGCGGGATGGCGACGCAGGCATCGATGCTCACTCAGCTCTGGTGGAACTCTGGATCAGAAGCACAAGGTGAGTATTCAAACGTCATCAATAATTTTGATGCCCTCCTTGCGACTAATTCCTGGGGATATGGCGTAGGCTCTCCAGTCAGTCTGAGCGCGTGTCAGGGAACGCTTGGGAACTATTTCAGCGTGAATGCGACCCTCGACAACATCGTACGAGGAACGAGCGGCCGTGCTATCACCATTATGTGGTCAGCTGGAAATGACCGTGGAGGAAGCTCTCAGTATTGCGGCTCAATCGGAATGACCTACGGGACCATCTCCCCTCCGGGAACTGGTAAGAATCTGGTGACCGTCGGAGCGATCAATTCGAATAACAATAGCATGACCAGCTTCTCTTCATGGGGACCAACCGATGACGGGCGTATCAAGCCAGACGTAGTCGGACCCGGTTGTCAGTCATCCGGAGATGGAGGTGTGACCAGCACCTATTTGAACAACAGCTACGCAGTACTCTGTGGGACTTCGATGTCCACGCCTGCCGTCGCAGGTATCGTAGCACTTATGTATGATCGTCATCGTACCGTCTTCGGTGACGACAATATCTATCCTTCGACTGTGAAGGGAATTCTGATCAATAGTGCCGGTGATCTGGGAAATGCAGGCCCTGACTACGCCTATGGTCATGGCAAAGTTGACGGTGTCAAAGCAGTCGACAAGATCGCACTCGGTGAGCCATCTTATGTCGAAGGGACTATCACGACTGGTGTGACAAAACTCTATGACCTGACTGTTCCATCGGGAGCCACTCGCTTGAAAGTGACACTCGTCTGGGATGATCCAGGTGGTTCATCGATATCCGGTCTTGATCTTATCAATGATCTCGATCTAACCTTGATCGCACCAAACAGTAACGTAACTCAGCCGTGGACTTTGAATCCAGCCAGCCCTTCAACGGCGGCAACCCGCAGTGTTGATCGTATTAACAATGTTGAAACCGCCGAAGTGACCAGTCCGACTCCGGGACAATGGAAAGCACGAGTGGTCGGATTCAACATCCCGACCGGCCCGCAAAAATTCTCGCTGGTCTTCACACCGGACAATATCCATACACCGGGCAGTCTGAATGCGGTCGAAGTGGTCGCCAATGCAGATATCGAGACCGACCCGAATCAGACTGATACTGCCCGATTCTGGGTCCGAAATATCGGAGCCAGTGCTGATTCAGTTCGCGTGACTGTCAGCGAACAACTGAACTGGATTCTCGGCGGTGGATTCACCGCCACCTATTCACTCGGAGTTCTCGACTCGGCGCAGGTGCTTGTTCCCTACGCTGTCCCGAATGGAACTGCCTCGCAGGTGATCAACAAAATTAGTTGTCAGGCGAAGAGTCTGTCTGATTCGCTCGCTGTCTCGAACGATACCCTTACCATTTCCGCTGGTCTCATCGCAAGTGTAGCCATTCTCGACCTTCAGAATGTTGACACGACCCTCTCTCCTTCTTCGCTCAGTGTGAGTGTGCAGGTGAAGAACAATTCAAACGGAATTGCATCAATCACCACCCTCCTAGATAATCCGAATAGTTGGGTAATTTCTCCTGCATCGATCAACCTGTCGATGCCGATTTCAGCTGAAACAACGCTCGTCTTCCAAGTTTCAGTTCCCGCCGAGCTTGCACATCTGGACAACTTCTCACTTTCTGCTATCAGCAGCATCGGCTCTGAAAGTGCCGACACGGCGGTTAGTAATTTTGTAATCTACAATCCTGTGCAACCACCGACGCTTGATGCACCATCGGTGAATAGCTACCTGACTGATCCGACCCCGACATTCAGCTGGCTCAATGGTGGGGATTCTGTTCGATTGATTATTGCAACAGATCTGGCGTTGACAAACGTGCTCCACTCATATGGAGGACTCACCGCTTCGAGTTTCGAAATTCCATTGGTCGATCAACTCTCCGACGGGCTCTATTATTGGGGCGCACGGAAATTTGTTGGACCGGATAGTTCATCCTATCAGGCCAATCCACGCCTGGTCGGGATCGACAATACGGCACCTCAGGAGGTTACTCCTGTCGCACCTGCCGGTGGAATTATGATTACTGATACAGGTTTCAATTTTGTTGTCAACCCGGTTGGGATTGTACCTCCACTCGTCTCACCCGAATACCTGCGGATTCGATATGCCAACGATTCAACGTTTGGTTCTCCAAACGTGCTTGAGAGTATTGCCGGGAACAGCTACGCACCGAATGGCACGGTCGGACAGGGTCGCTGGTTCTGGCAAGCGCAGCGTTACGATCTTGCTGGCAACAGCTCGGCATACTCTGCAACGACCTCGTTCCTGTTAGATACCGATCCGCCAGTCACGCCGAATCTGATCACGCCGAATGACTCAGCAAATATTGGCAGTCCAGTTGTTCTCAAATGGAGCAGCCAGCCGTCAACTGTACATGAGCGCACGACCGAATACTCGATCCTGCACATCTCAACACTCCCGAACTTTGGGGAATTCTCCACATTTTTTGGATTTATCTATGGTGCTGATTCGTTGCTCGTTCCACCCGGAACGCTCACTCCCGGTACTCGTTACTTCTGGCGAGTAAAGCCGTTTGACTCTGCCGGATTCACCAATGACTACACTGCCGGCAGGACATTCGTCTACGATAATCTGATCTGTGGCGACTTAGACAGAAGTGGATCAAACCCGGATATCGGAGATCTAACCAATATGGTTGACTACCTGTTCATCACCCTGGTCGAACCGGTTCCTCTTTCGATTGCAGATGTCAATTGCGACAATTCGGTCGATATCGGCGATCTTACGATACTCGTTGATCACCTGTTTATCTCGAACGTACCGCTCTGCTGTACCTTTGCAGCACCACCGATAAAGCATGGAGAATCCACTCTCCGTTAATGATGAGCGGGAGGGGAAATTCCTTTCCCTTCGCTTTCGCATGGTCGAAGAGCAACTGGTTTGCCGAGGGATCAATGATGCCGCGGTGCTGGGTGCGATGCGCTCAGTTCCACGACATCTGTTTGTTTCCGAGTCGCTTCAATCTGAAGCATACGACGACCATCCAGTCTCCATCGGACATGATCAGACTATCTCCCAGCCATATATCGTCGCTTTCATGCTCTCGGCTCTTAGTTTGAATCGGAATGCCAAAGTTCTTGAGATCGGGACCGGATGTGGCTATCAGACGTCTGTTCTGGCTGAAATTGTTCGAGAGGTTTGGAGCATTGAAATTCTTCCAGCTCTCCTGTTTCGCGCCAACCAGAGACTGGATCATCTTGGATACAAAAATGTTCACACGATGCTCGGAGATGGCAATCTTGGCTGGGCAGCCGAAGCCCCATTCGATGCCATCGTGGTCTCTGCCGCATCAGAGACGATCCCGGAACCGCTGATCTCACAGCTTACTCCGGAGGGACGGATGGTCATCCCTCTCGTCAAACAGGATGGCAGTCAGCTGCTTGTTCTTGTGAAACGGACATCCGGCGGAATCAATACGAGTGAGCTTCTGGCAGTTCGGTTCGTCCCCCTTCGGAAGACCGGACTTGTCTAAAGGCCCCGAGCCCACACAGAAACTCTGTTCACGAAAACAAACAATTCGGCTTTCGTGAGCGTATCCTAACGGATATGTTTGCCTCCGTTGGCCGGCACAGCTTCAAGTTTTCCAGAACGTTCTGGAACCACCCGTCGTCGATGTCCGGTAAGAATTTGTATACGCTCGACTCATTATTGGAAAGGACGAATCCATGAGAAATCGGTCAGTGATGCTGCTCATCGTTACGATGGCGCTGACCTCCATCCCGACACTGCAGTCACACGCCGTGCCACGCTCAGTGCACAGCGAAGTTCTGCAGGGTCCAAGAGCGACCGACGAAAAGCCGAAAGGGGACGAAAAACCCTTTGCCGAGCTGATCAAAGGAAAGGTCGCCATCGAAGGGTTTATGACCCTGTATCGAGACACCATCGACCAGTCAGTACTGCTGGCCATCAGACCAGACCAGTTCGACACTACCTTTCTGATGGGTGTCAGCCGAACAAGTTCGGACGGGTCGTTTAATGATCCGGGAGCGATGCTCGGAACGACGCCGGTCTATTTCAAGCGGGTTGGGAAGACCATTTTGCTGCTCGAACGAAATACTCGTTTCCGACTGGACGACACCTCCGCCGTCGGTCGCAAGCTCCTTCGCGGAGCAGCGAGCGATGGCCTGATTACGTCGGTAGCAGTGAAGTCACTGCCCGATCCGAAAACAAAGGCAGTGCTGATCGATGCCTCTGCTCTTTTCATCACCGACATCTACAACGCCTCCTTCTTTTCGAATCAACCGGGCGGTCCGGGGATGAATTTCGATGCACGGAACTCGACGTTTCAGTCGATCAAGTCATTCCCCTTAAATACCGAAATCACGGTACGACTGCACTACAAGACGAATCGTCCGCAAGGGGAAGAGGCCTGGCAGAATCCATACAGCTACTTCCTGAACACGCACTTTTCGTTGTATGGACTGCGCAAATCAGATTATGTCCCTCGCTATGCTGATGATCGTGTTGGGAACTTCATGACCGTCGTGCAGGACTATTCGGATGTAAATCTCAAGACTCCGTATGTTCGTTATGCAGAACGATGGAACCTAAAAAAGAAAGACACACTTCTCCCACTCTCTGAACCGGTGAAGCCGATCGTCTATTGGGTGGACAAGAATGTGCCGTTGGAATATCGCGATGCCTTCGCTGAAGGAATCGAATTCTACAATCGCTCATTTGAGAAAATCGGTTTCCGCAATGCTATTGTTGCCAAGCAGATGCCCGACACCGCTGACTGGGATCCGGCTGATGCACGTTTCAATGTCGTCCAGTGGATCGTCGTGCCGGGGGCTGCTTATGCCGTCGGTCCAAACCGTACGAATCCTTTTACCGGAGAAGTCTACGATGCCGACATTCGAGTCTCGGCAGACTTTATTCGCTTCATGCTTAACACGCAGCGAAACTACATCCAGCCGCATGTGAGCTCATCGCCGACTGATGCCCTCGCGACCACTTCTGAATGGGTAGCAGGAACCGGACATGATCATTTGTGCAACTATCAGGAATCATCACACGACAATCTGACCTTCTCACTTTTGGTCCTAGGAGCAGTCAATGATCCGATTGTCCGGGATTCTCTGATCAAGGAATATGTCCACGCCTATACGGTCGAGCTTGTCGCCCACGAAGTCGGTCACACCCTCGGCTTTCGTCACAATTTCAAAGGTACCTCGATCTATTCTCTTGATCAGGTTCAGGATCGTAATTTCACCAAGGTCAATTCATTGACTGGTTCGATTATGGACTACGGCGGCCCGAACTTGGCAGCCCCGGGAAAACCACAAGGTGAGTTCTACGCCTCTGTTCCGGGTCCGTACGATGACTGGGTCGTTGAATATTCCTACTCAGAATTTGGCGGTAAAACACCTGAAGAGGATTATCCGCATCTCCAGAAAATCGCTGCAAAATCAGCAGACCCACGACTGGCTTACGCCACCGATGAAGATTTCTTCGGTTGGACGGCTTATCGTGGACCTGATCCTCTGGTCGAATTGCATCAGGTGGGTCAGCCGCTTGAATATGCTCGCCGGAAACTGGAGCTCACAAAGCATCTTTGGAAAGAATCGATCAAGAATGTCGAACAGCCGGGTGCAAGATATGTAAACTACCGGAATGCCTTTGCCTCCGGTTGGCGTGCCTATACTGAAGCGGTCTATGTGACCACCAAGCATATTGGTGGAATCTATAAGAATCGCAGTCACCCTGGTGATGCCCCCGAAGTGCGCCCATTCACACCCGTCCCAGCCACGAAGCAGCGGGAAGCACTCGACCTCCTGATGAATGAACTCTTCTCATCAGAGTCATTCAACTGGCCGGCAGATCAGTTGAATAAACTTCAGCTTGAGCAGTTCCTGGATTTCACCTGGAGCGCAGGAAATGTAACGACTGTTGACTACAATATCACCGGTCAGATATTCAATCTTCAGAATTTCGCGCTGAACGGACTATTCCATCCGCAGGTGCTGGGCCGACTGGTCAACAATCTTGAGCGTGTCGACGGGGATCAATACACGATGCTCGAGCACTTCTCCAAGATCCGCCGCTCCCTCTGGAATGAGCTGGAAGGTGGTGGAGCGATCAGTGATATTCGTCGCAATGCGCAACTTCAGTATCTCAACCGGCTTGCAAATATCATGACCAGCCCGGCCGGGTTTTATCCCGCCGATGCTCGCTCACTTGCTATCAGCGAGCTGATGACACTCAAAGGAAGTGTCTCACGCGCCCTGGCCGCAGGACGCGCTGACGGTATGACTCGCGCACACTTAAATGAAGCTGCACGCCAGATTGACGCCGCCCTTGATGCAGAAATGGAGCACAACCGATGAATACTCGCTCCAACTCAACCAACCGAATGATTCTCCCCCTGATTGCTAGAGGAAATGCCATGACTGTAGACCGCCTTCGCCCCCTCGTCACCGGCCTTCTGACTGCCGCGCTCTTCGCGCTTGCGGTCGTGGCCGATGCCGGTGCACAGAATAATCCCCGATCGGTTCATGCCCAACCGCAGCGACCAAAAAGCTCCGGAAAGGGACCGAGCAAACCGGGTGACGAAAAACCGATGTCGGAAATGACAAAGGGAAAGACTTCCTACAAAGGCTATTTCACCCTGTATCATGACACTACCGACAACTCCCTGCTTCTGCAGATTAACAAGAATCAATTTGACACCATGTTTATTCTGGCAGAGACTCGTTCCGGTGGGGACGGCTTCTTTGCGGAGTCCGGTCTGATGAACAACACCGCGCCGGTCTATTTCAAGCGCGTCGGTAAAACCGTCATGCTTCTGGAAAAGAATTTGCGATTCATCGCCGATTCGAATTCAACCGCCGCCAATGGCGCGGTGCAGAATGCCGCTTCCGATGGACTGTTGGCTTCAACAACAGTGAAGTCACAGCCCGATTCGAATGGTGCCATTCTCGTGGATGCGATGCCACTCTTTGTCCGTGACGCCGAAAATCTGAATTTCTTTATCGGACAGGCCGGACAAACCGGCGTTGGCTTCGACCGTGGTGCAAGCTACGTGGAAGCGGTCAAGAGCTTCCCGATGAATTCAGAAATCACTGTTCGTCTTGCCTACAAAACCAGCCGACCGATGAGTGGGGATGCCCTTCAGAATCCGTACAGCTTTTACCACACCTATCAATGGTCGTTGATTGAAATGACCAAGACGGACTATGTTCCTCGTCTGGCTGACGACCGCGTTGGCAACTACATGACCATGTTTCAGGATTACAGCGATATCAAAAAAGAGTCGCCGTATGTCCGCTACATCAACCGCTGGAACCTGAAAAAGAAAAACCCCGAAGCTCGAATTTCTGAGCCAGTCAAACCGGTAGTCTACTGGATCGAAAACACATGGCCGATGGAGTATCGTGCGGCAGTCGCTGCCGGTATTGAATACTGGAATCAGTCTCTGTCGAAACTTGGTTACTCAAATGCAGTGGTCGCGCGCCAGATGCCTGACACCGCCGACTGGGATCCAAGCGACATTCGCTATTCTGTCGTTCGCTATCAGATCATGAAAAACAATCCGTACGCAGCGATTGGACCGCACCGTGCCAATCCGCTTACCGGTGAAGTATTGGATGCCGATATCGGTTTCAACGCAGATGTGATTCGTGGTCTCGGACTTCAGTACCAGAGACGTCAAAGCAAAGTGAATTTCGAAGGCATGGTTATTGATGAACCGCAGGTTCCGAAAATCGGTCATCGCGCCGGTCAGGAACATTTCAAGTGCGAAATGGCGGAAGCAGGATCGGAAATGGCGGCTTTCGCATTGAATTCCGCGCTAATCTCCATCGACGATCCGGCGAAGAAAGAGGAGATGACCAAGGAGTTCATCAATCAATTCCTCAAGTTCGTCATTGCACACGAAGTAGGTCATACGTTGACCCTTCGTCATAACTTTGCCGCTTCGACTTTACTCCCCGTGAGCAAAGTGAATGATCCGTCCTATACCGCGAACAACTTCACACTGGGTTCAGTTATGGACTACCCCGCACCGAACGTCGCTGTTCCGGGAGAGACTCAAGGTGCGTTTTACGGTTACGTCGCAGGCCCATACGATGACTGGGTGATGGAGTACATGTATTCTGATTTTGGTGCGAAAACACCGGAGGAGGAGCATGAAAAACTTCAGGCCATCGCTGATCGTGCCGCCGAGCCGATGCTCGCCTACGCGACCGATGAAGATTGCTTTGGGAATGGCCCGAAGGGGATTAATCCGTATGTCAATCATTGGGACATGACCTCCGATCCGATTGAGTACTATGAAAGAGCAATGAAGCTTTCACGCTCGATCTGGAAGAATAAAATGTCTGAATTCGAAACCCCCGGTGCTCGTTATCCGGAATATACGCTGGCATTTTCTCAGAATATCCAGCCCTTCGCACAGGGTGCGACGGTTGTTCCCCGTTTTGTCGGTGGAATGCGTACCAATCGTTACCATGTCGGCGATTCGAAGAGTGGGGATCTTCCTTTTGATCCGATCCCAGCTGCGATGCAGAAACGTGCCATCGCGTTCCTGCGTGATCAGATCTGGGCAGCAGATGCCTTCGACATTTCTGCGGAAGTGCTGAATAAACTCTCGCCGGAACAGTGGCAGGATTTTCAGTGGACGGCCGGAGATATTCCGCAGGTTGACTATAACATTCACGGCGTGGCGATGAATATCCAGAACATCACCCTTGCGCAGCTCTACAATCCGCTGCTGCTGGGACGTCTGGTGAACATTGCTCGTCGCTATTCGCCGAATGAAGAGAAGTACACCATCTACGATATGTTCACCGATGTCCGCAAAGGAATCTGGTCAGAGCTTGATGCCAACAAGTCGATCAACTCTTTCCGTCGGCAATTGCAGATGGCTCACTTGACGCGCCTGACCAATATCTATCTAAGTGCGCCGGGGCAGTTCCCGCTTGATGCACGCACCCTGGCTGGGAATGATCTTCGCGAGATCAAGTCAGCTGCAAGTCGTCTGATCGGCGGGACCGCCGTAGACGAAATGTCACGCGCTCATCTTCGCGCAGTTGTGCATTTGATTGAAGCGGCTGAATCGGCGAGTTTGAGCTACAACTAGTCGAACGACTCCACCAGCAATTCACGGAACCCGCATCCCGCGGGTTCCGTTTTTTTTGTGGTCTTTCAGGCAAGACAATCGAATCAATGAGTATGGCAAATAGTTCTCAGAGCGAACAGCAATCGATTATTCTCAAGCACCTGCAATCGCATGTTTCTGTTCGGCAGTTCATGGATTCAGAAGTCACCGTTGAACAGGAGCGCGTGATTGTATCAACCGCAACTCGGTCGGCAACTTCCTCGAACTTGCACAGCTATAGCATCATCTCTGTGAGAAATTCGCAGACAAAGGAGAGAATTTCCGACCTCAGCGGTAATCAGGAACATATTCGCACCTGCGGACTCTTTCTGGTCTTCTGCGCTGATCTGTATCGCCTTTCGCGAGAAGCAGTGAATCGAGGGTATCCGTATCAGGGGGATACCACCGAGGCATTACTGATTGCAACCGTCGATGCCGCTCTCGCTGCAGACCGTGCTCTGATTGCTGCGCAGGCAATCGGATTAGGTGGAGTGATGGTCGGTGCCATACGAAACAATCCAGATGAGATCGCCGAATTGCTGAGATTACCGCGACTAGTCTATGCGGTCATGGGAATGTCGATTGGACACCCTGCGAAAATCGGTCCGACCAAACCACGAATCCCTTTGAGTGGACTCTTGCATCAGGAGCACTATGAAGTCGCGCCACTTGATGCTGCGATACGGGAATATGATGAGACCGTGGCGACTTTTGGCCATCTCGTCGGTCGTCAGGTGCAGCCGGAAAAATATCCGAACTTCAGCGGTGACTATACCTGGTCAGAACATTCGAGTCGTCGAATGGCGGATGATCGCCGCGAAGTCATGCGACCGCATATGCGAGAGTTTCTGCAGAAGCGTGGATTCATGCTCAGATAATCTCGCTACACTTTGGTCGTATTGGTTCGTTTCCGAGTACGAAGTGAACGCTTCGGAATCAGTTCAGGATTATCCTGATGGAAAGTTCGAATCGTCTCCCAGCAGACTTCCGCTTTATCAGCGTAGGAGAAGAGCTTGAGATCGTCCGGTGAAATTGTTCCCTCGTCGACCAGATGACGAAAGTTGATTAGTTTCTTCCAGAATGAAGTCCCAAACAGAATAATTGGAAGCGGAGGGACCTTGCCGGTCTGTACCAGCGTCAAGGCCTCAAACAATTCATCCATCGTTCCAAATCCACCGGGAAACGCGACTAACGCCTTTGCACGCAACAGGAAGTGCATCTTACGAATTGCGAAATAATGAAATTGTAGGCAGAGCTCCGGGGAGATATACGGATTTGGTTCCTGCTCCATCGGCAGGGTGATATTGAGTCCGATCGATTTTGCACCGACATCAAAAGCCCCTCGATTCGCCGCTTCCATGATTCCCGGTCCACCGCCGGTGACAACGACAAATTCATTTCTATCGAGAAGCTGCGACTCGGCAGAGGCGAGCTGAGCAAAACGACGGGCTTCGTCATAGTAGCCTGATTTCGTGACAATCGATTTTGCAACACGAACGCGATGTCTCAATTTTGAATCATGCGGTTTTCGGCGAAGTTCTGCCTGGAATTCCCGAAGCCGTTGTTCGGCTTCTGGTTTTTCCAGTATACGAGTACCACCAAAGACAACAATTGTTGACTCGATCTTCTCTTCCCGGAAGATCACTTCGGGTTTGAGGAGTTCTAACTGCAAGCGAGTTGGTCGCGCATACGGTGATCCCAGAAACTCGAGATCCTCGTATGCAATTCGATACGCCTTGGAGCGTGTCAGACGAGCCAACATGGCGCGCTTGTCGATGAGTCTTGTAAATGTATTTTTCTTTGTTCGCATGATCTCTCTAGGTCAGTTCGACGGTTTCATCCATGATCGGTATGTGTGTCAGCCATTGACGTGATTCCTGAAGATGTTCTGAAAATGCAGTCAGCATGCTCGCTTCCCCGTGGGTGAGAAAAACTCGTTTTGGCTTTTTCATCGGCTCCAGCCATTGGAGGAGTTCGTTGTAATCCCCATGCCCGGAAAATCCGGCAATACGCACCACTTTCGCTCTCACCTGCAACGGCTGCTTGTGGATGCGCAGTTCTTTTTCCCCATCCTGCAGCGCTCTTCCCGGTGTTCCCTCGGCCATGAAGCCAACGAGCGCGATGGTGTTATTCGGATCATCTGCGCGGTTGAGTAAATGGTGAAGTATTCGTCCACCGGTCATCATCCCGCTCGCGGAAATGATAACGGCCGGACCGCTCATTTCATTGAGCTTCATCGACTCACGTCTGGTACGGTGAAAATGGACATACCTTCCTTCAATCATGCACTGATCGCCGGAAAGCTGATCGCTGGGCAGATTGTGATATTCCGGATAGCGGCAATAGATTTCCGTCGCACTCACCGCCATGGGGGAATCGACATGAATTGGAATCGGCGGGACTTCCCGCTCCTGAATGAGTCGATTCATGACGTAGACCAGTTGCTGGGTGCGACCAATGGCGAACGCAGGAATGACCAATATCCCTTTCTTGCGTACCACCTCGGTAATCACTGCATCGAGTTCTTCGATCGGATCCTCCTCCGGATGCAATCTCCCTCCGTAGGTCGACTCACAGACCAGATAGTCACATTGTGGTGGTGGGCTCGGTGGGACGGTCAGCGGATTTGAAAACCGACCAATATCTCCGGAAAAGAGAATCGTTCGCTTGAGTGAGGCATCAGAGACCTCCACTTCCAGACTCGCTGCTCCGAGAAGATGCCCTGCCAGATGGCAACGAAAACGGAGATTGTCGGTGACCTTTGTCCAACGATCAAAAGGAACTTCCCGAAACAAGCCCTCCACTTCGGCAACATCTTCTTCGGTGAAAAGTGGCAACGCCGGAGTATGGCGCGTGAGTCCCTTTCGGTTGCGGTAATCAGCATCTTCCTGCTGCAGTGAGGCGGTATCTCGAAGAGAGAGCTTCGCAATGTCGATGGTCGGAGCAGTGGCATAGATTGGCCCGTCGAAACCGAGTTTGCGAAGCCGAGGCAAATAGCCAATGTGATCGATATGGGCGTGAGTGAGAAGAATCGCGTCAATTTCGCGCGAATCAAAAACCGGGTCTTTCCAGTTTCGTTCACGAAGCTCTCGTCCCCCTTGAAAAAGTCCCCCATCAATGAGCACGCGGGAAGTTCCGGCAGTGATCAGATATTTCGATCCGGTGACAGTTCCGGCGGCACCATGAAATCCGAGAGTAATCATGCTGCCTCATAGAACAGCAGTTGAACCCAAAAGGCAACCCTAACTCCGTTGCAGATCGAAACAGACTGTTTCATATCCCGGTAATGCAGTAGGGAGATTCCATCTCTTCCGATGGACGCTTTCCCAATTCTGAACACTCTGAGCAACAATTCTCTGAGGTTGATAGATTTGCCGATACAATGCATACTATGAGTAATGAAACAATCGAACGGACTCGTCCTGTGCGTGTAAAGCATGTCAAACAACTCCTCGTCGTCCCGCAGCTTCCTGAACGGCTTCGCCCGTTGCAGGAGATGACCCACAACCTCTGGTATTCATGGAATTCCGATATCATCGGGCTTCTCCTTCGCTTAGATGCCGATCTCTGGAATAAAGTCGGACATAACCCGGTAGAATTCCTCACACGGCTTCCGCAGCAAAAATTGAAACGAGCGGTCGAGGACGAGGCCTTTCTCGCGACAATGGACAAGGTCTATTCTCGTTTTCAGGACTATCTCTCTCGCAAAAAATGGTTCCACTTCAAGCATGAGAAATGGGAGAATCATAAGATCGCCTATTTCTCTTTAGAATATGGGCTCGATGCCGGGCTTCCGGTTTATTCTGGTGGTCTTGGTATCTTGGCCGGTGATACACTCAAGGCCGCTTCTGATCTTGGGCTTCCGTATGCGGCAATCGGGCTGTTGTATCGGGACGGTTATTTCCGTCAGTCGATCTCCGCCGACGGATGGCAGCAAGAGCGATACGAACAGAACAACTGGTATAATATGCCAGTCACACTGGTAAACCAGCCGGATGGACAACCACTCAGAATACACCTCCAGCTAGACAGCATCCCGGTTCAGGCGCAAATCTGGAAAGTAGAAGTTGGTCTTGTTCCGCTCTACCTACTCGATACCAATGTTCCTGAAAACTCGATGCGCGCCCGTGAGATTACATCTGCCCTGTACGGTGGCGATAAGGACCTCCGAATTCGTCAGGAGCTCGTTCTCGGTATCGGTGGTATACGTGCCCTTGAGGCACTCGGTTATCGCCCTGATGTTGTGCACATGAACGAAGGGCACAGCTGGTTCCTAGTGTTGGAGAGAATCAGACTCATGATGGAACGAGAACATCTGAGCTTTGCTGAAGCCAGTCTCCTCGTTTGGTCGACCACCATTTTCACAACGCACACTCCCGTTCCCGCTGGCAACGAACAATTTGACCCGACGCTTCTGGGAAGATATGTCGGGGATTATATCAAGACACTCGGTCTCGACTGGCAGACCTTTGTGAATTTAGGTCGCATTGTTCCCAACAACGATCAGGAACAATTCGGCATGACAATCGCCGCATTACGCACCGCCGCATTTTGTAATGGTGTTTCCGAACTCCATGGCAAGGTCTCGCGCGGCATGTGGCATAACATTTGGCCGGAACTTCCCAAAGAGGAAGTCCCAATCAAATCGATTACCAATGGCGTTCATATTTCGTCCTGGGTTTCCCATGACATGAGTGAGCTGTTTGAGTCCTATTTTGGACCCAAATTTATCGAACGTCCCGGCGCACCCGAAATCTGGGAGCGGGCCTATAAGATCCCGGATAGTGAACTCTGGCGCGTGCATGAACGTCGCCGTGAACGACTTGTCTTTGAAGTCCGCCGCATGGTCAAGGCCCAGCTAGAACGCCGTGGTGCTTCATTGCCGGAACTCCAACAGGCCGAACAATTACTCGACCCAAAAATTCTGACCATTGGTTTTGCTCGGAGATTTTCGACCTACAAACGCGGAAATCTCATTTTCCGTGATATGGATCGGATCGAAAAAATCCTTCACAGCGCTGACCATCCGGTGCAGTTAATTATTGCCGGCAAGGCGCATCCCTCCGATCAGCCGGGGAAAGAAGTGATTCGTGATATCGTGAATCATCTTCAAAACCCGCGATTCGCCGGAAAAGTTGTGTTCCTTGAAGACTACGATATCCGCCTCGCCCGTTATCTTGTGCAGGGGTGTGATGTCTGGCTCAACAATCCTCGTCGCCCTGAAGAGGCATCAGGAACCTCCGGCATGAAAGCAGCCCTTAATGGAGTACTTCACTTCTCCATCCTAGACGGCTGGTGGGTAGAAGGATACCACGAAAATTGTGGTTTCAAGATTGGCAATGGTGAGGAATTCGCTTCACTTGAGCAGCAGAATGCCCATGATAGTGAAGCACTTTACACTGTTCTGGAACGAGAGATCATCCCGCAGTTCTACGACCGGAAAGGGACGAGCATCCCGACCACCTGGATTCGAAAGATGAAGGGCTCGATCCATATGGCGGGACAGCGGTTTTCAGCACAACGGATGCTGATGGATTACGCCAATCATTTCTATGTGAATGGTCTCGAACTTGGTGATCGTCTCAAACAGCAGAATCACCAACCAGTTCGGGAGTTGTCGGGATGGCTCGGCTCGATTGAACAGAGCTGGGACGGACTGAAAATTGAATCAATCGATCTTCAGGATCAGGTGACCACCACCCATGTCGATCATCCCGTCTCTGTACAGCTACGCCTGCGTCTGGGTGCGCTGAATCCAAGTGATGTGCGAGTCGAAATAGTAAGCGGACGACTGACCTCGCAGGAGGAGCTTGCGGATTTCTCCGCTGCACAGGCAACTCTGGTCGGACCGGATTCTGAGCCGGGGGTCTTTCTGTATCTTGGCGAGATTCGAAGCCGGGAAACAGGGCGAATCGGATTGTCTGCGCGTATTTCACCGCAGCATCCGCTACTGGTACATAATCGCAGACCTCGCCTGATTACCTGGTGGTAGTCGACCAACAGCAGACCGACTGCTTGCGATCTCTGTGTCACACACCGGAAGCCGCAAGGTTCTAGCAACAATTTCCCCTCTTCGTACGTCTAAACAGCGTGCGAAGAGGGATTTTTTGTGTGCGTCATCGGTTCGAAGGTTCTCTTCTTGACTGCGACAGCCACCCAGTTCATCTTCGCTCCCATTCATGAATAATCACCCCCTACCCTACGCATTACCTGCACCGGAGGCACCAATGCAATCTGATCGTCGACTTCGTCGACCACTACTGGCCCTGACTTTGGCGAGCATTCTCGGAGTGTTCGCCATTTCAAATGTGGCCGCTTTCGATTTCACACCGCTCAAGAGTACGGTCAAAGAGACAGTCCTCAAGAACGGACTTCGCGTCATCGTCATGGAAAAACCGGATGCACCAGTGGTCTCCATGATGACCTGGGTACGTGCTGGTTCTGTCGATGATCCGAAGGGATATACCGGCATGGCGCATATGTTTGAGCATATGGCCTTCAAAGGGACCCAGACCCTTGGCACGATAGACTATGCAAAAGAGAAGAAAGCAATTGAAGTGGAAGATTCCCTCTTTCTTCTCCTTCGAGCAGAACGGAACAAAGGACGCTTTGTCGATTCTGCAAAAGTCACAAATCTTGAAAAGCAGTACAACGACGCCCGCGAGGCATCCTACAAGTTTGTCGTCCCGAACAAATTTACTTCGGTGATTGAAGAAGAAGGGGCGAGTGGGCTGAACGCTTCCACCTGGAATGACTTCACAAATTATTACTACTCCCTCCCTGCCAATCGCCTTGAACTATGGATGGCGACTGAATCCGAACGATTCCTCCGTCCGGTCTTTCGTGAGATGTACAAAGAGCGAGATGTAGTTGCTGAAGAACGTCGCCTCCGTACCGACTCCGACCCGTTCGGTCGCCTGTACGAGGAATTCTGCGGTCTGGCATTCAAGTCTCATCCATATGGAATCTCAGGGATTGGTCACATGAGCGACATCATGTACTACTCACGTGACGAAGCCGACGCCTTTTTCCTCAAGTATTATGGCCCGACCAACATGCACATAGTAATCGTCGGCGCGGTGAAGGCAGACGATGTCTTCAAGATGGCGGACAAATATTGGGGACGAATCGCTTATCGTCCGGCACCGGAACGGATCGCAACGGTTGAGCCAGAGCAACTCGGCGAACGCCGCATGATCATCGAGGATCCGTCCCAGCCAATCATGCTCATCGGCTATCATACTCCTGAAATGACTCATCCTGATCGCGCACCACTGGATCTCTTAGCTAGCTATCTGGCCAATGGACGTACCGCTGTCTTGTACGAGAAGCTGGTGAAAGAGAAAAAAATGGCGGTCGCCGTTCAGGGATGGACGGGAGTACCGGGTGAAAAATATCCGACCTGTGGTGTTTTGCTCTGTGTTCCTGCTCAGGGGATTTCCAACGATGATTGCGAAAAGGCAATCTATGCCGAAATCGACAATATCATCGCCAATGGCCCCGATCCGAAAAAGCTCGAAAACTTCAAAGCACAAGCAAACTCCTCATTCATAGGTCAGCTGGATGACAATTCTGATCTTGGCTTTCAGATGGCCTTTTATCAGGATATCTGGGGAGACTGGAAGGAGCTCTTCAATACTCTTGATCGTGTGAATAGAGTCACTGCAGATGACATCAAACGAGTGGCTGCGCAGTATTACACTAAAAAGAATCGTGTCGTTGTCGCCAGCGTCACGACTGGAAACTAAGTGAGAATGAACATGAGAAGTTTCGCACACATACAAGCAACTACCAAAATGTTCTTTGTTGCCTCGCTTGTCGTCGCAACATCGGCAATGGCACAGGACATCAGTAAACTGAAATATCCCCCGCTCCCTGAGCCGGTGATTCCGAAAATCGAACGAGTCACTCTCGACAATGGACTTCGTCTCTATATCGTCGAAGATAAGAGTCTCCCAACAGTCAATGCCACCGTACGTATCAATGTCGGCGGCTATCTTGATCCCGCCGATAAAGTAGGACTCGCCGACATGACCGCCGACGTCATGCGCACTGGCGGCACAAAACGATGGACTGGCGATGAAATCGATCAGGCACTTGAAGCCGTAGGCGCATCAGTTGAAATTGGTCTTGGACTCACATCAGGAACTGCCTCACTCTATACACTGAGTGATCATGTCGATCTGGGGTTGGATGTTCTTGCTGATGTTCTTCGCAATCCGGTATTCAATCAGGAGAAAATCGACCTGGCAAAGGTCTCTGCACGCTCCGGAGTGTCTCGTCGAAATGATGACATCTCAACGATTGCCAACCGTGAGTTTGCCGAACTGATCTATGGCAAGGGCTCTGTCTATGCCCGCGATGTCGAATACAAGACGATCTCGGCGATTACCCGCGGTGATATGGTCAAGTATCACGATACATGGATTCGTCCCGAGAATATTCAAATCGCTGTCTGGGGAGATTTCAATACCGCCGATATGGTCGCCAAGCTCAAAACTCGCTTCGCTGACTGGACCAAGGGATCTACTCCTCGACCTGCTCCACCGAAAGTCGACTATCAGTTCAAACCAGGGATTCACTTTGTAAACAAAGAGGATGTCAATCAGACTCAGATTCTGATTGGGCATATCGGCGGCTCCAAGATGGATCCGGAAGATCCGCATCGAATCGTGATGAACAATATCATCGGCGTCGGATTCGGCAGCCGTATGTTCAATATTGTCAGATCGAAAGAGGGGCTTTCTTACGGTCCCTTCGCCGCTTACACCTCTCAATATGACCGCCCGGGCTTGTTTATCACCGGATGTCAGACCAAGAGCGAAACCACTGGCAAAGCGATCAAAGTGATCACCAAGATCATCCAGGAAATGCAGACGGTTCCGCCGACTGCGACGGAGCTTGAGTATGGCAAGAAGGTCGAAGTGAACAGCTTCGTCTTTAACTTCGATGGTCGTGCTGAAGTGCTCAGCCGTGCGATGCTTTATGATAACTTCGGACTTCCGCAGGATTTCCTCCAGCAGGTGCAAAAAACGATTGAAGCGACCACGGCACAGAATGTCGTCGATGCGGCGAAGAAATATGTCCGCCCGGATGCGCTGGTCACTCTGGTCGTTGGGAAAGTAAAGGACTTTGAAATTCCTCTCGACCAGATGGGGCTCGGCACTCCGCAGGAAGTCGATATCACCATTCCATCGGGTGAAGAGAAGAAGCCGCTTTCTGTTACTCCGGAGAGTCTTCAGAAGGGGAAATCTCTGCTTGCTAAAGCGGTCACCGCACACGGCGGATTGACGAAAATCAAGGGGATGAAGGCCCTCTCTCAAAAGATCACCGGCACGATCAAGACACCGCAGATGGAGATTCCGGTCACCATTGAGTCGCTGGAACAGTTCCCCGACAAAAAACGTGAAATCGTCTCTGTCATGGGACAGAAAATGTACGACGTCCAGAATGGCCCGCTCGGATGGGAGACGGGACAAGACGGCTCCCTTGCACAAAAGCCTGAGTCAAAACTCGCAGATATCGAAAATGAACGGGCACGTGACGTTATCACCCTCTTCCAAAGCTCGGACAAGCCGGACTATCAAGTAGTCCATGACGGCACCATTGAGCAAAAGGGGGAAAAGTTCGATGTCCTGGTGTTTCTGAATAAGTCTGGCGACGAGATGTGTCGCCTCTGGCTTGATGAAAAGAACAGTGTCGTACGGGGCCGCTCCTACTGGGGGGAGACGATGTTCGGCCCCGGACTGGTTGAGCAGGACTGGAACGGTGTGACAGACGTGAAAGGGATCAAACTCCCCAGCGGCTACACCATGAAAAAGGACGGTCAGGTCTTTGGTCAGATGACCATGTCCGAATATGTCATTAATCCTCCCATTCCGGCTGGATCATTCGACAAACCGAACTGAACGCAAATCATGACTAAGTAAAGAGGCAGCTCACCCTGCCTCTTTTTTTTGGGGCAGAGCCGCACTATGCCCGGATTCTCCTCGGTAGACTATCGGAACGCGAAAGCTGCGCTCCGTGTGGCATATCATTGAGATTCCTTGACTTGAACGGAAAGTCCACCCTATACTCAGGGTAAAGAATTGACACCCTGAAGATCTACTAGCTGAGGATCAAGAAGGTATGCGGAAGTTGTTACATCTCATGGGGATAGTTGGTCTCACGCTGATTGCGACCTCCACCCTCTTCGCGAAGACATCTGACAAGCCGGTTCGCCCCACTGCGGGTGCCCGTTCACTAACCAGCCCTGCTCATGGTTCGTCTCAACATGATGTCGGGAATATCGTCCTGAGTGTTTCCAATAACGGGACGCTTGGGGCGAATTACTCTTCAACTAATTCGGACCTGTTCAGCAATGATAATCTCAAGAATTGTGAGTATCCCAAAGGATCCAATTCTGAGTATCTGTTTGGCGCAGCGTTCTGGATTGGCGCAATCGTCAATCGAGATACGCTAGTCTCAACTGGGCAGGATGGGTGGCAAGGTGGCAGCGGGCAGGAGTTTTCCCCTACGGAAGAGCGACTCCCCTCTGGACTTCCGGCTAGTTTTCTCAGGCGGTCCACCCTCGATCCGACTAAGCCGGAGTTTAGAGGAGCAATTTCCGAAGAGGATTTTATTGCCGTCTACAATGACCAATGCACCGACTGTCCAAATACCGGGAATGACTTTCTATCAGGACGACCACACACCCCGCTCAATATCGAAATCACACAGAAGTCATTCTCCTGGTCATACAGCTATGCTGAAGACATTGTCCTCTTTGATTTCGAAATCAAGAACATCGGCTTTTCTCGTTTGCGTAAAGTCTATATGGGGTTGTATGTCGATGCCGATGTCGGTGGACTTGGTGCGGCTGTTGGTGGATCCGCGGACGACCTGTGCGGATTCCTGAAGTTTGCACCTGCTCTCTACATGCCGGAATCTTGCCGGGAAGTGGATACGGTCAATATCGCTTATATCGCAGATAATGACGGCGACTTCAATGAAGTCCTCTCCCCGCCAGTGCCGGATGTAACCGCTACTCGAATTGTGAGAACGCCATCTGATTCACTCGTGGTCTCTTTTAATTGGTGGATCGGGAATACTGCTGGAAATCTGGATTTCGGACCTACCAGCGCATTTGATACGAGAGATTTCACCACAGGCGGAAGCGGAACCCCGGAAGGGGATCGCAATAAATACCATGTGCTGAAAAATGGCGAGAACGACTATGATCAAGCATTTACTGCAAGTATCAAGACCAACGAAGTGTGGAAGCTACCCGGATCGCAGGCCTGCGCCTTTTCGGCTGGTTTTGACACAAGGTATCTCCTGAGTTTTGGACCATTTGATATTGATCCAGGTGGAAAGCTTCCCGTCTCCTTCGCCTATCTCGGCGGACTCAACCTTCATACTGATGCGGACAATGTCCTGAATCTTGCATGCGGTCCGGGTTATGACCCTGATGCATACTACGCTGGGCTTGATTTTACTGATCTCGGCGACAATGCCCGGTGGGCTTCATGGATCTATGACAATCCGGGAGTCGACTCAGATGGTGACGGAGATTTTGGACTTTCTCGAGTATGCAACACCACTGGAGATACCATTTTTTATCAAGGTGATGGTGTACCGGATTTCAGAGGGGCCTCTCCGCCCCCTGCCCCAATTGTGAGACTCGTGAGCGACCTGGGACAGGTGACCATTCGCTGGAATGGCGCTATAACAGAGAATACTGACGATGTCTTCTCAAAACGAATCGACTTTGAGGGCTACCGAGTCTATTACTCCCGCGACAACATCGACTTTAGCGTCGTTTCGTCGTACGATCTGGATAATTACAACAAGTATGTATTCGTGGCGTCGACCAACGAATACAAACTCTTCGATTTCCCGTATACTCGTGACTCCCTCCGCTGCCTGTATGCTCCGGGTGGTTGCGGCGATGCGAACTGGGATCCGCTGAATTACACCAGATCATCCCCGTACCGACTTGCAGGTACCGATTCCGCCTTCTATTTCAACCCTCAGGATTTCAATCAGTCGAGTCTGACCAATCCGAAGGGAATCCGGAAGCGTTTCCCGAATGCGCCGAAACCAGAGAAACAATATCTGGTGATTGAGAACATTCCGGCCAATCTTCGCGACTCCCTACTCACAGAAGACAAGTACCTGAAGTACTATGAGTACGAATACACCTTTACCGATCTGCTTGCTTCGGTGAATTACTTTTTCTCAATTACTACTTTTGACTTTGGTTCGCCGCAGACTGGATTGCCGCCGTTGGAGTCTTCCGTCTTCTTAACCTCCACACAGTCGTATGCACTTCCGGATGCGCTTGCGGTGGAAGAAAACAAGCTGGATGCATTTGTCTATCCGAACCCTTACCGTGCGGACGGCAATTATCTCGAACGTGGCTATGAAGGACGGGATCCTGCGAAAGCATCTTTGACCCAGGACAAGCTCAAAGAAGTCCATTTCGCCAACCTTCCGAGAGTCTGCACCATTCGTATCTATTCTATCGACGGTGACCTGGTTGATGAGATAGTGCACAACGAATCTTCGGCTCTCGCCAATCACGAGGTCTGGGACCTTATTTCCCGCAATACGCAGGAAGTAGTCTCAGGACTCTATTATTGGGTGATTGAGGAACCGAATGGCAGAACCCAAATTGGAAAGCTGTCGGTTATTCTCTAAACAGAAAAGACTGGCCCAGACTTGAATCTCGTGGCAGAGGGAGTTATTCTCTCTGCCACTTTCTTTTTTCCAGATGAGCACAAATGACCAAACAAGTTGAGAGCAGTCCGAACATCAGCGAACAAGTGACCTCAGTCTCTGTGGTCGCGATGGTACTGCTTTTCTTAACGCTGTCATCTGCTCTTTGTCCGGCTGAGATTCTTGCACACCCCAAGGAGAAGCTGGCTCATCCCGAGCGGACACAATCATCTACCAGATCAGCCGCCGACCCGGAAGTCCTCTACACCGCACATACCAAAGGGAGGATGACCCTCGCCATCGCAAACAACGGCACATTCGGAACATTTGGTGACGAAATCTTTGATCCGATTTCCGGCGAGCTCATTCTCTCCTGTGTCTATCCACGCAACAGTGACATCCTCTATCTCTATGTCGGTGCCTTTTGGGTTGGAGCCGTTGTCGGTAGGGACACCCTTGTGTCCTGTGGCAGCGAAGACTTCTATGTTTCGGAAGAATTCTGGCCGGATCAAGGTCTTTTCGGAAGATTCACGCGCCGCTCGATCGACCGGAATAGTCAATATTTTTCCACTCGCGCAGTCTCGGAAGAGGATATTCTGGCCGAGTATACCGATACCATCGTACGACTGGCCGGCATCGACAGTAAGGATGGGCGACCGCACGTTCCCCTTGGTATCAAAGTTTCCCAGCGATCGATGGCATGGAGTTATGAGTATGCCGATGACTTCATCCTGTTCGACTACGAAATAGAAAACATCGGCTCGCAACGATTGCGAAAAGTCTTTTTTGGAATCTGGATCGACGGAGATGTCTGGCATATTTCAAGACGTGGGCCTATTGGCTGGGAAGATGACATGGTCGGCTTCCTGCGTACCTGGGAAGCTCCCGAAGGTGGGGGCTACCTCGATACCGTAAACATCGCATGGACTGCAGACAATGACGGCGATCCGGTCAATGGAGCCTTTGATATCGCCTCTCCGGGGAATGTTGTGGGTGCGCGAGTGGTTCGGACCCCAAGCGACTCCCTGTCCTATTCTTTCAACTGGTGGGTTACAAACTACTCCGATATTTCCCTCGATTTCGGCCCTCGCATGGCAGGAACTGAAGAAGAGCCATTTCGTAATTTTGGCGGACGACAGGGGACTCCCGAAGGGGACCGGAACAAGTACTACATGATGAGAAAGCCTGAATTCGACTACGATCAGCTCTTCACAAGTCAAAATCAATCATTCAGTGGTTTCCTTCCTCCACCACCTATTGCTGCCGACTTTGCCGACGGGTATGACACACGCTATTTACTTTCATTTGGTCCGTTCGATATCGAAGCGGGTCAAAAACTCCCCCTTTCCTTCGCATGGGTTGGAGGAACGAATGTCCATACCAGTACCGACGGGATCGCAGCATTCAACCCAGTCGATCCACAGGCCTACTATTATGGACTCGATTTCTCCAACTTTGCAGAAAATGCCAGATGGGCTGAATGGGTTTATGACAACCCGGGAGTCGACTCTGACGGTGATGGCTACTTCGGGGAGTTTCGCCTTATAGAGACCGATACCTTTTGGACGAAAGGGGATGGTGTTCCGGACTATCGGGGTGCTGGCCCTCCCCCAACCCCCATCGTACGACTCTACCCGAATACGGCAGAAATTGTGGTACGCTGGAATGGTTTCTATACCGAAACGACCCCTGATCTCTTTTTGAGAAAAAGAGACTTCGAAGGGTACAGAGTCTATATCGCACGGGACGACCGTGAAAATAGCTGGTCACTCCTCTCATCTTACGACAGGGAGGACTACAACCGATATCGCTGGAAAAGAGTCTCCTCCGATTCGGGTGCATGGGTATTGGAGGAGACACCATTTACCCTCGACTCCCTGCGCCTCATCATGGGGATTCCCGACCTTGATCCATTGGAGTACACCTCCGTTCGCCCACTTCGAGTTGACACGACCCTTTATTACTTTGAGCCGCAGGATTTCAATCTCTCAGACTTGAATGACCCACGTATCATTCATAAGGTCTATCCACTTGCAGCAAATCCCGGCACCGACAGCTCGTTGTGGGAGCCGGAAGATATTACGACTGAACACGGTATTCCGCTGCCTAAGTACTACGAGTATGAATACGTCATCAAGAACCTCCTCCCGTCGGTCAGCTACTACGTAGCAGTCACCACTTTTGATTTCGGATCGCCGCGTGTGGGACTGAAATCACTTGAGTCATCGGTCTATCTTTCGGCTATCAATGAATACCCGATGCCCTCGTCAGATACCGTGGCAGCTCAACAGCTCGATGTCGTGGTCTATCCGAATCCGTATCGAATTGATGGGGACTACGCAGCTCGTGGCTATGAAAATCGTGAAGGAGATCAAACCGCCGAACGGGCACGCCGGATTCACTTTGCGAATATGCCCCCCCGTTGCAAGCTGTTCATCTATTCGATTGACGGCGATCTTATTCAGGAGATTGATCATGACGAACCTCCCGGCAGTCCCGGCTCACAGCATGTAGAATGGGACGTAGTGAGCAGGAATCGTCAGGAAGTCGTCTCAGGGCTCTACTACTTTGTCGTTCAATCCCCCGAACGCACGCAAATTGGGAAACTGATGATCTTGAAGTAGACGTCATCTTTGAGTAGTGTATGCCTCCCGAACAATTGCGGGTTCGCATCACACGCTTCTTACCTCACTGTACCGATCTGAAGGGAACCGATGAAATTTCGCATTGCTGATTTTTTAACAACACTGATTTGCCTCGCGGTCGTACTGCAATGCGCTGCGCTCTCCACCCTTGCCCAAAACGAATATCCGTCCCGAAATACGTCTCACAATCAAGGTGAACTACAGCTCACATTTGACAATCGAGGAACGATCGCGCTCGGAAAATACTTTTTAGAACCGTTCGGTCGCGGGACGACGGTTGTTGATCCGTTTACCAGAGAACGGGTCACCGGCTGTATCTATCCACGCGGTAGCGCGGTTCGTTTCATGATGCAGGGAAATCTTCTGATCGGCGGAGTGGTGGGTCGCGATACGTTGGTTTCAAACTCATTCAACGAAATGTTTGCTGATCCGGAAACAACAGGGGAATTTGAGTATATCTCATCGGATCAGAATCATCTCTGGTACAGCCCCGATGCAGTTTCATCTCTTGATATTACCGCTCGCTACACCGACACTCTGCATGTTTCATCCTCCCCGTTCTGGTCAGACGTCCGCGATCATATTCCGCTAGGGCTTCGTATTACACAAAAGTCACATGCATGGAGTTCACCACACATTGATGACTTTGTCATCTTCGATTTCCATCTGGAGAATATCAGTGGCAAGCCAATCAAGGACGCCTATTTCGGCTACTATGTGCACGCTGCAGTTCAGGCGGTGCCGATCTTTCTTGATTCACTCACCTTAAAAGAGGATGATGTCACCGGTTTTCTTGGTGCGTATGACTTTGATCCAGAGTGTGAAGGGAAAGATTCTCTCTGGCTGAGCTATGCCATGGACACCGACGGAGACCCGGATCTTCGGACCAATAGCTGGTACAACTCGTCGGCACGAAGTGTTCTGGGAATCAGAGTACTCGGTTTTCCCAGCCCACAGTCCGGGGTGAACTACAACTGGTTTGTGAACGGCTTTCAACCGGAACGTCTCGCAACTACTGTCGATCAGCCTCGAGTTGGAGCGACGCCGTATACCTACTGGCGCTCGAATGACAAAGAGGCCTACTACTATATGCGCCGGAAGACAATTGACTATGACCAGCTGTTCACCTCTATCAACAAACGTTCCCAGGGATGGCAAGCCCCTCCAATCAATGCTGGCAGTATCGCTAGAGGGGGACGACCATTCTATGTCTACTCCGTTGGGCCATTTAATATCGACGTCAACGGCACCGCGGATATCGCACTAGCGGTAGTCGGGGGAACCAATGTTCATGTCGAGCCACGCGATTTTGCCAACACCTTCGCACCGATTGTGCCACAACCATTTTACGATCGACTCGACTTTTCTAATTTTGCAACCAATGCTCGTTGGGCTAGCTGGGTTTTCGATAGTCCCGGCGTGGATACCGATGGTGATGGCTACAGCGGAGAGTTTCACACTTGTGAAGGAAAAAGAGTCTACTACACCGGTGATGGAGTACGAGATTACAAGACGGATGGCCCTCCGGTCCGTCCGGTCATTCGAGTCGAATCAGACCTGGGTAGACTGCGCGTCAAATGGAATGGATTTCTGTCTGAAACGACACCCGATCCACTTGGCGGAGCGATTGATTTTGAAGGATATCGTGTCTACATCGCTCGCGATCTTCAGGAAAACAGTTTCAGTCTTGTTGCAACCTATGATCGTGAAAATTTCCAGCGTTTCAAGTTCGGGCTTGAGCGTGGAAATCCAGTCTGGCGGCCAGTCGGTTTTCCGGTGACTCGAGATTCAATGAGAATTGAATTTGCAGATTCGACTTTCGAGCCAAATGACTATACCTTGACGAGTCCGCTGCAAGTTGGAAGCGACTATTTCTATTTCGCACCACAGGATTTCAATGCTTTCGACTTAAGCAGCCCCAACGGCATTCACAAAGTCTATCCAGATGCAATCGATCCAGGGAATGACCCCTCACTTTGGTCTGAAGATGACGTCGTGTATGATTACGACCAGCCCTTGCCAAAATTCTACGAGTATGAATTTGTCATCGATTCCCTCCTTCCTTCTGTTCCCTATTACGTCAGCGTGACCTGTTTCGATCACGGCTTTCCGCAGGATGGTATCCAGCCGACTGAAACCCGATCAATCGACAATGCCATCCGTGAGTTTGCATTTCCGAATGTTGAAACGGTTGAAGATCAGAAACTGGATGTTTTTGTCTATCCGAATCCGTACAGGATCGACGGGGACTACGATATTCATGGATACGAGAATCGGGACAACACCCTCACTCCAGAACGTGCCAGACGTCTTAACTTCGCGAATCTTCCCAGAGTCTGTACCATTTCAATCTTCAGTCTGGATGGAGACAGGATCGATTCATTTGAGCATAATTTCCCCGAAGGAGGACCTACCTCGCAGGTTGCTGAGTGGGATTTGATTACCCGCAACAATCAGAGCCTGGTAAGCGGACTCTATTACTATGTAGTTGAATCACCCGGAAGAACACAGGTCGGCAAATTCATGGTGATCAAGTAGCGCACTTCACCCGAAGCGGACTGTCGACTCTGAACTCTTCACTTCTGGTTGAAAGCCAGACTTCAGCTTTCTATGAAGCTGCATGTAGCCGAACATTGAAACCAGAGCGAGGGATGAGATGACTAGCCAGCACAGTTTCGGACTTGCCCCAAGCCATTCGAGTATGATCGTCCCGTAGACTGGTCCCAGCGACCATGCTGAAGTCTGAAAGAATCCATACACCCCCATATATCGCCCTGTTCTTCCGGTAGGCGCGAGTTTCGAAGTCAACGCCAGTTGCGCAGGTGAAACAATTACTTCACCGATTGTTACGATGACAATACACGCAGCAAGCTGACCAAAGCTGGATGTCCACCCTATCAGACTATAGCCAACAAAATAGAGCAAGGCGCCGACCCATAGTTGCACCGTGAGCGGCCATCTTCCGGCAAGCCGAGCTACGGGAATTTGCAGCGCGACTACGAGTCCCCCATTCAAGCTAAACAAAATGCCGACTTGTGCCGCGGTGTACCCCCCCGAAGTTGTGGCATACAACGACAACGGCACGATCAGCTGCGAGATAACCAGTTGCAGAGCAAATGTCAGGAGCGCGTGCGAGAGAAGGATCGGATCTTTCCGGACTTCCAGAAGATCACGCATCCGAAACGGTTCTTCTTTTGTCGTAAGGTTGATTTCACGTTTTGGGAAACGTCGAAACACAAGCCCAGATGCGAGAGTAAGTAGTGCCGCGAAATAGAAGAGCCACGAGTATGAATAGCCGGATAAGAAAGCCGCAATAGCAGGTCCAATAGCCCAACCGAGATTCGCGCCGAGGTGCCCGATGGCAAAGGCATCGAGTCGATCTTTTTCAGATACAGAGTCAGAGAGTGACGCATTCAGCGACGAGAAGAAGATCGAACCCAGCACGAAAATGAAGAACAGGGCAATTGAAAGTGGCCAAAGCCCTGTCTTGAATGCAACCGCCAAACCTAGACCGACGAAGGCAAAGACTCGAAGCAACTGCGACCAGATGAGAAGTTGACGCGCCCCAAAGCGATCATACCCCTCTCCTCCGATTGCCTGAAAGAGTCCTCGGGCAATTGCCATGCAGGCGAAGAATATTCCGATCTCGCCGGGGGACATGCCGAGAGTCGAATTGAAATAGATCGAGACAAATGGAATCGCAGTCGCAAATCCCAATGATCCGACAAACCATCCGAAGGTGAGCAGCCAGACCGTTGGAGGAAAACGTGTGACATGACCGAAGAGATAACGAAACATCAAGCGGAGAATATAAATCAGTGGGCACGGTACTGCTACCGAACTCTTCTCTCCTGCGATATCAAATTCGCGATGTTTTGAAAGCCACCAAAGACGTGACCTCTTCGTGAGAAATCCGATAGCTCACAACATGTCGTTCTCCACCCCGAATCAGAGATCATTGATCCAACCTGAGATGCACTTTCGGGAGTCAGGTCATATGCAAGATGGTAGTTGGCCGCGTAGGTGCGATTCATTGGCGCAAATGGCCCCATCGTCGGCGTATAACCGATCATCGGCAGAGACGCCGCTGCCGCCCAGTGAATTCGCTCATGATAAGGAGAGAGGAACAGATCAAAATCATTCCATCTTTTCACAGTCTCCCGATGAAGTTCATGCCGATCTCGATAGACAACCCAATCAACTCTTTCATTTCTGGTAATAGGCGACTTCTTGAGGCGAGAATGAAGCTTACCGTTCTCAGCAACAAAGAGAATCGACCGATGTCCTGCTTTTATCAGTGATTGAAGAGCTACGATGATCAGATCAAGATGTGGTTGAGGTTCGGCACCAGAAGAAAAGAATGCGGCGCAGAGCTGCCCTGCATGCCTGAGACGTTCGATACGATCTCCTGCCGCATGTTCTGCGATCGTCTCTATTTCAGATTCAATACAGGAGTTGGTCTCGACAATTCGTGATCGATCATTCACTACCGTTTCAAACTGCTCTGCTGTTTCTCGATTCGGCACGAGTATCTTGCCACCCGGATCGACTAGTGAAGATTCCGGTGCAACCAATTCCCCATGCTGATACCATACTTCCAATTCTGCAAGATTCACGGCAAGTAGCGGATGGTCTACGATGACAATCGTTCCTGCATCACGATATCTAGCCACTTTGGAAGCAAGTCCGTTCTTGAGATACTCGGCAGGTTCGGATCGTCGATCCCCTTTTCGTATTTTTTCATAGATTTCGGTTTTCATTCCCCCCTGTGAACCAAAATGGTAAAGAAGTTTTGCGAGATTCCAACCGATCAGGGCAGGGGGATTCGCAAGTTCGAAAACAGTTCGGTACTCTACAACGATGTCGGGGTACTCTGAACGAAGTGCCTGCTGAATGCCATCCAGATAAAACGGATGCCCGCGACCGATTCCGCAGCTCAGGAGCAGGACATCTGGATAGCTCGGTGGAACTCTCGACATTAACGTTTCTTATCGAATTGGAAGTGGAGTAAAGAGTCCGATGATATTTCCATCCGGATCAGCGATATGGGATGACCATCCGGTCTGCGGAATCTCTCTTTTTGGATAGATTACCGAACCACCCAGCTCAATCACTTTTGCACAGATCGCTTCGATATCTTCAACCTCCACATAGGGAATAATATTACTGCCGACGGTCCGACTTGGATTCGGGTAGACTGCCCCGCCGATCCCCTTTTCACTCGATTGAAACATCGAATACTCGACTGCACCGGGGTTGAAGAATTTCCAGTTAAAAAGCTCGCTGTAGAATGCCGCCAGACGGGGGGCGTAGCTTCCTTCAATCTCTACATACATGATCGGTTTCCCCATAGCATCCTCCCTGGGCTGGTCAAAATCAGACTGAATAATATCTGTAGTAACGCCGATCTATATAGGGTGCGACCGCTTTTCCGACAATCTTCATCACGAGTGTCATTTTGGGCGATAGCTTTCGGTTGCCTCCTCATGGCATTTGTCCCGCGTTTGCATGCGGTTGTAGACAACCCTGAGGATACAGTGATTTCAATCGGAGTTCAGACCGAGTTTGATCACCTCTACCGACGGTATGCTCGTCTCCTTCGTGAAACAATTCCGTACGGTCGCCCGACACCGGAAAGCATTGTATCGACCTCCCCTTTACGAGACTCGCTACGTACTGAATTTCTCCTCGTTACCGCGGAGCATTTCGGGCAATGGGATGCCAACCAGCAGATCGCCTATCTCATCAACACCCGTAATCTGCTTCTGCTCTCCAGGATTGGACTTGAACTTACTGATTCATCGGAATTTGTTCTGGCAAGCCGGACGACGACTCTTGATCAACTCAATCAGGAACTGCGCAGATACGCTACGCATGACCCTCGTTTTGCAATCTGCTCCTTCTCGACCATCCCTTTCAGTCCGAACTGGTCCCCTCAACCAGTGAAGGCAGAATTGCTGGATAGTACCCTTGCTGATATCTGGCGAGAGTTTCTGAATCGACCGGAAGTGATTACAATAAATGTCCCGCAACAGCGGATCTCAGTGAATCGTTGGATGAGTGAATTTTCTGATAATCTCTCAGCAAACTGGGCGTCATCCAGCAGATTTGTGAATGCTGATCCTGAAGTAGCCCCGCTCCTTGCCTTTCTCTGGTCGGTTGCCGATGACGGGATGCGCGTCAGACTTGAGAGTACCGATCACTGGAGACTGGTTCGTCCAGCAAAGATGCTCTCCCCGCTTGCTCCGATTCATTCGAATAAGAATTCCGGCACAAACTAAAAAGTGCCCGACCGAGGGTCGAGCACTTGTTCATTCATCTGTGAGAAGTGAGACTATCTCGTCCGGCTCAATTCAGTTACGTCGATCACTTTCGAGAGATCCAGGAAGATCAACAGACGGTCTTCGAGTTTCGCAACTCCTTTGATGTAATCGGTATTGACTCCGGTCACCATCTCCGGCGGAGCTTCGATCGTCGCGCTGTTTAAGCGAAGCACTTCACTCACCGCATCGACAATCATCCCCATGATCGTGCCGCCGATATCGACGACGACGATACGAGTATTCTTGTCGTATGATTTAATTTCAAGACCGAATCGTTTCCGAAGATCGATAATCGGAATGATCTTTCCACGAAGATTGATCACCCCTTCGATGTAATGCGGTGCCTGTGGGACCTTCGTAATCTCTACCATTCGATTGATTTCCTGAACTTTCAGAATATCAACACCGAATTCTTCGGTTCCGATGGTAAATGAAACCAGCTGGAGTTCTTCTCCGGCAATAACTGTTTTCTTTTCCTGCTTACGTTCTGCTGTGGCCTGCATTGGCTTTCCCCTCTCTGATAGATTCTCGCGAATAGTTTCTCTGGATGAAATTATCGGTGGAGCTGGGATTGACTGAAGGGTGCTGTTGGATGACCTGATGTTCAGTTTTTGAACAAGGATCAAAGCTTGTGGCAGATATCTTCACCCTGATCCGCCGCGACGGATCGAAGGGTCTCCTTTGCCTTGGTAGGCACGTCCCTTTAGGGCGTGCTCTTGTCTTTCTTGGTGCCCCTCTGCGCAGGGGACGGAGTCGATCCGCCGCGGCGGATGGGTTCCCGTTCTGAGTTTCTCTGAAGAAATATAGACGTGGAACCCACCCCTTGCTCACGCTTCGCGTGAACTACGGAGTGGGGCACCGTAGAGAAGAAGATGCTTCGACAAGCTCAGCATGTAGAGTGAAGAGAGTGTCACTTGTCATTGAATCCTCACCCTGAGTTTGTCGAAGGGTCTTCCTTACTCTGGTAGGCATGTCCCTTTAGGGCGTGCTCTTGTCTTTCTTGGTGCCCCACTGCGCAGGCGACGGAGTCTATCCGCCGCAGCGGATCAGCATGTAGAGTGAAGAGAGTTTCAATTGTCATTGAATCCTCACCCTGAGCTTGTCGAAGGGTCTTCTCCCACTCTCGCCACCCCGCACTCGAAGCGGGAGCGGGCCACCAAGGCAATGCAGTCATCCCTACAACACCAACTCCAAGCCCTCGTTATTCGCAAAGGCATCACTCGGTTTGCGCCAGGATGGACGCTCGGTCGCCAGTCGCAATGCCCCATGCCCGAATCGTTCATTGACTCCATCCAGTGCCTTCATCAACTTCTCCCCACGAACCACCGACTCCGGCGACTGAAAGATCGACAACTGACGATCGATCGCCGGACGAATATCAGTGAGCATCACGCCCCCTCGTTTGTAGCCATACCCCAGCCGAAAAATCTCATCAAGCGACGCCACTACCACCTTCGCCAATTCAATCGTGTTATCCGTCGGCTCCGGCAGGCGAATAAATTTATTCCCGCGATACTCCCCCCAGTCCGAACCAAACGGATTCGTCCGCAGAAAAACGGTCAGACTCCCCGCCAATGATTCCTGTTCTCGAAGTTTTTCCGCCGCGCGACTGACATAACTGGTGAGGGCAGTTTCCAATTCCGGTTTGGTGTAGATATTCGTCGCGAATGTCCGCGAACAGAGAATTTGTTTGCGCGGTTCAATCACATCGGTGAGAGATAGGCAGGACTCGCCATTGAGCTCCATGATCATCCGTTTCAGCACGACGCCAAAATGTTTCTGCATTGTTTTCTGATCGGCGTAGCGCAGATGCCACGCATTGGTGATCCCGTAACGGGCGAGTTTGTCATTGAGTCGACGCCCGATCCCCCAGAGTTTTCGAATCGGTATCGCCTGCAAAAACTGATTGAGGTCATCATTTGATAACGCGGTCAGATCAAAGACCCCGCCATACTCCGGCATTCGTTTGGCGGCAAAGTTGGCAAGTTTGGCGAGAGTTTTATTCGGGCCGAGTCCGATACTGACCGGAATCCCCACCCACTGCAACACCTTCGCGCGCAGTTCGCGGGCATACTCAAGCGGAGATGGTTGCACCCGATCAAGATCGAGAAAACATTCATCGATGGAATAGACCTCCACACGCGGGCTCGCCTGTGTGAGAATCCCCATCACACGATTTGAGAGATGCCCATAGAGCAGAAAATTAGCGGAGAGTGCAATCACCCCCTGCTCTTTGGCCATCACCTTGATCTGAAAAAATGGAACCCCCATCTCGACACCGAGGGCTTTGGCCTCGTTGGAACGGGCAATCACACAGCCGTCATTGTTGGATAACACGACCACCGGCTTGTTATTGAGCGCCGGATTGACCACCCGTTCACAGGAGGCGTAGAAATTATTGCAATCGACAAGGGCGAAGATCATCCCCCCTCCTGTCTTTTCCTTCGCGGGGGCCTTGATCGTGTAGATTCTTTCTGCTGTGGCGAGTTCCGGTGTCTGTTCAGTGCCGCTTGTCGCAAAACATCCCAGTCGGACTCAGTCATTGATCCAGCATTTCCGCTTTTGATGCCCATAAGTAAGAGTAATTCGAGACGTTTCTGCTTTCTCATCTATTTCATCTTTCTCTCCTGGTGGTCCGCTCCCGCTTCGGGTGCGGGTCTTCTCTTCGGTGCCCCACTGCGTATGCAAGCGCAGCTTGCAGAGCGGTGGGTTCCCGGTCTTGCCTGAGAAGGAAAGATAGCGGGTCCTCAGAAGGACACCACCCTACGGAATGAGAAGACGGCGGCTTGGAGGCCAAGGCCGCCCTACAAGATCAATCTCACCAAACCAATTCCTTTTACCTCACTCCCCTCTCACCCGATGCACAAACGCACTCACCACCCCCCAGACCTGAAAGGTGTCGTCGACCATCGCCGCCTGACGCGCGCGGGGATGATCGGAACTGACCGCCACCAGATGCGGTCCGCTCGTAATCAGCCGCACCAACCCCGTCTGGCCGTGCTGGACGCCGATCACCAGCCCCCCGCCGATTGGCTTGAGGGAACGATCCACGATCAGGATATCGCCCCGCTGCACCCCAAAGCGGCAGATCGACACCCCAATCGCGCGGATGAGAAAGGTCGCCTCCCGGTTTTGGATGAAGAGCCGGTTGAGGTCGATGGGATCATCGAGGAAATCATCCGCCGGGGAGGCGAAGCCGGTCGCCGCCCTGCCTTTGATACTCCCCCCTCCTGTTTGGGCATTTCCCGTGTGAGCATTCACCGGCTGGATACTCTGCTTCGGCGGTGGAGCCGGAGAATCCATAGTGGGTCTGACAGATGGGCGGAAGGTCGATTTGGGCGTACTCATAGCGGGTATGGATAACATACTGGTACGTAGAGAAAAGAAAATCACATCGCCATCACAAGAGGAATGGTAGACCAAAAGAAGATGGACATATATATTGCAAAGAAGATTCGAACGTGGGACGAACAGAAAATCAAATAGGAAACATGTGAATAACAAACATCTTCCGATCACTCTCGCGGTCATCGTCGTATTCGCAATCAAATGCACCAAAGATGCACCAACACAATCAGTCAGCACAGACACCACTCCTCCCGGAGCGATTGCAAACCTTTCGGTAACTGGAATTGTCGATACTACCAGTGTGCTTGTATGGACAGCCCCGGGAGATGATGGTTTCGTCGGAAAAGCACACAAATATGACTTAAGATATGCAACGGACAGTACAAGACTGAAAGAATGGACAAACGCCTACAAAGCTCCAGCACTTCCCTCCCCAACTGAAGGAGGAAGCATTCAACAGTACAAACTAGCAGGATTGTTCCTCGACAGCACATACTTCTTCGGAATGAGAACATCAGACGAGCAAGGGAACGAATCTCAACCGTCAAACACGGCAAGAGAGTCTCAATATGCTTTTCCGAAAGTATATCTCACTCTGCCAGCATCAGGTGACTCGGTGTCAGACTATGTACTCATGCGAGCAATTGCAACCGACGATAAAGGAATATCCAAGATTGAGTTTTTTGTAGACAACAAGTCGATCGGCTCAGACTTCGTGCCGCCGTATGAGACGTACTGGAAAGCTGGTGACAGCATCGGCGAACGTTCACTCTTCGTGCGCGCAACGGATACAGACAATCGAGTTGTTGGATCAAAAGTAAGCTACTGCTTCGTCGATAAAAATAGACTTGCACCATCAGCGTCACACATTCAATCGTTCAGTGAACAAACAACTTCTTCCATGAGAATATTCTGGTCAGCAAATCGAACGGACTTGGACTTTAGGTCATATGTTTTGCTTATCGGAACAATTCCACAGGCGCTTGTCCCGGTTCACACCTCCTACTCAGCAAATGACACGAGCATAGTTGTTTCTCAATTGCTCGACTCACAACAATATTTCGTGAGTGTTCGTACCGAGGACAGTTTTTCACATGCATCGTATGGCGACACGTCCTCTTTTATTACCAACAATGTCGTACCTAGAGATGTCGACATATTCTTGAGTTCTGGCGACATCTATGGTACTATTCGTATGCAATGGAAAGAACTACCGCCAATGCATGACTTTCGGTCATATCGAATTATGCGCTCATTAGTTCCGGATGTAGTCGCAAACGGAACACTAGCAGGTGAAATCTCCAATTATTACCAGACATATACAGTTTACACTGCGCCGCTCAATGATCAACAGTACTACTACGGAGTCGTTGTTTATGATCGAAATGGTGCTCACTCCATCCCAACGGAAAAGAAATTTGGATGGAAGGACCTTTCCACAACTCCTCGTGGAAGTTCATTGAGATTCAATCGCGGGGACTTCTGTTCGGCCAAGACAACAGATGAGATCAATCAACTAACAGAATTCACAATTGAAGCATGGGTCAAAAGAGAGACAATTTCTATAAACTCAGTTCTCGGTATTCATACCGATTCAACGCCCAGAGTCTCCCTTTTTACATTTCGTCATGATGGCGACAACTATTTGGCTACTGTCTGCCGTGCAAATGGTAGCGGGACCTATTGGGGACCGCGACATTTTGTCATCCCGAACATCTGGAACCACTTCGCAATAGTTGTAAGCAGCGACTCACTCCATGTTTATGTGAATGGTAATATTGCTCAGTCCGAGAAGCTCGAAGCGAGCGTGTGCCTAGAGCAGTCATCCGATCTCTTTTTCGGTACGCTTCCAATTACTGTAAATGGAGCAAGAGTTTTCGAAGGTCAGTTAGATGAGGTACGTATTTGGAACCATGAACGTTCGCAATCACAAATATGGAATAACTTCGACCATACGATTGATCCAACGATTAGTGGACTGGTCGGTTATTGGCGCTTGGACGATTCTACTGGGAACATTGCGACTGGATTATTCGGCCCAGACTTGCAGCTCGGAGAATCGGCTGTTGCTGACACAAGCGACCCTGTTTGGTTACGGCCAGGAGCTCCTATCAAGTACTGATTAGGTAAATCGTTTTCCCCGATTAACGTGTATCGACACGTCACCGTAGACTCGGCAGGGCTGTTTCTTTTTTCGAATCCAATCGTTGCCAATTTTTGGGTCTTACAAGCCAAGTAGCCCCCGTCTCTTTCACATTGCCGAATATTAATCGTCAGCACAGATACGTTACTTCAGAAGCAGCATTTTGCGTGACTGCGAAACACCATCGACCGTCAGCCGCGTAAAATACACTCCACTGGAGACGGGCTGACCATCCGAGTCACGACCATCCCAATTAACTGAAAACTCACCCGCCGGCCCTACACCATCAAAGACCAAAGCTACCTCTCGTCCAAAAATATCAAAAATGCTCAAATACACATATCCACGCTGAGACATCACGAAAGGAATAACCGTATTTGAATTAAATGGATTGGGGTAGTTGTTCAACAAGGCAAAAGACTCTGGCAATATTTCAGCATCATCGTCATCATCAACATCGGTTGGAACTCGCATATCGAATTCAAAAAGAGAATCCGCACGAGTCCACAAATAACGCTGCCTCATATCAGATGAATCACTCCAGAAACAGCCAGTCACGACTCCCGGCTCGAGATCGAATGAGTCAACGTATACGTCAGCGAAAGTGCTGCGATAAATCACCATGTCATTCATACGAGCCCCAAATGCCCCATGATGAATCAGTGTGCGATACTGTTCGACATCAACCATGAGAAACTTCACCGGACCGTTCTCATACGACCACAGTTCTCTGATGTAAGACCCCGCCACGAAATGGAGGGAGACATGGGATGAAAATCCTGCACTCGACGTAAGTACATGGTAGTACCCATAAAGGGGGTCTACCGCGATGCTTCCCATAATGCGGCTCGTATCTACCGCATTGGCGAGCACCGTTCCGTCATTGCGAAGTGATCGTATTTCTATAGACTTCGTGTCGTTGAAACATCCGTCAAACGGAGGACTGCACCAATTTCGATACGATCTATTGCCAAAAATTGTGAGACTCCCCTGCCCGGTAATTCCTGCAACTGGACCATCAAGATAACTGGCAGTATGTGTTGAGTAAAAAGAGTCTAACGACAAACTCGCAACTACCGTTCGCATCTTTGATCGTGCTGAAGGGCCCATGGTTAGATCATAGCATTCTTCCAGCATCGTAAACGAACAAAGAACTGCCAAACCATAAGAAGAAGTATTCACCAGACGAATTTCGGCATGCATTGGTTTACAGGAGCAGGTACTCAGATCGCAGGTTATTTCTGGAATAGCACGTGATAAGATCTGAGAGGAGCCATTTGACAGCTGGACACGAAATAGTATTGGCGTCTGGGCAGCAGACTGACATACGAGATAGAGTTGCAGTGAGTCGAGAGATTCAGTCGGAAGCCAGCAAGCAGCCAAAACTACTGTTGGTGTCGAAAAGGATGCAACCAGCAAACCAGAAGTATCACGTATCTGAACGGTGCCGCCTGAAAGATTCGATGCAAGGTATCCAATTCGTTCGCCGCCAATGCCAGTAACTGCACGTATGAAACCTATGGTTTGAATCCCGTCATATTTTTGGACTAAGCGACTAGATGGCGAAGCATGAAGAGGAAGCCCAGAGACAGAGGAGACAACATAGAGAACTAAGAGCACAAGCTTCATCGAAGACATTATACTGCTTTTTTTTTCAAAGAGCCATTTATCCCCCTCCCCCCCTCTTTCACATTGCCTTAACACGATCCAAATAGTACACTAACCGGTGCTGAATCCGGAGCTTGTCCCGGCTCCTGTCGGCATCCCGACCCCGAAGTACAGATCAAACAGGCCGCGGTGTCAGATCGCCGCGGGAATACACACTAAACGGAGGGTTCCATGACCTCGTCCTATCCCACTCCACTCCCCCGCTTTAATGGCGGTACGTCTTTCACACACACCATCCGCACCGCTATCGTCAGCGTACTCTGCTGCCTCGTAGCGGCGGCAATGGCGTTTGCCGAGCCATCCAGTTCCCTAACCCATCAGGGACGGCTGACTGACGGCTCCGGCACACCACTCAACGGTGTCTACACCCTCACCTTCCGTTTGTACACCGCTGAATTTGGTAGCCCCCCGATCGCTTCCGAAGTCCGTTCGGTTAATGTCCTGGATGGACTCTTCGCGGTGAGTCTGGACACAATTGGCGGGGCATCGATGTATTCCGATAACGACGGGAGAAATGAGAATTGGTACTTTGGAATCTCGGTCGGCGCCGATGCCGAGCTGCTTCCCCGTCTTCGAATCGGAACTGTTCCCTTTGCGCATGTGGCATCCGGGCTGGATGGAAGTATCGACAAGGACGGAAATGGAACGGCGGATATCGGTTCCTTGGTAGAGTCAAAAGAGACACGAAACACCCTCAAGACATTTTTTGAGACCGGTGATGTTCCGACGCAAAGCCAATTCACAGTTTTGTTGGATTCGGATGGATCAAGTATTCGTGTAGAGGCGCGAGACCAGTTTAATAATCGTCAGTCCTCGTCGACTCAGTTGCACAAGCCGGACTCGATGTCATTGGTGCACGTGCTCGACTCCGACGGGGACGGTCTCGACGACGCAGAAATTTCATCTGCTATCACGGCATCAACTGCAGTCATCAAGACTAAAACGAAAAGCAATCAGTCGAACGACCGCACGAGTGTTGAGATAACCTCCGGTGGAAATGCACCGACGGAGGGATCGTCAATCCTAATGACCGACGATTCTGACGGGGATGGTCTCGACGATGCAGAGATTTCATCTGTGGTCACAGCATCAACCGCAGTCGTCAAGACTAAAACGAAAAGCAATCAGTCGAATGATCGTTCGAGCGTTACGATTTCGACCGGCAGCGACGCCCCCAACCAGGGATCGAGCATTGTACTCTCTGACGACTCTGATGGAGACAATGTCCCTGAAGGAGAAATCGAGTCGATCGTCACCCCGACGAAGTCAAGTGTTGCAATAAATACGAAAGGGACCGGAGCAGATAAGGGTCGAGTGATCTCAACTACATATCCTGACTCCGCTAGCCAGGACATTTCTTCATTGAGCGGATCAAAATCTGCTTCGCTTCAGGTTTCAGCAAGTCCGGGCGGTTCGAGGTCCGCTATGCTTTTCGACGACGATAATGACAATGATCCAGAAGGGGAGATTGAGTCAATCGTCACCCCGACCGTTAACAGCGTTGCAATCAAGACCAAGGGTACAGGCGCTGATGCGAACCGAGTCATCACCACCACCACACCTGACTCAGTGTCGCATGAACTCATATACGATAGCGATCAACCTGGGAGTGAGCTTACTGTTTCACATAAGACGTCGAGTGGACAATTGGCTGGGAAGAAACGTTTTGCCGCAACCTCTCCGACCGATACAACCGTCAGTGACGAATTTCTGACCCCCGACTCACTGATTGAAACAGTTTCTAGCTCTGGAAGTGGAGGCGGTGGTGGTGGGTCCTCATACAGTTATACTGCAAAGACTGGTAAATCTGGTAAGACTAAGCGTAGTGAGGTGATTGACCCTTCCTCAAGCTCCTCATCAAGAGTCGCACAGACGGTTGATTCATTTACAGAGGAGATAGAGGTACTTGATGGGGGTGGTGGTGCCGGCGGAACTTTTCTCTATGGTGCCAAAGCGGGAAAAACAGGACGAGCAAAACGAAGTGAGACGTTTACGGCAAGTGCTCGTTCGCTCAATGTCGATTCTCAAACTCCGGATTCAATAATAGAACAGTCGACATTCTATTCCGGCGGAGTCGTAAAATTAGATTATAAGGCGAAACAAGGGAATGTGGGATCGGCCAAGAGATGCGCCTTTACTGGCCCGTCATCCAGCTCAGATATTGATGAAGACTGTGACGATCTTAATTCAGCAATGCGCATGAGCCATTCTTCAAGCGGTGACGTTCACTCGACAGATGTATCCTGCGATGCTGCTCGCTCAAGCATGGAGTTTTCGTCCAGCAATCTGATCGGTACCGGCACTGCCCTCACGCTGCAGACTGATGTCGGCGGAGTTCTGAATCCTATTGAACATTCCAGCGGTGCACACTTGACCGCCGGCGGCACGTGGACGAATTCTTCTGACAAGAACCTCAAGGAGAATTTTGAAAACGTGAATGGCGAAGAGATTCTTGAAAAAGTAGCCGAGCTGCCGATCAAGCGCTGGAACTACAAGACTGAAAACGACGAAGTCACCCACATCGGTCCGACGGCCCAGGATTTCAAGGAAGCGTTCAATGTCGGTGGGAATGACAAATCGATTTCGACGATTGACCCATCCGGCGTCGCACTCGTCGCGATTAAGGAGCTGAAGAAAGAGAATGATCAGCTTCGCAAAGAATTGAACGAACTGCGGAAGATGATTGAGAAGATGAAGAAGTAATCAGCACTCCCGCGCATTATCTCAAATTCGTGACCCGGCGATCCTCGCCGGGTTTTCTTTTCGTTGTAGCTTGACACTCTGGGTCGCATTACCGTGGCTGATGAACTCAAGAACGCCCTTCGACAAGCTCAGGGTGAAGAATCTGAGGTTCTGTGGATATTTTTGAGAAAGCATACCTCCGAATCTTTCCAAATCCCTCCAAATCTTCATGCTGAGCCTGTCGAAGCATCTTCTTTAGCCTACTGAGGCAAAGAAGAACAACTCTCATGGTGTGACTAAACTCTTCCCCGGCCACTCGGCAATCAATAATCCCGCCAGCACTATCACTGCACCAATCGCGAATATCACCGTCGGAGCTTCGCCGATCATCAGCCATGATGCGAGTACTGCGATCAACGGCTGAATATTTGAGAACAAAGCGAGACGACCGGCATCCATATGTTTAAGCACCCAGTACCATGCCACATAGGCAATCACCGACATCGCAATTGCCATGAAGAGCATCGCACCCCATCCACGCCAGGTCACCGCGGAATAGTCAAAGATCACTGAGCGATAGATTCCAAATGGTGCGTAGCAGAGAGTTCCGATTGCGAGTGGATAAGCGGTCATGCGAAAGGCACCGTATTTCGCGACAAGCGGCTTACCGAGCACGGTGTACAGCGCCCAGCCGAGGACTGCGACGAAGATGATCGTATCGCCTAACAGATACGCCGCCGAAAGTTGTGCCCCCTGCCCCACGATCAGAATGACGCCGATCACTGCGACGACGATCCCCAAAGCACGTCGCCAGGGCATTCCCTCTTTGAGCAAAAACGCGGAGAAAATGAACACATAGATAGGCGTTGTCGCATACAGCAGTGAGCCATGCCCGGCTCCGGTGAATTTCTGTCCGACGACATAGCCAAGCTGGTTCAGTCCGACCATCAGGAAAGCCAGTACTGCAATTCGGGGCCAGTCTGAGCGTTCGATTGAGCGACTTTGTGGATTTCCTCGCTCCGTCCACCAGACGTAGCCAAGCAGAAGGATGGTGGCGATGACAAAGCGGAAGAAGGCGAAGACATACGGGTCCATCTCAGTCACCCCGACTTTGGTGATCGGAAAACCGAGTGCGCCTATGGTCTGGTGGAGTAAAATAAACGGGAAGAGTGTGGCAAGACTCTTCCCGGCTGTTTCTTTAGTCACAAGTGATCTCAACGATCAGTTCAGTAAACTTTCTGAACCAGTTGATTCTTTTCATGTTGCGTGTGCCTACTTCCGAACTTTCGCAAGCTCCCCCGGAAGTGCGGCAGCCGCACGGCAGCCACTCTCAAAATCAACCACACGGAATCGTTCATTCGGTGAGTGGATATTGTCATCCTGCTGACCAAAACCGATCAGAAGGGTGTCGATTCCAAGAATCCGTTTGAAATCGCCGACCACAGGGATCGATCCCCCCTCTTTCATAAAGACCGGTTTCTTCCCGAAACCTTTGCGAACCGCTTCTCCTGCGGCATCCAACCATGGACCGTCGGTTGGGACTTCGACTGCGGCTGAGCCAGCCCGCTCGGCGAATTTGATCGTGACTGATTTTGGGGCGATCTTTTTGAAGAATGTCTCAATACACTTACCGATATGATCCGGCTTCTGATTTGGAACAAGGCGGCAGGTAATTTTGCAGGAGGCCATCGACGGGATAATGGTCTTGCTCCCTTCCCCTTGATAGCCGCTGGTGATACCGTTGATTTCAAACGTCGGGCGCACCCAGGTACGTTCATAGACCGTATAGCCGGTTTCTCCGTGAAGTGCCTTGATCCCGATCGACTGCTTGTAAGCAGCTTCTTTGAAGGGGAGTTTCTTGAACTGTGCGCGATCAAACTTGGAGACTGGTTTCACATCACGATAGAAACCGGGAATCGTGATCTTCCCTTTCTTGTCATGTACCTGCGCGATCATCTGCATGAGAATGGTCGCTGGATTGGGGATGGCACCACCAAAGGCGCCGGAGTGAACATCCCGGTTCGGTCCATAAACAAACAATTCACCTCCATAAAGCCCACGAAGACCATAAGTGATCGCCGGGAGTGTCTTGCTGAACTGTGCGGTATCTGAGACAACCGCGATATCCGCTTTCAACTTTGCTTTGTGCTGCTTGAGATAATCAGGAAGAGAGCCGGAGCCGACCTCTTCTTCCCCTTCGATGATGAACTTCACATTGAGGGGCAATTTCCCCTCGGTTTTCATGATTGCCTCGAGCCCCTTGATATGACAAAATGTCTGCCCTTTGTCATCGGTCGCACCCCGGGCATAGACATACCCATCCCGGATATTCGCCTCAAACGGTTTGGTCACCCAGAGATTGAATGGTTCCGGTGGTTGGACATCGTAGTGGCCGTAATACAAGACGGTTGGAGCTTTTGGATCTGTGATATACTCAGCATAGACCACCGGATACCCTTTGGTGGGCATGAGTTCGGCAGTCATCCCGAATGACTTGAAATGCGCAGTCAACCATTCGGCGCAACGCAAGATATCTGCTTTGTGCTGCGATTGGGCCGAGACAGTCGGAAAGGACAATAGGGTCGAGAATTGTTCCATTCGTTCACGAGCGTGTGATTCGAGATATTCAAACGGCGTCATGCCGATCCTCCGTGTACCCTATGAAAGGGGGGGTGAGTGGTAGTCTTTTCTGTGAGATAGCATAGACAGATGTATGCCGTGAGGCAATGACAACTGAATGGAGAGATAAAATTTCGGAGAGGAAAGCGAAGAAGATTCGACGAGAAGGACTAGTTGCGCTGTGAGAACCAGGACTCCGGGTCCTGAGCGAATTTCAGGCAGGAACCGATCAGCTTGGAGTGCATCTCTTCTTCGGCGATCAGCCAGGCATAGAAACGTTTGATATTCGGATCAGACGACTCATTCATCGTCTTTTCGTAGAACAGCTCTGCCCCGTTTTCGAATTTGAGAGCGTAATGATAGGCATCAATGTCGGTCGCATCCGGGCGGATCTCATCTTTGAGTCGGGCAAGTTCATCCTGAAAGGCATCCAGTCGATCCATGGCCGTCGAACGCTCGATGGTCACCTGATCGGTCTGCCCAGATTGTTCGATTGAGCTGTAGAATTCCTCGATCCGTCTGATATGCTTGTCCTCTTCGTTGGCGAGGAATTCAAAGGTCTGACGGGCGAGTTTCCCCTTGAATTTGGCGGCAGATTCGAGAAAGAAACGCTTCCCCTCCTGCTCAAGTTTAAGCGCCATGGCGAGGGGTTCGAGATGTATCGCGCGAGAGTCGGTCATGTGAGAGAAGATAGCTGCGCAGTGACACCGGCACAAGAGGGGGAAAACATGATGTGAACTAGAAGTTCTTTCTGACGAAAACCAGTCGGGCAAAGAAAAGAACTGCGATCAGAAAGAGAACGGTTGTACCAAGTGCAACCATCGGAAAGGTCGTATCAGCACCAGCGACAATCTTCTGAACTGCGTCGGTGATCTCGGTCGCTTTTGGAAGTGCCTGGTAACAGATCTCGACGAAAATGCGCAGCCACGCAGGTACTTCGTAGATCGAACTTGGCCCCTGGATTGATGCATGTGTCTGAAATAGTATCGATTGTCCCACCCAGATCATGATGACCGTCATGATCGCGATCCCCTGCGACTGACCAACGAGAGCAGCCAGTGTTGCGACCGACATCCAGAGCAGCAGAAAGAAAAGATGCACGCCAATAAGAAGAAGTGCCTCAGGATTGAAAGAGCTCAATGAAATTGAGAGAGAGAGCCAGACAAGAACCGTTGAGAATATGAGCAGAAGAGAGTAAACGAAAAGGAGAGATTGAAACTTGGTCGATAGAAGCATCGTTCGACTCATCGGTCTTGCAAGGTAGAAGTCGATCGTCCCTTTTCTCAGCATGCGTGGAAAGACCCCGGAACTACCGACTACCATAAGAAAAGTGAGAAACCCGATGTATCCACTGGTGAAGAAAATAATCAGATCCTTCCCAAATGTCTCAGTCTCTGAACCACCGATCCGAATCCCTCCCTGTCCAGCAAGAAGGGCGATCAGACAAGTGATCGCAGTCACGCCGACATAGAGCCAGATCGCTTTGCTCATCACCAGTTCGACGATAGTCTCTCGCAGAAATCCTCGCATGATTACTCGACTCCTGTAGGTGACATATGTGCTTTCTGGGCTTCTGCCTGACGAATGGCATCCATGAATGACTGTTCGAGCGAACCCTTCATCGGCGCGACACTGCGAATCGGTATTTTCATGATGCGAAGTTTATCAATCAGGTCATTGATTTTATCTACACTCACCAGCTCGACCATGAGTACGGTAGATGAAATAGAAATTCGTCTGCCGATTTCGGAATCGATATCGATAAACTTGTCTCCAAACTCCGCTTCAATTTTGTATTGATTCGGACGAACGGTCAGTTCACTCACACTGGCGACGCGTAACAGTTCCCCTTTGACCAGAATCGCAGCTCGGTCTGCAATCGTTTCGACTTCGGACAGGAGATGAGAATTTAAAAGTATGGTCTTCCCTGCTTCGCGCAGACGTCCCATTACGGCGCGAATCTCATGACGTCCGACCGGATCGACTCCATCAGTTGGCTCATCAAGAATGATAATCTCCGGGTCGGAGATCAGCGCCTGCGCCAGACCGATTCGCTGTGACATCCCTTTTGAATATTTTGACAAACGGGTCTCTGCCCATTTTTCCATCCCGACCATCGGTAAGAGAACCTGCGCCCGATCTTGGGTCTCATCTGGGTCGAGCCCGTGCAGGGCACCTGCGAATTCCAAAAGCCCAAGACCAGTAAAGTATTGCGGGAAACGGTGATGTTCCCCCAGATAGCCGACTGAGAGGCGAGAGCGTGGGTCTTCAGGTGTAAAGCCGTTGATGGTGATCTCACCGGCTGAGGGCTGAACGATCCCTAACAGAGATTTCACGAGGGTAGTCTTACCTGCCCCATTCGGACCCAAAAGAGCGAAAATCTCCCCTCGATTCACCTCGAACGAGACATCACGAAGGGCCTGAACAGCATGGCTGCTCATTCGCTGACGGTAGGTATGACTCAGCCCTTGAATCCGGATGATATCCATAGGGAGAGTGTACGCTTGAGGAGAAATTGGCTCAAGATTCAACAGTTCAGAAAGTGAATCCCCCTCTTGCCTTGATTCTAGAGGAACTGGGAGCGTTGATTGCAGTATAAAACGGGTACCTCGAAACGGAAGGGAGCGGCGATAAGGGAACTCTTCGCCTTGACCTATCTTCGAAAAACGGGTAGATTGCCCAGAATGTATAGGAAACAGATGAAACGAACCGCTTTGACCGTTGTTGCTCTTCTCGTCGGTGCATCCGCCGCTTTTGCCGGTCCAAAACTGGAAGTACGCCCGAATGCCGAATTCAAGTTCGGATTTGCCCCCCAGAACAGCTCTTTGATTACAATCTATTGGCTGCATAATAGCGGTGACGACACCCTCAGAATCAGTAAAGTCACCCCCGGCTGCGGTTGCACCACTGCCCCGCTTGAAAAATCGGCCGTAGCCCCCGGCGACAGCGCGAAGTTGCAGATAACTTTCGATTCCAAGAGCATGATGGGGATGACCAGCAAACGAATCGCAATCTCCACCAACGCCGAACATCCCGACACGAATCTATCATTCCTCGCTGACGTCGTCCGTCGCCCGGATTCAACCTGGCCGATGACCGTCCTTCCCTACAAGGTCGATCTGACTCAGATGGGGGAAAAAGTCCGCGACCGAATCACGATGACACTTCGGAATGTCAGCCCCGACCCGATCTCGCTGAAGTTTATCTCGGTTCCGGAAGATCTCTTTTCGGTCACGCTTCCCGCCCAGATTGCTGGCAATGAATCAGTGAAAGTTGAGTTGGTACTTACTCCGGAAGCAGTAAAGAAAGATTTTGTATCGTCGATGACTCTTGAAGTCAGCGGCAAAGAAGAGTATCGCTATACGGTACCAGTGAAGCGAAAGATAAAAGCGATGGAATCGGTAACATCGACGGTCGCTTCACCCGGAAGCGGAAAATAGACTCTCGTAGTTTTGTAGGCTGTATCAACTCGTAAGGAACGACTCGAGACATGACACAACAAAAGCGCACTCTTCAAGGAAATGCATTCATATTTATTGTCCTGGTCGGGATGGTGGCTGGTTCAATTACTGCTGCCCCCCGTATGACGATCAAAGAGAACGAGTTTCGTTTCGGGTTTATGCCGCAAAACAGCAGCGTGAGTCACCCGTTCTGGTTGTATTCAACCGGAGATGACACCCTGAAGATTCTCAGAGTCAACCCCGGCTGAGGCTGCACCAAAGCGCCTCTTGAGAAAGAGGCACTTGCTGTCGGCGACAGCACACGGCTTGAGATTATTTTTGATTCGAAAGTCACCGTTGGTGATGTAACAAAGCAGCCCCGTATCGAGTCGAACGAGGGGAAACCGGATAAGTTTGTCCGCATCATTGCGACGGTGGTGAATCGTCCGGATTCGACCTACCCACTGGTGATCAAGCCCTATAAGCTTGATATTTCTCAATTCAGCGAGAAGAAGCGTGATACCATGCGATTCAATATCACCAACATGAGTGATAAGCCGCTGGATATCAGCACGGTCTTTAGTCCGAATGAATTCTTCGATCTGAAACTTCCGAAGTTCGTGAATCCGCATGAAACGGCACATGGAACGATCAAGTTGAAAAAGAATGTCCTAGATAAGGCATTCGAAAAGTCATTCACCATAGAAGTGAATGATGAAAGCAAGTCCCGATTTACCATCCCCGTGAAGCGGTCATTAAAGAATGTCGCCCCGGCTGTTCCAGAAGCAGTTGGTTCGGTCGGCGGTCATTGATTCCAAATCAGAATCGACAAACTATAAATAGAAAAAGGCCTCGCACTCGCGGGGCCTTTCTTGTTTTTTGAACAAAGTACTACCGCTCTTTGCGATCACTCTCCGAACGATTCCCTTCACGTCTACTGAGGCGCTGCGCCCATCTTGAGGAATACCGTTCCCCATCGACATTCGAGTGGACCATCTTGTACTCTCCGTTATTCCGATCATCCTGAAAGACAAACAACGGGCTCTTTCGGAGTGAGTAATAAAACCAGATTTCATACGGCCATTCAAGTTCAGGGAACATACTCCGATCACGCTCTTCCGGCGGGCCGTAGACCATGTAAATACGACCACGGTCTGTTCTCCAGCCATCCCCTGCTCTGGGAAGGGTTGAATAGTTCGAATTCACGTATTCATATCTCGAAATCAGCTCAAGCCGTTTCTCGTTCGCTTTCGTCGTTGGTTCCATGTCCTGCGCGCGCCAGAACTGGTCGAGGTAGCGAATCTTTCCGCTGTCATCAAGCACGGAAACTATCTTCATCTGCTCTGGTGCAAGGAATGAAGATGAGAATTGCTCGCGAACACTCACGCTCATCGTATCGTACGGATCCCCACGAAAATCTCCTGCTGAAAGAGTTGCAAGCACCGGAAGCTGCTTCTTGACCTTTCGAATCGGGATATTGGTCGAGGCCGAAAGACCACGCCCCGGATCGAAGACGGTCAGCCAGAGAGTGTGAGGGCCAACTTTCCAGTCTGCCATGGAAACGGAGGTCGCTATTACCGCGCTGTTCCCCGGTTTTGGGCGGCGAGTGCTCAGAATTTCTCGACGATTGTTCAACGTATCGACGAGCACTGCTCTGAGGGTAAAGTCTGCAGAATCACTTCCCAGTCCATATACCTCGGCATAGATAGAAAAAGTCGAATCACTTTCGCCAAAGATCCCAAGTGGGTTCGCAATGACTGAAAAGCCCCCTCGTTCATTTCCCAGCAGATCTCCGTCAATTTCACCGGATGCATCAACCTCAGAAATCTGCCAGGCCGAAAGGGCACGACCAATTCCGAATGTATTTTTATCCCAAGCAGGAACGACGATACTCCGGAAGAAGCGCTCCCCGGTCTTCTTGCTGACCATGTCGATCGCTTCGACTCGCGCAGTATATCTTCCCGGCTTCGGGGTGAGGGTCAGCGTACCACACAGTCGAATATCTGATCGGTGCATCTGAGCACTATCCTGAGAACGAAAGGCAAGATTAATAGAGGCCGAATCGACCGGTCTTGCGAGCGAATCGAAGAGCATAACGGTGATTCCAGCTCCACCGATCAGTAATCTACTGGAGTCCTGCAGAAATTTGAATTCGTACCGATTGAGTACGAATGGAAAATCGAGCAAGGGCCCATCAGATACAGCGTCATAACCGACCGTCACCGAACTGATAACAGTGAGCTGCGTGGGCTCCGATCCAATTTGAGCAGAAAGTGAAGCCCCAGAGGCGAGAAGCATCGTCAGAGCTAGAAGCAGTTTAGAAATCAGGGCGCATCCCCCTTCCGTCATACGGTGGGAAGAGTCGATAATCCCCATCTTGATCTTCATCTACGAAACGAAAGCGCAGATAATCTCCCCGCTGATAGTAGTGCCAAACCTGATACGGCAAACTCGTTGGTGAAAAATAGACATCGTCGATTCGATCCGGTTCACCATGCTGAATGAATATCCGTCCGCGATCAGTTTTCCAGCCTTCTCTGCGACCAACGGTAAAGCGAACGTTTGTCTGATTCACTCGCCGATAAAACTCTCGCTTGTCCTCATTCTCAGAGGTACCCACCGACGGATCACGTTGGAACCAGAATTGATCGAAAGCGGCTTTTCGCTCTTCAAGAGTCGTCGCTGCTTTCAAAGCTCTCAATTCAACCCCAGAAGCGAGATAAGCGAGCTGCTGAATGATGGTTTTCCAATCATTCTTGATCTGCTGCTCCTGATCCCAAAGCAGAACAATGCGTTTGGTTTCACGGTCAATTTCAACCATGCGTCGACCGCGGAGATAGACTTCCATGTCGTAGCCGCCGGGGGGGAGATCAGTCAGAGAGATTGCGCGCAACTGGCGAATGGTTTCCCCTCCTAGCTTCATATGGAGGGTATCGCGGTAGACCAGGCCTCGGGCGTCGTGACGAAGTCTGGTCTCGATGACAATTTGTTCAGTATCCCCCGGCTTAAGATTGCGTGGGGAGTATATCTCCTGATAATAGGTAAGTTTGGCACTGTCTGTTCCGCCGAAGGCCGCAAGAACCGACGGGACGAGTCCAAGCTCCCCTTTTCGGAAAATACTGGAGTCGTTTTCCTCCAACCGATCTGACTTCTGAACGAGTTCGAGTGAAGAGAGCGCAGGATACTTCTTGTCATCCAAAACCGCCCGAATCTTGAAGTCTCTTTTCCGCTCCCCTCCGTTTGCCCGATCAGCCAAAGTGAGCAGAATGTTGTAGGAGCCTTCCGGGATATCGAGATTCAGCTGACTGGTGCGAAAGTCAAATCGGGAGGTCGTCTGTTCGCGGCGTTTGACGACGATAGTTCGTTCGATGGTCGTATCAATCGCGCTCGGAGTATTCCCTCCATCCAGAGAGAGCTTGATCGCATATCGGGCAACAAAATCCTCACCGGCTTTTACAAACTCGAGGCCGAAATTATAGACCTGGTAGTAGATTTCTAGCCGTACCCTTGAAGAGTCCGCCGACCGAAAGATACCGTAGTCGTACTGGAGTAATGGCTGCGGTTTTTTTATAGCCGGCGGGGCTTCGAGCGGTTGAGCTTGCGGTATGACGACAATGATCGACAGTAGAAAACAGGTTGATAGGATGGACCGAAGGTGAATTCGCATCCCAAAAAGAACGCCGCTCCACGGGAATTCGCAACATGAATTCAGTTTTGGAGAAGGGCGCATACCACTTGTAACTCTCAAACCGACCAATGGTTCGACTGCGCATTTCCTGCGAGTTCGCCATCCTTGGAGCTGTCAGCGGCTATTCGTAGCGAAGGGCTTCGATCGGATCGAGCTTGGCGGCTTTTGCGGCAGGGTAGATACCCGAGACCAACCCGACCGTCACAGAGACAAAGAAGCCTATTAACACCCACGGTATGGAAATACCGTTAGGGAATCCGGCAATAGCATTAGCGGCCAACCCAATCGGGATCCCGACCAGAATCCCAAGTACGCCTCCAGTACCGGAGAGTGTCATCGCTTCGGTCAGGAATTGTGAGATGATGTTGGCTTTCCTTGCTCCGATTGCCTTCCGTACGCCAATCTCACGAGTTCGCTCTGTAACCGAAACCAGCATGATATTGGTCACCCCAATACCGCCTACCAACAGCCCAACGGATGTTATTGCAATCATCGCGAAATAAAGATAACCGGTAATGTCGCCAACTTCATCGCGGATATTATCCTGTGTCGACATCGCAAAGTTGTCCGGCTTGTTGAACGGAACGCGTCGATAGAGTCGAAGGGCGGCGGTAATCTCTTCCTTTGCCTGATCAATCTTGTCATGGCTTACGGCACTCGCCATAAGTGAAAGCTCTTTCTCCCATGGATGAATTTTTTCAAACGTAGAGAGTGGCATCATGATCGAACGGTTGATTTCATCATCCCCGAAATTCGACTCAAATTCCTTAAGTACCCCAATGACCTGAAATTCTCGTCCATTGACTCTGATGAGCTTATCAACGGCTGAGGCACCTTCAAAAAGTGCTTCGGCGACTCGGCTCCCAATCACACAGTTCATCAGGCGATATTTTTCATCTGTGTCGTTAAAGAAACGACCCTGGGTCATCTCCTGACTTCTCACCTTGAGGAAGTCAGGCCAGGTACCAGAGATCGCGCCCTGATTGTACTTGTTCCCCATGTATTTGACTTCATTTCCACCCTGTTTGAAGTAGAAATTCTGAGGGGATACGCCTGTGATACTCGGACATTCAGCCATGATAACATATGCTTCTTCAGATGTAATCGGCTTGCGCGTGCGCTCTTCGTCGGAGAGGTCTTCCCAATCAGTCGAAGGACTGAATTTAGTGATATAGATCACATTCGTCCCGATGTTGTTGATCTCCTCATCGACGGCACGGGCGAGACCATCAATTATCGACGAAAGTCCAATCACCGAAGTGACGCCAATAAGCACACCGAGAATGGTCAGAAAAGAACGAAACTTGTTTGCTCGTAGTGACCCGAAGGCCATCTTCACTGCTTCTTTGATTTCGACACTTGATAAATACATAGGTTACTCGTAACTCAGTGCTTTGATCGGATCAAGTTTGGCCGCTTTCATCGCAGGATAGATCCCGAAGAAAAGGCCGGTGAAAGTCGACATACCAAGTCCAAGCGCGACAGAAATCAAGGAAGGGGACATCTGAATTCCAATGAGCCCAACGATTGATTGTGCTGCGATGTAGCCCAGAGCGACACCGATCATTCCACCGGTCATGGTAACCATCAAGGTTTCAAACAGAAACTGATACATGATATGATTTCTGCGTGCACCGAGAGACTTTCGAATACCTATTTCACGTGTTCTTTCTGAAACCGCTACCATCATGATATTCATGACGACGATCCCACCGATTACCAACGCAATCGAAGAGATCAGAATCATCGCACTGCGCATGAAAGCAGTCAGACTGCTGATAATCTCAATCGCCGCGGCGGCGGTCAGCAAATCGAAATCATCCTCTTTGTTGTAGGGGACATTGCGTGCCGTTCGCAAGAGTAAACGCGTTTCGTCCATCGCCCGATCCAGAGTCTCTGGGGAACCAGCGGAGACAAAGAAGTTCAGTCGTCGACGTGGCTCACCAAACTGCTTACGGAAACGCTCAAAGGGGATGACCACAGTATTGTCATTGTCATGATCAAATACGGCCCCGCTCTTGGCGGCTACGCCGATCACTTCATATTTGACGCCGTTGATGCGAATTTCTTTGCCGAGCGGGTCGGTTCCCTCAAAGAGACGTTCGCTGACCGTCTGTCCGATGTAAGCAACGGCGCGGGCGTGATAATTATCTTCGTATGACAGATATCGCCCCAATGAAACGTCGATATCGACGATGTTTCCCATCTCCTCGGTTGTTGCCTCAAGTGAGCAATCCCTGACACGTTTTCCATTCGCCGTGACGTTGACATTCTCCCCGGTTCGAGGAGCCACACGCACACAGCTCTCACATGAGGCCTTTACCAGCTCCAGATGTTCGAGCTTGAGTGGTTTGCGACGTACTTTTTCCCAGAACATCTCTTCGCTTGTGACGATCCCCATACGGGTGACCACGAAAGTCGAAGATCCAATGCTGTTGAATGTATCGGCGATCCCCTTTTGAAGCCCCTCAAGTGCTGACATGATGGTCATCACTGAGGTCACACCGACTACAACTCCAAGAAGTGTCAGGAACGAACGTAGCTTATTTGCGCGTAGAGCGTCGAAGGCAATTCTGACAAGCGACAGAGTGATCATGATTTACTTTTCCATAGCCGATCTGCTCATCGACGCAGGCATAAGATTAAGCGTGCGCGACGCCAGTTTGTGAGGTTCGTTCGTCACTGGCAATTTTGCCGTCACGAATAGAGAGCACACGATGGGCATTTTTCGCCACATCCGGCTCGTGAGTCACAATAATGATCGTGTTACCCTGTTTATGCAAATCAGCAAAGAGACGCATAATCTCTTCGGAAGTTTTTGAATCAAGATTTCCCGTCGGCTCGTCGGCGAGAATGATAGATGGATCGTTGACCAGAGCGCGCGCAACCGCGACACGCTGACGTTGTCCACCGGAGAGTTCATTCGGCTTGTGCGTCATACGCTCCGCCAACTGTACTTTGGTGAGCGCGGCTTTCGCTTTTTCAATCCGCTCCTTTGCCGGGGTCCCATTATAGACGAGCGGCAACTCGACATTGTGCAGTGCGGTCGCACGGGGGAGAAGATTGAAGGTCTGGAAGACAAAACCGATTTCCCGGTTTCGTATATTCGCCAGTTCATCGTCGTTCATGGTGCTGGCAAGCTTCCCATTGAGCTCGTATGTCCCCTGAGTCGGCGTATCAAGACAACCGATCAGATTCATGAGAGTCGATTTCCCTGAGCCAGAAGGGCCCATGATCGCGACATATTCACCCTTTTCGATCGTGATACTCACCCCGCGAAGGGCATGCACCAGTTCGGAACCCATCTGATAGGTTTTCCAGAGATCAGTCGTTCGAATCATCGACACTAGTTTTTTCCACCAGACTTTTTCATGCCTTCTTCATTCTTGACGCGAACTTCTTCGCCGTCCACGAGGTTTCGAAGAGCGGCATAGGAACCGGAGACAACTGAGTCACCGTCTTTGATACCGGACAGGATTTCTATACTCTTCCGATCTGCAATTCCGGTGGCAACTTCGACGAAGGTAACTTTACCTTCTCTGACAACAAAGACGCCCTTGAGGTCTTTCCGTTCAGTGTCGTCATCTTTCTTTTTCATATCGGCACTATCTTCCGTCGCAGCTTCTACTCCACCTTTTTCGGAAGCACGGCGATCACGAGCACGCGCAAGGGAATCCAAATCCCAGCTTCGAGCCACTACACAGCTGAATGGCAGTGCGAGGGCATCATTTCTTTCATTGGTGGTAACATCGACGGTAGCCGACATGCCGGGACGAATACGATCATTCACTTCAGTGAAAAGGATCGTCACTTTGAAATCTGTTGATTGTTCCTGCGACCCAGCACCGCTGACGATTGCTGAATTCCCGATTTCGATCACGCGACCGGCGAAGGTCGTATCGGGGAAGGCATCGACTTCAATCTCGGCCTTCTGACCTAATTCAATCTTGCTGACTTCCGTTTCGTCGACCTCCACCTGTACTTCAAAGGCATTCAGATTGGAAATAGTCATCAGGGTTTTTCCCTGTGTGAAAGAGGTCTGCGCCGCGGCGACTTCACCGACTTCGACATCGACTAACGTCACGATGCCATCCATTGGCGCAACGATTTTCGCTTTCCGGAAATTCTCCATCTGCTTGTCGAATGCTGAGCGAAGTTGCTTTGACTGGGCAAGCATCGCTTCGTAGCTGGATTGACTATTGAGATGATCGTACCTGGCGTTCTTGAACTGTGTTTCGGAGGTCAGCTTTTCGGCGTAGAGTTTTTCCTGCCGCTGGTATTCTTCGGTCGCCTGATCAAGCAATGTCTTTGAGCCGTTGAGACGGGCTTCTGTCTCTGACATGGCAAATCTCGCCTGATCGACATCAGAACGAAGACGGGTTGTATCAAGGACTATAAGGAGCTGCCCCTGCTTGACAGTGTCCCCTTCTTTGACTTTCAGATCAATCACTTCGCCGTTTACTTCGGAGGTGATATTCACTTTGGTCTGCGGTTGGACACGACCGGAAGCGGAGACCTGCTCGACGAGCTGTTTCTTCTCGACCGCGGCAACGCTGACTTCGGTCCCCTTCTTCTTCCCTTGCATCATGCCGACTACGATAATCGCAGCAACCAGCACCACTCCACCCAGAATCAGAAAGAGACGCTTTTTAGATACTCCTGGCATACCCACAATATCCTTTCAAAAAACGCGAAGTCCGCGTTACTAGTATTTGCCCGTCGCGTTTTCAAGACGAGCCACTGCCAGGTTTAGATTGAAGCCGACCTGCAATTGTTGCACCTGTGCGCGTTTAAGACTGACCTGCGATTCAAGCAGGTCAAGAATCGTCGCCGCACCGAGGTTATATTTCTCCTGCGTAATTTTCAGATCTTCCGTTGCCGCCTCGACACTCTCATTGGCGACTTTGGTCTGCTCTTTGAGGACTTCGATCTCGGAGTAGACCGACTTAATGTTCGAGATGGTCTGATTTTTCAGATCGGCCTGTGCTGCGAGTGCATTATTGCGCGAGACTTTCGCACTGGTAATCGAGCGTTCCCGCTGAAAGCCGTCGAAGATTGTCCAGTCAACACCAATGCCGATGGAGCGAGACATACCTTCACTCTCAAAGAGTTCGACGAATCCAAAAGTCCCCTTCCCCCAACTCAGACTTGCTGAACCGGAGAGAGTCGGCAGATAGGATGCTGATGCAGCGCTGAGCGATTTCCTTGCACTTTTAACAGAGAATTCACTCGAAAGAACACTCGGGCGATGAGTGAGACCATATTCGATCGCTTCATTTTGTGTCCCCGGATATTCGCGTGGTGTGACCGCCGCTGAAAATGTCCACTCCTGACGTGGGTCTGCACCGATAGTGTAGGCAAGATCGGCTTTGGTAGTAGTCACACTATTTTGTGCGCGAAGCAGTTCAAGACGATCACTGCCTACTTGTACTTTTTGCTTAAGGACATCCGAGAGAGAGGCAGAGCCAAGGTCAAATCGAGACTGAATGAGCTTCAACTGCTCTTCGGAGCGTTTGACTGCTTCCTGCTGCACGTTGATGTTCTGCGCGCTGACCAGATATTGATAGTAAGCGAGCTTGACTGCATAAATCAGGTCCTGTTCGGACCCAATGACATCAAGGCGAGCTCGTTCACGATCAGCAGAAGCCGCCGCAAGATTGAAAAAGTTGCTCAAGTCGAACAATGACATCGACGCTCTGCCCGACAAAGACTGGTTCTTTCCGTTCTGATCGGGAACGTCAACCGTGATCTTATTGCCGGATGAATCAAGGTCTTCGGTCGTCTGGTCAAACTGCTTGGATGTGCTATTATTGTAAGAGGCACTGACTCGCGGCAGGAAGGCACCGAGGGCAGCGCGCTTGCCGGCTTTGGCAAGCTCTTCGTCGCCTCGAGCACGGATGATACTTGCCCGGTTGGCCAGGGCGAGCTTGATGCAATCATCCAGTGTCAGCTCGGTGGCGTGAGCAGTGGATGGCACGGTGAAACCCAGACCACAAACGATGGCGAGGGCTGTAATAAGTGAAACGGACTTGTGAACTCGATAACTCATCTTTTCTCCCTTAGCTTGGCTGCATCAACGCGCCGAGCAAACTAAAGCCGATTCCGATAGAGGTAATCAGACCCAGCGATATGATTCCGATCATGTATCCTTTGTTGCGTGAAGTCTGAAATATTTCTGTTGCCATAAGCGATAAGGCAATCGCCTCCCAGATGTGGAAGAGACTAAATTTACTGAGAAAAACCCATAGCGGGCTCGTCACATCCATCTCGCTCAATAAGGCTGCCGGAGACACGGAAAATCCCATTTCCCCCTTCATGAGCATCAGTGGAACGAGGAGGAGCGTGCCGAAAGCGTAGAGCCAAGCTGCATATGTTGCCGATGAGTAAATTCGCTCAAAGCTGCACTTGATCCCCATTCCCCATGATCCGACTATCATCATGACCAATGACACGATTAGGGGCAGGACGATTCCTGCCAGAGACGCTCCAACGAGCCCGAAGACTCCGGTCATGGAGCGTATCTGCTCTTCAGTCGCAGTCGGAAGTCCTTTTGCCGCCTGCTCTTCCATCTGCTGGATCGATAACTCAATCACGAGATCTTTGATCAGGTAAAAGGTCAGGAAGTAAAGCAGCGACGTCAAAATTGCCGGTATCAACCAGTGCGGTTTCACCGTCAGCGCTTTCCCCAGACGACTCGGATTGATGAACACGTCAAGAAGCCCCTGCCAGGGAGAATAGTTCCCGGTCGGTGCACTCAATGGCTGCGTTATGCTCTCCTGCATCTGTTACTCCTTGTTACGCAACACTGAGCGTGATGTTTCATCACACCCGTGTGGCGACAAAAAACACTCTCATCCCGCACGCTTGTGCAGACGGTCTTCCATCTCTTCGATATATTTCTCTGCTGCAACAGCGGCGGTTGTCCCATCTCCGACAGCGTTGGTTACCTGACGAACGAGTTGCGCGCGGACATCACCACAGGCGAAGATGCCATGAATCGAAGTCTCCATCTTTTCATCGGTGATGATATACCCCCCTTTGTCCTTCCGGAGGGCTTCGCGCACCATCCAGGTATTCGGCGTAAAACCGAGATAGGGGAAGATCGCGCCGACTTCGATAGTCGAGTGCAAGTTCGATTTCAAATTTTTGAGTTTCAATGAGGTTACAGTCATGCCGTTCCCCTGAATCTCTTCAACGATGGTATCCCAAATAAACTCAACTTTTGGATTTGCCATCGCCCGCTGTTGGATGATCTTTTGTGCCCGCAGAGTATCGCGACGGTGAATGATAATCACCTTGGTGGCAAACTTGGTGAGAAAGACTCCCTCTTCCACCGCGGCATCTCCACCACCAACCACTGCGATGACTTTTTCTTTGAAAAAGGCACCGTCACAGATCGCGCAGTAGGAAACTCCCTTTCCTGAATATTCTTTTTCACCCGGAATATTCAGATAGATCGGCGCGCCACCGGTGGCCAGAATGATTGCCTTGGCGCAATAGATTTTCCCGGAGGCGCAGCGTGCTACGCGAGAGTCCCCATCGACATAGACCTCTTCGACCTCTTCACTCGCGATTTCAAGACCAAACTTTTTGGCGTGTTCGGTGAATTTCATGCCGAGTTCCGCGCCCGATATATGCTCGAAACCGAGGTAATCTTCGACTTCACCAGTCAGAGCAATCTGACCGCCGGGGAGATATTTTTCCAGACAGATCGCTTTTCGTCTCGCTCGCGCGGCATACATACCGGCGCACAATCCGCCGGGACCTCCACCAACAATGACAATGTCATAATTCAGATCAGACATCTTCTTCTCTTTTCATTCTAATCATCTCGCATCTCATTCAATCCAGTGAATGAGATGTTACCAGTCGATTCCTTTTTGCGCGAGTATCCCCTTTTGGTAGGGATGCTTTATCTCAGTCATCTCAGTTACAAGATCAGCCTTTTCGATCAGCCATTTACTTGCTCCGCGTCCGGTGATGACCAAGTGCTGCTTTTCTGACCGAGCTGCCACGATCTCTTTTACTTCCAGTTCGGTCACAAGCCCCAGATCAGCGGCAACATTGAGCTCATCAAGAACTACCAATGGGTATTTTCCGGATCGAATTTTTTCAAGAGCAAGCTGTACCCCGGCTTTTGCAGCAGCACGGTGCTCTTCGAAATCTTTGGTGTCGTCGACTATCCCCACGAAACCCTCGCCGACAATATGAAGTTCCACATTCGGTTCGAGACGCTTGAGTCCCTTGAGTTCGCCGTACTTCCAGCTTCCTTTGACGAATTGAATCAGGCAGACCTGCCAGTCGTAGCCAACCGCACGTACACACATGCCTAACGCGGCAGTGGTCTTCCCTTTGCCGTTGCCGGTGTAGACGATTAACAGTCCCGGGTGCTTCTCAGTTGGTTGTTCGCTTGTGCTACTCATGCGAGCCGGTCAAGGTATCTCTCCGGCAGAGGGACGGCAATCTCTTGTTTTCGCCGTTTCGTTCTTTTAACATCCGGCCCAAGTAATTACCAAGCTGGAGGTTCGATGCCGATAAAGTCTGACCGGTGGATCCGGGAAATGTCACGCGGGAAACGAATGATTGAGCCGTTCAGTGACGAGCAGGTGCGTTCCGGAATAAGCTTCGGGCTCTCCTCCTACGGCTACGATATTTCCCTTCATGACGAGTTCCAGGTTCCACTGGAGACTACCGGAACATCAGGGGTGATCGACCCCAAAGGGGATTCAAAGACCCTTTTTCAGACCATCCTTGCACCAACGGTCGATATCCCCCCGCAGACTGCGATTCTTGCCCGGACGAAGGAGTATTTCCGGATTCCTCGCGGAGTTTTGACCATCTGCTTCGGGAAATCGACCTATGCCCGTTGCGGGCTGCTCGTCAACGTGACCCCCTTTGAGCCGGAATGGGAGGGGTTTGCCACCCTGTCGCTGGTCAATGCCTCTGGCCGGCCAATCAGAGTCTACGCCAACGAGGGGATCGCCCAGCTTCTCTTTCTGGAGTCGGATGAGCTTTGTGAACGCTCCTACGCCGACAAAAAGGGGCGATACCAGGCGCAGCAGTCAATCACCCACGCCAAGGGGCAGGCAGAGTAGATTTTCGGGATGCAGTTCGACGGAACTCCTTTCCCCCTTCCAGAACCGAAAGCAGATTTCGATGTACAAGTTGGGTGGAGAGGAAAAAGACGTCCAGATTGGGGCTATTTAGTGTCGCTCATGGTAAAAATCAGAGTCGCGGGTTGACCCCTTCGCTGAACCATCTATCTTCCTCGCCGATCATGGTACTACCGCAGTAGCATTGATCGATACGTATGAAATTTGAATCCCGGCCGGTCCGGAATGAACGATACAGGAGAGACATGACCAGCAGAACATTGACCTATCCGACCATTTCTATCAAGACAATTCTCCCCTTCCTGATTGGCGCGTTTGGAATCCTGTTCCTCTCGGCCACCCTTCAGGCGCAGACCGGGAAGCTGCCGGTTGCCCGGGCTGGGGCAATTGGAACTCCGACGGGAAAGATTGCTTTTATTCGTGATAAGAATGTCTGGGTGATGGAAGCTAATGGCTCCAACAAGACTATCATCACCCAGGTCACCAATGCCGTGGGCAGATTGTCATGGGCACCGGATGGAAAGCGTATTCTATTCTCTCGTGGCGGAGAATATCAGTTTACTGCCCCCGATCTGATGGGCGGACGGCGGAAAGTCTATGACCTGTTTATCGCCTTTGTCGACAGTGCGAAGATCGGCAACTCCGAATTCTGGTATCGGATTTCTGACGACATGGGGAGTCGCGAAGGGGAATGGCTCGCCAATGGGAAAATGATCTTTGCGAAAGAACTCCGCGCCAATATCGTCAACGCTGAATCTCCAAACTACCAGCTTGTCATGTCCGACGAAGAGGGGGGCTCTCTTGAAATCATCCGGAAAGACTGGCAGAACAGTAACCTCTCCTTTCAGGCACCGAGCATGAATGCGAATGGTGATATTGTCACTTCACTGTTCTACGACATGCGTCCGCAAGGACTCGTGGTACTCACCAAGAACAATTACATGGAATCAGTTGAGTCATTGAAATCCCGTTCTGCCGCAAACACTGGCTTCGCTGCACCGAGCTGGTCCCCCGACGGAAAATGGATTGCGGCGGTGAGTACCTCACTCACCGCGCAGGGGTTGTATCTGTTCAGTCCTGACCTGAAGGAGAAATTCCTCGTCTTTCAGCCGATTGCTGGACAGAATCTGCAGATCATCGCGCCGTCATTTTCGCCGAACTCAAAATGGCTGACGGTTTCCACCACCGACGGATCAATCTGGACGGTCGATATCACCGGAAACAACGCCAAGCGAATCTCCGGTCCCGGAACTGATGGCAGCCCGGCCTGGTCGAAGCAATAGTCTGAATTAGTACATCGTGTACATAGAAAACGCCGCAGACTCCTGCGGCGTTTTTTTTGTCGTACAACTTGAGATTGATGGGATGTCAGCGATTACCTAACGTAATGCACTTCCGGTCTCTTTCGCCGAGTTGTTTTCTTCTTCTTTGCGCCCTTCCCTTTCTTGCCGAGCTTGTTTCCAGCTCTGCTTTCAGGTACCGCAGTCATGTTCTTTGCTTTCAGGGCTTTTTTGAGCATGGAGGGATCGAGCATATAGCCGCGACATTTGGATGATCCGCAGCGACAGCGATAGCGAATCTTCCAGTTCTTTTCAAGTGGCCCCCAGAAGATAAACGAATAGTCGTAGACCAGTTCTTCGCCGATTGCTATCGGCTTGATCGCCTTGATGAATACCCGTCGATTTCGAATGACTGTTTCGCAATTCGGATCACAGGCATGATTCAGAAAGCGAGCTTCATTTCCGTTGTAAGAGGCATCAATCGTCTTGCTCTTGTCGACGAAGAAAAGAAACGTATGATGATCCAAAGACTGGTCATCTTTGTAGTGGGCTTCCTCCTCTTCCGGAGTCACCCAATAACCGGCGTACTCAATGATGATCGCACCTTTGCGAATCGGCGCAGTCGCAAATGCCCCACGACCGGCGATCTTTGATCGCTGGACTGTAAAATACCTGGTAGGCTTTGGAGCCGGGCTCAGGCGCATTCCTGCACTGAGCGGAATTTTCTTCTCCCGTTTAGACATGCACGTCCTATGAATGAATGTTCTTTGTTGTGAGGTAAGTGTAGATGATCTGCTTAGGCGACCTTTTTCCAGTTTATCAGAAGTTCTACCAGCAGACGCACCCCAAAACCAGTTGCCCCTTTGGGGTAGTAATGCTTCCCCCCTTTTTCAAGATCAACATACGCGATGTCGATATGCGCCCAGGGCCAGGCACCGATGAACTGTTCCAGAAATGCCGCAGCTGCAAGTGTACCTGCGACTGGCGGACCAGAATTCACCAGATCGGCGATTCCGGATTTCATCTGTTCGAGATACTCCGGCCAGATCGGGAGAGGCCAGGTTTTTTCTCCAGTAAAGACTGAAGCGGCACTGATCTGTTCGAGCAAGCGTTCAGAATTTCCCATGATCGGTGCTCCAGCGTAGCCGAGAATATATCGGGCGGCACCAGTTAAAGTCGCGATATCAATGACCGCCTGCGGTTCGAATTTATTGGCGTAGTCGAGAGCATCGGCGAGAATGAGTCGTCCTTCGGCATCGGTATTAGTGATCTCGACGGTCTTCCCTTTTCGCATTGTTAGAATATCACCCGGCTTGAACGCCGTTCCCGAGGGCATATTCTCCGTCAGCGGCAACAAGGCAACGAGATGTTGTTTGATCCCAAGTCGTGCTGCGGTGATGATCGTCGCCAGCATCGTCGCCGAACCAGCCATATCCTGCTTCATCTCCCCCATATCGGCTGCCGGTTTGATTGAGATACCACCAGTATCGAAAGTCACCCCTTTGCCTACGAGTACAATCGGACGTTGCGCCGATGAACCTCCACGATATTCGACGATCACAAATCGTGGTGGTTCGGCAGATCCGCGCGCGACCCCTAATAATCCCCCCATTTTCTCTTTGGCAATCTGCTGCTCATCGAGGATTCGTACCGTGAGGCGATGCTCTTTCCCAAGCTGACGAATCGTCTCGGCATAGCGAATCGGTGTCAGATCATTAGAGGGAAGCTCTTTCAGATGTCGCGCAAGATTCTGACCTTCAGCGAGTATGACACCTCGATCAATCGCTTGCTGCAGACGATTGGACCCGGCCTTTGCAGGTACCAGGACACTGATTTCGGTCGGTTGAAATTTTCCGTTGGCTCCATTCCCTGTTTTGTAGGTCAGTTCACGAAAGGAACCAAGGAGCAATCCCTCTACCGATGCCTGAATCGATTCGGGAGAGCAGTCGTCAGTGAAGAGTAATCCGACCGATTTGACATTCATCACTCCCCTATGACGAGAGACTATTCCGACTCCGCGTCTGAATGACTCCGGTGTTCGTTTTCGTGCATCACCGGTTCCTACGAGAAGAAGCCGATTCGCGCCGAATCCGACGGGGGCAAGAATTTCAGCAATCTCCCCCTCTTTCCCGACAAACTCCATCGACCGAAGAAGAATACCAAGCGCGCCGTTCCCTGACTGATCCAGCTGTTTGTGAAATGGTGTCGACAGCTTATCGAACTCAGCAAGTGGAATGATCAATGTCTCACCGTGAAATTCGCCGGTGGAACTGGTGGTCAGCCGGATGTTCATCATATCTCCTCAGGTTTCTGTCAGTAGCTCAGCCGATATCTGCATCTGACATAACACACCTTGCCCAAGTGACAAATACCGGCGGGAGTGATAGTAGCAGCCGATTGCCACTTCGATCAAGCATTTTGAAGTGTTTGAGGAGCTGAAGAGAATTTGAATGAATAGAAAAACGCTCGTAAAGTTCTGGTGATCAGTACGAAGCGCGCAGATAAGAAGTGTAGTTTCGCTTGATCTCTGCCATGTTATCGTGCCCAAACTTCTGCAAGAAGGCCTCAGTAATGACTAACGCCGCGACCGACTCGGCAACGACTCCAAGTGCCGGGACAATGCAGGTGTCGGTACGCTCGACCATCGCTTCCGCTCTCTTTTTTGTGACCACATTGACTGTTTCGAGTGGACGAGTCAGTGTCGAAATCGGCTTGGCTGCGAGGCGAATGATAATCTCTTCCCCGTTGGTAATCCCCGCTTCCAGACCACCGGCATTGTTGCTCGTCCGGTAGAATCCCTTGGTGCGGGGTCGACTGCCTCGGGAAAATTTTATCGGATCCTGCATCTTTGAACCACGCAGTGCCGCACTTTGAAATCCTGCCCCTATCTCGACTCCTTTCACAGAGTGAAGGGAGAGCATCGCCTGCCCGAGACGCCCATCCAGTCGCTGATCCCACTGCGAAAAGCCGCCAAGCCCGATGGGCAAACCGGCGACAATAAGTTCGACCACGCCACCGACGGTATCGGATGATGCTTTCGCTTTTCGAATTGCCTGAATCATGCGATCTGAAATTGTCGGTGATATGCAGCGGACATCAGATTGCGATGCGAGTGAGATCAGTTTTGGAATTGAAGGACGTGCAAACTTATCCGGCAGGGCAACCTTCTCGATCCGGACAACATGAGATGCGATGGTGACATCAAAGATCGAGAGGAATTGTTTTGCCAGTGCCCCTGTCGCTGTTCGAGCGGCGGTCTCTCGTGCAGAGGCACGTTCGAGGACATTTCGAAGGTCGTGGTGATTCCATTTGATGCCACCAGCCAGATCGGCGTGTCCCGGTCTCGGTCGAACGGTCTGTTCGGCAAGACGCTTCTGGCGAAGATGAAGCGTCTTTGGGATCGGCTTGAAGGGATCCATTAACTCACGCCAGTTTTCCCAGTCCCTGTTCTCAATAATGAGCGTCACTGGCCCACCCATCGTTTTTCCGCGACGAATTCCGGAGACAATTCTGACTTCATCAGTCTCAATCTTCATTCGTCCCCCTCGTCCGTACCCCCCTTGTCTTCTGCGCATATCCTGCATCAGCTGATCACGATCAATGGGGAGACCTGCCGGGAGGCCATCAATGATAGCAGTCAATTGTGGGCCGTGGGATTCGCCGCTGGTCAGATAACGAAGCATGGGGGGAGACTAGAAGAGTTTTGCGTATCGGTCAAGGATGAAGAAAGGTACTTCAATCGGACAATCGTTAGAATTTGGCTTCTTCCGGCATTTCAAGCCCCGATTCATTCTCCTGCTCTTTCATCCGGGCCTCGATTCGGTCATCTATATTGAGCGCGCTGGATGAGAGAATGAATTCTTTATGATCCAAAGGAGCCAGTTCACGAATTTCTGCCAGTACTGCCATGATCTTTTTCACGGCGTTGTCAATGCTGTCCAGACTCGGTGGGAGTTTACTGAGAACACTCGCCGAGTCCCCTTTCTTTGCAAACATGCGAAGAATCTGACTGCGACCGTAGATACCCATCGATGCATTGTTCACATAATGGGAGAGGGTCGCCATCGTCACGGCTTTTTGCTCAAGGGCTCCCTTGATGCGCTCTTCTTCGAGCAAGCGACGGCTCAGTTCCTGCCGTTCTTTGAAGAGATGCTCAACGATCAAATAGGTCCGCCAGATTTCCTTGTTCGCACGTGCAAGAATTTCTTCCGTTGAGCCAATGTTGACATCGAGATGTTCGGCGGCTTTGAGTGTCACTTCCATCACACAGGCAAGAGTATCATCAATATCCCCCTGTGATAATTTACAGGCGCGGGCTAGAGTAGAGATTCGAGATGCTCGTTCTTCAAGATCAACAGGATAGCGATTGAGTGGATCAGGAGTCAGAAGTGCGGCCAGGGCGAGATAGAGGCCGACATTCCCTTGCTTCGGCTCCCGTTGCAGATTCGGCAGATCACGAATGGCGTCAACGACGTACGCCGGCAGCGACCAATGGAGCGCCATCTCGGCTCCGATGTCGTATCGTGTCAGGCCAAAAAGTTCTTGTTCAGCTTCGAGGAGTCGAATTGAACTGGTCTCTCTCTTGATGACCTTTTCATATTCTGCTCCGTAATTCTGAAGAAGGAACATGAGTCCGATTTGATGAAGCAATCCGGCAATGAAGGCCTCTTCCGATGCCTTATGACCTGACTTGCGCGCAATAATTTCACTCACCGATGCGACCGACAAGATGTGGGCAAAAAGATCTTTCGATTTTACATTCCCAACATTCCCTCGTTCCGGATTGAAAATAGCAGCCGAGAGCGCAAGACATTTCACCGTTGTCAGACCCAACACCTGTACCGACTGCTGAACGGTGCTGCTTTTCGCGAATCGCTGATAAAAGGGAGAGTTCGCAAGGCGAAGGATACGGGTCGTCAAACCCGGATCTTTGAGAATCAGTTTTGAGAGAGAATCCGAATTGAAATTAGGATTATTGACCTGGCGAAGGAGCTCGGTCAAAACCTGCGGCATGGAAAGGATTTCTTTCCCGCTGCGAATCTGTTCCAGAATTGTGGTACGGTCGGTGATCATGGTCAAGTCTTGGGATTATCGGCGAAAATTCTGATCGGATTAGCGAGCACATTTGAACAAAAGTGCATGCTCGGAAAGGGAGCTTCTTCTGAAATCTATTAGGTCAGGGATTGAGTCTGAGTACCGAGAATGTCGGTAAGCAATTCAGAGAGCTGTTCCAGGCGGAACGGCTTTCTCAGAACGCGCCTTATCCCCGCTTCCTGCAATTCAGCCGCGCTCAGGGTACGTTCCCAGCCACAGACCAGCACTTTTGGGAGTTTCGGGCGCTGTACTGTGAGTTCTCTGGCAAGTTCCATTCCGGAACCATCTGGAAGGACAAGATCAATAAAAGCAACGTCGATATTCAATCCGACTATTCCGGCTCTTGCTTCACGGCAAGAACTGAATCGATGAACCTGCATCCCCTGTGATTGCCCGAGTGCAGAAATGAGATCGAGGATGATCGTTGAATCATCAACCGCGACAATATGCTTTGGCGCGCTCGATTCTGATCCCTGCACCCCAGGAGACCGAAAATAGAATCCAACCGCTGCCGGTGACGCCGCAGACTGATCGATCCAGAGCATTGCTCCGATGGAGAGAGCAAAGCGACGGTAGGCATCGGTTGAAGAATTGATAGCGAGCGTTCGTGGATCACGAAGACGATCGAGGGGCGGACGCGACAGCGGAGCAGGCCGAAGACGATTCACACGATGAAGTAACAAGAGATGTCCGTGTTCGTCGGAGCGCAACTCAATCACCAGGTGGTCATCAGGCGCAGTCGCCAGTGAAAATCGAGCAAGCACCTGCTCCAGCCATGAGAGCAGCTTCTCTTGTTCAATCGATGGGAGACTCCCCTGTGCATCAATGACCAACTCGCGCGGTCGACCACCAACCATATAGAGATTACCGGAGATTCTCGATCGTTCAAGGAGTGGTGTAACTCGATCAAGTTGATCATTCGCCGCTGCTTTTGCATGATCATGCTGACTGACGGGGGTGTCCTGTGACTTTTCAATCGGCGAGACGATCTGCTCGGTGACTCTTGCCGGTGACGGAGTCTCAACTACCACCTGAGCGTTCTTTGGAATCTCGGGTTGCTGATCTACGGGAGTTGTCACTGCTCGATGATCACCAATCGTCTTGTAGAGCAGATGCATCAGATGGCTGGCAAGCAGCAACATCCGCTCATACTCCTGTGCCAAAGCAAATGAACTCAGAGGGAGAGAAAGAAGCCCAACACCGGTATGAAATGGAATGAGAGAATAGAGGTATCGGTTTTCAGTTTGCATCCATGCATCAATGTCTGAATCAGTTCCACCAAATTGCTTGAGAGCTTTCGCCACTGGTGCCGAACTCAGATAAAACATCGGCTCTGCGGCTGCACTTGAGTGACTCGCGTGGAGCTTGAATGACGCGGGTACAATCCCATGACTGACTGCAGATGGTTCAAGCTGTTCCCCATCTGAATTCCAGACAATCCAGCGAGTTGATTCAGGGAGGGCTGTCCCCAGGCGACGGAACATCCAACCTGGATCATCTGCAAAGGGGCGCAGCGATTCGGTATCTCGAAGCAATCGAATGACCCGATCAAGCATGCGCCTGCGAATCTGATCAGTCCCTCGCGCCTGAGACACTTTAGCACAGAGACGAGTCGCGTCAATAATGAGTGTGAGCAGTTCACGATCCTGATCGCGTAGTTGAATTCTACCCGACGAAGATCGAAACAGAAGGCCGATCGCTTCCGGCTCACGACTGATAGGAACAAGCAAGTTTGACCAGAGCAGGTTCGCGGCGAAAGCAGCATCCTGGTCATCATCTCCAAGTTCCTGGTTGATAACCATCGGAGTTGATCGCTGTAATCCCTTGAGTAGTGCATCTGTCATCTGCACAGAAAATTGGACGCCGACAGGAGATGAGATGAATTCAATCCCCTCCCCTGCCTTTTGAAAGAGATGGACTTCCGTCGCTCCAAAGAGACCACTGAGTGCTGCGGTCAGCTCTTCCAGTGGTTGCATCGAAGTCGACGCAGCAACGATGCGGCGAACAAGAGTCTGTTCAAATCGAGACTGTGTTGTCAGTGCATTCGTTGATTCGCGAAGGTCGTGAACTTCACGTTCCCGCTGAGAGAGAGTGATTCGCTCGCCGAGCCATTCAGTCACCGACAGAAGAATTTGGCTTGAAGGGCGATCAAGATCAGTTTTCTGATTACGCTTGAGAATCAACAAACCGCAAGACTCAGCACCTGAAGTGATCGCAACCAGATCATACCGAGTACTATTTCCGGCAAGACCCGGGGTTCCGACGATGCGTTGAATATCTTCACGAAGGGCGAGATTGCGAATCAATCGATGGGCATCGGCATCCTCCTCCCACGCGGCGATTTCCTCTCTCGACAGTCCGATATGAGTCGCGAGAATCGGATGTTTTCCTTTGGTGTGTAACGCGACCGCGCCTCCGTCACACTCGAATTTGTCAACCACCTGCTGCAGAAAAAGACGAGAGAGTTCGGCAGTTGGAATCCTCCCACTGCGACTGATCTGCATCTGACGAAGCAGTAATGCCCGACTACCCGCAGATGACAGATCTCGAATAGAATCTTGTCCCAAACGAAACAGATTATGTGCGGAGTAAAGTAAGACTCCGCATGTAAGGATCAAAACAGCCAGATAAGCAATATCTATCGGAAGATAGGCCGTGATGACAAAGAAATCATGATACTCAGGATGAAGCCGGACTACTGTCCAGCAGCAGACCAGAAAGAGGAGAAAAAAAGCAAACCAGAACCAGCCGCGAGCTGCGCCAGTCATTTTCGCATCAATCAGTTTCTCGGAGTCAAAAATAGTCTGCCAGGGAAAGAGTCCAGCCAGTCGTGCATAGACCAGGAGGGCAAGAAGGAGGGTGACCGAGACCGTTATTCCGAGAAGGAACAGAGTCATGCCGCGACGACCGACTGATTAAAGGTCCCGTGAAGGGTGAAAGCATCTGCGGCGAGAATCCTGATCGGGACAATTTCCCCCGGCACAAAGGGAGCATCCGGAATCAGCACCGTCTTGTTTTGAGGGGTGCGCCCACGGAGAATTGTCTCGCTGCGTCGGGATCCCCCTTCAATCAGAACAAGCTCCTCAGTACCGATTAACGCCTGATTCAATTCATACGAAATCTGATGCTGCAGACCGATGAGTCGATTCAGGCGCTGGATCTTGATCTCTTCCGGAATGTCATCCTGCATTTCTTTCGCCGCTACCGTACCCGGGCGAACGGAATAGCGAAACATGAAAGCAGAGTCAAAGCGAATGCTTCGGATAAGATCGAGTGTTTGCAGGAATTCTTCCTCAGTTTCACTCGGGAATCCGACAATGATATCTGTGGTAAGCGCAACATTGGGGACATGCAGTTTCAGATAGTCGATGATCTTACGATAGTGCTCGATCGTGTAGAATCGACCCATCTTGCGCAACACCCGATTGCTCCCTGACTGCACCGGCAGATGTACGTGGGGCATGATCCGCGGCTCCTGCGCCATAACATGGATAAGCTTTTTTGTGCAGTCTTTCGGATGTGAGGTCGTATAGCGTATTCTCTTGACCTCAGTCTCTCGCGCAATGCGAAGAAGTAGATCCGGGAAATCGACACCTTCTGCTCGGTATGAATTGACGTTTTGTCCGAGAACGGTAATCTCAACCACCCCTTCGGTGTTCATTTTCCTGATGGATTCGACTATGTAGTCCGGTGAATGTGATCGTTCACGACCGCGAACAAACGGAACGATGCAATAGGTGCAATAATTATCGCAGCCACGTGAGATGGTTATGTATCCGCTGTGGGGGGTCTCCTGCACCGGGAGAATCATATCCATATTCTCATGCCCGAATGCAGTCATGATCGAGGCGGTCCCCTCTTTCCCTTCGAGCAGGTCGGGGAGTTCAAAAAGACGATCAGTCCCGAGCACAAAATTTACATGGGGGACTTTTTCCTGAAGGGTCGCTCCAAGCCGCTGGGCCATGCAACCAACGACCGCGACCTGAAGATTCGGCCTGTCCTTCTTGTAACGATAGATATCACCAAGACGACCGTAGACCCGTTCTTCGGCACGTTCACGGACCGAGCAGGTGTTCAGGATAATCAAATCGGCATCGGTCTCATCGGCTACTCGTCGGTAGCCACGAGTGGTGAGACTAGTGGAGAGGGTCGATGAGTCCGCAACATTCATCTGGCATCCAAAGGTGCTAATGTGAAAAGTTCGAACGTGCGGTCTCTCGGCCTTTCCAGTCTGATTCTCTGTGATAGTCGCTTGCTGCATAGACCAACAGGGTACAGATTTCCCTCTATAAAATCAATGAGATCGAATGAGGCCCAGATACCTGGCTCAGCGGAATAAAAAAACGCCCCCGAGGTTGAGCCGGGGGCGTACTGTTTCCAGTTTGAGTCGGGGGCTAGTACGGATTCCCGCAGGGGATCGGCCCACCCACGAACAGATACTCAACCATATAGGTGAGATCTGCAATATCGATGGAATCATCACAGTTCAGATCAGCAACCAGAAGAGTGGGTTGCGGATTCCAGATCGGATCGTACATGAACAGAAAGAAGACATACTGAGTCAGATCTGCAATATCCAGACTCAAGTCATAGTTGAGATCACCATGAAATCTCCATACACGAAGCTTCACCGGCACCTTGATTGGGCTGTTCGACGCGCCGGGTGAAGTGACAATCATCGTATCGGGATATTCACCGAATACATAACCGGGGGCATCTATAATGATCTTAAAATCAGCTGGTACAGAGCCGCTATCCGGGTCATCCGGGAAAATCCAATCGACATTTTCGGTAATCTTCCAGTTCGCACATCCTCCCGCAGGACGATACATGCTCACGCCACTTTCACTCTGAGGGCCAGATTCTTCCTGATACGGCACGACCAACTGAAATCGATCGAGTAGCAAAGTGAAAGGTACCGTGCCGGGAACCACATCGTACTTCACATACAGCGTATCGAACTTATTGATCGAACCGACTGCTGAAGCAATGATCGTGTCATAGTACGTTCCAACTGGGCGACCTGCATCGAGCGCAAAGAGCGTGAAAATATCTGGCGCCTCACCATTGAGCCGATCAAGAGTAAAGAAGTCTGAACTCGTGCTCAGGGTGAATTCCATCGGATTGTCGAAACCCTGATTGAGCACCTGAAACTGCACAAATGGGAGATCGACACTCCCCTGCTGGCATTCAAACACCTGAAGCGAAACCGTATCAAGATCGAATCGAACAACAGCCGGATTTGTACGACATCGCAGTTCAATGATCTGCATATACGGCGAATTCACCGCCTCAGGTGAGGTGATCATGACCGTATCAAAGAAGTTCAGCCCATTGGCATTTGTCGCCAGTTTGTAGTTCAATGTCACCGTACCCGGAGCGGATCCGCCTGGGTTCGTGAGTGAGAGAATACGGCTTGAACTTTCAGTCACATTGTAGGTGAGGCTGCCTACTCCGGCATTGCGAATCTCAAATGACCGACTGAAGATGATCCCCTCGGCAGTATTCACAATGTAGACCAGTGTCGAGGAATCTGTTTCGATAGTCGGCAAACTGGTTCCCAGCGACAGCTTGACGGTCACAGTTTTTGGGTTATTTGTCGCTGCCGGATCACTCACAACGATGGTGTCGAAATAATCGCCGGCCGACAAGCCAGTGGTATCGATTGAGACCGATATACCTCCCGAATCAATCCCACTTGATGGGCTAATCGATAACCAGGCTGAACTTTTGGTCGCGGTCCAGTTGAGTGTGTTACCGCCAACGTTCTTCACGGTTACAATTTGAGGAGGAGGGAGTGGTTGTCCAATCAAAGCGTTGAAATTGAGGGACATTGGAGTCACACTCAGCGTTGGTGCTGGCTCCGCGAGATTCAACTGAACGTAGATATATTCAGGAGAGTTCAGTGTATTTGGCGCGGTCACTTGAATTGAATCAAAGTAGGTCCCTGCCGCAAGGCTGACAATCGTCACTCCAATGTTGACATTCAAAGGAGTCGTACCGACACCCGGGCTTCTTGTCAGCCATGGAATCGACTCAGTAAGAGTCAGGCTCAGGGGGGCACCGCTAGAGGTGACGCTTGTAAACTGATTCGTGGGATTCCCCCCGCCAACAGTCGCGTTAAAGACAAGTGTATCGGGGTTGATCAGAATATTTGCCGGCGGTACACAGGTAGTATCTCGCACCAATACGCGCGTTTTCCAGAACGGGGCATAGGAGCGATTGAGATTGTCGACAAACTTATAGGTGACTCCTGCATTGTAGGTAAAGGTGTCGACTGCTATCGAGTCACATCCTGCCCAGCTCGAAACAGAGAAGAAGTATCTCGCCCATAAACGGCGGGTCGGACCAAGCGCAACGCCGTTTCCGGTCAAGCGCGCGCCGGCAAACGGAAAGCGGTCATATTTGTTTGTGGAATCGATACTATTGGCGAAAAAGAGAAAGGTACTCAGGTTGAATGCCGAGTTCGTCAGTGGGGTGACGAATGCACTATCCATACGCATCGTAGTATTGAGCCACCCGTGCCCTATACTCGCGCTGGCGACATTGTTTGCGTCATTGAAGACATAGAGATCAAGCTGAAGAACACGCTTGTTGGTGGTAACATCCGGCCGAAGGGTGATCACCATTTCAACCGTATCTGCCGCCCCCAGATCATTAGGACTTTGAGTAAATTGTGCTTTCGCAGTCGGCGTACTCAATGCCGAAAGAACGACAACGACCAACCCGACGACCAACCATCGTTGCATTTGATACCTCCATCATCCGTGAATGTAGCCAGCCACCCGAATCCTTCTGCCTACTCATGCTCAAGCAATGCGAACTTCTTCAGAATGTCATTGCAGTGCAATCGTTACAGAAAGACCGGAGAAACAGGCATGATGTCTTTGAGCAGAAAGGGAGCGAAACCCCAATCCGCTTTCATGAATGATAGTCAGATCGTTGTTAGATTGTCAAGATTTCAGTGTGTGACTTAGAGTTAGGAACTTCTCTAAAACGATGAAACTTTGATGAGGGATTACGGAAGAATCAGCCGTACAACCGGTGAACGGAAAAGCAGTGATCGGAGTACTGAGCTTGATTGATCGAAATACTAGGATCGACGGGCTGGACGCTTCCCGGACGGCTTCACATGCGAGCGACGTTCTTTTGATGCAGAGCCGTTGTTCTTCCCTGTTTTCCCGCGCGAATTCGACATTTTCATCAACTCAGTACGAAGCATTTTCTCAAAAGGTGTTCGTTTCGTTGACTTCGGCTTTTCAAGAAGGCACAATTCAAAAAGCTCGTCCACCCGCTCGATGAAATGGATCGTCAGCCCTTTGACGATCTCTTTCGGAAGATCTTTCAGGTCCTTCTCATTCCCCTTAGGCAGGACGACAGCGGCAAGTCCGCCGCGATGGGCTGCAGAGACCTTTTCTTTCACCCCACCGACTGCCAGCACTTTTCCACGAAGAGTAACCTCGCCGGTCATCGCCATATCAGATCGTATCGGTCGACCGGACATGACCGATGCAATCACGAGCGAGACGGTGATACCAGCCGAGGGGCCGTCCTTTGGAATGGCTCCGGATGGAAAGTGAATGTGGACATCTGATTCTTTGAATTCAGCCAGATCGATATCGAGTTCTTCCGATTTGGCTCGAACGTAGGAGTAGGCCGCCTGAATCGACTCTCGCATGACTTCACCGAGCGAACCAGTCGTGATAATCTGACCGTCCCCTTTGATTTTTAGTCCTTCGATGAACATGAGTTCCCCACCAGAACCAGTCCAGGCCAGCCCGGTGGCAGTGCCGACTTCGGGGCGACCATCCGGCTTCTCTGGTTGAAACGGCGGAGTTCCCAAATTGATCGGCAGGTCTTTCTCAGTGAGTTGTACGTGACGTTTCTTCCCCTCTGATTTATCCAGTGCCTGACGTCGGCAGATTTTTTCAATCTGTTGTGCGAACTGAACCAGCCCCGCTTCCTGCGTGTATCGCCCGATCAGAAGGGAGAGAATGTCGTCAGTGAATCGAATATCAGTCTTCTCAAGCCCATGTTTTCGGGTCAGATTTGGAATGATAAACTTTCGCGCGATGGCGATCTTCTCCCGCTCAATGTAACCCGGTAACTCAATGATCTCGAGCCGTGGTACGAATTGCTCGGGAATCTCTTCAAAGGCACGGACCGAACAGATGAAAAAGACCTTACTCAGATCCAGCGGGACGCCGAGGTACTTGTCGAGAAAACGCGAATTCTTTCTAGTATCGATAACTTCGAGCAATGCCATATTCAGACTTGAATCGTTATCGAGATTGAAATAGTCAATGTCTTCGATCAGGATCACCGGATCGCAGGTCGGGCATTCACGCAGGGCACGTACAAATCGTCCCGGAAATGAACCCAAATAGGTTCGCCCCGTTCCCTTGATCTCTCCAACTTCTCCAATTCCGCCGACAGACATGCGTATGAATTCTCGTCCTAGTGCACGCGCGATAGCTCGTGACAGCGCGGCTTTCCCTGTCCCCGGTGCACCAACGAGGCACAGGGTCGGAGATTCATCAGTTCCGCCGGTGAGTTTACGCACGGAGAGACGCTGCAGAATCTGATCCCGAAGACTTTGAGGACCGTAGTACTCTTGTTCAAGTATTTTCTTGGCTTCGGTAATCGGGACATCCCCGTTACCGACCTTTCCCCACGGCAGGTTGGTCAACCAGTCGAGATAACTTTTCGTCACACCAAATTCTGCCGATGCCGGCGACAATTGACTCAGGCGATCAATCTCGATCTGTGCACGTGAGCGGACTTCCTCCGGTAGATTCTTGAGACTCTTGATATGTGTCCGCCAGCGCGCGGCTTCCCGTTCTTCACTGAGGTCATCACCAAGTTGACGACGAATCTCATTGAGCTGCAGCCGAAGAAACTGCTTCTGTTGTTCATCCTCGATACGCCGTTTGACCGAATCATTAATACTCAGGACGGTTGCGACTCGATTGAGTTCGAGATTCAGATGATGCAGTAGACGGTCGTAGCGGAGTTCCAGTGAGAAGGCTTCGAGCAATTCCTGTTTGGCACCGAGCGTAAAATGAAAGGTCGAGGCGATGCGATCGGCCAGCATCGACGGCTCTTCCATGTTCAGTTCCAACACGCGGGACAATTCCGGTGAATAGGCGGGATCAAGATGAGTGATCTCTTTGACAATACTGATCACCTGTTGAATTCGAGCTTTGAGCCCTTTTGTATGCTCTTGATTCGATGATTGATTGAACAGTCGAATCGATCCGCTCAGAAACGGTTCTCTTGCAATAAACGAATCTATCGCGACTCGCTGGCTTCCTTCGATCGTCACCAATTTAGTGGCGGATGGCCCTTCGCGGACATCACGGAAGCGCGCGAGTGTCCCGACCTGATGCAGCGGGAGATCATTTTTAGTTTCGATCTCGGCGTGGGTATGGGAGGCAACAAACTGATGTTCCTCTTTCAGGCAGTAGTTCAAAAGGGCGAGATTTTCCGGTCGACCGATCTGGACGGTGAAGGTCATCCCCGGAAAGAGTACCCCGGTCATGAGGGGCAAGACCGGGGCACTTGAGTGCTCATCTGAGGCAGTCGTTGGAAGTGGGTAGCGGCTTTTAATTATCATTGGTAGAGCGAACTGAAACGGGCACTTCTTTCCTGCCCGTTTCAATCCTGCTCTTTATTATCGACCTCTTACCGGAACCCCTTACCGAGAGTTTTGGGAGGGAATTCCCGACTCAGAGCCCTCCAAACTGCTGAGGAAGGCCAACCGATGAAGGGATCGGCTGGGAGATCGACGGACGTCCGGTCCCCTGAGCTGGGCTGCTTGGCTGATTATTCACGAAGAACTGCCTGACCTCCCAGTCGGGATGCTGAGCGAGAGTCTCGCCTCGAAACTGAAGCCCCTGACCATCGATAGCCAGACGGTAGGAGCCGAGGCGATTATTCTCGACCACCTCCCAGGCATCCCCGAGGGCATCACTCAGTTCCTGTTTCATACGATAGAGATAGCGGGCCTGATTGAAACCGATTTCGAGGTCATCCTTGAATATCCAGCCATCCTTCTGCTGGCGCGCCCAGGCCAGTTTGGTCAGATACTTAAATGACTTCCCGGTCAATGGAACCGGCTGGTCATCAACCAGAATCAGAAAGCGTTCGCCATCCGGGCGACCATCAATCACCAGTCGTTGCGGAATCACTCCGGTAGGAAGAGGAGAACGTCGGGGAAAAGTGCGAGCAGGCATAGCAGGCTCCTTTATGTGTGTGTGGGTATTGTTCATCTCAGTTGAAGAAAAGGAAGAGGAGAAAGAGGAAAGCATGGTCTCCAACGCAGACTGTCGCGCCGGAGTATGAGCCAATAGAGAGTTGCGCATCTCGACCGGAAGTCCGAGCAGTTGATCAAGAGTCGTGATTCCCGACCCATGCAGCCGCTGACAATCGCGACGAGTGAGTAGCGGCACCGCGCAAACCAGCTCCCGATACGCAGTCGGCAGACCGGTGCGAAGAGAGAAGATCAGATCAGTCAACAGCGGGGCGGATGGTGTGTTCTGTTCTTTTGCGCGCAGGATGGTCAACAGCGCGGCAGCGGTATGCCCGAGCTGTTCTCCGAGATGCAAAAACTGTCCAAGCGGCCAATGATAGCGTCGCTCCAGCTCCTGCGCCGAAGTCAGCGCGATCCAGTCACGCAAAGCGAAGAGCAGTTTGATTCGTGCGACGGTGTCATACTCAAGCCCACCCTGCAGTCGATCGGCGGTGACCAGTGCTACGGCATCCTGCGCTTCCCCATCCGCTGCCAGCAGCGCACGTGACCAGCGACGATCACGATACTCCGCAGTCGACAACGGGCTCGGCGGCAGTTGTATACTCGCATCAGCAACCAACAAGGCGAGATAGCCAAATGGTGTGGTCGGATGAACTCTGCCAAGAGATGCTTCATAACGGAGTGCGCTTTTGATCTGCAATCCCCCTTCGGCAATAACCCGACCACGAACCGTCGCCGACCATTGCTCCGACTGAGTGAGCGGATCAATCGTCACCTGCACTAACTCCTGCGCAACCAACCACGGGAGAGTTCCCTGCAGTGCGGCAACTCCACTGCTCTCCGACCAGCCGTAACTTCGCTCACTCACCTGCGCGAGAGTGGAAGGTGACATCACGACCCCTGCGACAATCAGATCAAGGAGCCAGTCTTCGGCAGGAAGACTCTGCCATGCCGATGCCAACTGCAATTCCGGTGGCGGAGCGAGATAATGACTCCAGAGAATCTCCCGTTCGAGTTCATTGCGGGCGAGAATCATCGCTTCCCCATCCCGTGCGCCGACTCCCAGTCGTCCGGCACGTCCGGTCATATTTTCAAATTCAACCCGTGAAATCGGCGCAAGGACCGGACGACCACCATAACGCGGGGTCTGATATTTCTGCGTCTCAAGCACGACCAGATCAGCCGGAAGATTCACCCCCATTGCCAAAGTTGTCGTCGTGCAGAGCACACGAATCTCTCCTTTGCGAAAGGCCTGCTCGATCCCCTGCCGTTGCGACAAGGTGAGATCGGCATTATGAAAAGCGACCCCATGACGTACCGCCTGACGAAGCGCATGCAACAATGCCGACGGTTCGTCATCAGCGAGAGATTCGAGTGCGGTCGAGGAAGCCCCCCAGCCGGTACGCGCAGCCAACTGACGTGCACAATCGACCGTATCCTGCCGTGATTTGAGAAAGACCAGTGTCGGTACTTCGACTGTCGCGAGAAAATCAACGAGCGCATCACTCTCGCTGGTGCCATCAAGGCGATCAAGCTCAAGACTGCATCGACTCTGCCGTTCACGTCCGTCACTGGCGGAGCGAAAACGAACCTCTCCGTTTCCGGCGATTCCTCGCCAGAGATCGGTCGGGCGGCGATGATCATGCACCCAGGTGGCGCGCAGCCATGTACTCAATCGGCGTGCCGATGATTCACCAATCACTGCCGAAAGTCCGAGCAATGCGGGACGATACTCCGCACTGCATAATTTGACGAGCAACCGTTCGAGAATTGCGCCACGCCCCGGTTCGGCGAGCATCTGAAGTTCATCAATCGCGATCAACCCGATCCGACCGAGCAGATCGAGCCGCTGAGTTAACAAGCGATCAAGTTTTTCGTAGATGAGCACCGCAATATCAAACTCTCCGCGCTGCAGTAATTGATCGGCATCACTATGATCCCCCGTACTGATCATCACTCGCACGCCAAGATCCTGATAGGTCGACTGCAATTGACGATAACGTTCTTCCGCGAGGGCTTTGAGCGGAACGAGTAACAATGCTTTCTGGCGACGACTCACCGCCGCCAAGGCGGCCATCTCAGCGCAGAATGATTTCCCCGCTGAGGTCGGCGCCGTGAGAAGCAGATTGACCGGTGGTGTCTGCAATAATCCGGCGCGGACTGCCGCTTCCTGAATCGGCAGGAGTGATCCCCCCTGACGATCTCGCCAGCGATCGAGAATAGATGACGGTAGCCCGTACCGTCCGAGTAGCTGTTGCATAGATGCCCCTGTCGTGTGGAAAGTGTGGCCGGAGGATGAAACCGACAGTTTGCGTCGGCTCAGGCGCACCGGTCGCAGCCGCGGCAATGATCGCGGTGCAGAAATCAGTGGACCAGATGATCGCGCCGGCGGGATTGAAACCGCCGACAGTCGCCGATCAGCCACAGGCCGACCAGCCGCAACCGGGGCAGAATTCGCAGCCCCCCTGATGCACGATTCCATTTTCACACTCGGGACAGGTGCCGGAATTCAGATAGCAGATTTCCGTTCGTTCGCTCGAACGATGGCTTTGCTCATCACGCCACGAATAGAGGTACCAGTCTCCATCGGTGGGGTTGACTGAGAAGCCATTGAAAAGCGGGACCGTGGAGACGGTCGGCATCATGGCCGGAACGGAGGAAAGATTCTGTGCGTGTGACATCAACAACTCCTTGCTGTTTCCTGCGCGGTGCAACTCGCAGGTAAAGGGCAGGATACTGTACATTTGTACAGTAGTCAAGGGGTCAGCGAAAAAAAGCTGAAAAAAGGTCTTAGAGGGAGGATTTCAGGGGGATCGAGGAGGAGGGGAGCTCATCTTGGTCTTCTCTTGTAGGGACGGTCCGGCTTCCGAACCGGCCTCTTTATTTTCAGACAAATCATGTGAAAGATGGCACGTTCCGAAGCGGGACGTGCCCTACAAGAAATCCTTGCGCCTCGGTGGCCCGCTCCCGCTTCGGGTGCGAGATATTCTCTTTGGTGCCCCACCCTTCGGGGTCTGTTGAATAACCCCTTCTTTCCGGATCAGGCGAATGAGGGTTCATC
>CAZFGK010000010.1:0-102838 GCA_964518635.1 uncultured Ignavibacteriales bacterium
CTAGACCATTCCGGTGCAATCAGTTAGAGGCGGAAATTCCTCTCGTACTTTGGGTTGACTCCCCCACGCTACCCCCCTTTATTCCCCTTTCCACAACGAAAATTTGATACTGGAGATAAGGATTTCGCATGGCCACAGAAGTAGTAGTCCCTCAGATGGGAGAATCGGTTCTCGAAGGAACCATCCTCGAATGGAAAGTAAAGATCGGCGACAAAGTCTCTCTCAATCAGGGGCTGGTCGAATTGATGACCGATAAGGTCAATGTCGAAATCCCCTCAGAGGCGAACGGAACTATCGCCGGTATCTTTGCAGAAGCCGGGCAGGTAGTTCGTGTTGGTGCACGTATTGCCGTTATCGATGACGGTGGTGCTGCTCCGAATATCTCTGCGACTGCTCCCGCCGCCGCAAAGGCATCTACACCCGCTGCAGCTGCGCCCGTTGCGAAAGCAGCCGCACCAGCACCGACTCCTGTTGCAGCCCCATCTGTGAAGGGAACTGCTGCTGTTGGGCAAGGAAAGATCTCGCCAAAGATTCGGATGATGATCCGCGAATACAATCTTGATCCTTCAAACATCATTCCGACTGGCAAAGATGGAATGGTGACCGCTGAAGATGTGAAGCGTACCGTCGATGGTCGCTCATCATCCGCCGGATTCAGCGCTGGACCGATTCCTGCTCCAGCGCAGCCGACCTTCGCAATGCCGACATTGCCGACGATGTCTGCGGCACCATCGAAGCCACTCGTACAGGTGCAGATTCCGGTCTTCGCGCCGATGCCACCCGATTTGAAAGAGACTCGCAAGCCACTCGCCGGAGTGCGCAAGCTCATCGCCGATCATATGGTCAAGTCGAAGCATACCTCGCCGCACGTGACGACCTTCGAAGAGATCGACATGACCGAGCTTGTTTCGTTCCGCAATGAAATCAAGAATGATTTCATCAAAACCTACGGCGCTAATATCACCTACATGCCGTTTGTGGTGAAAGCCGCGGCAGTTGCGCTGCGTGAATATCCGACGATCAATGCATCACTGACTGATACCGAGATCATTCTTAAGAACTATATCAACATCGGTATAGCCGTCGCACGTGAGGATGGCCTGATCGTTCCGATCATCAAGAATGCCGACAAGAAGACTATCGTTGAGTTGGCGGTCGAGATCGCTTCGCTCGGTGAGAGAGCCCGCACCAACAAACTTGTCCCGGATGATATCGCCGATGGGACATTCACACTCACCAATGCAGGCATGTTTGGCGCGACCGGATCGACACCGATTATTTCACAGCCGCAGGTCGCGATTCTTGGCATTCACGCGATTGTGAAGAAGCCGTGGGTAGTGAACAATCAGATTGTCATTCGGAATATCTCGAACTTCGGCATGTCGTTCGATCATCGTCTGATTGACGGACATACCGCCGTGCAATTTTTGCATCGCATCCATGAGATGCTTTCCGACGGACGCAAGATGCTGATGCATCTGCGCTGATCGGAGAACGATGTCGCACCATATCCAACGTCCCCTCGGTCATGGCTGGCTTTTGCAGCTTGGCCGAGTTGACTATCACCGCGTCCTTGGCTGGCAGCGTTCGCTGGTCAAGATGCGTGAGTCGGGAATGGCGCGCGATACAATCATTCTCGTGGAACACCCTTCAGTGTATACCGTCGGCAAAAGTGGGGACCCTGAGCATTTTGCTGGCGGGGATGTGGTGCCGGTTTTTATCGAACGTGGTGGTGATGTCACCTGGCATGGTCCGGGGCAGCAGGTAGTCTATTTCGTATTCAATCTGACCCGTCGTGGTCGGGATGTCCGCAGGTTTGTCGAAATGATTCAGGAGGGGATCATTCGCACTCTTTCAGAATTTGGTGTCAACGGCACACGAAGCGAGAAGAGTGTCGGCGTCTGGATTGGGGAGCAGAAGGTCGCATCGATAGGCGTCGCGGTGAAAAAGTGGATCACCTTTCACGGGGCCGCAATCAATGTCTGCACTGATCTGGATGAATTCCGAAAAGTCATGCCCTGCGGGCTTGATCCGAATGTGATGACCTCACTCGATCGGGTGCTTGGTCGTCCGGTGACAATGAAAGAGTTCAACGAAGTTCTCATGAAAAAATATGAAGCGATATTCGGGATGCGTTTCTGGCCAGTGCGGCTGGAGGAGCTTGCCGAGGATGTGAAAAGTCAAACAGGTGGCGGCCATGTGTAGTCGATCCACTCAGTTGGGCACTACGAAGTTTTTTGCGCGAAGGAGTCTGTCAGCATGGAGTTGAAGGGAAAGCTCGCCTTTGTATCGGGCGGAACACGCGGGATCGGACTTGCCACTGCCGAACGTCTTGCCGCAGCCGGAGCGGATGTGATCATCACCTTTTTCCGCTCTCGGAACGATGCCAAGAATGCAGAAGAGAAGATTAAGTCGTACGGCGTGCAATGTCATGTCCATCGCGCCAATATGGGGAATGAAGAGCAGGTCAAAGAGCTGTTTGCATCGATCAAAGAGAAATACGGCAAGCTTGATATCCTTATTTCCAATGTTTCGATTGGAAATTTCAATGATGTTCTCTCGGCAAGTGATCGTGATTTTGATACATCGATGGCAGTCAACGCGCGCGCTTATCTCAATTGCATCCAGATGGCGACACCGATGATGCCCTCTGGGGGCAGAATCGTGTCGGTCTCATCACTTGGTTCGATTCGCTATATCCCCGGCTATGTGACCATAGGGGTATCCAAAGCTGCGATTGAGAGTATCACCCGCTTTGCTGCAGTTGAATTAGCGGCAAAGGGGATCACGGTGAACACGGTCTGTGGCGGATTTATTGATACCGATGCATTGAAGGTCTTTCCGAACTATGAGCAGATGAAACTGGAGGTCGCCGAGCGAACTCCGATGAAACGAATCGGACAACCCGGTGAAGTCGCCGATGTCATTGCGTTTCTTGCATCACCACGCGCTAGTTATGTCACCGGTCAGACGTATATCGTCGACGGCGGCTATACCATCGTTTAGGCACGAGGAACGAAAGAAAGCAGAACCAGATGGCTACAACGTTACGTGAACTTGCGAAAGTCGATGGATACGATTCAACAACTCAGAAAATTGTTGGCTTTATGGCTCGTCAACTTGACGAACATCTGGCAAAACTCAAGAGAGTGACTGAGGGCTTGACGGTCGAACAACTCGAATGGCAGACGCATCCGGGTCACAATACGATTGGAATGCTGCTGGCACACTGCGCAGTCGCGGAGGCCTATTGGGTCTGTGTTTTCGATTCCGGCATGCCACTCGAACCGGATGGCGCAAGTAAGGTCGCGGAAGTGGTCGGAATCGGCTGGGATGATGACGGTCTACCCGCAAAACAGGGATCGAAACATCCTGAAACATTGCGCGGGAAAACAATAGTCGACTATTACAACTACCTAGATCGTACTCGTGTGGCATCACACAAAATAATGCGTACCTGGACCGACGAGAAACTTCAGCAGATTGTAGTTCGTGGTGAAAAAGAGACCAGCATGGCATGGGTGGTCTATCACATCCATGAGCATCTCGTTGAACACTGCGGACAGATTCAGTACATCAAACATCTCATGCGTGATGCCGGAGTTCTGCCCCCCCTTCCGACAGCTTAGGCAGGATTGATTCTCTGCGCTGATTGTATTCGTTTGCCAAAGAGATAGATCAGAACGCCGAGCAGGAACAGACCAATAGAAGTCGCTTGATTCCATGTCAGGAAACTCGACAGTCCGGGGAAGAGCATGTCCTGTTCGTACCAGCGAAACAGATCAATCAGATAGCGTGAAAACGCTTCTCCCATCAACATCACCCCGGCCACTTGTCCGATGAATTGTCGCTTTTTCAGAAGCGTCCCACAGACCAGAAACAGAATCAACCCGTAGAGCGAACTGTAGATTTGCGTCGGATGAAGTGCGACTGCGCCGTATATATGTGCAGGGAGTGAATCTGCTGGAAATGTCACCCCCCAGGGGAGGTCAGTTGGCTTTCCAAAACAGCAGCCATTGCAAAAACAGCCCCATCGTGCAATGGCAGTGCCGAGGGCATACGAGGGCGCGAAGACATCGAACATATCAAGGACGTTCAGATTATTTCGTCGGCAGTAGATAAAGGTCGCAACGAGGGCGAGAATGAGCCCCCCGTACAGATTCAATCCGGCGATGCCAAATCCGGAACCGCTGCTACCAAACGGATTGATGGCAGAGAGCGGATTCGCCGCGTAGTCCACCCAATGAGTGATCACATACCAGACGCGTGCGCCGATGACTCCGGCGAAGATCATGATGTAGGCGATATTCAGAAGATGATCGAATGGTCGCTTGTCACGTTTGGCGACATGCCGCAGATAGAGCACGCCGCCGAGAAATGCCAGAGCCATGAACAGCCCGAATGAACGAATCGGGAACTCACCGATATGAAATAGCTCAGGAAGCATGCAGATTACCTTTCGTCACTTTCTGTTTCAACTCCGGAATCTTCCTGAAGTTCATTCTCGTCAGTCTCCGTACCAGCAGCATCTTTGTTTCCTGCAATCAAGAGCACGATCTCCCCTTTGAGAGTTCGATTTGAAATCGATGCAATGATCTCTGAAAGTGTGCCGCGAATATACTCCTCGTGCAACTTCGTCAGTTCACGCGCAATGCATGCACTCCGATCACCGAGGACTTCGAGTGCTTGCTTCACTGATTTCTGTATTCGGTGAGGAGATTCATAAAAGATAAGAGTGTGCGCAAGCATCTTTACGGCTTCGAATCTCCGTTGCCGTGCACCGGATTTGTGTGGGAGAAATCCCTCAAAGAAAAAACGGTCGGTCGGCAAACCGGAAGCAGTGAGGGCGACAATTGCCGCGCAGGGACCGGGGATGGCAGTCACTCGGACTCCGGCATCGATTGCATCCCGGACAATTCGATACGCTGGATCGGCGATTCCCGGAGAACCTGCATCGGAGATCACTGCGATGGTTTCCCCGTGTGCCATTCGGTCGATCAGGCGTCCGGATTGCGCTCGTTCATTGAATTCATGATAGGCAATCTTGGGTCGGTCGATTTCAAAGTGTGAGAGAAGCCGACCAGAAGTGCGGGTATCTTCACAAGCGATGACATCGGCTGATTTCAGTGCCTCTATCGCTCTTGTCGAAACATCGCTGAGATTTCCGATAGGTGTTGGTACCAGCAAAAGTTCACCGCCGATAGTTTTTCGCTGCTCACCGGGGCGTTTCATTCGCTGAGTTCGATTCGTTCAGGAATTGGCTTTTTGGAAAGAGGAGCAATTGAAGGAAGCTGTCGTTTGTAGTAGTGACGATTGATTAGTTCGATGACACGAGTCAGGGACACAGTCGGGAAATGCTTTTCGAGTCCGCGACGATTACGTACAGAATCATCCAGAAGGGCGACGAGAATCTGATCAATCATTTCGTACGAGACGCCGATCTCCCCTTCGTCGGTCTGTCCTGACCACAAATCTGCCGACGGGGCTTTCTCGATGATGCTCTTCGGCATGCCAAGATGCTTCGCCATCGCGCGGACTTCAGTCTTATACAGCTCCCCAATAGGGTTGAATGAACAGGCCGAGTCCCCGTACCATGTGGTATAGCCAAGAGCGATTTCGGTTCGATTCCCGGTACCAACGACGAGGGCGTTTCGCTGGTGAGCATAATCGAAGAGAATACTCATTCGTTCGCGCGCCATCTTGTTGCCACGACGAAGCTGATCGGCATCACGGTTTGCGAAGTATGCGTCGACCATCGGGCTGATCGCTTCAACCGTCGTTTCGATCTGGAGCCAGTCAGCAAGTGCTTTCGCATCGGTCAACGATTCAGCGGAGGATGAATGATACGGCATCATGATCCCAAAGAGCTGACTATTGCCAAGTGCGCGAACGGCCAATGCAGCCGAGAGGGAGGAATCGATCCCGCCGGATAGCCCGATGACCAGATGCTTTCGTCCTGATCGGGCGGAGATTTCCCGAATGAAGGAGCAGATCTTTTCTATCGTTCGTTCAAGATGATCGGGGGCGGTAATCATTCCACTCATATCTGTTACCATAGCCACCACTCGCTTCTGGTACAAGCTTGAGTCGAAAATCCGGACATTTGGCTTAGTATCACATCTCGCAACCTCCGCCTTGACCTTTGGGCTCGATTCGGACATATTCAAGCCGAAAGAAGGGTATTTTCATGAGTGTCAACAAAGCAATTCTCCTCGGGCGTTTGGGCAAAGATCCCGAGCTCACCTATACACCCTCCGGCAAAGCGGTTGCGAAATTTTCATTGGCGACCAGCGAGAAATGGACCGGGCAGGATGGGCAACGTCATGAAGCCACCACCTGGCACAATATTGTCGCGTGGGGGAAACAGGCCGAAGTGATGAAGGAGTATCTCGCCAAGGGGCGGGAGGTCTTTATCGAAGGGCGGATCGAAAACCGGAGCTACGACGATAAAGAGGGGAACAAGAAGTATATTTCCGAAGTCGTGGTGACTGGTTTCCAGCTTATTGGCGGTCGTCCCGGTGGTGGGGGTGGGGCCGGAAGTGACTCGGAAGCTCCAGCAACCAGCTCGGCAGGTCGTGAAAGTGGTGGCGGGGACGACGATCTCCCGTTCTAGTTTCGCACAGGTCTGAATGGAAGTTCTGAACAGAGACGCCCCGGTCGTTGTACGGCCGGGGTTTTTGTCATTCTGCCAGCTGTAGTTTTTCTTCTCACCGATTGTGCGAATTCTTGGCTGCGTTTTGCAAGAGAATCTGGCGATTTGAGAATGCAGACGCAGGTTCCATCACCACCGACTCCTGCGCAAGGAGGCTCCATGTCATCGGACACGCTCACGCCATCACTGCCAAGCACACTCGATGTGCGCCCGTCACTCTATCGACGTGCGGCAATGATGGTGACCGGATCGATTGCAATCTCGGCAGCGACGATTCTGTTCACGAACAATTTTATCAATCAGGAAATGGTGGGGCTGTCGGTCAATCAGTTGCAGTTGGCGGCACTGACTTTGATGCCCTATATGATCTCGGCCGGAATCGCCGCGATCACGGCGGTTGGAGTCATGGCGATGCTTCCGGCAGCGAGAACAGCCGAACCGACCTTCAAAATCGCGACCCGCCTGCGCGAGATGGGAACAGGAAATCTTGCCAATTCTATTCGATTGAAATCTGGTCAGCCGATGGGAGAAATTGCCGCCGAGGTCAATGCTGCCTCGGCTGCGTTGGGTGGACGATTAGCGGCCTGGAAAGTAATCAATCGCCAGCAGTGGGGAATCCTCTGCAAAGTTCGACTTGCTGCTGAACTTGGTGATACTGAGAAAGTTCTTGAGCATGTCATCGAGATGGAACGGAACTGGGATAAAGTAGCTGAAATAGAGGAACAGATACGCGTTTGATTGACTTGTCGATTAGCTCTCGGTGTTGAGCTTGCGGATAATCTCCGGCAACCGACGCAAAGAGGCAAGTATACGGCGCTGTTCATGGATGTCATGCGCGGGAGTGCCAAGGACGGTCTGCCCGTCAGGGATCGATTTTCCAACCCCTGATTGAGCTGCAATTTTGACATCATTGCCGATTTCAAGATGCCCGATAATTCCGACCTGACCGGCGATCATCACTCGATCGCCGATTTTCGTTGAGCCCGCAATTCCGGTCTGCGCCACAATTACGCAATGAGAACCGATCTGCACGTTATGGGCGATCATGACGAGATTGTCTATCTTGGTTCCGTTCCCGATGACCGTATCTCCCAACGCACCACGATCAATGGTTGTATTCGCGCCGATTTCGACATCATTGCCGATTCGCACGGAGCCGACTTGCGGTACTTTGTAGAGACCAGTGGGGGATTCCGCAAAGCCGAATCCATCCGCTCCGATCACAACGCCGGGATGGATAATCACTCGTTCACCGATATTGCACTCTGCGAGTAGCTGCACACCGGATCCGATGCGGGAGCCATTCCCGATGCTGACATTTTTTGAAATTCTGCTTCCGGCAGCAATGACGACATCATCTCCGATTGTCGCTCCTGCCTCGATCACGACTAACGCCCCAATCTCGGCCTTTCCGACCGTAGCGGTCGAATCAATCACTGCCGTCGCATGACGACCGTACGAGATCGCTTCAACCGGATTGAGCAGACGAACTGCTTGCGCAAATGCCAGGTGCGGCTGTTTGTGATGAATCAGAGTTTTGCCGGGAGCAGATTCGCCATGCGCGACAATGATCGCACCGGCATGAGTACTTTGAAGAAATGTGCGATATTTCGGATTGGCGACAAAGGTCAGATCGCTTTGCCGCGCGATCTCAATCGGCGCGGCACTCTTGATAAGAGCCGCACCATCTCCGTTCACCTCGCCGCCGATCAGGCGTGCGAGTTCATCAACGCGGTATGATGCCCTACTGCTCAAGCTTATCGAGCTTGGCGAGCACTTTGGTCGTGACATCAAGTGCAGGTCGGACATAGCCAAGACTGCTGCGCAACGTAAAGATGATGTCGTATCCCTCTTCAAGTGCAACCGCCTCAATTGCGCGGTTGACTGCTTCGAGAATTGGCTTCAGCAGTGCTTCTTCTTTCCGTTGGGCTGTGCCGCCGTTCCCAAAGACCTGCTGCGTGTAGGCATCGTAGGATTCTTTTTTGGCACGAAGTGAGGCCTCTCGTTCTTTCCGTTTTTCATCGGAGAGAATCAACCGCTGTTTCTCATATTCTTTGAGAAGACTATCGAGTTCCAGCTGCTTCGAGACTGCTTCTTTTTCCCACGCCTCTTGCTCGATTTTGAATGCCTCTTCGGCTTTTGCCCAGGCCTTGTATCCGGCCTGTATCTTGTTGTCGTCGACATAGCCGAGCTTAAGATTCTGTGAGTTCCCGGTTGAGGCCATCGCCAAAACAACAGCCGCAAGCAGGGCAACACGGGTCATCAATTGCTTCATCTGTCCTATCTCCTTCGTCATCTTCATTCTCAAGTACAAACTTTGTTTGAAATGCGCTACTTTATCAGCCGCACTTCTTTGCCTGGATACTTTCGCCTAGCGGAATGTTGTTCCGATCTGGAAATGCGGGCGGAATTTCTTCTCTTGTCCGGTGAATGTATCGAGTGGGTATCCAAAATCAAATCCAATAGTACCGATCCCCGGTACCACCACGCGGAAGCCCGCCCCGATCCCTTCATAGAGGTCACGGGGGATATTGATGTCTGTGGTGTTGAGCCAGGTTGCACCGGCATCATAAAAGAGCAGCCCATAGACCTGTCGGGTAACCAACGGGACCTGGATCTCCATGTTGGCGACAAACATGTATTTCCCACGAACTCTCGTTTCACTGGAAATCGAACGGACAAAAATTGAATCGGCGGGTTCAACACGATTCTTGTACGAATCTTCGCCAAAATAGATGAAAGCGGTATCATCCAGTCGGTATGCCGTATCCGGAGTCAGCTCGCCGTCATCATAGCCGCGGACGATTCCGTCAAAGGCCGTTCCACCCGGGCTGTAGCGATCTGAGAGAATAACCCGGCGATCCCCTTTGGGGGCATTGATTGCACCGATTTCTACTTTTGCCGCAAGGGCGATCTTTCCTATCAGGGGAATAAACTTGGCGAAAGATAGCTGGTGATGTTGATAGTCCCAGAACCCACCCATGAAGCCGCCAGTGGTTTCAAATGAGTAGGAGATTCTCGATCCGTTGGTTGCAAACTCCGGAAGGTTTCGAGAGTCGCGAGTCACTGCGAAACTGATTCTCGATGCCGTATTCCACTCTTCACCCAATTCCAGAACCGAGCCGGGAAGGGGGTTGAAGGTCTCGACAGATTCCTCACGGAAAACTGGACTTGTATTCACATCTGTTTTCTCAAAACGCCTGAAGGTACGTCTGTAGGAGTTTGCTTGCTTGTAGAGGGCATCAAAGTCACGATTCCTCGTTCGTTCCAGTCGATACGAAACCGATCCACGGAAATAGCGATCCGGCCAGTTCAGTCGTCGACCGATTCGAATCGATCCACCCTGTCGCTCTTCGGTGTATTCATCGAAGTAGCGGCGATTGGTGCTGAAGATGTCGATCCCAAGAAGTGTCGGATATCCCGCAAGCCAGGGTTCGGTGAAGGAGAGGGAAGCAGAGTTGCGAGTGCCGCCGAATTCGATATTGAATGAAAGATTCTGACCATTCCCATCGAGATTTGGAATTCCCAGTCCGACATTTCCGACAATTTTGTCCTGACTATTATATCCGGCACCAGCGGAGACCTGTGCAGTCTGCTTTTCTTCGATCTTGAATTCGAGGTCGACATCTCCGTTGGGCAAGTCAATCGGTGTCGGCTCGACATTGGTGAAGAAATTCAGCGCCATCGCATCACGAACCGACTGAATTAGCAGAGCACGGTTAAATACCTGTCCTGGAAAGACAGAAAGTTCACGACGAATGACACGGTCTTTTGTTTTGGTGTTCCCGACGATGTTTACGAATCGGATGGTGGAAGGAAGCCCTTCGGTCACATCATAGTTGATATCAAGTATCGAATCTGAACGTGTTGTACGAATGTCGGCGATACGTACATGCAAATGGCCGATCTCCTGATAGCCGGTATAGAGCTCGAAAATCGACTTGTCGTAGCGATCCGCACTGAAGATATCCCCTTCCTTGAACTTGAGTTTTTTCTCAAGACGGTCGGTTGGGATGACGCTGTTTGAAGCGAAAGTCGATTTTCCAAAGTAGAAGAGCGGCCCTTCGTAGACATGCACGTAGACCTTCATGGTATTCAACGCCGTGTCGACGACGGTCGAATCGGAGAGAACCTCGGCGTCGACAAATCCCTTTTGTCGATAGATCGTGACGATGCTCTTGATATCTTCTTCAAATTTGTCTTCGGCAAAGGTGGAAGAAAGCAGAAATCCTCGAGGACGATTCCGCATTTTGGCGATCAATTTTTTGGAAGGTACACGGGTGTTACCGGTCAGCAGCACTTCACTGACTTTGACTTTTTCCTGTTCATCAATGCTGTAGAGAAGTGTCGCTTCAGAAGAGTCAGCAGTATAAGTCAGTGCCGGCTGCACAGTCGCGCGGTAGTATCCCTTTTTCGCATACAGCGCGCGAATTTCCTGCGCTTTGGATGTGACAAGAAAGGGGGAGATATAGCCGCCGACACCGAGTTTCAGTTCATCGTTGAGTCGATCAGCTTTGAGACGCTTATTTCCTTCGTAGCGAAGTCCGGTCAGTTTGGGAAGTTCATGTACGAGTACAAAAATATGCAGACCACCGGGGACCTCTTCCGCCTCAATACGAACATCATCAAAGACTCCCAATCCCCACAGGCGCGAAATTGCTTCTTGTACGACTCCGGCCGATAACTGCTGTCCGACGGTCAGTCCGGCGACACCAGTGATCAGACTGGAGGTTGTCTTCCGATTCCCTTCGACAGAGATTTGGATGACACGGGGGACATTCTGGGAATGTGACGGAGTTGCAAAAACGAGAAAAAGGGTAGTGCAGAGCACCACCCAGGAAGTCATCCGTGACCAGAAAAGATTCGAGAACTTATCCGACTGCAATGCGTGTGATTTTGAGGTCGGTGTAGTCCTGTCGGTGGCCGTAGGTTTTGCGTGATTTCGTACGACGTTTGTACTTGTAGCCGAGGAGCTTTTCTCCCTGTCCGACCTCCACCACTTCTGCTTCAACCTTGGCACCGGCAACAAACGGGGTTCCGATCTGTGCTTTGTCGGTGCCGCGAATAAGCAGGACATCACTGATGCTGATTTTTTCGCCGACATTCTTGCCGAGCTTTGGGACACGAACTCGGTCCCCTGAGGCACCGCCGAATTGAAATCCGGCAAGCTTGAAAATTGCGTACATCTGGGTTCTCCTTGTTTCTCTTGCGTACAATACTTCTCGTCACGAAAACGCATCGAATCATTCAGGTATGGAAACCGTGGGGTCGATCTGCTCGGACGGGAAGGGGCTAATATGCCAGTCGATTTGAACGGCGTCAAGTTCTTCTCTGGCAAGCGAATTCCGCAATTTCTGGGGATAGTGTCATAGCCCGTTATACGAAAATTCTGTTCGGAGAGCTTGGATTGAGGTAATTGCAAGCAAAAATAGCGCAGCTGAGATCAAGTGGACATTCTCAATGGGATCGCTCACAATCGCAATTCCTGTGTCCCGATTGTCAAGGTGATTGCCGAATTGAAACACGCTGCTATATTCGACCAGATGTCATCCCCCACCCCGATTGTACCTTCCGCCCCCCTAATCCGACGTACCCCGATCCCCCGCTTTCCCGGATCGCAAGTCTCCCCATTCAAACTCCACTCTCCGTATGAACCGAAAGGGGATCAGCCGAGAGCAATCGAAGAGCTGATGAGTGGTCTGAAAGAGTCACGACGCCATCAAACACTCCTGGGTGTCACTGGCTCAGGGAAAACCTTCACCATGGCGAATGTGATCGCGCAGTGGGGGCGTCCCGCTTTGGTGATTTCTCATAATAAGACACTCGCGGCGCAATTGTACGGAGAACTCAAGGCCTTTTTTCCTGAGAACGCTGTCGAGTTTTTTATCTCCTATTACGATTACTATCAGCCGGAAGCGTATGTGCCGACCACCGACACTTTTATCGAAAAAGATTCATCAGTCAATGATGACATCGATCGGCTTCGTTTGCGTGCCACCTCTTCGTTGCTCGAGCGCAATGATGTCATCATCGTTGCTTCGGTCTCCTGCATCTACGGCATTGGCTCTCCGGAAGAGTATGCTAAGCAGATGATTATCTTGCAGGTTGGGGAATCACGTGACCGGGATGCGGTGATCCGCGCCCTGATCAATGTTCACTACAGCCGAAATGAAATCGAGTTCATACGTGGAAACTTTCGCGTTCGTGGCGATACGATTGAACTGATTCCTGCCTACCGGGAAACTGCCCTGCGAATTGAATTTTTCGGCGATGAGATTGAACGGATCACGGAAATCAATCCATTGACCGGGGAAGTCATCGGCGAACGCACTCGCATAGCGATTTTCCCCGCCAAGCATTTTGTTACCAGTCAGCCAACGCTCAATGACGCAGTTCCCAAGATCGAACTCGAACTGCATCGACAGCATGAGCTTTTTGTCGGGGTCGATAAACTATTGGAAGCACAACGGCTGAAATCCCGCACGACCTATGATATCGAGATGCTCAAAGAGGTTGGCTATTGCAAAGGGATTGAGAATTATTCTCGCTATCTGACTCTTCGTGAAGCCGGGGAACGACCAAAATGTCTGCTCGATTTCTTTCCTGAAGAATATTTGACAATCATTGACGAATCGCATCAGTCGATTCCACAGATTCGCGCCATGTATGCTGGCGACAAAAGCCGCAAGGATGTGCTCATCGAACATGGCTTTCGTCTCCCGTCAGCACTCGATAATCGCCCTCTCTTTTTTGAAGAATTTGAGGGGATGCTCGACAAGGTTGTTTTTGTTTCGGCGACACCAGCCGACTACGAATTGCTGCAGACCGAAGGAGTGATTGTAGAACAGGTGATTCGCCCGACTGGCTTACTCGATCCGCAGATCGTAATTCGCCCCCTGCGGACACAAGTGGATGATCTGCTGGAAGAGATTCGCAAACGGGCCGCTATCCATGAACGTATTCTGGTCACGACTCTCACCAAGCGAATGGCGGAAGACCTGACTCATTATTTTGACAATCTGAACATCCGCGGTCGGTACCTGCACAGTGAAGTCGCAGCAATCGAACGAACAGAAATTATCAGAGATCTGCGGCTTGCTGAATTTGATGTCCTCGTCGGAGTGAATCTGCTCCGTGAGGGGCTCGATCTTCCGGAGGTGTCACTTGTCGCGGTCATGGATGCCGATAAAGAGGGATTTCTGCGCTCGGCACGGTCGCTCATTCAAACTGCAGGTCGCGCGGCGAGAAATAGTAACGGTATGGTGATTTTCTACGCCGACAAGATCACTGATTCGATGCGTAAAGCAATCGACGAGACCAATCGACGTCGCATTAAGCAGGAAGCATACAACAAAGAGCACGGTATCGATCCGCGAACCGTATTCAAAACTCGAGATGAGATTCTTCAGGCGACCAGTTTTGCCGACAGCCGAACTGAAATGCCGGAGAGTAAAACTTTTGACGCGCCAGAGCAGTTTATCAGAATGTCGATGGAAGACCAGATCGGGTTCCTGACCAGCGCGATGAAGAAAGCAGCGGATAATCTCGACTTCGATGCCGCCATTGTGCTTCGTGACGAACTCAACAAACTCCGCGCTGAACAGCAAAAAGGAAAACGACCAAGGTGAGAGTTTCAATCGCAAAAATATTCATCGCTGTCAGTCTTTTCATGATAGTTGTTGCACTCACAGGCTGCGAACCGAAAAGAACGGCTGAAAAGATCTCGATAGAGGTGCAGATCGAAGAGTATCTGTCGGATGTCGAACTGGGGCGTGAACTTTTTCGTGTCGACAGTCTGATCCCTGGAAACAGCTATCAGGTTCCTTTCCTCTCTGCAGTCTTTCGTGATAGTGTGATCTCACACTCACGTTCGATAGATTACACCGTTCCGCGCACTATTTTGTACACGCCCGTTGATGCACGGGGAATCTTGTCGGTCCAGATCCTTGTTCGTGACGAGTTTGTGGTGCAGTCCATCGGAATTCGATCCGGTTTGCCCGATACCGTGATCACCACTACGAGAGTCCTGCTGCGTGACGGATGGTTTCTCAAGGCAGGCAATAGCTCTGATCCGGGGTATGGATGGCTTCTTTGGGGTTTTAATGGAACCGTGCCGACGACTGCTTCCGATGCTCGTATGCCAGTCGACATACGGTGTGAAGTAGAAGGATCGATTGTATTCTCGGGGGACAATGATATGCTTGAAGAGCATGTTGAAGACACCGGGAATCTAGTCATCGGCGATTATATTCTGGTTGAGGACATTCGCAATGTACCTCAGGGGGATCGAATCCTCTTTGAAGGTGCGCCAGCCAACTTTTCGAGTTCAACCCGCTATGTCACCGGGCTTTCTGCCCGAGACGAACTTGGGATTGAAAAGTCGATCATGACTCGAATCACCGATGCTCAGTACCGAGATACGATCAAAACACAAAATCCGAACACCAGGCTCTGGAATATCGTCTATGTCGAGGCCTTTCGGGATGACCGGTTTTTATTCATCAAGTCTTGGGTGATCCCGTATCGAGTCCCTCAGTGAACTGAACGATTGTTTGGTGTAAGGGGTTTTTCGGCTCCAGAAGGGCTTCTATCGTCACTTTTTAGCAATTCCCTAACAACTGAATCTCCTACTCTGTTCTTGAAATGTTTACTCGTTTGTGGTACATTCTTTCTTGGCTGTCATGTCGGCAGTTACGGACTCTAGGAGGTATCATGTCTCGGTTGCGATCACTTTCCTTCATCGTGGCGTTGCTCATGTCTGCCACTTCACTCTTGGCAGTCACGCCCAATAGCATCAGCTATCAGGGGCGGGCGACAGATGCCTTTGATGTGCCACTGAACGGTGTGCAGATGATGACATTCACGATTACTGACGCTCCAGTTCTTGGGCTGTCTTTGTGGTCAAGTGGTGCGCAAGCGATCACTTGCACCGACGGACTTTTTACAGTCGAACTTGGCGCGGCACCGATGCCGGCGCTCCCTTCGACGATATTTGATGACACCGTTCGTTATCTGGCAGTTAACGTGAATGGCCAATCAATAACTCCGCGTACAAAACTGATTTCGGTTCCATTTGCACGTCGCGTAGCCGGATTAGAAGGTGCGGCAGGTGGAGCGGTTTCAGGAAATGTTGATTTGCAGGTTTCCGGAACGACCAGAATTGATCTTGAAACTTCTGGCTCACGAGTAAGCACCTATAGCAGTTCCGGAAATGAACGGGCCAGAATCTGGGGACCTTCCTGGGGAGAATTGCTTCTTTATGACGGTTCTATCGCCAATGAAAATACTGTTGAGTTGGACGCCTCCACCGGATCCGTTTTTCTCAGAGATGCTGGTGGGATCACGACGATTTCTTTGAATGGTGAAACCACGGGAGACGGCTCTACTGTTCTGCCAATCAGCGCGATCAACCAGACCGAACTTAGTAACGAACCGGGAGTGGCTTCGAATTTTGACGCAAGTACGGCACTTGGAGGGGGTGGTACCAATATTACGATCCGTACGATCACTGCACCGGACGACGGCTGGATCATTGCATTTGGATCCGGCTCAATCGACTTCCTGACTCACTTCACCGGAACACTCAGTCAGGCAAGAATCAGCATTTCTGAAAATTCCGGTGTGATGGACGCAAATACAGAGGTCAGAGGGTATATTTCTTCCAATGCCATCACCGGCAATTATGCAATCCCGATGAGTACGACTGCTTTATTTCCGGTGACTGCGGGCGTGCACACATTCTATTTGGTTGGAGCCGGATCTTCTACCGCCGGTGTTACCGCCCAAAATTCACGTTTGGTGTTGCTCTACGTTCCCACATCCTACGGGACAATTGTGACCTCTCCAGCTCTCAAACCACTCACCGAAGGTGAGGAGAAAGCAGAAGCGGTTGAGCAGAACAATCGCCGACTTGCAACAGAGGTCGAACAACTACGTGCTCAGATGGCAAACATTGAAGCCCAGTTGCAACGTCAACAGGCAGAGACAACAAGCGACAACAAGTAGTCGCTACTCCTTACTTGATATATCAAGAGGCCCGGTCATTAACCGGGCCTTTTTTTATATCATTGGAGTTTTCTCGAAGATGGAGCAGGCGAGGGCGACTGCCGCCCACTGGGCCCTGGGGCACCGAAGAAACATCTTGTCATGCTGATTCGACGCGGCGGATCGAAGCATGACTTCGGAAGATGATCTCCGTATCAACGCCCTTCGATTAATCCTCTTCGTAACTCTGCTTGATCTTACGCACTACTTCCGGATCGGCAAGGGTCGTTGTATCACCCAGCACTTTCCCCTGAGCGATATCACGCAGCAATCGACGCATGATCTTCCCTGATCTCGTTTTCGGCAGATCGGCAGTAAAGAGGATCTTCTCCGGCTTCGCCAGTGAACCGATTTTTCGAGCGACATGATCCTTCAACTGTGCGGCAAGTTTCTCAGACGGCTCCATCCCCGGACCAAGAGTGACAAATGCAGCGAGTGATTCCCCTTTGAGTTCATGCGGAATACCAACAACGGCTGATTCTACGACTGAGGCATGTTCTACTAAAGCCGATTCAACCTCCATCGTCGAGATCCGATGACCGGCTGAATTGATCACATCATCGACTCGACCCAATATCCAATAGAATCCGTCATCATCGATCTTCGCACCGTCACCGGGGAAGTAAATGTCCTTCCATTTTGACCAGTAAGTCGAGATGAGTCTCTCACGATCCCCCCAGATGCCACGCAGCATCCCCGGCCACGGTTTGGTGATTGCCAAGAAACCACCACCACGAGTAATCTTTTTTCCGTCTCCATCGAGAATGGCTGCTTCAATCCCGGGAAGAGGATGAGTCGCCGAACCGGGTTTACAAGTGGTCAATCCGGGGAGAGGGGAGATTAGAATGTGTCCGGTTTCGGTCTGCCACCAGGTATCGACAATCGGGCAGCGATTCCCGCCGATGATTTCGCGATACCACATCCATGCTTCGGGATTAATCGGTTCACCAACAGAACCAAGCAATCGGAGAGAAGAGAGGTCATGTTTCTTCGGCCATTTCTCCCCCCATTTCATAAAGGCGCGAATTGCCGTTGGGGCAGTATAGAAGATCGAGACATTGTAGCTTTCGACAATCTGCCAGAAACGATCGGGATCTGGCCAATCCGGTGCTCCTTCATAGATCACCTGCGTTGCGCCATTCGCTAATGGTCCATAGGTGACATACGAGTGTCCGGTCACCCAACCGCAATCGGCCGTACACCAATAGACATCATCATCCTTGATATCGAAGACCATCTTGGTTGTCGCGTAGACACCGGTGAGATAGCCACCGGTAGTGTGCATGATTCCTTTTGGCTTGCCGGTGGTGCCGGAGGTATAGAGAATGAAAAGCGGGTCTTCACTGTCCATTGATTCTGGTTTGCAGTAGCCGTCAGCATCTTGCAACAATCGATGATACCATTTATCGCGCCCTTCTTTCATCCGAAGAAGAAATTCCCCTCTTTTGACGACGACAACATGCTCAATCGACGGACAATCGGCGATGGCGACATCGGCGTCATGTTTGAGTGGAATAATCTGTCCGCGTCGATAGCCGCCATCGGCGGTGATCAGCAGTTTCGCCTGAGCATCATTGATACGATCGCGAAGTGATTCTGGAGAGAATCCACCGAATACGACTGAATGGATCGCTCCGATACGTGCGCAGGCGAGCATGCTGATGACCAGTTCGGGAATCATCGGAAGATAGATCGCAACACGATCCTCTTTACTCACGCCGAGTGTTTTCAAGGCATTCGCGAATTTGTTGACCTCTTTGTATAGAGTTAGATAGGTATAGACGCGCTTGTCGCCGGGTTCCCCTTCCCAGATGAGTGCTGCTTTGTTGCGTCTTCCATTCTCAAGATGTCGATCGAGACAATTCACACTCACGTTGAGCTTTCCGCCGACAAACCATTTCGCGTCAGGGGCTTTCCATTCGAGTGCAGTTTTCCATGGCTTGTCCCAGGTCAGTTCTTTCGCCCATTCCGACCAAAATCTTACCGGGTCTTTTTCGGCACGAGTGAAGACAGATTGGTCACGCAGATGTGCTTGTTTTGAGAATTCTGTTGGTGGCTTGAAAAGGCGAGACTCGGACAGAAGGGAATCGATTGTCGCAGCTTTCGCTGAGGAATTGTCGATCTTTTTCAAGTCAGATTTGTTCGACGCAGCGTTTTTCTTCGGAGAGAATTTCTTGGCCATCTACCTGTAGACCTTTCAGTCCTATTTCGAGGAATTAGAGATTGAACATCAACCTTCTTGAGTATTCACCTTGAGCCAGGTTGGGTCAACCAACGACCTAAATCGGTCTCGACCGATGTCGAGACCAAGATATGCAAGCCGATTCACAGTCGGGTTAGACGTGGGAGGTGCCAGCCCCGAAAAGTGGCTGATTGACGCCAATAAATCTCCTTCCGAAGACTGGCGTGGAAGTTGCTCCAAGTACCCCGGAAGTGGTGGTCTGCCTTGACAGAAGCCAGTTTTCGGGTATCTTTTTCGGGTATAGGGCCCTACGGGTTCTCACCCATTTAAGCGTCCCGTTCTTACCTGGCCTCTGCCGGAGTGCAGCGGACATCACTTCTGTAACGGATTGCCAGAAAAAGCTGTCGAAACCGCGGGGAGACATTCCACCATGGAATGTGCGCATCGTTTCGGCGTTTGGAGGAAAGATGATTCGATTCGGGTGGTTGCGATCTCCGGTATGGTTGATCGCGTGTGGCGCAGTCCTGCTGTCATGTTTCCTTGTTGGAAGCAATGCACACGCAGTAGAGAATCCTGCCTCGAACGATTTCGCTCTACATTCCCCTTCTCTCGAACTCCCCGCTGATTCCTCCGTTTCCGTTTGCCTTGGCGATTCAGTTTGTTATACCGTCCGTGCAACAGACAGTGATAACGGTGATAGACTCACCCTCACACTTCTTTCTGGTCCGATCAATTTCCCCCCATATGCCCGTAAGTCTCCGCTTGAAAAACTCGTCTGCTTTAAGCCGAGCCAAAGTGGCGAATATCGCTTTATCTGGAAAGTAGTTGATCCGAATGGATCGAGTGATATCGATACGGTCTTATTCACCGTCACGCTCGGAAATCCGCCAGCAATTGAAGATCAGTATTTCTTCGCTGCACTCTGCTCGCCCGGAGTCGAGAGAGAACTACAACTGATCGCTAAAGACCCTGATGGCGACCCTCTCACATGGGAGTTGCTTTCCGGAGCGGGAAGTATTGACAAGAACACCGGACTTCTGACTTACACACCAACCGTGAGCGGCGGGAACGCATTTGTCGTTCGTGTCTCGAGTGATTGCGGCTTCGATGTCGCGAAGGTCCTCGATTCAATCGTCATCAATCAGCCACCGGTGGTGAGTATTGCTCCACGTGATACCGCCCTTTGCGGACCGGGGACGGTCTGTGTTTCTTTCAAGGCCTCAGACCCCGATAGTCCATTCTCGCTTGAGTCCAACATTGGTGAGATTGTGAAAGAGGGAAGTGAGATTTGTTTCGTTGCTGATACCAATGGGACCTATCGAGTCATCCTGACTGCGACCGATACCTGCGGTGCGAAGGACATCGACACAGCATATGTGACGGTCAAAATCGCGCCGTCGAACGGTTCGATCAGTTGCCCAGCCGATACGGCGATCTTCATCTGCGCTGCTGGTGAAATCTGTCTTCCGAAAATTGAATCCAGCTATGAGAACGTAACGACCTCACTTGGACGTTTCAATTCAAACGGTCAGCTCTGTTTTATTCCGGATACAGCCGGGACCTATGTCTTCACACTGACTGGGTCTGATGAATGCAGCAGCGACACCTGCCGTTTCAAAGTGACCGTCGGGATCAATCATCCGCCAGTGTTGAGTGTTGAAGAGATTCCGGCTCAGACGTGGTGTGATGCGGGTGAAATCTGCGTACCGTTGAATTTCAAAGTGAACGACGAGGACGGTAATGTCCGCAGTGTCAATATCTCTCTTGGGGCAATCGAAGGGGAGAGCTGGTGTTTCCTCGCTGATAGCGCCGGGACATATGAAGCAACCATTACTGTCACTGATTCCTGTGGTGTTTCTGACAAGCAGAAGATCACGGTCACGCTGATTAAGAACAAGCCGCCAGTTGTGTATATCAAGGGATTCGATACGACCCTGTGTGCCACCAGTCAATTGTGTGTGCCGTTCACGATTGAAAGTGATGACGCGGTAGTCATCACTGCTGTTGGTGGAGTATTCAATCAGGATAGCAGCGCAATCTGTTTCACGCCGGATGGTTCGGGAACATATCGAATCATTTTGACCGCAATTGACCCCTGCGGTGTGCAGGATGTCGATACGGCAGTAGTGAATGTGACATTGAATTCAGGTGAAGAACTGGTTTGCCCGTCTGATAAGCTTATCAAGCTCTGTGCACCGGGACAAGTTTGCATCGATAGTATTGCATCGAGCTATGCGATACTCACCTCGAATATCGGTCAGATTGTTGATAATCGCCTTTGCTTTAATGCCGACACCGCGGGGACATATCTAATCACGATAATTGGTGGTGGTAATTGTGGCTCTGACACATGTTCATTTGCGGTGAATGTGTATTTTAATATCCCGCCATTTCTGGATACATTGTCACAGGTTGAACCTGTCTGCAACGGTGACACGATATTTGCAAGATTCGCTTTGCTAAATGTCGATCGTGACAATGTTCAAATCTCAACCAACATTGGTACCCTATCAGGCGGAACGGTCACTATTGTTCCGGATACGGCAGGAACTTATCGTGTAGTCATCATAGCCAGCGACAGTTGCGCATCAGACACTCTCGAAATCTTGATCCCCTATCGTAAGAGTGTGCCCCCCGTCGTCAGGCTCGGCGGTGACCTTGATCTTTCACTCTGCGTTGGCGAACAAATTTGTATAGATGCATTTGTTGACGATCAAGAGGGCGATATTCAAAACGTGTTCGCTTCTTTCGGTACGTACGATGAAGCACGAGACCGTATTTGCTTCACTGCAGATACTTCTGGTCGTTATGAGATCATATTGAGTGCAATAGACAGTTGCGGTGGCACTGATGTCGACACCGCCTATGTTACCGTCACCATCAACAAGCCTCCGACGGTCTCCATTACTGACGGCATCTCACTCGACACCTGCGGCGTCCGTGAAATCTGTGTCCCGGTCGCAGTCACCGACGACAACATCGCGAATGTCTTTACCAGCTTCGGTATCTACAAAGATGGCGCGGTCTGTTTCACGCCTGATTCCTCCGGACTCTACACACTCATTGTCACCGTTCGTGACGATTGCGAAGTCGAAGCGGCTGACACGACCACAATACGCGTGAAAATCGACCGTGCGGTCACTGTCTCCGGTTTACCCGACACCCTTATCTATCTCTGCAAGCCGACCGAACTCTGTCTGCCATTCGATCTGAATGATCCGGATGGTGACCTTGTCACCGTTACATCAAATCGTGGTCGTATCGTGAATGGTCGAGTCTGCTTTGTCCCATACGACAGCGGACAGCATCTGGTGATTGTCACTGCTACTGACTCCTGTGGAAATCTCTCCGCCGATACCGCAGTCGTCACGGTCAAGACTGATCAGGGGCTTGCCTACATGTGCCCGCGTGATACGACGATCTTCCTCTGTGCGCCGGAAACACTCTGTTTCCCGCTGGGTGCGATTCCTTCCAACGTGACAGTCAATGTCCGCGGAACTGGCGTCTGGTATGACGCGCAGAAGAACGCGGTCTGTTTCTATTCGACCTGCTGCATCCAGAATAACATCGTCGTCGAGATGACCACCCCGTGCGGCAAGACCAGCTGCGCCTTTACGGTCACGCTCAAAACCAATTCCAATCCGCTGGTCATTCTGCCGCCGGATAAGACTGTCCCCAGCTGTGAGCTTGGGCAGATCTGCGTGCCGGTTGGTGTCTCCGATGCCAATGGGAATCTCCTCTCGATCACGACCAATCTTGGCAGCTATGATCCGCTCACGCAACGTGTCTGCTTCACTGCCGACACCAGCGCGACTTATCGTCTGATTGTGACCGCGACCGATTCCTGCGGCGCGACGGATGCTGACACGATTAACGTTACGGCGCGCAAGAATAGCCCGCCGGATGTATCGATCAATGCGCCGGATTCGACCTACAAACTGTGCGCTCCGACTGAAATCTGCTTGCCGGTTTCGATCAGTGATCTTGATCTGAATATCGAATCGATCTCGGTCACTGACGGGGCAACATATGACGCACAACTGAAGCAACTTTGCTTCACTGCCGATCAAGCCGGACAGTATTGTGTCTGGATCAAAGTAACTGATTCCTGCGGCGTGACTGATTCTGCCTCTGCCTGTGTTACGATCGAACGATCAATTCCTATTGCGATCGAATGCCCGTCAGATGACAGACGAGTGACGAGCCGCTCTCGTCTTGCCCTCGATGGGGACGCTGCTGCTTCGCCATCCGTTTCTTCAATTGTTCTTTGCAAGAGTGACACCGTCTGTGTGCCGCTTGCAATAACCGGGGATGTCATCTCTGTCAGCGTGATTGGCGGAGTCTATCGGAACGGGGAAGTCTGTGTCTTTGCCGATACCTCCGGTTCCTACGAAGTGACCGTTATTGTCGACGGTATCTGCAACGATGACACCTGCACCTTCAGTGTACCAGTGACGGTCATTCCACCAGCGAGCGTAAGCTGTCCGGGAGATCAGAATATTCTCCTCTGTGGTCCAGACACGCTTTGCTACCCATTCGAAATTCGAGGACCGATTGACAGTGTGAAAGTGATTGGCGCAGGATTCATGTCCCCGACCAGCAACCTGGCGGTTTGTGTTCCTCTTCTGAACGCCGGTGAATATACGACGTCAGTAATTGTCTTCGGCCCGTGTAATACTGACACCTGTTCATTCACCGTCACTGCGACTGAAAACCGCGCACCATACGTCGATGGAAAAGATTCAACTCTGACACTCTGTACGCTGCGCGAAATTTGTCTGCCGATCTCCTACGGTGATCTTGATGGGAATCTGAAATCGGTCTTTACGACCCTCGGTTCTATTAATCTGATGAAAGCCAACCCGACCCGCCTGGGTGAAACCTCAAGCGAAGAGACTGGCACACTAGCAACCGCTTCGACACCGGAAGCACTCCTCTGCTTCAAGCCGGATCGTTTCGGCATCTTTGAAATTACGATCACTGTCACCGACTCCTGTGATGTCTCGACGTCTAAGAAACTGATCGTGACGGTGAATCAAGGTGGAACAGTTGACATCACCTGCCCGACCTCGCTGAAAGAAAAGCTCTGTGATGCGACAACCTTCTGTCTGCCGCTCACAGTCAATGGTCAGGGATATGAGTTAACAACTTCGGTCGGCACATTGAACGGTGACACTCTCTGTCTACCGGTCGATTTCTTCGGAACGAAGACTTTCAATGTCCGCCTGATTGGCACAAGTGAGTGCAACGCCGACACCTGCAATTTCCAGATCGAACTGACCAATTATCAGGCACCACGACTGGCCTGCGGCGTAAGTGATACGAGCGTTTTTGTCTGCAACTATCCGACCGTTGTCAGCGTGCCATTCTCATTGAATGCTGGTAGCGGTGTCGATTCAATCGTGGTCACTCCCGCCAATGCCGTGAAGCGACTCGACCAGAACATTATTGATCTGACGCTGACTAGTGACGGCACTACGACAGTCACAGTTCGTGTCTATGGTCCGTGCGGTGTTGACTCGTGCAGCTATGAAGTGACTTCGACGGTCAATCTTCCGCCGACCATTCGCGCGCCGCGAGATACAGCAGTGGTCAGTTGTGATCTCGACACCCTCTGTCTTCCATTCACCTTCTCAGATGCGGAAGACAATCTCCGCGAAGTCAGCACTACCCTCGGACTTATTCGTGACAACGAAATCTGCTTCAAGCCGAACAGCTATGGTACATTCCAGATCATTCTGACCGCGACCGATTCCTGCGGTGCGACGGCGAAAGATACGGTCCATCTCACATTCTCATCTGGTGATACGGTCAAGATCGCCTGTCCGACGGCTCCGATTCAGATAACGGCACCGGTTCCGGACACAATTTCAATTGCTGTGGCAATCACTCCACCCGGTGCTGATGTCATCGTGCTTCCGGCCGGTTCCGGATCCTACAACTCGCAGACGGGTATCCTCGATCTCTATGTCACGCAGCAGGGAATGAGCAACTATACGTTGATTGCATCCAGTGAATGCAGCGCGGATACCTGCGACCTGACCGTCGATGTCGGCGAATATTTCCCGCCGCGAGTTGACTGTGTCGGTTCACTTGATACGACTTTGTGTCTCACTCAGGCAGAGACTCTGTGTGTGCCGATCTCGATCAGCGGCTCAAATGTGACCGTGAGTGTTTCGCCTGCAGGAAGTTTTGCCGACGGGAAGCTCTGCATTCCGGTCGATACCAGCGGCACCTATGTCGTTCGCGTGATCGCGTCGAATGAATTTGATGCCGACACTTGTATCTCGACGATAAAAGTGCAGCGTACCACTCCGCCTGATATCGAACTTCCGCCGTTCTTTGCGATCGGAGTTTGCGATACCGGTGAGTTCTGCTTCCCGGTTGATTTGAACGAGATTCCGTACACGCTGGATCAAATTCAGACCAACATTGGTCGCTTCGATACGTTGACCAGCTCGATATGTGTCGATATCGACAGTGCAGGAGTCTATACCGTCATCGTTCGTGTGACTGATTCATGCGGCAACTTTGATGAAGATACTTCTCGAGTGACGGTAACGGTGAATGGCCGCCCGACAGTCAGTCTGCCGAACGACACGGCACGCGTACTTTGTGATGCCGAGAAAATCTGCATCCCGGTCAGCATTCAGGATGACGGCGTCCTGGATATCTCAAGTAACTTCGGCGATCTGATCGACAACGAACTCTGTTTCGATGCCGACACGAGCGGCACCTATCGCTTAATTGTGACCGCAACAGACAGCTGCGGAATCACCGATGCCGACACGATGAATATTCGTGTGACGATCAATCGTCCGCCGACAATCAGCAGCTTCCGTGACACGAGTATTTTCCTCTGTCGTCCGATGACCGTCTGCTTGCCACTGGCATTCAATGACCCGGATGCACAGGATGCAGTGGTCGTCACCAGTAGCCGCGGGACATGGAATCCGGCGACCGGAATCTGCTTCGTTCCGTATGATTCTGGCAGCTACGAAATTATTGTGACGGTCACCGACAAATGTGGTCGCACTGATGTCGACACTGCCATTGTCCATGTCGAAACTGATCAGAGTATCAAGCTCGACTGTCCGCGAGATACCAGCGTCTTCCTCTGTCAGCCAGAAACACTCTGTTTTCCCGTCGGTGGAATTCCGCAGGGTGCGACGGTCACAGTCTCCGGCACCGGCACGACCTGGAATCCGGCGACGCAGTCGGTCTGCTTCTATTCCGAGTGTTGCATCACCAATACAATCAAGGTCTCGGTCACAACTGCCTGTGGAACGGTTCTGACCTGTTCATTCACCGTCTCGGTGACGACCAACTCACGCCCCTTGGTGATCTTGCCGCGCGATACGACGGTGAGTGCCTGCGACGCTTTCGGATCTCTCTGTTTCCCTGCCGGTATCTCTGATGTCGATCAGAATATTTCGAATATTCTTATCACTGGCGGGACATACGATCCACTCACCAATCGCATTTGCCTGACCAATACGCAGCCCGGAGTCTCGACCATTGTCGTGACTGCGACTGACAGCTGTGGTCTGGTTGATGTCGATACAATGCGAATCACCCTGCAGCCGAATCGTCCGCCGACGGTTTCGATCACTGTTCCGTCGGTGCCTGTCCGTCAGTGTAAACCAGCTGAAATCTGTCTGCCGATCTCCTTCAGTGATCCTGATGGTAATCCGGTGATTATCACGACCAACATTGGTCAATACGACAGTGTGACGAGCAGCATCTGCTTCCTCCCTGACGGAGCAGGGCAGTATTGCATCACGGTCATCGCAACTGACCTGTGTGGCGTTGCCGACACCGCGGTGGGTTGCGTGACAGTCGAAGATGGAGACAAAGTCTCGATCCTCTGCCCGACCCAACCGATTCAGGTTGCTCCTCTTTGTGAGCCGGGTCAGGTCTGCGTAGATCTCGCAATTGTAGGCACCAACTATCGTGTAGTGACCTCATTCGGATCATTCGTCGACGGCAAGCTTTGCTTCCCGGCGGATACCAGCGGGAACTACAAGATTACTGTGATCGCCTCTGCCCAGTGCAACAGCGACACCTGTGTGATTGATATACCAGTTCAGATTAAGGAACCGGTTGATATTACCTGTCTGCCGATCCAGCAGTTCTTCTTCTGCTCAGCAGATACCGCCTGTATCACGATGCAGGTCTCTTCGACGGTCGATTCGATCACGGTGAATACGAATCTGGCATATGTCACCGGACGTAACAGTTTCTGTGTCCCGATTCTCTCAACCGGTCTGCGGGCGATTCGAGTGACCGCCTATGGTGCGTGCGGAACTGATACCTGCACCGTGCAGGTCATCGGGACGATCAATACTCCACCGGTGGTGCAACTCGGTCGTGACTCTACTCTGACAGTCTGCACCATTCCGGAGATCTGCATCAATCTGACCATCGAAGATCAGAATAGAAACATTCAGACTATCGTCGCAAACAAGGGAACAATCAGTGCTACCAAGCTCTGCTACACGCCGACGAAATACGGTGTCGATACGTTGATCGTTACAGTGACTGACTCCTGCGGTGCGAAAGATGCCGATACTGCGATTGTCACGGTCATCCAGGGGGCTGCGGCACTAATCGGATGTCCGACCGGAACCCAATTCGCCTCCATCTGCAAGCCGGATTCGGTCTGTATTGTTGTACCGATCACGCCTGCAAATGCTGTGGTCACGGTCTCGCCGAACGGGAAATACAATCCGGCGACGGGAACGATCTGTATCTTCGTGACTCAGGGAGGAACGATACCGGTACGTGTGATTGCAACCGCCCAGTGTGGTGCCGATACCTGCGAATTCAATCTGCAGGTGACGAAGAACGACCCACCGAACATTGTCTGTCCGCCGAGTATCGACACACTCATGTGTCTTGCAAGACCTGATACCCTCTGTATACCGGTGACAGTGACAGGAACCGGCGTGACAGTGACTGTCACTCCCCCGGCTTTCTACTCAGGTGGTAGTGTTTGCCAGCCGGTCAATGCAGCTGGAACCTACCAACTGCGCATGATCGGTTCAGGTGTCTGCGGCGTTGACACCTGCATTACGTCGGTCACCGTACGCAAAGACCAGCCCCCGGTGCTAACCTTGCCGACGAGTGGATTGTCATTCCAGCGGTGCCCAGATGATGTCGACACGATCTGTATCACCGGAATATCGGTCAGCGACACCGAAGGGGACGCAACCCTTTCCAAACTCTGTGGTCCGGGACAACTCAGTTCAGTTGACGGCAACGGGACGCTCTGCTTCGTGCCGGATACTGTAGGCACCTATAAGTTCTGTATCCGTGGATACGATGGCTGCAACGAAGCGGTCGATACGCTTGAAGTGCAGATTGATCTGAAGCCGGATTGTGATGTCTGCGTCAAGTTCTCTTTCGACTGGGGCCTGTGCACACCGGTCGGTGTTCGCAAATCAGTCGACCTGAATGTCGAAACGAATGGACCAATCGGCGGATTCGATCTGCTGCTGAACTTCGATGCTTCCGCGATGACCTTTGTCACGGCATCAATACTTGGGACAGATATTCAGGGATGGGAATACTTCACCTGGAATCTTGGCGGCTCAAGCTGTGGCGGAACCTGTCCACCCGGTATTCTCCGCCTCGTCGGTATCGCTGAAATCAATAACGGTCCGAATCATCCTCCTGATTCGACGCTGAATCCGAATGGTACGCTGGTACGACTTGATTTCCTGATCAAGAATGACCAGAACCTTGGTGATCAGTTCGTACCGATCTCATTCATCTGGTACGATTGTGCCGACAACTCGGTTTCTGATCCGACCGGTCAGTTCCTCTTTGTCGACAAACGGATCTACAACTCATCCAATTCCCTTATCTGGGATGAGTTCAATGATGTCACTTATCCGGAGAATATTCGTCCATTCGGCCTCGGAGCGCCGGACAACTGCTTCAATCAGCCGGGGAAGGAATCTGCGTTACGCTGTATTGACTTCGTCAATGGTGGAATCTGCATCATTCACCCTGATTCCATTGATGCACGAGGAGATGTCAATCTGAACGGTTCTGCCTACGAGATTGCAGACGCCGTACTCTTCAGTAATTACTTCATCTATGGTATCTCGGTCTTTACGCTCAGCATTCCGGGGCAGACTGCCGCGACTGACGTGAATGCCGATGGCCTCACTCTCACCGTTGCGGATCTTGCCTTCCTGATTCGCGTAATCGTCGGTGATGTCCCGCCGATACCAAAACTCAATCCGTATGCAACTTCCGCAACGGTCGAGACCATTGCCGAAGGGAATGGGCTCACGGTCAGAAGCACGACCGAAAGTGACCTTGGCGCGGCATTCCTCGTCTACGATCTGAGTGGTGGGGCAGCAGTAACTGATGTCTCACTTGGCATCGATGCAAACCAGATGGATATGAACTGGGCTGTAGTCGGGTCGCAGCTTCGAATCCTCCTGTTTGATATGAACACCGACCGTATTGCCTCGGGTGAGCGAGAACTGGTGAATATTTCCACCAATGACCGTGGATCGATCTCACTTTCAAAAGCGGACTTTGCTGACTATGAAGGTAGACCGTACGCGGTACGCATCAACTCAGCGGTCCCGAATGGGTTTGCGGTGAATCCGAACTATCCGAATCCATTCAATCCGACCACGACCTTGTCGTTCAGTCTCCCTTCCTCCAGTGAATGGAAGGTGACGATCTACGATGTCACCGGTGCGACCGTGCGTGAGTACGCCGGACAGAGTAATCCGGGAATGATTGAATTGCAGTGGGATGGGACAGACTCATACGGCAGCGGCGTCGCATCCGGAGTCTACTTCTATCGCGTAGAAGCAGTCGGTACGAGTCAGACTCGAAAGATGATGCTTCTGAAGTAAGACAGATGAATTAGTACAAGAACCCCTTTTGTATCTTTCCTCGGTTATGCCCGCGTCCCCCCCGCGGGCATAACCATTTGTATGCCACAACGAGAGCAAGAATCAGTTCCCGATTATTTGTGATAGGGATCGCCAGCGGCGATGGAGAGGGCTCTGAAGAGTTGCTCAACAAGCACCAACCGGACTAACTGATGCGAAAAGGTCAGCGGCGAGAGCGAGAGTGTCCCTTTTGCTCCGGCAATCAGCTCCTGATCAAGACCGTACGGTCCACCGATCACAAAACTCAGCCTCCCGCCGGTAGAAGTCAGAGTTCTTGTGAGCCACTCTGCCATGGTATGCGACGTGTACGACTGTCCGGCATCAGTGAGAGCGATATATGACGATTGCTTGATGAGGACCGGTCGGAGAAGTTCGGCATCCTGTCGCTTTGAAGTCGTCGCATCAAGTGCCTGCTTTTTTGGAGATGGAACAGAGAGTTGCGTCAGTTTGGCGTAACGCTTCAGCAATGTCTCATAGTGGGCAAGTCCTGATTCGATCCACTCGAACTTATCGGCACCAATTGAAATGATGGTGAGATGTGCCTGTTGCATCCGACACTCTCCTTCTACGCCGCTTCGGTCGTGAAGAGTGCCTTCGCGAACGAGGCGGCGTCGAATGGCTGGAGATCATCAATCGCTTCCCCCACTCCGATAAAGTCGACCGGGACTTTCAAGTCTTCGGCAATGGCAATGATCACACCACCTTTTGCCGTACCATCCAGCTTGGTGACAATAAGTCCGTCACATCCGACTGCTTCGGTGAAAACTTTCACCTGCTGCAGTGCATTTTGACCGGTGGTGCCGTCGATCACCAGCTTCGAAAGAATCGGCGACCCGGGGGAGGCCTTCTCAACTACCCGCCGAATCTTTTTCAGCTCTTCCATGAGGTGAGACTTGGTATGCAGCCGTCCGGCAGTGTCGATTAGAAGCAGATCAAATCCTCGCGCTCGCGCTGCGGCAGCGGCATCGAAGGCGACTGCCGATGGATCCGCTTTCTCCTGTGCGCGAATCATCTCGACTCCTGATCGCTCAGCCCAGATCGCAACCTGATCGATTGCTGCCGCGCGAAAGGTATCGCAGGCACCGATCATGACCTTTTTCCCCAAACGGGAAAAATGAATAGCGAGCTTTCCCACACTCGTGGTTTTTCCCGCACCATTTACGCCGGTGATCAGCCAGATTTCAGGTTTTGTTGCGTTGACTTGTTTTGGTGTGGACGAGGTCGTAAGAATCGCCGCGATTTCACGTTCGAGAACAGCGCGGACTTCCGGCTCTTCGACTGCTTTCTCACGTCGCGCAAGCCGACGAAGTTCTTCAATTAGTCGTTCAGTAGCCCGTACGCCGACATCGGCCTGCAAGAGAGCTTCTTCGATTTCATCAATAAGTGATTGATCAAGTTTACGGCCGGTGAGGATCTCGGTGATACGCCCGACAAGTTGATCTTTCGTCTTGCCGAGCGATTGTACGAGCTTCTTGAACTTGTCAAACATGGATCAGCAAAAGACTACGAGTCGGCAATCGTCGGTTTGTCGGCGACCTTCGCTGCAGCGGTCATCCGCTTTCGAATCGAAGCCGGAATATCCTGATCAGGAAGGGATGGCGACTCGGTCGTCTCTGCTTCTGCATCGGTGACAATCTCTGCTCCCTGTTCCGGTCCGGTGAAACGGACCGCGACCAGTTTCGAGACTCCCGGCTGCTCCATCGTGACGCCGTAGAGATTGTCGGCAGCCTCCATGGTGATTTTGTTGTGTGTGATGGTAATGAACTGCGTCTGATTCGAGAAACTCCGAATGATATTCAGGAATCTGCGACAGTTGGCATCATCAAGGGGGGCGTCAATTTCGTCGAGGATGCAAAACGGCGACGGCTTCACGAGATAAAGAGAGAAGAGCAGTGCAATCGCAGTCAAAGCCCGTTCACCGCCGGACATCATGGTGATGTTCATGAGTTTTTTGCCACGTGGCCGGGCGATGATCTCGATGTTTGATTCAAGTGGATCATCCGGATTTTCAAGGCGAACGTCTGATTCTCCACCGGCGAAGAGCTCGACAAAGAGACGCTGGAAATGTGTCCGCACTTTATCAAGGGTTTCATCAAAGAGCTGTTTGGCAGTCTGATTGATTCTCGTAATGGTAGTTTCGAGATCATTGCGCGCAGTTGTAAGGTCGGCAATCTGTTCGGAAAGGAATTTTTCACGTTCACTTGCCTCACGGAATTCTTCCAGCGCGAGGAGATTGACCATCCCCAGTCCTTTGAGGCGATCCCGCAGCTCAGCAAGCTGAGCGGCAGCGGCTTCATCAGTCAGGTCACTGACAGGTCGAGTCGGAGTGTGCTCGCGAAGATTGAGTTCATGTTCAGTCAGCATTCGTTCAACCAGACTGTTTGCTTCATTCTGGAGTCCGGTCACCTGCAACTCAAGTTTGTGGGCTGTGTCAGATGCTTTTTCTCGTGACTGGCGAATCTCATTGACGCGCGACTCAATCTGCTGCAGTGACTGGGCATGGACTGCCTGTCCTGCGCGCAACTCGGTCTGCTGCGAGGTGAGGGTGTCACGCTGTGCGAACGACTCAGCAAGTGTGGTGTCGAGTATGGCGAGTTGCGCAGTGAAATATGCTACACTTGATTGCGCGTTGGCGATCGATAATTCCTTGGAAGTGCGAGTCCGGTCAATTTCTGCTGCAACTTCGGTCAGATGACGAAGCTCCGTTTCGGTCTGTTCAAATTGAGAACGTGCACCGGCCTCTTCCAGACGCAGATTCGCTAATGCCGTCAATGCGACCGATGCCGCGCGCTCGACTTCAACAAAACTGTCACGTTCGGAGTTGACCATCACCGTCAGTTCATCATGTCGGGTGGTCAGATCAGAGTAGTCGAGTTCGAGGGACAATTGCCGTTCATGAATCGAATCAAGTCGCTGTTGTAATGCGGCCTTGTCGCGGGCAAGACGATCAAATTCCCCCTGACGTCCCCGTTCTTCGGCTACCAATGCCGCCCGATCCTGATCGCACTGGGCACGTTGGTCGCGAAGCTCGTCGTAGCGGGAAGTGAGGGTGGTCAATTCAGCGCGTGCCGCCGCCTGATCGATGACCGCGGTCTGTTTGAGATGTTCAAGTTTCTGCTGTTCAGAGGTGAGTTTGTCGCGCAAGGCAATCTGTTCATCGACACGCTCACGACGACGGAACAAGGACGGGCGGTCATCCGAGCCGCCGCGAATCACCGTTGAGGCATAGCAGACACCATCCATAGACACCGCAGAGAAACCATAGGGAAGATGATTGAGAATAGTCTCGGGATTGACATCACTGCGGAAAACAACCGTACGAGATAACACCAGCTCTTTAAGTTGACGAATCGATTCGGAACTTGTGACAAAATCATCAAGCCAGCCGACGATTCCATCGAGGGGGAGCTCGGGACGTTTCACCGTTGGTGCTATAGTGCCGGTAGTTGGTACGATGATACCAATTTGACCTTTACGTTCTGCTTTCAGAAAACCGATGATCGACTCGGCAGTCGACTTTGAGTCGCAGATGAGATACTTGGAAAGTTCGCCGAGTGCGCCTGTCAGTGCCGCTTCCATTCCGTCATTCGGGACGAACGTCTCGGCGACAGTTCCTACGATGCCGGGCCATCGCTCCCGCTGTTCCATCGTCGCGATTGTGCCCGCCTCGTGCCCCTCATAGTGGAGCATCATCTCTTCGAGCAATTTCCGGCGGGCATCACAGGCCTCGATGGAGGCCATCACCTGCGATTGCTCTTGCGAGTAGTCATCGATCTCAAGAGTCAACTTTTCGATTCTCGCCAGCAATTCGGCGCGGCGTGATTCTGCAGTGTTCAATTCCAGCGAGATCGTGCTCAATTGTTCGTCGAGTAAGCGCGCCTTTTCCTGAATCGACTGCAACAGAGGAGAAATTACCTGTTCAGATGCGACCAGGGCCTCGATCTGCTGACGGATCTCATCCCCTTGTGTCTTGAGTGTGGTCTCTTCCGTTCGTCCGCTGGTCAGTCGATTGCTCAGTGCGGCGAGTTCCTGTTGATGGCGATCACGATTGCTTCGTGCGGTCCAGAGGGAGGCATCCGCAGTGGTGTGTACTGTCTCCTGCTCTCTGACTCGTTCCAGCACAGCAGTAAGAGCGGTCTCTCGTTCACGAACACGCCCCTGCGATTCCAGGAGTTGTTGCGACAGGGTCTCCGCACGACGGGTCAGCAATTCAATTTCAGCGTGATCTTTGGCGATCTGCTCCTGCGACGAAGTCCGCCTGGTTTGCAAGACCGACTGTTCACGTTCGGTTTCATGTATCGCGCTGTTGATGGAGAGCAACTGATCGGCGAGTTGACTGACCTGTTGTGTCAGATCGGTCAACTGGCGACGTGCCTCTTCCAGTTCCGCACCTGCCTGATCAAGCTCGACACCAGCGCGGAGTTTTCCTTCGCTGGCACGCTGCAATTCACCGGCAAGGGATCGGCGTTCGGTATCTATTGCGCTCAGACGCTGAGCTGCGAGATATCCTTCCCAGGAACGTATCTCGTCCCGTAGTTGAATATATCGCTCCGCCTTTTTCTGTTGACGTTGCAGCGACAAGACACGGCTGCGGACTTCGGAGTGGATATCGCGCAGGCGAAGGAAATCATTCTCCGTCGCTTCGAGTTTTCGCATCGCTGCTTTGCGACGCTGCTTGTATTTGGTAATTCCGGCGGCCTCTTCAAAAAGAAAGCGGCGTTCATCTGCCTTGTCCGAAATGACCGCTTCGATCATGTCCTGCTGAATGACTGAGTAGGAGTGGGAACCCATGCCGGTATCGACAAAAAGATCGGTAATATCCTTCAGACGGCAGGGGACTTTGTTCAGGAGGTATTCTGATTCTCCGGAACGAAAAAGACGACGAGTTATCTGGACTTCATGGTAATCAGTTGGAAGGACGCCGCGATCGTTGATGACGGTGAGTGTCGCTTCCGACATCCCCAGCGGCTTGAGGTCACGCGTGCCATTGAAAATCACCTCTTCCATCTTCCCGCCACGCAGAAGGGTAGGACGTTGTTCTCCCAGCACCCAGCGAAGAGCATCAAGGATGTTAGTCTTTCCGCATCCGTTTGGACCGACAATAGCAGTGACCCCGTCGGCAAAGCTGACCGTTGTCTTGTGAGGGAAGGACTTGAATCCGGTGAGTTCAAGCTGCTTTAAATACACGACTGTCTCCTCATTGCTCGGTCTCCGTCTGGGCAGATGCAGCGGATTTATTCATCAGCGCGTCGAGTGTTTCAATCATAGATCGATAAATATGTTTCTCGTCACGCAGGTACTTGGTTTTGATTTCGAGATTATAGTACGGCTGTCCCAGATAGTTTCCGCGCCCGACACGAATGGCATCTGGAAATGAGAGCAGAATCGATGACGTGAATGGCGAGGGCTCCAACGCCAAATCCATGATCAAATCAAAGCGCATATCCTGGAGTTGTTTGACAAATGTCTTCTTCGGAATCCCCGACCAACCGAGCTGATCTACGCCGGGAGTGAGAAGGCCGTATCCTTTGCGAGGATAGATATCTGTCACCGCAATGCCGGGTTGGGCAAGGAGTGTCATTTCACACCCTTTGAAGATTCCATTGAGCTGGGGGAGAAAACTCTTGATGAGGGTGAGCTCACGAAGCCCGACCGGCAGCATCACCAACATACGGCGGACGCCGTGCAGTTCACTTCGGAAAGAGTGCTGCACCTGGGGCATCTTCCCCCGTGCCCGATGAAGATTGAATTGAGCAACCAGTCCGCGCAGGGAGAAACCGGCCATTACAATCCCGCTCCTGAGTTTCCGCCCTGCGTGCCGGTTGGCTTCTTTTCGCCGTTCACCGCATCAGTTTTTTTGAGACTATCCCGGAGAGGATTTCCTGCCCGTGTCAAGGAATCGGACTGAGCAACTGAATCCGGGATGACATACCAGCGATAATTCCCGAGGGTGATTTCAAGATTGGAAACTCGTTTTGTTCGGGAATCAAGCAGACTCGCCTTTTGTCCATTGAGACGGACATCCACCGCCTCCGGTGCACCCAAACTGATCACCAGTCGCTGACGGGCATCGAACTGATAATCCTGCGCGATCTTCATCTCACCATTCATGGCGGTGTCCCCATCTGTTACCAGCAATATGCTGCTCGGCACGCGAGCGAGAAGACTCAGGGTAAGCCCGTCGATACTGTCGGCCGCAAAGGCCGATTCATAGGGGCGAGCGGTCGAAAGTGTTTCTCCCTCGAGAAAGATATCGGCTTCGGCCTCTCTTCCGGGACGCTCTTTCTGAGTAACTGCGTCTTTGTTTTGCTGCAGGAGCTTGTAGCCGACAAATGCGAGTCCGGCAAGAACGGCGACGGTTATCAGCACCCCGACAATTATTCTCGTTCCGCCCCCTGCACGAGTTGGCTGAGGCTGCGCAACAATTTCTGCTTTCTGATCACGCTGAACTGAGGTCGTAGATGGAGGGCTGGGCTCGCCAAGTTCTTCTCGTAAAAGATCGATGGCATCCGTGTAATCGATTCCCAGAAAGCTCGCATAGGAACGACCAAACAGCTGCAGGAAGAGTGGCCCCGGAACACGGGTGGCATCACCGGCTTCGACAGCCGAAATATGCTCTTCACTCATGCGGAGTTCGGATGCGACATCCGCCAGCTCGAGCTTCTTTTCCAGTCGTACTTTTCGGAGTTGTTCGCCGAAGCGAACGTGAAGTTCACTCACCTGTTCGTCCTACCGCCACTGTCGAGTTGCCAGCTTGAGCAAACTGCTCACTTGCTGGAATGATGAGACAAAATGACTTCCGCCAGACTATCAAGAAGGGTTCGCGGAAGCCCGATCACAGTATCCAGTCTCCCCTCGATAGAGTCAACCAGAAAGCCCCCCATCCCTTGAATCCCATAGGCACCCGCTTTGTCCATCGGTTCTCCGGTGGAGACATAGTCCTCAATTTGACTATCAGTCACCGTTGCAAACAGGACCTGAGTGATTTCGGACCCCTGCGTGAGTACACGACCGCCACGTGAAAATGAGACCGCGGTTTCGACCTGATGTTTCTTGCCGCTCAGTGCTCTGAGAATCTGAACCGCGTCTGCACGATCCTTCGGTTTATCCATGATCTGGCTCTCAAGGATCACGACGGTATCGCAGCCGATGACCAATTTTTCGGGGTAGATTGAGCTGACTTTAAGGGACTTTGCGGCAGCGAGCCGGATCGCGACCTCGGACGGGAGTTCTGAGAGGAGAAAAGCTTCGTCTACGTCGGCTTGAGCGATGTCAAATTTGATTCCCAGATTTGCGAGTAATTCCCGTCTTCTTGGGGATTGAGAGGCCAGCAACAGAGGAAACGTTGCCGCCAATTTGTGAAGGGAAGGATAGGATCCGTCCGGGGGAACTGTTTCCAGAAGATTTAGGATCATGGATGATCGATGATGATAGTCACAGGGCCATGATTGGTTAGTCGGACATCCATTTTCGCACCGAACTGACCAGTCTTGACGGATAGTCCCTGCTTTCTCAATGCCTCAGCAAATGATACGTAGAATTTGTTTGCGTCAGTCGGGTTCATCGCCTGAGTAAACTCCGGACGTCGCCCTTTGCGAGCATCCCCGTAGAGTGTGAACTGGGAGACCAGAAGGATCTCCCCCTTCGTCTCAAGGACAGAAAGATTCATCTTCTCATGTTCATCTTCGAAAATTCGCAAATTCGCAATTTTTTCAGCCAGCCATTCGATCGAACCAATCTCATCCCCCTGTCGCAAACCAAGAAGCACGAGCAATCCCGCGTCTATAGATGAAATCACCCGGTTATCCACACTTACCGAGCAGTCGGTAACTCTTTGAATGGCGACGCGCATAGGGAAGTATAACCGCAGAAAGAAACTCCGTCAGCCCTCGATTTTAGGCGGCGAAAGTTTCGTCGACTAGAATGCACTCGGTCATATTTGCAGCCGAGAAGTCTAAAATGACTTGCGGAACCGGAACTTGTTAATCTTGTTAGATGCACTACGCTTCCGGGCTGACTGTCCCGAGCGAAGGTTTTTGAACAAGAAGTAAGAGTTTCAAAAGTAAGATAAAGGAGTTTCTCATGGCAAAGCCACTTGATGTCACCGATGCAACATTTGATCAGGAAGTCATGAAATCTGCAACGCCGGTTCTGGTCGATTTTTGGGCGACCTGGTGCGGCCCGTGCAAGATGATCGCGCCGATTCTGGAAGAGGTCGCCACTGAATTGGACGGCAAGCTCAAGATCACCAAGGTCGATGTCGACTCGAATACCAAGATCGCCGGCAAGTACAACATCATGTCGATCCCCTCACTGGTGATCTTCAAGAACGGTCAGGAAGTAGACCGTGTTGTGGGTGCGATGCCGAAATCTGCCTTGGTTGCTAGGCTCCAGAAGTCTATTGGCTGAGGGGTTTCGACCCGTTTCAAAGATAACAATCGCCTCGGAGGGTCCTCTCCCTGAGGCGGTTTTTTTAGCCAAATTCCGCTCCTTTTCGCTCAGTACTTGACTCCGGGCGCACCTCGCCGATACTCTCATCTGTATGTCTTACCGTTCTTACGATGTCTCGACCGAACCGGAATCCCCGACCATGGGTCCGGGAGCGATACCGATGGTGATCAAAATCATGCTGATCGGGAATATCGCGATCTTTGTGATGCAGCAATTTCTGCCGCAGATGGTCCTCTGGTTCGGGTTAGCTCCAGATCGGTTTTTCGCTGATTTTCCTCTCAAGACATTTCAACTCATCACCTACATGTTCCTGCATGGGGGCTTCGGGCACATCTTCTTCAATCTCTTCTCGCTGTTCATGTTCGGTCGGGAAGTTGAACTGTCACTTGGATCACGCAAGTTCCTCTGGTTCTATCTTGTCGCTGGAGTTGCAGGCGGTCTGCTGACCCTTGCGGTATTCCCATCGCAATCTGCGCCGATGATCGGGGCTTCAGGGGCTATTTACGGAGTTCTGGCTGCCTACTGGCTCATGTTCCCCAATCGAATGCTCTATCTGTATTTCCTCTTTCCAGTCCCAGTCAAATGGGCGATTCCGGGGATGATGCTTCTGGGTTTTCTCTTTGCCGGTCCAAACGTGGCCCATATGGCCCATTTGGGGGGAGCAATTGCCGGATTTCTTTGGTTGAAACTAGACTGGCGGTGGATGTATCTAGGGGAGACTGTGAGGGGATGGTTTGCTCGGAAGCCAAAGACTCGCACCCGCTCACATATCACCGAGGTGAAACGTCCCGACGACGACCAACAGGCGTTATGGGCAAAAGTAGATAGTATTCTCGACCGAATGAACGAAGTCGGAAAAGAGAATTTGACCGCAGAAGAGCAGAAGATCCTCAAGGATGCTTCCGAAAAGTTGTCCCGTCACAAACGTGACAGTCATCGCTGACGGTCTGAATTGAAAGTGAGTCGAATCTGGCCAAGAAGATCCTGGTAGCCGAGCATTCCGATGCCGTTCGCCGATCAATCGAACAAGGATTGAGAGTGGTTGGCTTTGAGGTTATTGCTGTCGGTTCGGTTGATCGTGCGCGGGAAGCATTGCAGTTCACTCGTCCCGACTTACTGATGATCGGCTCCGATCTTCGCTCCGCCGATGACAAGCCATTCTACGACCGGATCCAGTCGGATAAGAAGACCAGCAGTCTGCCACTTTTAGTTATTCAGGCACTCGGCGAAACATCCTTGCCGCTACCCAGCGAAATCATCGTCACGCAGCCGATTGATATTCAGGATCTGGTTCAGAGAATTCATGTCTTCGCTGGTCTGGCACCGAATAGTCCTCAACCGGGGGTTGCTCATTTGAATATTGATGACCGTACTCTCGATACTGCGCTTGGGCTGGACTCTCTGGATGTGGTCGATTCTGAAGTCCTTGATCAGACCAAAATGTCCCCTCCTTCTAGAGCGAATGCGACTGAAAAAGTGGTCGGGTTCGCGGTCTCGTCATCAAACGACACCACCATCACCAGAAGTGGCAAGAACAACGAGAGCAGCCAGATTGATACGCGCACCATTCGAGAGAACCAGCGCCCGTCCACTCCTTCGCAGGAAGGAGGGGGGCTTGAAATCGTACGAGATCAATCCGCCTATTTCCAGCACTTGGAGGAACGGGCAGCGGATGTACCGATGGATTTCTCTTCATTTATGGATGAGCTTCGTGAAGAGGTCAAGGGACCAGCACCAACAAAACCAGTTGCCGGATCACGCGCTCCGGCCCCGAGCAAGCCAGTTGCTGCAGATTCCAAAAAATCTGATCTGACCTTTACTTCGACGGCTTCAACTCTCGACATGGTGAAAGCCCCGCCTTCGGCTGTTTCTTCTGTCCCGTCACATGCGAGAGCGGGGGTTGAGAGTTTTATTGATCAGTTCAAACGTGAGGTCGAGCAACTTCGCAATGATGATCCCCTTGATCAGATCATCAGTTCAGCGGTGACATCGACCGTGCGGAATGAATTGAAATGGGAAGAGTCGATGGAGACAATCTCCGCGGATCATGCGAGACTATTCAGCAGACAAGTGGCACATGATCTGGCTGAAAAGATTGCAGAGAAAATTGTCTCGAAAATCGATCCAGAACGCCTCATGGCACTCTTGAAAGAAGAGCTGGCTCGCAAAAAGAAGCTCTGATCCTTTTCTGCCGCGTTTTCGACTTCTTGTTCCAATCAGCTTCATACCCGTTCTCAGAGATACCAGTCCAATTCGATCAATTCTATTTTCTGATTTGCCTCGATGTTTCCAATCGCATACTCTATCGGGAAAGAAGGAGAACCCATGTCACCACGACAATCGGGAACCGCGCTGGTTGTGATCGAGCAGGATCCGCATGATCCTGCCTTGCCGCTGACGATTGAAGGACTACAGGAAGCGGATATTAACCAGCTTCATCACGCCTTTGTGCGTGATACTATTCGTCTTGCCCTTGCTGCTGGTGCGCATCATGTCAGGCTCTTTGTTGCCGATCCGAAGCAGTGGACCGATGTTACCGCGTCAGCCGGTGAATCGACATTGATATCGAGTTGCCCGAAAGGGGGATGGGGGAAGCGGGTCTCAGCCGCGCTCGCTTTGCCCTTCGATCCGGGGATCAAGGAAGTAATTATTCTTGGAACCAGGACTCCAACTCTCACTCCTGATTTGTTGCAGCGTGCCTTTCGGTTGACTCGTCAATCGGAGGTCGCTATCGGTCCAACGCCGGACGGGGATTGGTATCTCATCGGTTTGAGTCATCCTCTGGTCTTCAAAGATGTAAATATCGACTGGGATTCCCATCATGCTTACGCCCAATTGACAGATGCCCTGAATGAGCAGGAAGTGAAATGGGCGGAGCTTGATCTCTGGTATCCGATCGATTCAGGTGATGCTCTGGAGGTTGCGGCTCGTGAGATCAATCAATATCGCTTTGAAGGGGACAGCGAGACTGCGCGAGATACTGAGATGATTGTCGAACGATTGATTGCGCGTTTATGAGCCAGATTCCGCCGTTACATTCACGCGCCTTGCAGCGTCTTCAATGGCGACAGGTGCAGGCATTGGTTCCGTCCCAGATTCGAACATTGATCCTGCCGGTTGGGACGGTTGAAGCGCACGGCTCGGCCTGTCTCGGGACTGATAACTACATTCCGGAATCGATCTCGCTTGCTATCGCAGAAGGGCTTCACGCCCTGGTGGCACCGACGGTCAATCATGGGATCACCCGATCTCTCATTCGCTATCCCGGTGGCACGACCGTCAGTCCGGAGACATTCAGTGGCTATGTGTCAGAAGTTATCGAATCTGCTGCCATGTCCGGATTCAAAGAGTTTTTCATCATGAATGGGCATGGAGGGAATAACAGTGCCCTCAAACAACTCGCTCTTGATCTGCATCGGGAGCATGGGCTGTGTATCGCCGTGATTCATTGGTGGGAGCTGGTCGAGAAAGTCACCGAGCAGCATTTTGGTCACGCAGGTGGACATGCCGGAACTGATGAAACCGCGATGGTGCTCGCGCTTGATCCGTCACTGGCGGATGAGAAAAGCTACTCTCCGGATCTTGCCTACACTTTTGTACCGGGTGCGGATATCTATCCGGTTCCGGGGACGGTGTTATTGTACAAAGAAGGAGAGGGGTATCCGGAGTTCGATCTTATCAAAGCAAAGGAATATCAGGCGAAGGTTTTTGGAGCGGTTCGTGATTTCTGTCTGATGATTCAGTCGCGCTGGCGCGCAGCCGGACTCTCCTGATCTTTTGACTATTGAACGATTTCTCAGAATTGATTGAAGTAAACAATTCTCAATTCACGTCCGACCGTTTTCGCTTCTCTTCGATTGACCAGTATGTCCCGAGCAATCAGGTCTATCTGTAAATTTCCGACAAAATTCCATCGAAACGCAGCATTGAGATAGCCACGTCCGCGACCATTGAAGAGTTCATTGCTGCTGCGATCATTGAGAGCGAGGTCATATTCGGCAAGAAAGGCAAGATCACGCTGTACGGTTGCATCGAAGCCGACAAAGAGATCGATCTTTTCTGCCGCGCTCTCGTTCCCCTCGAGCGAATAGTTCACACCTGCGTGCAACCCCGAGGTCCATCCGTTGAACATCGCCCCCCAACTGGCGACCCCATAGAAACCACGTGATTTGAAGGTGTATCGCTGCAGATCACGATTGTAAGAGCCAATCCCCTGATCGGAATAGCCGATCGCAATCGATGGCCAGACCACATTCCGCTGACTTACCAGATTGAATTTCCCCTGAAATCCGACACTCGGGTAGCCATCAAGTGATTGGTTTGAGACAACATTATCACCACCGTAGGAAATCCCGAGCTGGAATCGACCGGACAGACCGATATCGACATAGGCCATCCCGCCGCCGTTCTGGTAAACTCGAAATCCGATCTGATAATGTCCACGCCGAAATGTCTGTGATGTCGGCATATCAATCAATGTCATAGGAGGGGTATCGAAATTTGAATTCGTCGGCGCGGTGCTTTGTTCATTCGATGACTGTGCTTTTGCGGTAAAAAAGGAAACCGCTGTGAGAGAAACTGCACACACGATTCTTCGTATGATCGAGATTCTGCTGCTCATATGATGTGAAATGCCATTGCGCTCGTACATGATCACATATCTATGCAGAAGGGGAGGTGTGGGTCAACGTAAAACGATCAACCCATTCACTTAATCATGGTGCGAAAGAGGGATTCCAATCGGGTAGTCACTGGTCCGACAGGAAAGGAATGTTTACGATTTCCATCTCGTATCGACCGGACGCCCACGACCAGTTTCAGCGAACTCGAGATGAATATCTCATCGGCGGTTTGCAGGTCACACAGAGTTCCGCGCTTCTCAATGATCGAAATGTTCAATCGTTTGCATGCCGCGATCACTTTTCGACGGGTCACCCCATCAAGGCAGCCCTCATCCAGCCCCGGAGTATAGACATGTCCTTTTCGAACCCAGAAGATATTTGCCGAGGTCACTTCAGCGATTCGTTCGGCTTCATTCAGGAGGAGGGCATCATCTGCTCCGGCCTGTTTCGCTTCTTTCAAGGCGGTCGCCTGCAGGGCATAGGAGACGGTCTTGATTCTGCGAAGCATCGAGTGATGATCGACTCGCAATTTCGAAACGATCAGATCAAAGGGACGACTCGGCAGTTCAACTGCTCCGACACTCAGAATCAGTCTTGGCTTCCCCTGGATACCGAGCCATCGGGCTGACTCACCTGCAGTGACAGTCAGCCGTAATTTTTTTATCTTCGCCGGATGAGTCTTTAGAATGGTTCGCATCCAAACGCTGAGTGTCGCGCGAGAGCAGGGTATCTTCAGGTCGATGACTTTTGCCCCACGCCAGAGACGATCCAGATGATCCTTCTCAAACAGGACCTTGTTCCCGATTCCCAAAAAGGTTTCAAACAATCCCTGTGCGTACAAAAAGGAATTGTCATAGACCGAGATGAGTGCCCTCTCGTGCGGAACAATGACACCATCAATGCTCGTGATCACTTCCACTTTTCGATTCAATCTAGTTCGGCTCATGATTGCGCACTCATCTTGTTGATCAATTCTGCGGTTACTCCCAGGGAGGACAGTAGGGGGGAGGCCTTGAGGAGGAGTTCATCGAATTCTGCATCAGGATCACTGTCGGCAACAATCCCGCCACCGGCATGAAGTTCGTAGTTGCCATTGTGACCCAAAAGTGTTCGAATTGCTATGTTGAATTCAGTTTTCTGCTCACTCACATACCCAATCGCGCCAGTGTAGATGCCTCGCGGGACAGTCTCGATCTCCTGAAGCAATTCAATCGCTCGTCGTTTTGGTGTGCCGGTGATTGAACCACCGGGAGTGAGCGCGAAGAAAAGATCAGCAAGAGTCGTGGAAGTTCGCACCGTCGCTGAGATATTCGAGACCAGATGCACGAGGTGGGCATACGGTTCAGTCTTGTAGAGTTCATCGACTCGTACCGTTCCGATTTCAGCGAGTTTTCCAAGATCGTTGCGCACGAGATCAACGATCATCAACAATTCAGACCGATTTTTTGTCGAGTGAAGCAACCGTTCGGCAGTCGCCTGCGTTGGTTCTCCATTCTGTATGCGCATCGTCCCTTTGATCGGCGAAGAGAGAACTCGATTTCCGATTCGCTGAAATAATCGCTCCGGTGAAGCAGAAAGAATGATTGTGTCCCCAAGAGAAAGATACGCCGCGTACGGGACCGGATTCTGCTGTGCCATCTTTTGCCAGACCGATTCGGGAGAACGTGTCGATGCGATAGTCGAACGTGCGGTCAGATTCCCCTGATAGATTTCCCCTTCACGAATGAGTTCAAGTACTCGCTGACATTTTGGGAAGTAGGTGCGACGATCAAATGGCTCATGAAATGAGACGTCAGATTGCTTGTTAGCAATCTCTGGAATCCGATAGGAGGGGGTTGGTCTTTCATAGCCAAAAAATAATGCTTTGGGGAGTAAGGGATGATGCCCACGAACTCGTACCCCCTGCGCTTCGACCATCGTCTCGTAGGTCATAAATCCGGTTGCGTAACGATTTCCAGTTGCGAATCTCTCAACCTGATCCAACAATCGGCGCAGTTCAGTCGCTGTCTGTTCGAATGGAGTCGATATTGGCAATTCGAATCGCTCGACCGGATGTACGCCAACGAGTGTCTGCGAACCATGCTCATTCGTTTTCAGCGTCGAATCGAGAATGGTCAAGCCATACTGCCGAGAGAGCAGGACCGGGGTTTCATTTTCTTGAGGTTTGTGCGCCGAAGATTTCACTGCGAGGCAAACTATTCAGCATTCGGGCGTGGTCAAGTCTTGACAGAAGAAAGTGGGTGCGCTTATTGAACAGATGCCCTTTCTCAAACTCGGGATACTCTTCGCGCTGGTTGTCGTTCTCCTCAGGTTTCGAGTCACCGTCGGTCCGGCGGTGATGGCAGCGGCAATTCTCGGGATTTTTCTCCTCGGAATGTCCTACGACAATGTTCTCCTTGCCGCCAAAGAGGCAGTCACCCTCCGTTTTGCCGATCTGACTTCGAGTATTGTGCTGATGACCATGCTCGGCGAACTGATGCGTCGGGTCGGCTTTCTTGACCGTCTCACCGACGCCGCGCGTCTGCTCCCCGGTGGTGAACGCTCGGCGGTGGTTGCGCTTCCGGCAGCTATTGGCATGATGCCGATGCCGGGTGGGGCATTTGTCTCGGCCCCGTTGGTGGAGGCAGTACTCGCTAAACAGCAACTCTCCGGTCAGTTCAAGACCGTCATGAACTATTGGTTTCGGCACATGGTCGAATTCAGTTGGCCGTTGTATCCGAGTTTGGTGCTGATGTCCGGTATTTTGCATATCCCGATCATGACCATCTCCTTCGCCCAACTGCCGCTGACACTTCTTGCTGCGACGATCGGTTTTTTCACGTTTCTGCCAAAAGTCGCGATTACTGAGACGAGATCAGGGAAGTGGCTTGAGACTCTGACTGCACTAGGCAAGGCCCTCTGGCCGATCTTGCTGGTTGTCGCGCTGATGGCGACTCATGTCGTTCCGATGGGAGTGGCATTGATTGTCTCGCTGATTGCGACCTACTTGATCGCGCGGCCGTCATTCTCTGTTTTTCGTTCGTCAATTTTCGAAGGACTCAAACCTTCACTTCTGATCATGGTCTTCAGCATTCTCTTTTTTGAACGTGTACTCTCGACCAGTGGAATCTTATCAGAAGTGAATGTCGAAGCAATGCGACTGGGGATCCCCGGTGTTGGGGTGGTGGTGATCACCTGTTTTCTGATCGGACTTCTGACCAGTATGTCGGCAGCGGTGGTGGGGTTGGGGTTCACTCTTGCCGCGCCGTTTCTGTATCAGCCGGAGTTGCAACCGCAGATGCTCACCTTCGGTTATCTCGCGGGCTTTGTCGGGATGATGATCTCACCGACGCATTTGTGTCTGGTGCTGACTTCAAAACATTTTGGGGTGAGTGTGCCGTCAACGTATCGTGCCTTCGCCCTCCCGCTGATCATTCTCTCGATACTGGGATTGCTCTACTGCTTCTCGCCGTTGCCGGAGATGGTGTATGGGTATTTTGCGGGGTGAAGGGGGGGCAAGGGACGGGTCTTCTGGTCTGATGATCAGTACTCCGACCAATGTACGAAAAAGAGAGGTCAGTTCAGGATGGATTTTCTACATCAATCACACGAAACCAACAAACGTATCTTGATTCTTGGAGCTAGTGGGTACATAGGTTCGAAACTGGTTCCTCGATTACTCGATCAAGGATACCCCGTCAGGTGCCTCGTTCGTGATCGGAAACGTGCGGCCGCGTTTGCGTGGTCCCGTTCAGTTGAACTCATTGAAGGGGATCTCCTTGACCCTCACTCATTGCACACGGCATGCGAGCAAGTGAGTGTGGTCTATTATCTCGTTCATTCAATGTCCAACTCGTCTGGCGATTCTGCTGAACTTGATCGACAGGCCGCGAGAAATCTTGGTACGGTTGCGAAGCGGTCTGGTGTCACGCGAATCATCTACCTCGGTGGACTGGGAAGAAAGAACGAAGAGCAATCTCCCCATCTTCGGAGTCGTCACGAGGTTGGTGATGTCCTCCGGGAATCTGGTACTCCCGTGACTGAATTTCGAGCAGCAGTCATAGTAGGGGCGGGCAGTCTTTCATTCGAAATGATTCATCATCTCGCCAATCGGCTGCCTCTCATGATTTGTCCCCGATGGGTAGTCACTCGAACTCAGCCGATTGCTGTCGAGGATGTTCTCTCTTACCTGATTGCTGCCACTAAAATGCCTGAATCAACGGGAACGATTATTGATATTGGTGGTCCCGAAATCCTTACCTACCGCGAAATGATGTTGCGTGTGGCACGTGCTCTCGGATTGAAGCGGTGGTTGATCCAGGTACCAGTTCTCACCCCTCGGCTCTCGTCTTATTGGGTCGGTCTTGTCACTCCAGTGCCAGTCAAGCCTGCCCGTGCTCTGATAGAGGGGCTCCGACATGAAACCATATGCGAAAACGATCATGCCAGAACCATTTTTGATATAGCACCGATCAGTTTTGATGAAGCAGTCAGAGAAGCACTCTCTGCTGTTCTATCAGACCTACCAGATCAGCGGGGAAAAGAAGGGGAATCGATCATCTCACGTATTGAGCCGTCACACCTACTGACCGATCTGAGACAGGTCACGGTGCAAGCGCCAGCTGATTACCTCTATCAGGTGATCAGTTCCATAGGTGGAAAAAACGGCTGGTATGCAGCTCAGTCTCTTTGGAAGCTCCGAGGTTTGATTGATGAGCTCCTGGGTGGAGTCGGGCTTCGGAGAGGTCGGAGGCATCCCACAGAATTAGCTGTCGGAGACAAATTGGATTTCTGGATAGTTGAAGAACTGGATGTCGGCAAAAGAATATTGCTCAGAGCAGAGATGAAAGTTCCCGGAAAGGCCTGGCTGGAATTTGTCGTCAACAAAGGGGAAGATGGCGACTGCACCCTTACTCAGACTGCACGGTTTTACCCAAGAGGATTAGGGGGCATACTCTACTGGTACGGGATATATCCAGTTCATGCATGGGTGTTTCGATCTCTTGCATCACAGATAAAGAAAAGAGCGGAATTGGTTGCGATGAGTGCCACTCGTCAATTGTAGTTTTTGTTACCATGGGAGGTCAATGATGCAACCGAAACGAAAGGTCGGGTAGCGCATCCCTTATCCGAAGCTGGCCACCCAGCCGGAATCTTTAGGTGCGTGCGACCACAATTCTGTCCATACTGAATCAAGAAATTCAAAGAACAGGTTTGATCATGACTCCGGAAATATTTTGGCAAGCATTCTTGGCTACACTTCCGCCAGATCATCGCGCACACACTCTTCCTCATCCTGTCGCTGAAGGATTTGGGGACTCCGCTGAACTTGCAGAGGAGCTAGGACAATTGATCAATCAGGGAATCAAGACCGCGACTTGTGCTTCATTGTGGGAACATGAAGCTGAAGGTATTCCGATTCCGGTGGTGGGTCAGTATGACATCGTCCTTGATGGTCAACAGCAGCCGCTTTTGATCAGCGAGATGACCGAAGTCACTATCAGGCCCTACGATGAAGTCGACTCGTCGTTCGCATTTGAGGAAGGGGAGGGAGATCGTTCTCTTGAATCATGGCGGGCTGGGCATTGGCGTTTTTTCTCTCGTATTCTTGCCAAGATAGGACGAGAACCCGATCAGAAAATGCCGCTCATCTGTCAGCGATTCCGGGTTGTCTTTCGTCGCTGATTGAAGATGAGTTTCGATTTTTCTTAGAATGACTCCCGGCAGGAACCTGTGGTGAGTTTGTCGAACCATCGCCGGGCCACCGTGTTGGGCAGGCCGGGAGGCCTGCCGCGCACAGAAATTATTGCAGCGTATTTTCCCTGAGGTCGGCTCCGTCCCTTCGACAAGCTCAGGACAGGCTTCGGTGCCGACATCTTCTTTGCATGATTTGAATCCCCGCACCCGAAGCGGGCCACCAAGGCGAAGAGAAAGACCAAGACCCACCCGTCAGAACGGATGGGCCACCCAAGACCAAGACAAAAGACCCACCCGGAGGGTGGGGCACCTAGAAGGGGCCTTCCTTCCAACTTCCCCCCTTGTCCCACAATGGGTTACTAGTCATCTGAACAGGTTTCGAATCGACCTCGAGTTCAAACAAAAAAGGGAACAAAAAGCCGAACCGGCAGTACTATGCTTAGACTCCAAGGAGGAGCAAGCTGAAATGGCCAATGAAACTGTCAAGCTGACCGAAAAAGAGACCGATTACCGGCTCATGCGTAGTGTGCAAGCCGGGGATATGGTCGCTTTCAATGAAATCGTCGATCGTTACAAAGATCGACTGATGACTGTCATCGGACGGATGCTCTCCTCCAACGAGGAAGCGGAAGATGTAGTACAAGAGACCTTCGTACGTGTCTATCAGCATCGTCAATCATTCAATTTCCAGCACTGCTTCTCAACCTGGATCTACACTATCGGGCTGAATCTCGCCCGGAACGAACTCCGCCGTCGCCGCAAATTCAAACATTACGACATCACCGAAATGCAGGGTACGGAAAGTGAAATTTCTGTCGAGGCGAAGATTCCGTCCCGACTTCCTGAAGCGCTCGGCAAAGCGCTCGCAACATTACCTGAAAAATACAAGATGGCGTTCGTGCTTCGCGATATCGATGAACTTCCCTATGAGGAAGTCGCCAAAGTTCTGGATGTCCCATTGGGGACCGTCAAGTCACGGGTGAATCGTGCCCGGCTGATGCTTCGCGAGCAGCTCGAACCACGAATGGAGGAACAGCATGCGTTGTCAAAAGGCACGCTCTTGCCTGTCGGCTTACTGTAACAACGAGCTTGGCGAACGCCAGTCGCTCGAAATTCGCGGTCATCTCGCGTCATGTGCGTCATGCCGTGAAGCCGAACGCTCATGGCTGGCACTTCGCGAAGCAACCAAAGAAATCCCGACCCGCAAGGTCTCGAATGATTTCAATGCACGTTTGCTGAATCGTATCGCCGAAGAACGATTCACCGAAACTCGTCAGTCGATTCCGCAGCCGTCATCTTTGGGCTGGCTTCGGTTTCGTCAGTGGATTCCGGCGTTGGCTGGTTCCGCGGCGGTCGCGCTGATGGTTGCCACTGGTGTTATCCAGCGTGGCGCGACTTTACTTCCTGCACTCGTGAACGAAGGAAAGACTACCCTATCGACCGATATCGCTCTTGATGATTCTTATCTCACTGCTCAGCCGGGTCTCTCGCAGCAGCGTCGCCTCGGAACGCTTCTGCATGAAGGTCAGTCGATTCATCAGTCGATGGCACTCTCTGATCGGGTCAGTTCATTGTCGCGTGGTTTGAGCCCGCAAAGTGGATTTGGAGCGCAGTTTGCAAATTCGTCAAATGCTGGTTATAGCCGGAACCCGTACCAAGTGTATGGCCGTCGTACTCAGTTAATGCCGGGTTCGATTGTGATTCGACGTGAGATCGGTTTTAGTGGTGAGCGGATGCGTATCTACCTCGTTCCGACTCCAGACTCCCAAACCAGTCATGGGGGGGAAGCCGCCAGGTACTAAATGTTCATGAACTCCACTGCGACCGCAAGACGAGCACTCTCGATCCTTGCGGTTGCTTGTTTCAGCCAGACTCTCACACCTCAGATCACACACGCGCAGGCGAATCTATCGGCGAATAATCCGGTTCTCGGTTCGCTCGAAACTGCATTGGGTGATCTGGTCACTCGACTTGGACGGTCGATTGTCACGGTTGAGATATTTCCTCATTCCCAACATGCGACTGGTGTCGTAGATAAGATCCCGATGGCACGCCCTCTTGATGGATCGAATGGTCGTGTGTGCAGCGGAGTGATAGTCGATACCGGTGGACTGGTACTCACCACTGCACCGTTTGAGCATATCGACGGTGAGTTTGTGATCGCCTACGAAGGGAAACGATATCCGGCGCAGTTGATCGGGATCGATTACGTCGAATCGATTGCGTTGCTTCGCGCCCCCGGCCTTGTCGGGACTGTCGCGCAGATTTCACAGGCGCAATTGTGTACGGGGCAGATGGTCCTCGCGTTGGGAACAGCGATGGGGATTCGTTCGGCACCGAGTCTTGGATTTTGCGCCGGTTATCGCGGTGACGGGACATTGCAAACCAGCACTCCATATTCTGATACCTATGCCGGCGGTGCATTGTTCGATCTGTCAGGTCGACTTTATGGGCTGATGACCGGTCGAGAAATGGATGCCGCTCCGTTCGCTCTGGCAGTTCCCGCCTATCGCATTCGTACCAGCATCGAACTGCTCAAAGTAGGGGGAGACCGTGACGCCGGATTTCTTGGAATGGGTGGACGGTCGGTTCGTTTTGGTCTTCGTGGAAATGGGAGTCAACTGCTGACTGGCTCAGCTGCGACGCAGGCATCAAATGAAATCCGTACTGGATTGTTGGTTGGCGTTGTTGATCCTTCCTCCCCCGGGGCACGAGCCGGACTTCAGCCTGGCGATCTGATCACCGATTTCGGGACCGCACCGGTGAATGATCAGGATGCGTTTTCGCGAGTCGTCCGGCTGATGCAGCCGGGATCGGTCGCGCCGATGACAGTCATCCGTGGCGAGATGGTTCTCACCCTCATGGTTCAGGTAGGCAGCCGAAAAGAGACATTCAGAAACGCAGTGATCCCTTCCAATATGAATGAAAATACCCCGTCCGATTCCCTCCTTGCAATCTTTCTATCGATGCAAAAGCAGCTCGATCAGCTGCAGCAGCAACTCTTTCGTCGTCAGTAGTTTAAGATTCTCAGCGAGGGCCAAAACGGCTACCTTTTAGGGATGTCGGCTCGCAACTTCCTGTCCCACTCAGTAGTTGAATATCTGCGCTCACGTGAACGAAGCGCAGAGGAGATCTCTCTGTCCAATCCATCCATCGAAGCGGATGATCACGCCCTTATGCTTTGTGGGGTCGCGCTGGTGGAATCGACGCCGGAAGGGTTGAGTGCTGCGATTACTCATGGCCGACAGATGGGGATGTCGAGGATCCAATTGGAAGAGTGCGCGCTGCAATCCTATCTCTTTCTCGGCTTTCCGCGAATGATCACTGCCCTTGAGATTCTCTCGCAGGTCTGGCCGGATGGAAACACTACCAAGTCTGAACGAGTTGATCTTACTGCTCTGGCTCCATCGAGCGAACAGCTTCAACAGCACTGGGAGGATGGTGTAGAGCAATGTGGTGTCATCTACGGAAAGAAATTCAATGACCTTGCCTCATATATGTACACAGTCTCACCGACGCTGCTCACCTGGATGATACAGGAAGGGTATGGAAAGGTCCTGAGCAGACCGGGACTCCAACTTTCCAGCAGAGAACTTCTCAACGTCTCGATGCTGCTGCTAGAAGAGCGTGAGCGTCAACTCTACGCCCATCTTCGTGGTGCGATGAACGCTGGAGTTGAGCCAGAGCGACTGATACAATTTTCTGAATTGCATACTCCGTTTAGTTCAGCTGGAACTGCGATGGCTACCGGAATAGTCAGGCGATTGATTTCAAGATGAAACTCTACTGGAAAATCCTGCTGGTTACGGCGGGGCTTCTGATTGTCGGTGTCACAGCTGTTGGCATGTATCTCTTTCAGTTTGGTGGGATGGAGCGTCTGGTCACCACACAGGTGAATTCTCTCCTTCGTGGGACAACTCATCTTCGAGTGACGGTGGGTGATATCGGCGGGGATGGATTCAACGGTCTTATCGTCCGTCATCTGGAAGTTCGCTATGAGGATTCGCTAGGGAGTACGCCGCTCTTGCTGGCATCATCGGTACGGGTGACCTATTCACTGCGCGGACTTCTAGATGAAGACTATTCTTTCGGTGAGCTGCAACTCGACTCTTTGTATGCCCGTCTCGTTGAGCGACCAGATGGCTCACTACTCGGATTCGATATTTCACCCGGGAGAGATACCACTGTCCGGCGATTCGACAAAGGCCGACCTCTCGAACTGTCGGTAGCCAATTTACAAATCTCAAATGGCATCATTGAACTGCTTCGAGCGAAGGATACGATTACGGTTCGTGACATTGCCCTGCAAAGTAGTCTGAATCTAGAATCCGGTACGCTTGCTCTGGAACTCGACTCTCTTCGAGCGGTCATTGATTCACCACAAGTGACCATACGCAATCTCCGGGGAAAGATCACCGCCGGTTCAACTACGATAGCCGCGCAGGATCTCACCCTTGAATACGACAGTACTCGTGTCCAACTCACCGGAGCAGGGAGCGTGCGTCCGCTTCGCATGTCGGCGCAGGTGAGTATGACAGGTCTTGACCTTGATATACTTCGCCCCATGTTTCGAGTCTACCTGACCGGATTAGTGAATGTGGATGGGCGACTGCAGATTTCAGATAGTGCGATTACCGGGGATGCCCGTGTCCGCGGCGATTTTCTGGGGATGCCCTTTCGTGATGTGATGACAAAATTTGCGATTGTCGATGAAGTGCTCACCCTCGACAATGTGAGAGGGGCGATCTTTGATTCGACAGAGGTCAATGGATCAGGTTGGATTTCATTCAAGCAGTATCCGGAAGAGTATGCCTTCAATGGCACTGTTCAGCGATTTGATCTTGCCAGACTTGCCGGTGAAGAATTATTCAGCTCATTGAATGGGACAGTAGGATTGAGTGGGAAGTCATTTGATCTGCATGAACTTCGACTTGAAATCATGGCGCAACTGGGGGCATCGAGTTTGAGCGGGCATGATGTCGATTCCGCCGATGGGCGTTTTATCGTCTACGCCGATTCTCTCATACTCGATGGTCCGGTCGGACTCACCATTGGTGAGACACACGGCGTTGCGACAGGGAAACTTCAGTATCAGAATATGATTGATCTGCAGGTTAAATTTACTTCTTCAGATATTGCTCCGATCATGGAGCGCTATCAATTACTTGCATTACGAGGAGCGGCTCGCGGGGATATTCACCTGACTGGTCAGACGCTCCAACCGAACGGGGAGTTTGAGCTTCGATCAGATTCTCTCTGGTGGGACACGCTGTTTACTCCCTCGGTACGAGCGACGATGACCCTTGCCAATGTATTCGAAAATCCAAGCGGTCCTCTTGCAGTGGACTGGGACAGTGCTCAATGGAGATCAGTGGCAATGGGACCTGCCAGAGCCGAGTTTCTGCTTCATGACGACCGTCTCGATATGTTGTCGACTGAGCTGCGCGTAGGAATAGCGGATATCAATGGCATCGGAATGTTGGAACTGAGTGAAGGGAATCGAAGTGCACGACTTGATGCACTCTCGATCAAGTTTCTGGATCATTCCTTTTCACTCACGCAGCCAACGATTTTCGCAATTTCTGATGAACGAGTATCCGTTCAGTCCTTCTCAGTTCGAGAGGGGAATGCGCAGATGATGTTGAACGGAAGTGTTTCGTCTGATTCATCCGTTCAGGTCGATGTGCAGCTCTCAAATGTCGCAGTCGAGCCCTGGGTCACGTTGTTTCGCAGTGATCTCCACACCTCCGGTATATTTTCCGGTACCATTACTGCCGGTGGAACCATTCGTCGCCCTGAGCTGATGCTTGCAGCATCGGTCGATTCAGTCTTCTACGACTCTCTTTATCTTGGGCAGATTACTGGTCGGGCAAACTATAGTGACGGACTTCTTGTCTGTGATTCAGTTCTACTGAAAACACCACAGGGGAGACATCTGGTGCGCGGCTATCTCCCGATGAATCTCTCACCACAAGCGAAGCAGATTATCGATCGTAAAGCACCGCTGGCATTAACGATGGAGTCAATCGAGCGCGGTTTCGATATTGTCCCATACTGGCTGCCGTCGATTGAGGACATCCAGGGAGAACTCCGCGCGCCATTTCAACTCAAAGGGAATTACGACAGTCTAGAGCTTATCGGTGCGATCACTCTTGCGGATATCAAAGTGAAGTATGTCGATCTGATTGATACTCTTTACATCGACTCAGCCACGGTTCAGATGCAGAACAACAGACTTGTCTTGGAGAATTTCACTGGCTGGACGCCGGATTTCAGGCGGAAAGGGAGACGAGCACCTGCTGAAGTGGACGGGACAATCACTATTAAATCGCTCGACAGTGTTTTGTATGCACTCAATATCAGTTTTCCGCGAGAGTTTCCGATTCGTTATGAGCTGGATGATATTGAGGCGGTAGTTGAAGGAGATCTTGCCGTCAACGGCTACAATCGACCATCCGTAACCGGAAACATTGCGGTGTTGTCGATGCAGTATCGAGTTGAATTCGCGAAGGCAGGGGAGGGATTCCCCTTAATGGGGGCTCTTGCTGCCGACGAGTACCTTGATCTTGATATTGAGGTCGAGATTCCTTCAAATTACTACATTCACAACCAGGACATTGATGCAGAATTTTCTGGCCAAATGAATATCCGAAGAGAGAGTAATCTTTATCGGTACACTGGTGAGATGGAAGTCGTCCGAGGAAAGGCTTATCTCTTTGACAAAACATTTGTCATTACGCCCGGTGGGACGGCAACATTTAACGGTGAAGATCGTTTTAATCCACAACTCGACATCATTGCTTGTACAATAATTCCGAGCCTCTCTGATACGTCAGAGACAATAGAGCAATTAGAACTATGTATCCATGTAACAGGGACGCTCGAGCTACCGGAAATCAATCCGGTTGCAGGCTCAAGTTTCACTCGTGAAGATATATTCCCGCTGCTCATTGCCAACTACTATTCCAATCAGGGGACACGAGCATCCAGCTCTCTTGAACAACGAGTGCAGAGCTTAGTGGCATCACAGGTGTCGCAGATCGGGACTTCGCAGCTCGGAAGAATTCTCGGCGTCGAGACCTTTCAGATCGATCCGGGAAATTCGACCCGTTTCAATGTTCGCCGCACGTATGTAACTCTCGGGTTGTATACCCTGCCACGCCTCTATGTCTACTCACGCTCTGCCATTGAAGGTCAGGAGCTTGGCTTCGAGTATCGATTCAATCGGACCGCGCAGCTGGAAGGGCTTCGCGATCGGGATGAACTCTATCACCTCAATCTCAAATTGCACTGGGAGTTTTGATTACCCGCGTGAGGATACTCTCAACCGCCATTGCCATCCTCATCCTACTCTTCCTGTGTGCCGGTACTTCTGAAGCGGCAGTCGATCGCCAGACATTGCGGTGGCTAAACAGCGGGCCGGTCATCGACTCGATCGTCATTACCGGGAACAACGCATTCTCTCGTAGTCGCATTCTCGAGCAGATGTATTCACGAAAGACCAGTTTTCTGCGGGCAATCAGAAGTGAACGTCGGCGGAAAATTGCACGCGAGTCACTGAATCGAGACACACTAGAGATCAAGTATCTCTATCTGGTCAATGGTTATCTCGGAGTTCGAGTACAAGAGGCGTTTGAACTGCTTGAACCGGATTCAACCGCACTCATTCGGGTGAATATCAGCGAAGGACGTCAGTTCAGATATGGGGAAGTGACTCTCTCCGGGGATATTACCGAAAAAGAACGAAAGCGATTCAATCGCTATGCTCGTCAGTTGCGCTTCAACAAGCCGATCAATCCGTTCGCATTGCAGGAGATTGCCTTTCGGATGAAAGAGGATATGGCGAATCTGGGCTATCCGTATGCCCTGGTCTCGGTTCTTCCCGACACGAATAGTTCTGGCAATCTCAGTCCGGTCGCGATACGCATTTCCAGAGATTCACTTGTTCACTTCGGGGATGTCCAAATTGATGGTACCGATCAGTTTCCCAAGAAAGTTGTCGAGCGTGAACTGTTATTCAAAACAGGTGACACCTACAAGCGTGATGAGATTCTGCAGACGCAGCGGTTGCTCTATGCGACGGGGAATTTCAGCAGTGTGCAGATCGAGCCGCTGAATACTAGCCCGCGACAGTCACCAACAATGCAAATTCGGGTACGCGAGCGAAAGCCGAGATTCGCGACAATCCGTACCGGTGCTGGGCAATCCGAGTTTCGGGCAATTCAATGGGATATCGAGGGGCAAGCAGGGCAACGTAATTTCTTTGGTTATCGAAAATATGACCTGACCGCCAGATATTCATTCGGCTTTGGTGATGCCGAAAAGGCCCGTTTGCTGACACATGAGTATATTCTGAAATATACCGAGCCGCGTCCATTCAATCTGCGAATTCCGCTTTCTACCTCAGTGACCTGGCAGCCCCCGCTTGCTGATGAAGTCCTTGATATCGAACTCGAAACATGGCGACTCACCTTTGAAACTCGTCGACGGAACCTGGGGAAGTGGAACTTGGGAGTAGGGGCAGAGTATATCTGGACTACTTTGACGCAGCTGAATTCAATTGATTCAACTCTCTCGGTAAGCTCCGAAAGACAACAGCGACGAAAGGGATTTGTCGAGATACGTTTCGATAGTCGTGATCATCTCTTCGTGCCGAGTCGAGGTCTTCTTGGGCAGGCTTCATTTGAACAATTCGGCGGACCACTCGGCGGGAGCGGAAATTTTGTAAAATCAGAGGTAAGTCTTGCTGGTTTTACTGAAATTTCTGGAGGTCTCATCTCGGCAAGTCGTCTAAGCTATGGTATCGCTCGGCCCTCTGATGACAACACCCTCTCCTTCGCCGACGAAGTCCTTTTCACCGGCGGGGCAAACTCGGTTCGCGGGTTTCGTGAGAATCGTCTGGGCCCGGTCGATGCTTCCGGAGATCCGACTGGTGCGCGCTATGTGTTGACTGCGAATCAGGAGTTTCGCTGGCAAACGGTTCCGATTTTCAAATATATCCCCGGACTTAACTCCCTTCTGCGCGAGTTTCCGCTCTGGCAGTCACTATTTTTCGATATGGGGAATGGATTCAGCGAAGCGAGGGAGATTCAGCTTGATAAGTTCGCCTACTCGGTTGGCACCGGAGTGCAGCTGATTACCCCTGCCGGGCCGCTTCGGCTTGATTATGCACGAGTAATCCCGACCAATCGTTTCAGTTCCCAGGAGCGGTTCCATTTTACTATACTCTATGCATTCTGAGCGGGGATCGCTCCGGAACGCATGCGCGCTAACGCGGTTGTAAAATGTACTTTCTAAAACCAGTGAACTGAGCCAGTTAAGAATCAGATGTTACACGAGCGAATCTATCTCGATCATAACGCCACCACACCGGTCGACCTGTCCGTCGTAGAAACAATGCGCAGGTACATGACCGATCAGATTGGTAATTCAAGTTCGGTACACCATGAGGGGCGTGGCGCAAAGGTCGCACTTGAGCAGGCGCGCGAATCAATCGCGGCGTTCATTAATTGTGAACCGAGTGAATTGCTCTTTACCTCAGGCGGTACAGAATCCGACAATCTCGCGATACTTGGCACCATGCGAACGCTGAGCAAGCGGCGTGCACATCTGGTGGTCGGCGCCGCAGAACATCATGCGGTCCTCGAACCTGCCGAATATCTCCATGAAAGGGAAGGGGTCGCGCTTACGCGGATTCCATCAAATACAGTAGGGCTGATAGATCCCGATCATATACGTGAAGTCGTTACTGCGAGCACTGCGCTGGTCTCGATCATGCACGCGAATAATGAGACCGGAGCGGTGCAGGATATTGCGTTGATGTCTGCAATCGCGCATGAACAGGGGGCATTGTTCCATACCGATGCCGTTCAGTCGGTCGGGAAGATTCCGGTCGATGTGCGCGTTATGGATGTCGATCTGTTGTCACTCACTGGTCACAAAATCTACGGTCCTCGAGGAGCAGGTGCTCTATTTGTTCGAAGCGGCATCAAGATCGCACCCCTCATGTATGGTGGCTCGCAGGAACGTCGCCGACGACCGGGTACCGAGAATGTCGCCGCCATCATCGGACTGGCGAAGGCACTCGAAATCGCAAAAACGAAAATGGCCGAAGATGAAATCCGTCTTCGCGCACTCTCTGATTATTTTGCTTCTCAACTGCTCGATAAGATTCCAGATGTGCGCATCAATTCCGACCCGGCGCACCGACTTCCTCAGACTGTGCATGCATCATTTTATGCCCTCGAAGGGGAGCCGATTGTCCTCTCCCTTGATCTCGAAGGAATCGCAGTCTCCTCCGGTTCTGCCTGCACTGCCGGAGCGACTGAGCCTTCTCATGTTCTCTCCGCAATGGGAGTAGAAAAGAGCTGGGCAGTGGGTGCTATTCGATTCTCTCTAGGCAGAAGCACTACAAAAGAGCAGATCGACAAGGTTCTTCACGTCCTGCCGGGTGTGATTGCACGACTTCGGGAACTTTCGCCGGTGAGGAGATAGTCTCGATATGTCACGTGTGCTCGTCGCCATGTCCGGAGGAGTTGATTCATCAGTCGCTGCGCTCTTGCTCAAAGAACAGGGGCATGAAGTGATCGGCGCGCATATGAAACTCTGGGACTTTGTCGATGTCGGCGGGGATATCTACAAGGATGGTCGCTGCTGCACACTCGATTCTATTACCGATTGCCGCATGGTCTGCGATGCGATCGGTGCGCCTTTCTATGTATTCAATCTCTCTGCCGAATTCCAAACTGCGGTGATCGAAAATTTCGTGAGTGAATATCAATCCGGGCGCACTCCGAATCCCTGTGTGCGTTGCAATAGTGAGGTCAAATGGCTCGCCTTTCTGAACAAAGCCCGCGCTCTTGGTTGTGATGCCGTCGCCACTGGCCACTATGCCATCATTGAACAGAATGCGCACGGGCGTTGGTATGTGCGCAAAGGGGTTGATGGAACCCGTGATCAGTCGTATGTCCTCTGGGGACTCACTCAGGATGCACTGGCACACACTCTCATGCCACTCGGTAATATAACGAAGAAAACAGTTCGCGAGATTGCACGGAAATATCAACTTCGCACCGCCGAGAAAGCAGAATCCCGCGAAATCTGTTTTGTGGTCGACAACGACTACCGGCGATTCCTGCGTGACTACACCGCCAAACGCGCGCCGGAATCGATTCAGCCCGGGGAGATCGTTGATGAAGTGGGAAGTGTTCTCGGTCGTCATGAAGGTACCGCCTACTATACGATAGGTCAGCGCAAAGGGTTGGGGATTACCTCACCGCATCCGTTGTATGTGAAGGAGATTGATATACAGTCCAATCGGATTGTGGTGAGTCAGAGGGATGCGCTCACTTCTCGCACCGCGCAGGTTGTCCAGCTCAACTGGATGGCGGAGTCCGGTGAGAGCGTATTTGATGCAGAGATCAAGATTCGCTATCAACATCAACCGGTTGCCGGTGTCGTCCGACCAGAAGTGAATGGTCAGGTGCAGGTGGAGTTTTCGACACCGCAGCGTGCGGTGACTCCGGGTCAGACCATTGTCTTTTTCAGGCAGGATCAACTTCTTGGCGGCGGGATTATTGCCTCCGCTGCCTGATTGCTGTTTCTTCTCATATGGTCAAAATACAGTATCATGGACATTCTTGTGTGCAGCTCACTTGCGGTGAGCACTCGTTGATCATTGATCCATTCCTTACGGGAAATCAGTTGGCAAAATCTACCGCGGAATCGATTCAGGTTCAGCACATTTTGATTACCCACGCGCACGCTGATCATGTTGGCGATGCACTTGCCATAGCTCGGCGACTGCACGCAACAATCATCTGCAATTTCGATCTCGCCCTCATTTTGCAACATGAGGCACCGGATGTTAACTTTCGCGATATGCAGATCGGCGGAAAGATGATCACGCCGTTTGGACGCGTGAAAATGACCATCGCGCATCATGGTAGTACTTACGAATCGGATCCGCCGCAGTCTGCTGGTCCGTCGACCGGATTTGTTGTCACGTTGGGCGGAATGCACATCTATCATGCCGGTGACACCGGGCTTTTTCTTGATATGAAACTCATCGGTGAACTTGACCCGATCGATCTGGCCTGTCTGCCGATTGGAGATTTATACACGATGGGGATCGACGATGCCGCTCATGCGGTTTCTTTCTTGAACCCCCGTTATGTGTTGCCGATTCATTACAATACATTTCCTGTCATTCAGGCGGATGTCAGCGAATTTGAAAAGAGATCGCAGGCAAAGTGCCCGTCAGCAGTTGTCTGGCCGATGAAACCCGGTGAGATTCGCACCCTTTCATAACATGCGAAAGCTCTCCGTCGATCAGTTTGCAAGGAGCAGATCATTGTGAAGAAATTACTGGTTGTTCTAGGTGCGGTTGTCGCGGTTCTGGTCGGGTTTCTGATCGCGGTAATGATCTACTTTCCAAAGGAGAAAATACGCGCCCTCGCAATCGAACAGGGGAGCAAGACACTGGGAAGACCGATTGAGGTCGGGGATGTCTCGGTGACACTCTGGGGCGGTTTCGGTGCCGCGCTCAATGATCTGGTCATCGGGAATCCGTCGGGGATGACAGGTGATCCTCTCGCCTCGATCAGATCAATAGACGTAAAAGTCGCCCTTCTACCTCTTCTATCAGGCTCAGTTCAGGTTGATCGCCTGATCATTGAAAAGCCGGTGATTTCGCTGATGAAGCAAGCGGATGGAAAAGTCAATTATCAGTTTAAACCAGATACGTCGAATGCTGCGACAACTGATACGAGTGCTTCGAACTCCGGAGATGTTGCTGTTGGACGGATTGAACTCCGTGATGGCCGCCTGAGCTATCGGGACGATAGCAGCAGTCAGACTATTCTTCTCACTGGTCTTTCGCTCTCCTCCTTTTCAGAACTCAATGGTACGACAACGACTATGAAAGCGGAGCTGAACATCGACTCACTCCTGTATGCCAGTCCGGATACGATTGCATTGCAGGATCTCAGTACCAAGCTGGTGGTCAGCATTGATTCTTCACGAAAAGAATATGATCTCAGCTCAGTTGAAGTCACTGCAAATTCATTCTCAATTTCCGGAAATGGCAACATTTCTACTGCAGGAAAAATTCCAAACGGAAATCTAGCATTCTCATTGAAATCAATCGGACTTGATAAGATCATGCAGATGCTTCCGAAAGTGCAGCGAGAAAAGCTCACTGGCTATGCCGTTGCTGGAACGTTGTCCGGAGATGGAACAGTAACACTCGCCGGGGCTGATTCACTTGAGGCTGATTTCACCGCTCACATGACAGTTGCCCAGCTTGTCGCAAAGTCTGAAGGGATCGCCGGAGAGCTTCGGGCAGATTCTCTTCTGCTCTCAATGGACAAGCTTCGCTCCAAAGTCTGGCTGAGTGGCGCGACCTTCGATCATCAACCGATCTCTCTTACTGCAGAGCTATCAAACGGAGAGAAGCCATTTCTGGATGCTGCTGCATCCGGTGTGATCGATGTCGCAATGCTTAAGCCACTCATGGCAGGGAGCAGTATGACCGAACTTTCCGGGCGGGCATCACTTGTGGTGACCGCCAAAGGGGATATCTCAGATCAAGCAAATTTGCAAACTGTTGGTACGGTTTCACTGCAGGATATTCGCTACCATGATTCGCAACTTCCCGAGCCGATCACCGATCTGGATGCTGATCTGTCGCTCGACAACAACCGAGTGGCGATTCGGCAGCTCTCAATGAAGTTTCCTTCAAGCGATCTGACACTTACCGGGACGGCTGAACATCTGATCCCCTGGTTACTGGCTACTGACGAAACAGCAAAACAGAAAGTTCGAAAGCCTGATCTGACCTTTACAGCTACAAGCAATCGTTTTGATTCTGACAAGCTCTTTCCGGAAGCAACACCGGGGGGCGGTGTGGATAGTGTAATTCAGATCGATTCGATCCCCTCACTGCTCTTTCCGGATATTCTTGGGCGAGGGACGTTTGTCATTGATACCATGATCTATTGCAAACTCGACCTGACAGACATTCGTGGAAAAATTGCGATCAAAGATCGAGTTATTCAATGCACCGATGTAACTGGCAAACTCTACAGCGGAACGATAGACGGTTCTACTGCAATCGATTTCAATGACTATGACTTTCCTGTCTATGCAGGGGCGTTTTCCGGGACGGGAATCGAAGCAAATGATTTCATGACTCGTTTTACGCCACTTCAGGGGGTGCTCTTCGGGAAGGCCGACCTCAAGGGGACATTCGGTGCTACGGGGTGGGAAGCGAGCGATTTTCTGAAGTCACTTACCCTCGACGGAAATTCTCTGATTCGCTCCGCGAAACTGACGACTTCGGGAGTCATTCGGGATGGACTGACTGCATTGGCGGGGAAGGCCGGAGTGACATTCGACGGAGAACAGGCGGTTCGTGAACTCACTGCAAAATTCAAAGTCGAAAATGGGCGTGTCCATATGGAGCCATTTAGTATTCCTGTCGGAGAATTAGGGACCGTTCAATTCGGTGGCTCGTATGGTTTCGACAATACCGCCGCAGGGCTCGGCGACATTCAGCTTTCAGAATCAGCGAGTCAGAAACTGGCCGCAAGTGGCGGAATCGCTGCCGGCCTTCTCGGTGGGAAAAATCTCGCGATCTCTCTCCCATTTGCGGTTGGGGGTTCGATCACTAGCCCGACATTTTCTATCGACTATCAGAAAGCCGCCGCCAACACTGCAGCTCAGGCGAAACAAGCAGCCGAAACCGCCGTGAAAGACGCAGTCAAAGGGACCGTCGACAAGGGGCTTGATGAAGCTGGGAAGAAAGTCGACTCGACCCTAAAAAAATCAGCGGAAGGGCTTCTCAAAGGGCTTCTGAAAAAGCCGTAAGGGAAAGCTGCTCAACCACTAGTCAATCTTGCTCCCCCTCGTCGGAATTTCGACGAGGGAATCATTTTTTTTCAAAGATTTCTGCTTCTCTGGTCGAGATATCTCTTAAGAGAGAACTCGGTCGTGACTCCCTTCCCGGTCATTGCTCGAGTCAATCCTGTCTCAACAACAATTGCGGAGAGCATATGATCACCCCTGAGTCGCTGACTTCTGTGACGGTACCGATGCGCAAGACTGCTTCGGTTCGAGTCGATTTCCGCGGCCGGGTGACGATGGTCAACGACGAAGCCGAAGAACTGTTTGGCCTCTCCCGCGAACTTCTCTATTCACGCCCGTTTACCGATTTCATCGCAGAGATCGACCGCCCCGGGATTGCACAACTCGTCAAACAGCGACATCTGCAGATTGAGTCATCACTTGATCTGGGGCCGATCACTTTTGTTTCGCAAGTAGGCAAGACTCAGCCGATTCGATTGTTGATCTCAATCGGCTATGCTGCCGGAAATCCTGCCAATTATCATATCATTCTCCTCCCAACAACTGGAATCGAAATCGTCACCCCCTCGTCGAAAATCGGCGGGGAAGTGTTTGTGATTACCGAGCGGGAGAAGTCTCATGAACAGGGTCAACTGCTCGAGCTTCTGGCTCAGTATGCGCAATCAGACTTTCCCGAATCTGCGGCGACAGTATCCAAGTTGCTTGCTCTGACTACTCCCCTGCAACAGAACGCAGTCTATCGCTTAGATGGTACGTCGATGATCTGCCTCGCTGCTTCGACCGTCGGTATGAAGGGGCGCGTTGAAGAGACTGATGAATCGGAGTTGTCTTCGACTAATCGACTGCATGAAATGGTTTGTCAGAGCCGTGAATTATATCGTCACGATCAGGATGCATCGGTTCGACGTGCGGTCGAACTTACCGGATCTGCACCGCAGGAATTGATACTCCCCATTGTGACAGATGCGGCGACCTATTGTGTACGTGGTTGGTTCAAGGAATCGCCGTCGGTCGAAGTACTAGATGAAATATGTCGGTTAATTCCAAATGTGATTCTTCACTCCAGACAGACTGTTGCCAGCCACGGCGATCATCAGAACGAATGGAAGCTGATCACTGAGGGGCATTCGGAAGTTTCCGCCAACAATGATGAGGCACTCCCTCTTCAGTGGTATCGGTTTGATGCCAATGGAACTTGTATCTCACGCAGTTCGGTTGCAATCGAGATGGAGAATCTCGGGAGTCTCTGCAAGTCATTTGGCGAATTGCAAAGTGTTGAACTCGCTGCCAAGCTTGATCTCTTTCGTGTAGCTACCAGCCCCGGTTCGACAATCGAGAAGATCTTCACGCTGTGCGAATCTGGTGATCAGTTATTCGGCTGGGTTGAAGAGAAGAAGATTTTTGGCGTTATGGTGTTATGCCCTGGAACTGTCGCCGACGCTCACCCCTCGCAGATTTCTCTCGCTCTTCCATCCGCACTGCATCGTGAACTGACTCAGGCATTCAAGCCACTTCGGGCAACGGCTTCGCGAGTGTTGCATCAGTATTTGAATAAGCTCGACGCCGATGGTCAATTCCTGATGACTCGGCTGGATGAACAGCTAGAAGGGTGCGATAGACTCCTGCGAGTCACTGCGCAGTTGCAGCGACTTGCTGCTGAACAGGAAACATCAGTTCCGGTTGATCTCGCATTTCTGGTTCGCCGAAAGGTACATGATATCGCGCTGTCACTGAACTGCGAAGAGCCGAGTATCTCCTTTGAACATCCACGAAAGATATCGAGTTCTCTTCACAAGTGCGAGGGGATCATTGAGGGGATAGTGCAGGCGTTATACAGAGAATCAAGAAACCCGAAACGGATTCTCGTCTCACTCGAAGAGCAGGAGAATCGTTTCTCCCTTCAGATTCGCTTTCCTGAGTTGAAGTCCGATGAACGGGCCATCAAACAACTCATGAGTCTGCATCGCGGTTTTCATGAGCAGATCCGCACCGGGCATGGAAAACTTGAGCATCTTTCATTTGTCCGGGTCATTGCCCAATCACTCGGTGGGGAGCTGCATGCGAGTCTCGGCTCACACAGCGAGCTTTGCCTGACACTCACCCTCCCTAAATCTCCTGCTAAAAACTAAGCAGTTTCTCAATCAAAAGCCGTTCACTGGTCCTAGGCAGCTAGACGCCTCTACTTCAAACTGATTGACAGACGCGGGATTCCGTCTATTTTGCGCCCTCTTTGAAACTGAGAGGAATCCCAACGTGCATTCAATGACCGGATTTGGGCGAGGCATGGCGACAGGTCCACTGGGGAGAGTGACCGTCGAACTGGCGACGCTCAACAGTCGTTATCTTGAGCTTTCTGTACGTCTTCCGAAACCTCTGGTCGCTCTGGAGCCAGTCATTCGTCAGCAGGTTGCGGAAGCACTCCAGCGCGGAAAAGTGACGGTCTCAGTCGGTCTGGATAGCCGTCAGGCAGCCGAGCGTGTGAAACTTGATGCGAATATGGCACGCGCCTATATGACCCAGTTACGCACACTCCGGAAAGAACTGAAGATCGACGCCGAGCCGACCTTGACCGATCTTCTGCAAATCCCGGATATCCTTGCTCCGCGAGAAATCGAACCCGGAGACGAAAGCACCGAAAAACAGCTCGCTGAAGCCCTTACCAAAGCCCTCGCACAACTGGCGAAGATGCGTGAAAAAGAGGGGCAGGCAATGGCCGCAGACATGAAGAAGCGTCTGCTCCTCATGCAGAAGTCGGTCGAGATTATTGAAAAGCGTGCCAAGCAATCTGTTCAGGATCGTTTGACTAAACTCCGCGAGCGTGTACAAGAACTTCTCGCTGTTCCGATGGAAAATCCGGAGCGGCTTGATCAGGAACTGGCGATCATGGCTGACAAAGGAGACATCACCGAAGAGTGTGTGAGATTCCGAAGTCATCTGGTGCAGTTTCGTGATGCTCTGTCAGTCAAAGAGCCGATAGGGAAACGCCTGAATTTCATTTTGCAGGAGATGAATCGGGAAGCGAATACGATGGGCTCGAAGGCGGTCGATATTTCACTCACTCAGCACGTGATACTCATTAAAGAAGAGCTTGAGAAGATCCGCGAAATGGTGCAGAACATTGAGTAGTTCATCTACGCGCCCGAAAGGGCAATTGGTGATACTTTCGTCACCGTCGGGAGGAGGGAAGACGACGATCTGTCGAAAGCTTCTTTCATCCGCTCGACTGGCCGCGGGGTGGACCTTTTCGATTTCCTATACAACTCGTCAGATGCGAGAAGGGGAGCAAAATGGTCGAGAGTATCATTTCGTAAACGAAGCTCGCTTTGCAGAACTGGAGAAAGCGGATTTCTTCGCCGAACACTTTAAGGTTCACCTCTATCGGTATGGTACACCTCGCAAACCGATTGATCAGTTGATCAAAAATGGCGGGGTGATGTTACTCGATGTTGATGTCCAGGGGGCACGGCGTTTGAAGCGGGTCTACCCGAACGCGGCATCGATATTTATTCTCCCCCCGTCCGCCGCAATGCTCAAAAAACGGCTGACAAAGCGCGGAACAGAGACCAAAGAGCAGCTTAAAGTGCGACTGGACAACGCCTTACGCGAGATGCGAACTTTTTGGGACTTCGGCTTTGACTATGTGGTCATCAACGACGATCTTCCCACTGCTGTCAAACAAGTCTTGGCTATCGTGACAGCGCACCCCTGTCGGGTTCAGTTTGCAAATGCGGAACAACTTGCCCGTCATACCGGTTCTGCTGGTCGCAAGAGGCGGGTATCGAAGACGAAGAAGCAAGAACAATAAGGATAGAACATGCCCATTCACACGACGATCGTACCGACCGAGTTAGTTGAGAAAGTCACCAAGAACCGCTATCAGGCCGTGATTGTAGCATCGAAGCGTTCACGCATGCTCAACTCGCAGCGTTTGTTGCAGTTAGCGGCGATCGAAAACGGTGGTTCGGTGGATATCGACGGTCGCAAGATCACACTTATCGCACTCAAAGACCTGGTTGAGGGTCGAGTTAAGTTTTCCGAATAGCCGCCGACGTTCCGCATACTGATCTGCCGCAGCATATGCTGCGGTCTGCTGTTGTGGTGTGTGTGACCGTGCGAGTTCTTAGTCTTTCTGGTACCTGAGTACCTCTCATTCGCAGGATCACACCGCTGTCCTTCTAACGAAAGCGATACCATACCGACATGGCCAAACATCTTGTCATTGTTGAATCTCCAGCAAAATCAAAGACACTGGCGAAGTTTCTTGGCAAGGACTTCGATATCAAGTCAACGATCGGGCATGTCATTGATCTCCCGAAATCAAAACTGGGTGTCGATGTCAAAAAGAACTTCGAGCCGCAGTATGTCGTGATGGAAGGAAAAGAGAAGGTTCTCGCCGAATTGAAAAAAGCGGCGAAGGGGATGGACACTATCTATCTCGCTCCCGATCCTGATCGCGAGGGAGAAGCAATCGCCTGGCATGTCGCAAATACGCTCAAAGAGAAGAAATCCAAGACCAAGATCGTTCGCGTTACATTTAATGAGATTACCAAAGCAGCAGTCATTGCTGCCATCGAATCGCCGCGCGAGATCGATATGAATCTGGTGAATGCGCAGCAGGCGCGTCGTGTACTCGACCGTCTTGTCGGATACTCAGTATCTCCATTCCTGTGGAAGACCGTTGCACGAAATCTTTCCGCAGGGCGAGTTCAGTCGGTCGCTCTTCGACTGGTGGTCGAGCGAGAAGAAGAGATTTTGAAATTCGTTTCCGAAGAATACTGGAAACTGGATGCAAAATTACTCTCCGGCAAAAAAGGGGAGTTCGTTGCTCACCTGCTAAAAATTGACGGCAAGTCGGTAGTGAGCCCGATGGATGCCACCGATGACAAGATTGTCATTCGTCAAAAAGCCGATATCGATGCCCTGATCAAGAAGCTTCAGAAATCGACCTTCACGGTCGGTGATATTCGGGAGACCGAACGTACTCGCAAGCCACTTGCTCCCTTTATTACCTCCACCTTGCAGCAGGAGTCCGCTCGTCGTTTTGGTCTGTCACCAAAACAGACGATGGGAATCGCGCAGGCATTGTACGAAGGGGTCGATATCGGGCAGGATGGTCCGACTGGTTTGATTACCTACATGCGAACCGACTCGACTCGTCTCTCTGATGAATCGGTGAAGTCAGTGCGTGAATATATCTCCAAGACGTACGGCAAAGAATATCTCCCGGCCAAGCCGAATCTGTATGCATCGAAAAAGAGCGCACAGGACGCGCACGAAGCGATTCGTCCGACCTACACTACTTTGCCGCCGGACAAGCTCAAGAAGCATCTCACGCCACAGCAGTTGAAACTCTACACCCTGATCTGGAACCGATTTGTCTCCTGTCAGATGCCACCGGCGGAGTTTGCAGTGACAACTGTTGATATTACTGCGGCCAACGCACTGTTTCGTGTCACCTCACAGAAGGTGACCTTCGATGGATTCCTCAAAGTCTATGACGAGGCCCATGAAGATGACGAAAATGGGAATGGGGATGAGGCGCAGAAGCTCCCGAATATGAAAGTCGGTGACGAACTGACCCTCAAGGAACTGATCCCGAATCAGTCATTTACCAAGCCCCCAGCGCGTTACTCCGAAGCGATGCTGGTAAAACGAATGGAAGCAGATGGGATTGGACGTCCGTCGACTTATGCGTCGATTATCTCCACCCTCAAAGACCGAAAGTATGTCCTGCTGGAGCAGAAGAAGCTCTCACCTACAGATTTGGGAACCGCAGTCACGAAGATATTGATTCAGAATTTCCCTGACCTTTTTACGGTGAGCTTCACCTCCGATATGGAGAAGGAACTCGATCAGATCGAAGAAGGGGAACTGCAGTGGGAGAAGGTGGTCAAAGACATGTACACCCCGCTGACCAAACTCCTCGGCGAACTGAAAGGGAAAGAAAGCTCGATTAAGGCCGACTTGACCGAACTTTCTGATGTCGATTGCCCGAAATGCGGTAAGAAGATGATTATCAAGCTCGGTCGTAACGGGAAGTTTCTCGCTTGTTCTGGTTATCCGGAATGCAAATCGACCAAGCCGATGCCGGATGACGAAGCAAAGCAAAAGACCGACGAAAAATGTGAAAAATGCGGCTCCCCGATGATTATCAAAAGCGGTCGTTTCGGTCGCTTCATGGCCTGCTCGAACTATCCAGATTGTAAGAATGCCAAGCCGTTGACGATCAATGTCCCCTGCCCGAAAGCGTGTGGCGGCAAAGTGCTCGAACGTCAGAGCAAGGCAAAACGCCTGTTCTATGGCTGCTCGAACTACCCGACCTGCGATTTTGTGTCATGGGATAAGCCAGTCGCCAAGAACTGCCCCAGCTGTACCAGCACCTACATGCTGCAGAAGTTTACCAAGGCCAAAGGGGAAGTCCTCAAATGCCCGGTCTGCAAGCATGAGATCAGCCAGGAACAAGGGGACGGGGTGGCTGAGCCAGAGGTCGTCGCTTAGCCAAATGACTTGCAGCCGCAGGAGTTCTATCTCTGCGGTTGATGTTGAACTTCTCGGTTCTCTGCGCTAGACTCAAGGCGCATGACTAGCGAACTGCTCACCCGATATCTTTCCTGGCTTGCAACCGCCAAACGTCGCTCCCCTGCGACACTCTCCGCCTATCAGACCGATCTGACTCCGTTTCTTGAATTCGTCGCAAAATCCCAGCGTTCGGACGTATCGAAAGTTGCCGATCAACTACTCCTCCGCACCTATTTACGACAGCGGCAACAGGCCGGAGTAGGAAGCAGATCATTGGCCCGTTTTCTGACCGCTTTGAATGGTTTTCAGAAATATCTGCATCAGGAAGAAAAACAGAGCGGGGGTTTCTTTCAGATTCCCAAAATGAAATATGCTCGTCCGATGCAGCCATTCTTGCCGCAAAACGATGCGCTGAAACTCTCCGATGAAGAAGATATCCTCACCTCTTCCGATCCATTTTTGCAATCACGAAATCGGACGCTGGTCTTGTTGTTGTATGCAACCGGACTTCGCCGAGCGGAACTCGCCTCGATTCGGCTTACTGATATCGACGAGAAGACAGGACTCTTGCGAACTATCGGAAAGGGGAGGAAGGAGCGACAGGTGCCACTCGGGGAAAGTGTGATGCCTGAATTGCGCGACTATCTCCAGTTGCGATCCGATCAGATAACGAAAAATAATTCAAATTCAGACGTTCTTTTTCTCAATCGGAATGCAACACCGATCTCTCTTCGCACGATCAATCGGTTGGTTCATGCTCTTGGATTACGGGCTGGATTTTCGCTTACTCCGCATATGCTCAGGCATAGCTTCGCCTCCCATCTGCTCGACAATGGGGCCGATCTGCGCGTGATCAAGGAACTGCTGGGGCATGCCTCCCTTTCGACGACACAACAATACACTCATCTGACCGCTGAGCGGCTGAAAGCCGCGTACGCACAAGCTCACCCCCGATCAGGACAAAAATCATGATTCCTCGTATGCACGGAACGACTGTTATCGCGTTGCTTCATCGTGGTCAGGCGGCAATCGCCGGAGACGGACAAGTGACCCACACGGACACCATCATGAAGACCAAGGCCGTCAAGATTCGCTCACTGGCGAATGGAAAAATTCTCGCGGGGTACGCCGGTACTGCCGGGGATGCACTCGCTCTGTTTGATATCTTTGACAAAAAACTCGAAGAGACCAATGGACACTTGTCTCGCGCCGCGATTGAAATGGTGAAAGAATGGCGGACAGAAAAAAGTTTGCAGCAACTTGATGCCATGATCGCAGTCTGTGACAAGAAGACCGCCCTGATGGTGAGTGGAAGCGGTGATATTGTCGAACCGGATGACGGAATCGTGACCATCGGCTCCGGCGGACCATTCGCACTCGCGGCTGCGAGGGCATTCTTGCGTGCCAATCCGAAACTTGCTGCAGAAAAAGTCGTGCGTATGTCCCTCGAAGTTGCGGCAGATATCTGCATCTACACCAATCGTGAGATTACCGTCAAAGGGCTGAAGTGAAACTACAACTGACTCCACGGCAGATTGTCAAACAGCTCGATCAGTTTATCGTCGGGCAACACGCCGCTAAGCGGTCAGTAGCGATTGCGCTGCGCAATCGCTGGCGTCGTCAGCAGACTCCGGATGATGTGCGCAAAGGGATTCTTCCCAACAATATCATCCTCATCGGACCGACCGGAGTCGGCAAGACCGAAATAGCCCGCCGCATGGCGGAACTCGCCGGTGCGCCGTTTCTAAAAGTCGAGGCGTCGAAATATACAGAAGTCGGCTACGTCGGGCGTGATGTTGAATCGATGATCCGCGATCTCGTGAATGCCGCGGTCTTGCAGGTCAAAGGGGAACGTCAGCAACAGATAGCATCAGATGTTGCATTGGAAGTTGAAAAGAAAATTCAGCAGCTCCTCAAATCAACTCAGCCAAAGACAAAGCAGACAGCTCCGCGAAAGTCAGTGAGAGCAAAACGAAATGACTCTCTGGATGATCCGGATGAACGTATCGTCGATTTGGAAGTCCAGAGTTCTCCGCAATCAGTGATCGAAGTCTTTTCACCACAGGGGACTGAAGAGCTAGGGATCAACATGCAGGAACTGCTCGGCACACTTATCCCTAAGCGCTCCGAGAAACGTCAATTGACTGTCGCGGCGGCAAGACGATACCTGCAACAGGAGATGTACGCCACTCGAATCAATATGGATCAGGTGGTCACCGAAGCACTCGATCGCGTCCAACAGCTTGGCGTCATTTTCATAGATGAAATAGATAAGATCGTCGGCTCCGGAAATGCCAGCGGGCCGGATGTGAGCCGCGAAGGAGTGCAGCGGGATATTCTTCCCATTGTCGAAGGAGCCGCAGTCACCACTCGCTATGGTACGGTGCGAACGGATCATATTTTGTTTATCGCCGCTGGTGCCTTTCACGGGAGTAGTCCGTCCGACCTGATTCCGGAATTACAGGGTAGATTTCCGATTCGAGTTGAACTCGAAGAACTCAGCAGTTCTGATCTATCGCGCATTCTTGTCGAGCCGCAGCACTCCCTTCTCAAGCAGTATGAGGCATTGCTTTCAGTTGAAGGGGTTTCACTGAAGCTCGCCAAGTCTGCTGTCACGGAGATTGCTGCTTATGCAGAGAAGATCAATTCGCAGACGGAAAACATCGGGGCGCGTCGCTTGCAGACGATCATGGCTACAATTTTGGAAGACTATCTCTTTTCGCCACCAACTTCGGGAAGCACGGTGACAATCACGGCTGATCTGGTGAAGAAGAAACTAGAGCCGATTTCGAAGGATCAGGATCTCAGCAAGTATATCCTGTAGCAGACTACAAGTCAGTCTGAACGGTGATATCTCCGACGAAATTGTTCACCGCGATATAGAGACGACTGCCCGACTGACTGTACAGCAGATTTTGTGCATCGAGATTATTCCCGAAACCACTGGTCCGTTTACCAAGCGCAGATATATCCCCCGCAAAATTTGAGCAGCGCACAAAAAGCGGAACGGTCGACGGGACCAGGACTCTGACTTCCCCTATGAAACCAGAGACAATCACGCGATTCAGTCCGGGGGAAAGTCGTGCTCGCCGAAGATCGACCAATGTTTCGCCGATGAAGAACGAAACCTCCATATCCTCGACCGACTCACCAAGAATGTTAATCTCCTGATCTCCGATGAATTTACTGTAACGTATCTTTTCTGCCGGTGCCGGACGAGAGAAGGCGTTGAACTGCCCCGAATTTCCCGACCCGGCTGCCTGTCCCGAGCCAATGGCGGAAGGGATCGTCCCCGGAGGAGGAGTGACTAGAGGTGAGATATTGGTAATCCCGGGAGCAATAATTTCTGGCTGTGAGCTTGGCTCAAATCGCGGCGGCGTGGGAGGCGCTGGTGGGGCTGGCGGGGCAAACTCCGGTGCTTGCCGGTTCAGTTCTCGCTGTCGTTTCACGATCAACCAGAGTCCGATCACAATCAGGACCAGTGGCCAGCCAATATTGATCAGACGCTCTGGCGGAAAATAGAAGTAACCCATAGAATGACCGAGCATCAATGCACCGGCAAGGATCAGTACTCCTCCGCCAAACAGGGCAAAGCCAGTCCCGCTGGCACGAGACTCTTTGTCACTTAGTCCAGGGCTGTCGATTCCCGGCTTCTGGTTCATTGGGTCGTTTGACATATGATTCCTAATATCCACAACTCCTATACGTAGAGACAACGAAAAGTCTTCCACATTTGTTTCGGCAGATTTTAGTCAATTACCCTCTAGTCCTTGACTTGGCCTCTCCTGCTCGTCTAATTCGCCCCCGAAAAAGAATTCATCCCCCCGAAAGGACTCCTCATGGCACGCTCATTCACCCGCGAGAATGACCTTACTCCGGTCGAGATACGCAAGGTTTTCGATCTCTGTGGCAAAATGAAACGAAAAGAGATCGCTCCCCGTCCATTGGAAGGGAAAGCCGCGGCCTGTTTATTTAACAAGGCATCCCTTCGCACCCGAGTCTCATTCGAAGTCGGTATTTTTCAGCTCGGCGGACACCCGATGTACATCACCGACAACGAAGTCCAGCTCGGCAAGCGGGAGACCGTCGACGATGCCGCTCAAGTCCTCTCCCGCTACGTTGGATTGATCATGATACGCACGTTTGCGCAAAAAGACTGCGATGATCTGGCTCGTCACGCCACCGTTCCAGTTATCAACGGCCTGACCGATCTGCTCCACCCCTGTCAGATTATGGGGGACTATTTTACTGCCCTTGAGCACAAACCGGGGAAGGAGCGCTACAGCATTGCCTATCTCGGGGACGGGAACAATATCACCAATTCCTGGCTCAATCTCGCCTCGCTGATTCCGATTGATCTTCGAGTCGGGACCGACTCGGGAACACTCCCGGATGCCGAAATCATCGCGCGGGCAAAGGGGAATCCTGACAGTAAGATCACCATCACGAATGACCCTAAAGAAGCGGTCGCCGGTGCCGATGTTGTCTATACAGATGTCTGGGCCTCAATGGGGCAAAAGCATCTGGCCGACGACAAAGAAGAAAAACTAAAAAAGTTTCAGCTCAATAGCGCTTTGATGGCGGGAGCGAAACGGGACGCAATCGTGATGCACTGTCTTCCGGCCGAACGGGGACGAGAAATCACTGACGAGGTCATGGATGGCCCGCAATCAGTGGTCTTCGATCAGGCCGAGAACAGACTGCATATCCAGAAAGCCATCATGGTCTTTCTGTTGGGATAAGGGCCCCCGTCAGTTCGAGTCACCACTGCGCACCGAAAGGAGTCGCGTGTATGGTTTCTCGAAATGGTCTGGTTGCTCTGGTTCTCTTCGCTCTGGTAGCGATGATCGGCTGCGGCGGCGACGACAAGGGTTCTTCTGGTGATCTCGGCCTGGCTGGAGATGCCCAGTATTCTGCAGTTACATCTCAGCTTGATCAAACCAATGACTGGATGAATGATCAGATTGAAGATGCGTTCGCTACGATGCCGTCCGGTAGTTCGCTGGACGATGTGTTCATGTCGGCGATTGGTGCTGATTCGGTCAACGCGTCTGAATGGACCGTTCTGTATCATTCCAATCTCTCCGCCAGTGTGACCACCACGATCATCGATTCGATTCAGTATCGCAACGATGGTCAGATCCAGTACCAGTCACTTGGTGCTGATCAGATCAACTATCGTCATGTGACCACCCAGACCGACGGTGACACCACCAACGGCTACACGAACTATGTCAATCAGACCAATGTCACCATCAGCGGCCTTGATGCCCAGATGGCGGTACTGAATGGTACCTCGTCATTAAATCTCGAAACCCGCAACGGTTCGACCTGGCGTGAATATTCCATTGATCTTGCTGCCGAAGGTCTGAACATGACCAAGGTTGCTCCGGGCCAGTGGAATTCGAAGTGCCCTTCTTCCGGTACGATCACTGCGAATATCGAACTCTCTGTTTCAGTGAGCGGCTCAAACCCGGTGACTGAGAACTGGACCGCGACGATTGTCTATAACGACGGTGATGCAACGGTGACAGTGATGAAGTCCGAACTTTCGGCTTCATATTCTCAGAATTGCCAGCTCTAAACAGCTGACACTCGCATCGAGAAATTTTCTTTGAATTGAAATGCAACGGGACCTGGCAAACGCCGGGTCCTGTTTTTTTTGTGTGTGATACTCTCACCCTGAGCCTGTCGATGGGTGTTCTTCAATATACTTGGTGGCACTGACCCGATAGCCTTCACTAGATAGCCCTGATCACCCGCTCAGGGTCGTCTGGGTGGCGCACCCGTTTTAGGGTGCGAAGTCAGTGATGTGATTGACGCGTGTTGTAAGTACCTTGAATTGTCAACTTTTTGAACAGTCTGATCTACTTGGCGATGGGCGTGGAAAAGGCGATGCTATGATCATAAATGCAGATCAATTTTATCTGTGCGGGGAAAAAATCGTATATTGTCACAACAACCCGATTCGTCGTGGACTGATCGAGTCTGCGAGTGACTGGAAATTGTCGCGCGCGGCGTGGTATGAAGGAAAAGAAGGTGATCGATGAATTTGAACTATCGAAATGTGATGAGTGCGTCACTGACTTCGCACCCTAAAACGGGTGCGCCACCCAGCCCACGGGACACCCTTCCTGTCGCTTAGGGTTGCCCGTCTTAATTACGGGCAGGGTGACAACGGAGCAAAAGACACAAACAAATTGTCGACCAAAGCCGTGAGATCGCCGATATCAACTCCCGGATTTCCATCCGTGTTTCCTTCCATCGGACAACACAGTGGTGAGAAACTCAGGAAGAGATGATCGACCAGCAATGTCAGGTCGGCAATATCAACGCTGCCAACAAGGTCACAGTCGATGTTCCCTGTCGCACCAACACAACAACAAGCATCACCAATGCCGTCGTTGTTTGAGTCAGTCTGGGATGGATTGAAAATGGATGGACAGTTGTCTGTCACACACTGGTTGAGGGGATGTCCGGGGTTACCGAATCCATCGGCATCACTATCAATGCAGGCGGTCACTCGCACGACTATCTGGGCTTCGTTGTTCGCTTCTGAGAACTCAATCTTGACGTTATCTTCATCCACAGCCGCAATCACGGTATAAGTTCCGGGAGTGAGGGGAAGGGGGACTTGTAGAACCGTCACACTTCCAGCCGCAAAATTCTGAGTGACATCAAGACTATTGGTAAGATTGGCAAGTGCGTGTGCGCGAACATTCAACAAAGAGGTCTGTCCAAGATTTCGAACAGTCATCGGAAGGAGCTGACCGACATTCAAAACTGAATCAGAGGGATTGAATGAAACAGACATGTCCCCGTAGAAGTCATTGCTTACCCACTGACGGACTCCCCAACCCGGTCCGGACGGTCCGTCATAGCGCCAGATCGGTCTGGTTTGATTATCAAAGTCGGTGTGTCCTAAAGTCATCCCAAACAAATCTATAACAACTCTATCATCAGAATGTTCCCAGTTAGATTGTGCATCAGCTTTATTCAATGTCTCTTCATTACTTTCAACAAGGGCATAAAATTTATTCCAATCTAAATTATAATTATCTCTCATCATAGAAAACATCCAGGCAGTTATACTATATCCTGAACTCAACTGAATTTCAAAATTTGAGAAATCCCTATAATTATTTGCAATATAGTTGTTCCAAATGTGTCCTGAATCGGCGATTCCGTCAAAAAGGTATTTGTCTGCAGTCTCTTGATTTATGTCCCCTTTTTCAACAAGAATATTATACATAGCATATTGAGAAAATCCTTCAGTCAACCAGTCTCTCCCCAAAACAGGTAATGGATTTATTGTATGTAAAGCTTCATGTAATCCTCCTGCAGAGTATATCCAATAATCTCCTAACTCTCCAGGATTTCCTTGTTGTGGAATTCCTCCAATATAATAATCTCTTTTACAATTTGTTTTGTAAAAAGGATCAGATAAAAATAAGTGTGCCTCTCCAGGAATGGCCCATCCACCCCAACAGCCAGATAATATAGGTTCAACATACAAGCTCATTTTTACTCCGTAAAATTCTTCCGAACTCCAACCAGTTTGCTGCTCTAACAAAAGTACTCGTTCATGTAACTCATTTAAGTAGTTATCCAGCTGAGTTTGATAGGTGGTGTAAAAGTTTGTTTCTACGAATGCGTTGTATCTTGGGTAAGAAATTTGAACGTAAGTAGTAGGAGACGCGATCGGTCTGCCGGTCAGGAAGTCATGTGTGATTGCATCGTCTAATTGTGGATCAGCATCATCAATTACAATTGGTATTTCACGACCCTGAACGGTGATGATATCTCGCTCGTAGTCAACTTCCATCGTAAAGCCACTTGGTGTACGAATCAGGCGTCTTTGAGTGCCGGGAAGAACATAATCGAATGGTGCGGAAAGACTGTCGCGATAGCGGTCCTGATCAAACATCTCAGCATGTGCAGTTGACTGAATCGAGAAGAGCAGCATGACAGCTGGAAAGATTCTCAGGAAAACAAAATGTAATCTCACCGCACCACCTCATTCATGTTCTCCGCAAGTGAAGAGATGAACGGCCGTTCAGCTACTCACCAGCAGATCGAATTGATGTAATATATGAGTTTAGGCCCCAATTTGCAAATCTGGAAGTGGGGGGGGAGGGCGGGTGGCTGGTACGAGTTTCTTAAAGGTGCTGGAACCCTGATCTGGTGATCAGGGCCACAGTACTGTTGAAATTGGAAGCGGGAACGCTGATCTGGTGATCAGAGCCACCTCACGTTGATTGGTTCATGAACTGTCAAAGCTTGCTGACTCGCACTCATCGCAATTCATTTTCAGCGTGACATCCTCCATCCCCACCTACACTCATTGTTTTGTCTGCGGTGATCAGAATGCGCACGGGCTGCATCTGCATTTCACATGGGATGGAAAACGTGCGAGAACATCGATGACAGCAGAATTACATCGTGAAGGATACGCCGGAATCTTTCACGGTGGGATCACTGCGACTGTTCTCGATGAAATCATGGTCAAGGTGATTCTCGCGCTAAATGAATTCGCGGTGACTGCGGAGTTTTCGATCAATTATCACGCACCAATACGAACCGGTGAACAGATTTCATTTTGGGGTGAACAAACCAGACGAAAAGGCCGATTGATACTTTGTGAAGCGGGTGCCGAAGTGAACGGGAAGCCGGTGGCAAGTGCGACCGGAAAATACATCGTCCCCGAGGCGAACCTCAGGGACGATTTGAAATCTTCAGTAACTATTGATTCTGAAAAATGAACGACCCTTGTCGTTCTGCAAGATGCTTCTGCTATCGACTCTTAGGCAGCGGCCGGAGCCGGAGCGGTAAGACGAGCGACCAGCGCCGCAAGACGGGACTTGGTCCGGTCGGCATTACGCTTGTGCAGCAGGTTCTTGGAAGCGGCCTGATCGAGGGCTTTGTTCACCTGGGGAAGCATCGCGGCGGCTTTGGCGGCGTCGGTTTCCGTCCGGATCGTTTTCAGGATCGTACGCAGGGATGATTTCTGCGTTCGGTTACGCAGGCGTGCTTTCGCCGAGCTGCGCATACGCTTCTTACAGGAGACGTGATTTGGCATGATGCTCTTTCTTTATCTTTCAGTTCACTTTTTCAGGGTCGATTCGTGATATTCCACACGAGCCTGTTAAGATAACAAACGAGGATTCTCTGTCAAGCCACGCCGACCAACCTGTAGACCAGCCGGAAATGACTGCCCCGCAGCCAGATAGGAGCGCGAAGCCGCGCTCGATGGCGCGCTCCGCAATGGTGGTGGGGGGATCGACGGCGATTTCACGGGTCACTGGACTCGTCAGAGAGCAGATTATCGCCTACTACTTTGGGGCCGGGGTCGCGACTGATGCATTTTTCACCGCCTTTCGCATTCCCAATTTGCTGCGTGATCTTTTTGCGGAAGGGGCATTGACCAGCGCGTTCGTGCCGGTTTTCAAAGAGAAGCTGGTGAAAAAGGATGACGCCGGTGCAATTGCCCTCGCGCAGATAGTGCTCGGGGGATTGCTGATTGTGGTCGGCGCGTTGACGCTTATTGGAATGGCTGCATCTCCGGCGATTGTCTATTTCACGGCGTTTGGATTTGCTGATGATCCAGAGAAATTTGCGCTCACTGTTCAACTCACTCGGATCATGTTTCCGTTTCTGTTGCTGGTCTCGGTAGCGGCTCTTGCCTCGGCGATGCTGAACTCGTACGGGAAATTCGGACATGCTGCAATTGCACCGACGCTTTTCAATCTCGGTTCGATTGCCGGAGTGATGCTGCTCTTTCCGTGGCTTGACCAGCCGATCTTTACGCTCGCGTGGGGAGTGATTCTTGGCGGGATCGGACAGCTCGCCGTGCAGATCATTCCGCTCTGGAGAAGAGGGATCATTCTCTGGCCGAAGTTTTCATTTTTTGAACCGGAGGTTCGAAAAGTCTGGGCACTCTTTCTGCCGATCGTGCTGGGGCTATCTGCCGGGAGAATCAATATCCTCGCGGCAACGCTGGCAGCGTCATTCTTAGCTGACGGGGCAATCTCCTATCTGAACTATGCCTTTCGATTGATGCACTTTCCACTCGGAGTCATCGCCGTAGCATTGGGCACTGTTGCGTTGCCGCGTGCTTCTGAACTTGTTGCGCAAGGGAAGCGTGATGAATTGGTGGCGACACTTGAAAAGGGGCTTCGCTATAATCTGATGCTCATCCTTCCATCTGCGATGGTGATGGCGCTCCTTGCCGAACCGCTTGTTTCCCTCATCTATCGATACGGGAGCTTTGATATCGCCGCGGTGGAGGGGACAAGTGTGAGTTTGTTGCACTATTCGTACGGGCTTCTAGGACTCGCATCTGTGCGAGTGATTGCGCCATTTTTCTACGCGATCGGCGATGCCAAATCGCCGATGATCGCGTCGCTGATTTCAGTTGGGCTCAATCTCGCGCTCTACTATCCGGCAATTCTTCTTTTCGATCATGCCGGATTAGCGGCAGCGACATCAATCGCGGCCCTTGCAAATTGGTTCGTGCTTCTCTGGCAGGGGAAGAGAAAGCATGGGATTCAATTTGATTCGAAGGTCTACGTTCGCTGGGGGACCATGGCGGTCGGCGCGCTTGTTGCTTTTGTAGGTGCGAGATTCACACCGGACTTTTTCGAAGCGTCTGGAATCTTAGGTCGGATATTGGCATTCGGGATTCCCAGTCTGATCGGTTTGAGTATCTATCTGATCTGGCTTCTTGCGACGGGATCAGTTTCGATTGATGCGATTCGATCCCGACTTGTCTCTCGCCGCAAATCGCAGTAGTTTTTCCCCATGCTGGGGCGTTCACCTGCTCTCCTTCCGCTTCTGTGTCTCATCGCGGCGGTATTCATCGCGGATGCGTTTCAATTCTCTGCGTGGCTTTGGTGGGGGGCAGCACTTCTCACTGTTGTCGCAGCATTTTCAGTCCATCGTCGATTGTCTCAAACTGCAACGTGGGGAGTTTCTCTTCCCGGAATCCTCTTTTCAATCGCACTCGCATCTGCTTCCGCGGGCTACTATCAGGCGGCGATCATTGATCGATCACAGACTGGAATACCAGAGGAGTATTTCAACAAACGGGAATTTCGCTTGTACGGCGAAGTGCGTGGTTGGCCAAAAATCTCTCGCGATCGAACCGAGCTGGTTGTTGATCTGGATTCGATCAGCGGCAATCAATCTTCCGTTCAATATTCATTTCATGTACATGCGACGATTCAGGTAATCATTGGGGATACGACCACCTTCGTGCAGCATGGTGATCGTGTCCAGCTCATCGGGGTACTTCGCGAAGTCACTCCTTCAGGTGGTCGTCTTGCGTACCATCGATATCTCGAACGGCAGGGGATTCAATCGCAAGTCTATCTGAACAGTATGATTGAAACCCTGCGAATACCTCAGCCACAGGATATCTGGTTTACGACGGCGAGAGTGCTCCGCGAGCAGCTTGTTGCGTCGCTGAAAAAGGTTCTCCCTCAAGCGGAGGCCTCACTGGCGGCGGGATTTCTGGTGGGTGAGACTCGTGATCTGCCGCAGCAAACGATGCTTCTGTTTCGCGAAACCGGCACGCTTCATCTGCTTGCGGTTTCTGGTGCCAATGTGTGGCTTATGGTCGGATTTCTTCTCTTGGTTCTGAGGCCGGTTCCGATTGGCAGACTATCGCGAACGATAATTATCATCGCGCTGCTGATTGTGTTTATGCTCATGTGTTATGCCGAACCGTCAGTGGTGCGAGCAACGATTCTTGCGATACTCGTTCTGATCGGACGTCTGGTGGGACGCAAACTTGATCTTCTTCATCTGATCGCAGTTGCAGCACTCTTGATGCTGCTGATTACTCCCTGGCAACTGTTCTCAATCGGATTTCAGTTGTCATTTCTGACCGCAACAGCACTCGTCGCGACCATGCTGCCGTTTCAGGAAATGTTGGAAGAGCGACGACTGCCTCGATGGATGCAGGGGATTCTTCTTGGTGTCGCTGGATCGGTAGTTGCATCACTGATCTCCGCGCCATTGGTCTGGTGGTATTTCGAGCGGATCAGTGTGACGTCGATCCCTGCAAATATTGTGATTGCGCCGCTGGTGAGTATATCGACACTCGGTTCTTTGGCAGCGGCAACCATCTATCAGCTATTGCCGCCAGTGGGAGTCTGGATCGGGGCGCTGGCGCATTTTCCACTCGATTGGCTGATGAAAATCGTAGAGTGGTTCGGATTCGTAGGGGATGATATTCGAGTGTTGATCACCGATGAGACCCTGGCAACGGTGTTGGTTTTCACTTTCTACCTTGTAGCTGCATCTCTGTTGGTGACAGAAGCGAAGCGTCGGCTGTTTGTCACGGCTGTAATTTTGCTCTCATCGATTGCGACCTTTGCAGGTATTTCGATTGCACGCCAGAGAGGCAGCGTATATCAAATGATCGTCGAGCCGATTCCCGGCGGGACTATCGTTGCGATTACGCGAGATCGGTGGCAGACGGCTGATCTTTTGATTTCTGGCCTGCGTTCTCGTCGCTATCCGGTTGATTCGGTGGTTATCATTCCGTTTCTGGAGCGTATTGGAATCAACACCGTTGCGACTTTGGCGGTGAAAGATATCGAATACTCTGCAATCGATGATGTTCTGCGGCTTGCGAATTCGGTGAGAGCAGGAACTCTCCTGATCCCCAATGATGAACGTCATGCTTTTCAAGACTGGCGAGATATTGAAAAGAAGTTCTCAGGTTCGAAGATGCTGATTTCTCCGGGAGTTTCGAATTCTCTCTCAACAGGGATTTTTGTGGATGCAGAGGGATTGTCATGGTTGGATTCTCTGATGCATTTCAACGCCAGTAGAACAGGCAGCTCTACAGGATTGCAGCAGAAGAATAGTGCATGGACTATTCGTTTGCTCAGTAGCGCGGATAGCTCCGTTCTTCGCAATCCCGACTATGATCTGCTCCTCTGTGCAGGATTTGAACAGAGGAATCGACTACCTGACCAATTGAAGCCACCCAATCTTGTTATAGACCTCTCCAGAACCGGCGGCATTCGTCTCTACTTTTCAGACAAGCTGATTATTCAGTCCTCCGGCGGCGAAACGATCTTCAGGAAACGGACAAACGCCCGATAATTCCGAAGAAACCGTGCAAACCGCTGGGAGGGATTCCAGTGGCAAGGAAGTACTCGAATGGGTCTGTCAGGGAATCTTAAGACCGTTGCATTTCCGGATATCTTGCAGCTTCTGGCTACCGGCAAGAAAACCGGTATTCTTGAGTGTCGTACATCGACACGTCAGAAAGAAGTGGCGTTTCGTGACGGGAATATTGTCTTCGCCTCAAGTCTGAACAGCAGTGAAGATATGCTCGGGCAGATGCTGCTGCGTCGCGGAAGAATTTCCAAAGCAGATCTTGAACGCGCCATCATGCTCCATAAACAGACCGGTCGTCAGATGGGGACTACCCTTGTCGACATGAATCTGTTTGAAAAGGATGAAATCGCCGAATGTCTGCGCCTGCAGATTGAAGAGACGGTCTACAATCTGTTTTCGTGGCGTGAGGGGGAATTTTTCTTCCATGAAGGGGCACAGCCGAAAAACGCTCCGTTCCTGATCGAAATGAGCACCATGAATGTGATCATGGAAGGGACGCGTCGTATCGACGAGTGGCTTGAGATTCAAAAAGTACTTCCCGCTGATGATGTGATGCTGCGTCTGGCGCGTAACCCGCATGTAAGTAAAGAAGAGATTGCTCTTTCACTTGACGAATTTCGCCTTCTCGCTCTCATCAATGGAGAGCGGACGGTACCGGATCTCATCGAGCTCTCTCCTGTCGGAGAATTTGTGACCTGCCGAGCGGTCTACAGTCTGATCATCAGCAATCTGATCGAAGTCGCTGGTCGCAGAGAGATCAAGCAGGTGGAAGCCGAAGTTGATCAGGAAGAGATGATGCTCGCGGTGGTCTTTCGGCTCTATTCACACTGCTTCCACCAGATACGTCAGAAGACCGAATACATTCTGGGTGAGGCGAATCCGAAATTCCCGTCCTTTACGGCTCAATACCGAACCGGCATTCTGACCTTCTTCCCGGGTGTCGATCCCAACAGTGAGTTCATGCCATCCATTGACAAGTTCATGGCAGCAGTGAAATCAATTCCTGAAAACATTCGGTACTACACCCTCATGTCCAATCTCGAACGAATGCTCAGTGAACAATTGGTCTACGTGTATGCCCTTCTTGGTGAAGGGGCTTACCGGGATACAATGACTGCGGTTAAGAAAGAGATTTCTGAACCACTGGCTACGAATCGAGATGTGATGAAAAAATTTGCGCTGGAAGATGCCTTTTATACTGCCCTGAAACGGACCGACAAAACGGTCAAGACGATACGAGGTTAGACTGATGCGTACCATTTTGACTCCCGCAGTGATCGCTGCTGCTCTTCTGATGTTTCTGCCGACAGCAGGGCATGCTGCCAACTTCGCAGCCCTTGCTCAGCCGACGACGCTTGCCACATTGATCATGCTGGTTGCAGCCGGGTTCTGCGGTTTTGTGGCATTCCAGTTGTGGACCATAGTCCGCGGCGGACAGATGAGTAGTGCCTGGCAACTGTTCGTCCTTGCCTTCGCCTTGTTGGCGATTGTCCAGCTTCTGAATCTCCTGAACGCACTTGAAATTGCGGCGATCCCCGGCTGGGTGATCTTCGCCTTTTCGGCTGTCATGGTCGGGGCTTTCATCCTAGCCCTCACCAAAAGCCGCCAAACCCTGGGTTAATGTTTGTTTGACCCAATCGCTTGAAAGAGCTATGATTCTTTCTGCGATAAAAACAAGAACGAGCTAACATATTGTCGGACGGATATTTGCCGCCGACACCTGGATAGGGAGTTTGTGACACTCACTGCCGAAATTGATGACCGAATAGAGAAGTGTAATCGGATTCTGGATCAGGATCCGAATTCACAGATCTTTGCGTCCCTTGCTGAGGCCTACCGAAAAAAAGGTGACCTCGACAAGGCGTTTCGTATTTGCCAGAATGGGCTTCGGGTTCATCCCTCGTATGCCTCGGCACATGTGGTCATGTCGAAGATCAATCTTGATCGTGGGCAGTATGATTGGGCTGAAGCAGAGATCAAAAAAGCGATCGAGATCGAAGGGCCAAACCGTGGGGTTGAGCTTCTACTCGCGGAGATCAGAATCTATCGCGGCGATTTTCAGAGTGCGATAACGACATTGAAGCGACTCATCCAGGCCGATCCCGGAAATGACCAGATTCGCAAACTTCTCGATATTGCGCAGCGTTTGCCGGCCGAGCAGGCGCAGGCGATGCAGGCCTCCAAAAATTTCCAGCCACGTCGTGCTTCTGATGGAAAATCAAAATCAGAGTCGACCCTAGCTGATGAAACAGTCGTCCAGTCTCGCGAACCGGAGCCACTGACCGCGAAACAGATCGCTCGTCAGTCGACGATGGTCCCGGATGTCAATGGTTCACTCTTTGTTACTGAAGATGGTCTCATTGTTGAAAATGAATGGTCGGGGAAACTCGATTCCGTAGTCTGTGCCGCAACGATGGCAGAACTTGATCGGTTCCTGAGTCAGGAATTGGTGCGCGCTGCCTTTGGACGTTGTCAGGCACTGCTTATCGAATCAACCGGACCGATTTTTTATCTCGTGCATGTGAATGATGGTTTCTTCCTGTTTGTGTGTGATGGACGTATCAATCTCGGCACCCTTCGAATGAAGATCAGCTCACTGGTTTCGAGATATCAGGCACTCCCCATGGTAGAAGGGATTTCGATATGAGAAACCGGGAGCCAAATTACCAACTCCTTGTGCTGCTTACCATGCTCATGGTTGTCGCACCGCTTCTCCTTTATCCGATACAGTTCGGTCTGCCGCTTCTGTTTCTGTCACTGCCGATTGTCATTGGACTTGAAGCGATCTATTCCTTCGTCGTCTGGCGATTCGGATTTGGTGTCACAGAAAGCGGGACCCTCGTCAGCCGCATCGGCATGACCCTCGCGTATCGGGGTGTTTGTGCACTTCTGCTTGCACTGACATTTCTGGTGGCTTACGAGACGGAATTCGTCAACGCACTTTCACTTGCAGGCTGGAACTATCTTCCCGCCCTGCTCATTCAGGCACTTGCCGCCCCGTGGGTTCTCGGATCGATTCAGCCCGGTACACCTGCTGCGAAAAGAGACAGTCAGCGGATCATCATTGACGGTCATCGTCCAGAACTCTCACGCCCGCTCCCGTCAGACGAACGTGCCAATCATGGCCCCCTCGTGACATTCACAAATGCAGAATCACGGGAGCAGACAGCCCGAGAAACGAGTGAAACCGAAATGCCCTGGCTTTCTTCCATTCGTTCTGATCGACCGAAAGAATCCTCCCGCCCACAGCCGATGCCGTCAACAAACTGGCAGCAATCGAGTCTGAATGCTCGTCCATTCGGCGACCTGACCGGATTTGATCGGGCGACGAGATACATCGGAGAACATGGCTCGGTACTCCTTGCCTGTGTAGTAGATCATGAAGGGCTCGTGCTCTCACGATATGCACGCGGCCCTCTTGATGCCGAAGAATGGGCACCGATGGCGATCCAGCTTTTTGATTCATCCCGTCATCTGCTTCAAAAACGGGGAGTCAATGCTCCGGAGAAAGTCGACTTGACCATGAACGACAAGCGAGTGATCGCTGCCCGTGAAGGGGAGATGGTCGTGCTGGTCATAGCGGATCGTCACGGAGATGAAACCCTTCCGGTTCGAATTCATCAATCACTCGAGACAATCGCCCGATATATGCAGGAACGCTACCCGGCTGCGGTCGGATTGAAGACGGAGAAGTCCTATGTATGATGTACTCTCAGAACTGAATCGTACCCCGGGAATCACCGGATCGATGGTTGTCGGCAATGACGGGATCGTCATCGCGGCGGATCTCGAAGCAGGCATGGAACCGGAAACGGTCGGTGCACTCGCGGCATCGATTTCAAGCAGCGTGCAAAAGTCGCTGGATCGTCTGCAGACCAGCCCGTTGTCGCAGGTGACGATTGAAGCTGAAAATGCAAAGCTCTTTTTCTCGGAAGCCGGTCTGGGGATTCTGGTCGTTACGACTGAGAAGGATATCAACGTCGGGTTGATTCGTCTGGAAATCCGCAATGCGGTCAGCAAATTGAGATTGGTCTAAACTCTTTCAGCGAACAAGGACGCACCTATGGTCACCATTAACTATTCGGCGAAAGAGGTCTGCTGCAAGATCGTGTATTACGGTCCCGGTTTGTCTGGAAAGACAACCAACTTGCAGTATGTACACGCAAAAGTACCAGACACAACGCGCGGGAAACTGATCTCGCTCGCGACAGAAGCTGATCGTACGCTCTATTTTGACTTCTTGCCGATTAATATCGGAACGATCAATGGCTTTCAGGCGAAGTTTCAGCTCTATACCGTTCCGGGTCAGGTCTATTACAACGCGACTCGAAAACTCGTGCTGCGTGGTGTCGATGGACTCGTCTTTGTCGCGGATAGTCAGCCGGACAAGATGGATGACAATATCGAATCACTCATGAATCTTGAAGAGAACCTGAAAGAGTACGGCTATGATCTGGATGAGCTTCCGATGGTCATTCAGTACAACAAACGTGATTTGCCGGGAGTCTTGTCGGTTGAAGAGATGAATGCGCGACTCAATGTACGGAATCGTCACTTTTACGAGGCCTCTGCTCCGACAGGTGTTGGTGTTTTTGATACACTGAAGCTGATCATAAAGCTGGTGCTCGATAAAGCAAAACAGACCGGCACCACAACCCGCACCAGTGCGGCTCCCGTCGCTCAGACTCCTGCACAGGAACGACCGGCAGCAGACTGGGGAAGTGGAGGAGAACGAGGTTCGGCTGATCGTCCCTATCCGGGAGCAGATCGACCTTTTCCGGGTTCAGCGTCCCGTGATGAGGATACCACTCGCGCTCGCAACGCTGGTGTTGGTGTAGCGGCCGCTTCGATGAATGCGTCGACGCCGGACTACAACCACACACCAACTTCACGTAGCTACGGCCCGGACCGGGGTGCCGCCGTAGCCGAAATGTCAGCCCCTCAGATGAATACGACACGAACCGCTGCGCCTCATATGGCTCCTTCTCTCCGCCGTCGGGAAGAGCCGAAAAAGCGTGGTTTCTTCAAACGACTTTTTGGATTGAAATAATCGGGAGGCAGCAATGGCCAACGATAGTCTGATTCTGTACGAAGAAGAGATTGCACGGATTGACAGTCTCCTCAACAAGATGCTCAAGGGTTCCGAAGCGAAGTGCGCTTTGCTGGTGGACAAGGATGGTCACCTGATCACACGTCAGGGTTTTACCCATTCCCTGGATACCACCGCGCTGGCGGCTCTGCTTGCCGGATCATTTGCATCAACGAAGGAAATCGCACGCCTGGTTGGAGAACCGGAATTTTCGGTCCTCTTTCATCAGGGAAAGAAAGATCACATCCATATGTCGATTGTGGGTGAGCGATCGATTCTTGTCGTGATTTTCGATGACCGCACGACCATCGGTATGGTTCGCTTGTATGCCAAAGAAACGGCACTCGAACTTGCCAAAGTGCTGATCGAGAATGCACAGCGCGGGAATGTTCAGGCCGCGCAGACCGGATTGTCGAAGGACATGGCCGACGCCACAAGCGCGCGGCTGGATGACATTTTTCAGGACTAACTCGCCGTGCGACGGTGGATCGGGCGCGAAACTCACGCGCTCGTCAGGTGTCGTGGCGATAATCGCAACAGGAAACGGACGAGAACGACACGATGTCAGCTGAATTAGGCGCGATGCTGGTGCAGGCCGGGAAGATTACTCCCGAGCAGGCCGAGAAAGCGCTACAAGTATCGAAAGAGAAGAAAGAAAAGTACGAGCAGGTCCTTGTCTCTATCGGTGCCGTTAAATCGGAAGATGAAATCGCTGCCTTCATCGGCAAGCACCTGAAAATCGGTGCCCTTCGTCTTGGTGATATTGAAATCAATCCCGAAGTCATCAAGCTGATTCCGGTTGATATCGCTCGAAAATTCAAGGTTCTCGCGATCTCCCGCATTAACAAGACTCTTCTGGTTGCTGTATCTGATCCGAATAATATCTATGTTCTTGATGCCATCAAATTTATCACCGGCTGTACTATTCAGCCCGTTATCTCCCCTGAAAAAGCAATCGAAAAAGCAATTGAGCAGTACTATGCGGACAAAGGGCAATATAACGAGATTCTGAATCGGCTTGAGTCTGAAGACAACGGCATCGAAGTCGTCGAAGGGGACTCAGGCCCCAACGATTCTGATCTCTTGTCTGCCATTCAGGACAAGCCACTCGTCAAACTCGTTGACTCGATCATCGGTGACGCAATTCGTATGGGGGCTTCAGATATTCATCTGGAGACCTACGAAAAACGAATTCGCGTTCGTTATCGTATTGACGGCGACTTGCAGGAGATGTCCCCACTTCCGTTCAAGTATCGTGCGGCGATTGTCTCCCGAATCAAGATCATGGCCGAGCTCGACATTTCGGAGCGAAGACTTCCGCAGGATGGACGTATCAAGATCAAGATCAACGGTCGTACGGTTGATCTTCGTGTCTCGGTCCTGCCGACGATTTTCGGCGAAAAAGTCGTGATGCGAATTCTCGATCCGCTGGCTTTGAAAGTCGATCTCACCAAGCTTGGCTTTCGTCAGGAAGAGCTTGCCAAGTTTGAGGATAAAATTCGATCTCCCTATGGAATTGTGCTGGTCACTGGCCCGACGGGATCGGGTAAAACGACCACGCTCTACTCCGCACTTCAATCCCTTAATACCATTGATGTCAATATCATGACAGCTGAAGATCCGGTTGAGTTCAACTTCGAAGGAATCAATCAGGTCGCCGTGAAATCTGAAATCGGACTGACTTTCGCCTCGGCACTTCGATCATTCCTGCGTCAGGATCCGGATATTGTCATGGTCGGTGAAATTCGTGACTCTGAAACCGCCGAGATTGCCATCAAGGCGGCACTCACCGGGCACTTAGTCTTTTCGACGTTGCACACCAATGACGCACCGTCCTCTGTTACTCGCCTGATTGATATGGGGACGCCATACTATCTTGTAGCTTCCGCGACAAAACTCATCCTTGCTCAGCGTATGGTTCGCCGAATTTGCACCAACTGTAAAGAAGAGATCAATCTGACTCAGGAACAGGTCGATTCACTCAAGCTTCCTCCTGAGTTGCTACGTGGGCTCCGATCATTCAAGGGGAAGGGTTGCAAAGACTGCAACAATACCGGTGGCTCGGGACGAATCGGTATTTTCGAAGTGATGCCCATTAGCTACGCAATCGAAGATGCGATTCTCAAGAAACAGCCGGATACCGTCATTCGTGATATCGCCGTTTCTGAAGGGATGTTCACCCTGCGCATGTCTGCTATTGAAAAGATGAAGCAGGGGATGTGCTCTATCGAAGAAGTATTCGCGGTAACAACCGCCGTCTGATCCCGCCTGACACTCGATTTCTTCCTCCAAGAAATCATATCTCTTAAACGGATATGAGCCGAGCGTATTGCTGCTCAAATTTTGCACAGATCAAATCTCATTGTTCAATCAATTCAGAATCGAAACTCTGCCGACTCAGCGGTTTCACAGGGCAGAATCTTGCGTCACAGGTCATTGTGGGCGTGAAGTTTCCGGCAAGTACCGCCGATACTAGGCATCAGGAACCAGCCCCCGTGCCATGTCTGACATGCCGGAGGAATGGTCAGAATTCGAACGAAACAGCTGCCACCACGCGCCTGAAATCTGTTCAGCGCAAGAAAGTGAACAATGAGCACACTCCGCGAACTGCTCGATACGATGATCAAGATGAATGCGTCGGACCTGCATCTGACCACCGGGTCACCGCCGGTTGTTCGCGTGGATGGAAAACTGCAGCGTTTGAATTATGAGCCGCTTACATCGGAGCAGACCCGCAAGCTCGCCTACTCTATGCTCAGCGAAAAACAGAAGCTGAAATTCGAGCAGAATTCTGAACTAGATTTTTCCTTTGGAATTGAGTCGATGTCACGATTTCGCGCAAACATGTTTATGCAGAGAGGTAATGTTGCCGTTGCATTGCGTCAGATTCCGTACAAAGTTCGTCCATTCGAAGAACTTGGACTTCCCAAAGTCATCTCAGAGTTTGCGTCACTCCCTCGTGGGTTAGTCCTTGTGACAGGACCGACTGGTTCAGGAAAATCGTCGACCCTTGCGGCGATCATCGACAAGATCAACCGGGAACGTCCGGTGCATATTATCACGGTTGAAGATCCGATCGAATATCTGCATCGACATCAGATGGCCCTGGTGAATCAGCGGGAAGTCTATGCTGATACCAATTCATTTGCTTCTGCTCTGAAATATGCCCTTCGAGAAGACCCAGATGTGGTGTTGGTCGGTGAAATGCGCGATCTGGAAACCATCGAAGCCGCGATTGGTATTTCGGAAACCGGTCACCTTGCCTTTGCTACGCTTCATACCAATTCCTGCGCAGAAACGATCAATCGAATTGTGGATGCCTTCCCGAGCAATCAACAGGAGCAGGTGCGAGTGGCGTTGTCATTCTGTCTGCAAGCGGTGGTTTCACAGATTCTGATTCCGAAGATTGGTGGCGGACGAATTCTCGCCCTTGAAGTGATGGTCGTGACTCCTGCTATTCGGGCCCTGATTCGTGATGATAAAGTGGCGCAGTTGTATTCGATGATTCAGGCCGGGCAGAAATTCGGTATGAAAACCATGAATCAGTCACTAGCTGAATTGTATACCTCCGGAAAGATCACCATAAACGATGCCATGAGTTATTCACCGAATACCGGTGAACTTAATGAGATGCTGTCGCGTCAGAAGAGCCCGGCCTACTCATGAAAACTGTGAATCGACACACAGCATTGACTGTGAGCGAGGGAAGAAAGGATACCACCCATGCCGGTATTTGAGTACAGAGGAAAAACCCTCGGTGGCGCGCAGGTCCAGGGGGAGATGAAAGCCGACACCAAGCAGGAGATCGAACGTCTCCTGCGTCAGAACCGGATCATGGTGTCTTCGATTACCAAGAAACCGGCTGAGATTAATATCAAATTCGGTACTGGCGTCAGCCGCATGGATATCTCCCGATTTACCCGTCAGTTTGCGACGATGATCGGGGCAGGCCTTCCGATGGTGCAGTGCCTTGAGATTCTGTCGCAGCAGATGGAAAACAAGGAATTCGCGAAGATCGTCACACAGGTGAAAGAATCGGTGTCTGGTGGTTCGACGCTCTCTGAAGCCCTTGCAAGACATAACAAAATTTTCGATCAGTTGTATACCAACATGGTGGAAGCCGGTGAAGTTGGTGGTGCGCTTGATGCCATCCTGATTCGTCTGGCAGTCTACCGTGAAAAGGCCGACGCCCTCATACGCAAAGTCAAAGGCGCGATGGTGTATCCGGCGGTGGTGGTAATCGTCGCTATCGGTGTTACCATTGGTATGTTGACCTTTATTGTTCCGACCTTTGCGAAAATGTTTGCGGGGGTTGGTTCAGAACTGCCTGCGCCGACGATGGTCGTCCTGGCCTGTTCCAACTTCCTCAAGGCAAATTTCCTTACTGTCATGGGCGGAATCATCGGTCTCACCGTTGTTTTCCTGTGGTGGAAGAGGACACCGAGTGGGGCACTCATGTGGGACAAGGTCCTCCTGAATATGCCGATTATCGGGACTCTTGTTCGTAAGTCATCGGTTGCCAGATTTACTCGTACTCTTTCGACGCTGTTAGCCTCCGGTGTTTCGATTCTGGAAGCACTCGAGATTACTGCCAAGACCGCCGGTAATCTGGTGGTGGCGAATGCAATCAATAAATCAGTTCTGGCAATCGCCGAAGGGGACACCATCACTGGCCCGCTTCGTGAGACGGGTGTTTTCCCTCCGATGGTCATTCAGATGATCGGCGTCGGTGAAAAGACTGGAGGGCTGGATGACATGCTTTCGAAAATCGCCGACTTCTATGATGAAGAGGTGAATGAAGCGGTCGCCGCCCTGACTTCGATTATTGAACCGGTGATTATTGTCTTCATGGGCGCAATCATCGGTGGAATCCTGATCGCGATGTATCTCCCGATGTTCGATATTATTGGAAAGATATAGTCGAAAAAATACTCGTCGATTGTTCTCGCGCACCGCGCGGAACATCGACCAGGACAGAGAAGAGGATCAGAAAGCGGCGCTACGTGCGCCGTTTTCTGTAACAGGCAGTAAGGGTCTTCTGGTACAATGACTGTCAAGTCAGTTGAGCACTTTGATTCTGTAACACGCAGGAGCGATACCGCGATTCGCTGGTTTGTGCCGGTACGCATTCTGAGTTATGTGCTCATATTGCTGTTCGGTTTGCATGTTGCTTTTCATTCCCCAATTCTCACGGCTCTCTTTGTTGCATATTCAATAGCCACTCTCGCAATTGCCGGATTTCTCCTCGTTCGCTCCACAAGCGTTGCAACAGAGCGATTGGTGCGGATTGTTCAGTTTACGCTGGAGCTTGCGGTGGTCGGTGGAATCACCTTGCAAGTGCCGTTTCCTGATCCGCGCCTGCCTGTTCTATTCTTATTAACCATTGTCTCTGCCTCACTCTGCTTCCGCCTGGTCGGAACGCTGGTTGTTGCCAGCGCGGCATCGGTGGTGCTAGTGATTGGCTCCCTCGCTCCGTTCTTGCTCGTTCAGCCCGAATTGATGCAGCAGACACCGATTCAGATACTCAAAGAGATCTCCGACGAAATCTATTTCGGGCTGCTTCTGCAGATCCTGACTTTCTATCTGATTGCCTTTGTATCCGGCTATCTGTCGGAGAAGCTGAACAAGTTGAGAACTGAGCGTGACCTTGCTACCCAAACACTGTCGCAGGTTCGGCTCGAAACAGATGAGATATTGAGGAATCTTACATCCGGCTTGGTGACGGTCGCGTCAAACGGCTGCATTGTTCAGGTCAATCATGCTGCCGAACGTCTCCTGGGAATCGAAGAGAATGCTCTGCGCGGCAAACCTGCACATGAGACATTGCCATCCCGTTTAGAGCCGTTTGTACATCTCATCACCAATGCAGTGGTCCATCACATTGCCGAAAATCGCGTGGAAATCAATATCCGTGATCTGAGTGGTGAGACCATTCCGCTTGGAACATCGACTTCAATCCTACGGAATCCCGATCAGTCCCTTCGAGGAGTAATTCTGATTTTTTCTGATCTTACTCATGCCAAAGCACTCGAAACTCGTGTCCGTACGGCTGATCGAATGGCGGCAATCGGTGAGCTTTCTGCATCCATTGCACATGAAATCAGAAACCCCTTAGCGGCAATTTCAGGTTCGGTCGAAGTGTTAGCAGGAGAACTTCAACTTCGAGGAGACAATCAGCGGCTCATGGAGTTGATCATTGCCGAATCAGAACGGTTGACTCGAATTCTGAATGAATTTCTCACTTTTGCCAGAATCGATCAGCCACGCTGGGGGGATGTTCCGCTCCAGCATGTGCTGGAGAGTGTCACTCTCCTGACGAAAAACCACCCTTCCTACGACCGGCGCATCAAGATTCTATTGCCTTCTGGCGAAGAGCATTACGTGATTCATTCTGATGAGCAACTCCTCAAACAACTGCTTCTCAATCTTACCATCAATGCCGTCGAAGCACTCTCTCGATCGGGTGGGACCGTGCGATTAGAAATCAAAGAAATGCCTGCTGATCGCATCGCCCTGACGGTCCACAATGGTGGGGAGGCAATCTCTGAGAATACACTCGCCAGAATGTTTGAGCCGTTCTTCTCTACCAAAGAGGGGGGGACTGGGCTTGGACTCGCCATTGTTCACCGACTGGCGAATAGTCTGGAAATCCCGCTCTCGGTCGAGTCGAGCGATGCGGCCGGGACAAGTTTTGTTTTACTCCTGAAAAAAACAATGGTTCCGAATTCAGTCGTTCCATCTCACGAATCAGGCGCTCCGGAACTGGTCTCTCGCTGAGAGAGTTTCGTACGTCGTTCGTTCCGATTGTTGCTTTTCTCAGCGAACTCAATACCTTTGGCGACCTATGAGTACCAATTTTCTGAAACAACTCTTTCCGATATCGAATCGGTCGCGTACAGATCTGCCATCTCTCGCATCCGTGCTGACTGGATGTGTTTTTGTATGCATTCTGATTTCATGTGGTGCACCTCCGAAGTCTGTCAACGCGGGGACAGGGAAGAAGCTGGGATCGTATCTCTACGACTCTACCCGAACGACCGTTCTGCTACGTTCAAAATCCGGTATCGAAGTCACCGACTCGATGGCCATCGCCCGTCTGAAGCGATCTGAGTTCATGGTCAATGGTGGAGAGGTCGACTTTTCAACTCTCACAGATTTTGTGGATTCGGTCATGTGTGACACACTCGCCGGACTTGAAGCACCGGGAGTACGTCTCCAGGATCATCCCCTTGATTTTCGTATCTATCGACTCAACTACTATCAATACCTTGTTTCGTACTTCTGGTCTGAAAATATAGATAAAGTGGTATCAGTCGATTCCCTTGATGCAATTCAAGTCTACAGAGATTCGTCTCACCTGTTCTCAGTGAAGGAACAGGTCAATGCGTATCATATTTTTGTATCCGCTGATGGCTTTCTCTCATCGAAAGACTCAGTCTATTATTCAACATTCACGAACGAAGATCGTGAACAGTTAGCAGAGGAACGAATCTGGACTCTCTGGAGAATTCTCAATTTCGGTGAAGCATTCCAGAATGTCGCGTACGACTATTCCCATGACTGGCGCACTCGCCCTAAGGGGGGATATATCGGCTGGACCACACGGCAGACCTACGATGAGTCTTTTGATACCATCGCCTTCAATCTTGATCCTTTTAAGCACTCACGTCCGTTCAAAGATAAGAGCGGTTGGAATATTATCATGGTCGACGGGCATATCAAAGAGGGGCCGGTCCCGATTGACTCCGCCAGTGTCTATGAATCGGCTCTACTTTCTGCGCGCTCTGTGAAGATGAATCTTCGAGGGGATTCCATTCTCACCGCAATAACGAAAGATATGATGATTGTTCCGAATCCGGCGATTCTCGATACGAATATCTACTTTGTCGATGATGCCACCTGGTGCGCAATTGTGAATGGGGTCGATACGATCGACGCCTGGCGACTCAAGACTTTTGAGGAATCGTACCGCAAAGCCCATCGGATCGCCAATACGACTTCCGAAGTTAAGAAAGAGATGTTCAGAGATTTGGGGAAATTCTACGCGGTCGTCCAGGCTGCCCGGAAAACAGGCATCGACACTCTCGACTATGCAAAGAAATCGCATGAGCGACTGAAGTTCAAGAGCGCGAAGCAGGTGGTGATGGTCCAGGCGTATGACCCGGGGTATGCACCATCACAACAGTTGATTGAGCGATTCTACAAGAAGCACGAAGAACGATTCTATCCAGTGCGCCCCTATACGTTTGACTTACTCACGGTAAATGACTCTGTCTTCGCAGCTTTTTGCTGGGAGCAATTACAGACCGGCTTTGAAATGCAGGATCTGATCGATGAATATCATGGGAAAGAGGGGAAGCTGCTTTCCATGGCTCACTTCGATACCGTTGGCGTGAAAGAGATTGGGGCTGAACATGAGTTTGCTGCCAAGGGGACACCGCTTCGAAAATACTCCCGCCCGTACCGAACGAAAGATGGCTTCCACATTCTCAGGCTGCTTGATATTCGTGACTTCAAACCGCTCCCTACCGCACGCCCTGAGATTGTCACTCAGTTAATCAAAGAACGAAATGATGAAGTCTGGCAATCCTATCGTGATCGACTTTTTCGTAAATATGCGGTGGAACGACTTGTCCCATTGGCTGGAACTATCAATCTGGCGGCTCAGTGGGAGCGGATGCCGACTGCCGAAGAAAAGTTTGTCCCTGCAAAGTAAGCTCAGACGATGAGTGACACACAGGAGCAAGTCGCAGAGATCAGTTTCTTGAGTGAGCTCTGGCGAAAAGGAGTCCATCTCGTTTCGCTCGTGATCCCTGCATTTTATGGGATCTCCGGCATCGACAAATGGGGGATGCTTTCCTTTGCAGTACCTGCATTCTTGCTCATGCTCGCCCTTGACTTTGTCCGGCTTCGTCGGATGTGGCTCTGGCGTGAGTTTGGGAAGAAGTTTCTTGGAGGGCTTCTTCGACAGCATGAAGACAAGGGGGGATTGACCGGGGCATCCTACATTCTGCTTTCAGTCTGCCTTGTCGTGCTCTTTTTCGACAAATGGGTCGCCATTGCGTCGATGTCGTTCATCATTGTTGGAGATGTCTTCGCCGCACTTATTGGGCGTACATTTGGGCGGATCAAATTCGGCCGGAAGACGGTCGAGGGGTCTCTGGGGTGCCTCCTTGGCACTGTGATTGTCGCATTCGTTACCCCAAATGTTCCGCTCCAGATTGGGCTGGTCGGGGCAGTTACCGCGACCATTGTGGAAGCTTTTTCCCTCAATGTCGATGACAACATCACGGTTCCTGTGGCATCGGGGCTGGTCATGACGCTTTTTTATCAATTTCTCGCGAACAGCTAATTTTTCCCTCACCATTTGACCCCCTTTGAGCGTATAACTGATACGACAGTTCTATGGGATTGATTGGACCACCAACCGGAGGTTGTTCATGTCGAAAGGGAAAGTGAAGTACTTCAACCAGTCGAAAGGCTGGGGAATCATCGCGGGTGAGGATGTCGCACAGGATGTGTATGTCCACCACACGTCGATTGACATGGAAGGTTACAAAACCCTCAGGGAGGGCCAAGAGGTGCAGTTTCAGTTGACCACGACCGACAAAGGTCTGCGCGCTGAACATGTGACCTTAGCCCCCTGACCACCTTTCAGATTTCAAATCATGATGCCGCCTTTGCACGGAGCTTGGGCGGCATTTTTATTGTCTGACTCTGTTTCATAGTTGCGAATCGACCCCTCTTCCGAACTCTCGGAATTGAGAGTATACTCGACAGATGAAAATACTCGATTTCCGCTCCGATACGGTCACTCGTCCATCAGCTGAAATGCGTCAGGTCATGGCAACTGCCGAGGTAGGGGATGACGTGTTGGGGGATGATCCTAATGTCATTGCCCTTGAACGGGAGGTGTGCGAGCTTTTTGGCCGCGCCACCGATAAGGAAGCACTGTTTGTCCCATCCGGCACGATGGGGAATCAAGTTGCAATTAAGGCACAGACTCAGCCAGGGCAGGAGCTGATCTGCGAGCGTTACTGCCATATCGTGAACTATGAAATGGGTGGTCCTGCTTTTCACTCCGGTCTTGTTATCAATTTTCAAGATACCGAGTATGGGATGTTCAGTCTGGAGCAAGTTAGCCGCACGATTCGAACGCCCGGTGCTTACAACTTCAAGACCGCAATGGTTGCCCTGGAAAACACTCACAATCGGCATAGCGGGGCAGTTTTGCCTCAGGCAGAAATCGTAGAATTAGGGAAGCTTTGCCGCGATCGGGATGTCCGCTTTCACCTCGACGGTGCCCGTATCTGGCATGCACACGCAAAAACCGGTTTACCCTTAAGAGAATTGACCGCACCATTTGATTCGATGTCGGTCTGCTTTTCCAAGGGGCTGGGGGCACCGGTTGGTTCGGCGATTGTGTCAACGCCCGAGGTAATTTCTCGCTGTCGTCCACTGCGTCGGCTATTCGGTGGAGGGATGCGTCAGGCGGGGATTCTCGCCGCTGCAGCGCGCTATGCGCTCAAGAATAATCTGAGTCGGCTCGCCGATGATCATGCCAACGCCAAAGTCCTCGCAGAGGGACTGGTCACCAGCGGAATGTTCGATATCCCTCTTGAGCGAATTGAAACGAATATCATCGTCGCAAAAGTTCGTCAACCGAACACCGTTGAGGCAGTGTTAACGCAGATGAAAACAGTCGGCATATGGGCACTGCCGTTCGGTGAAGAGTGGATACGATTCGTCACGCATCTGGATATCAGCGGGGAGGACTGCCATGACGCCATCTCCCGCCTTCACACTATCTAGACTCCCTCCAAGCTCATTCACGCGCTTTCCACAACGCTTGCGCTGGGTATTCGCTGGTTACTAGCATTCTGTATGACTAGAAGACTCCCGTCCATTAATCAACTGCTCTCAGAAGCAAAGCAGAGCTTCCTGCGATTTCCGTTGTCACTCCTTTGCGCCTTCACAGCCGGTGTCTTATTGATGATCTTCGTTGAGAGGGAAGACTACGCACGAGATGTCAATCTCTGGCGATACATTCTTACCGCACTGCTCGGCATTCCATCTTTTTTTGTACTCGCACTCGTGTCAGAGGTCCGCCAATGGAGTCGAAATACAACAGTTATTGCCTATGGCATACTCCTCGCACTGCTTGTTGCCTATTTCTTCACTCTACCCTTTGAGCCGAACGAAAAGATTGCAGTCATTTATCGTTATCTGATGCTCTCTATTGCGGCGCATGCTGCGGTTGCATTTTTCCCCTTCTGGCGCGAAGAGGGAGTAAACGGCTTCTGGCAGTTCAACAAGTCACTCTTCCTACGAATTTTCACGGCATCGCTCTATTCCGGTGTACTCACCGCCGGACTCATGATCGCGCTCGCGGCGTGTGACTATCTTCTTGGATTTAACATCGAAGATGAGAACTACGCCGAAGTTGCCATCCTGATTCAACTATTCTTCCACCCATGGTTTTTCTTCGCCGGCGTTCCGAAACAGTTGAGCTCACTCAAGGATGAACAGGAATATCCAAAAGGGCTGAAAGTTTTCGCGCAGTTCATCCTCATGTCACTGGTGATGATCTATCTGGTGATTCTCTATGCCTACGGCCTGAAAATCATGTTCAGCTGGAACTGGCCGAAGGGGCTGGTCTCGCAGCTGATTCTCTGGTACTCAGTGGTGGGAATTCTCTCCCTCTTGTTGCTCTGGCCGCTGCGCGAAAAAGAGGAGAGTCGCTGGGTCGGGCGCTACACGAAATGGTTTTTCGTCACACTTCTGCCACTGCTGGTTATGCTCTTTCTGGCGATTTTGCAGCGAGTAGGAGACTATGGCATTACGGTGAACCGGCATGTCGTTCTTGCGCTGGCGTGCGGCTTGGCGATTGTCACGGTCTACTTTATTGTCAGTAAACGCCGGGATATTCGTTCGGTCCCGATGGTGTTGTGTCTTGTGGCGTTGTTGTCGGCGTATGGTCCCTTGAGTGCGATTTCAATTTCAGAGTCGAGCCAGATGGGACGATTGAAAAGCTATATCGCCGGAGCGCCGGAACCAAAAGCAGAAGCAACGGCAATCGCCGAGGCAGAAGCAGTCGATTCAGAAGGACGTAGTGTCGATACAAGGCCGAATCGACGGGATGAGAAGAGTTCGATTCTCTCCTATCTCGTCGAATGGCACGGGAAGGATGTCTTCCGCGGGATGGTGAGTGATAGTGTGCTGACTGCGATTGATACGCTTGAGCAATATCAGATGTCGCGCGAGATTGCAACCGCACTCGGATTTGAATTCGATCTGTCGGTACAGAATACGAGCAGCTATGTCTATCTGAATGCGAAAGATTGCGGTCTGATGGGGGACAGTACTTTCAACTACGTAGCGCGATTCAATCTCTATCAGGATTATAGCCAGCGGCACACCAAGAGACCTGAGAGTGGATTCGAATTCAAGAATGCTCGAGGGACTTTTACCAGAAACGGTGACAGTTGTTTTGTGCAGCTCTACGATTCGACTGGAATAGTTCAGGTAAACTGGAAGCCTAGTGGTGTTGCTGCAAGCGATTCGGGAAGAACTGATCTGACATCCATGGTTCTTGAACTGCGCAAGAAATATGCGAATAGGAATGAGACTCCCTGTGACGAGTTGACGATCAAAATTTCCGGTTCTTCTTTCTTTGCGACATTGGTACTCGATCATGCCTCGGGTACTGTCTCTGATTCGACGCTTGTTCTGGACGGTCTCGGCGGGATCGTGATGATCGCGAAGAAGTAAGGAACTGCTCTTAGGTGGCCCATCCCACTCTTGCGGGTGGGGGATTAGTGCGACGAGCTATTTGACTGGATCACTGTCAGACAGACAAATCAATTAGAACAAGACATCTTGTTCTGTGGAAGTTCGGATGCTTTCTTGCGTGGGAGTGGCGTCATCAACTTCACACCCGTAAGAACGGGTGTGCCACCCCAGGGTCGCAAGAAGACCGGGGCGGGACACTGGGATGAAAAATCATTGTCAAGACTTAGTGTTCGCGCTAAGCTGGTATTGACGCGTGGACGCTTTAACATTAGCAGACTTGTACGAAAGAATTGGCGGCACTACTCTTGAGCAAAGTTCAGATGATGGTAAATCCAGATATTCTCAAGTGGGCTAGAAATCGACAAGGCCTTACAATTACCGAAGTTGCCAAGCAATTAAAGCAGCCAGAAAAGGTTGTTTTTGACTGGGAAAGTGGGGCACAATGTCCCTCTTATGCCAAACTTGAGCAACTCGCTTATCGAGTGTACAAGTGCCCCCTGGCCGTGTTTTTTTTCCCCACACCACCCGCTGAAGAATCACTGAAGGAGCAGTTTCGAACAATTCCGGATCAGGAGTTAGATAAGCTCTCTTCTGATACTCGGTACAAGTTGCGTCAGGCGAGACTGTTTCAACTCGGGCTAAGTGAGCTACTTTCCGAAAGCGGTACCAACCGAAGCTCGAAGTTTCGCACACTTCGCTTGGAGATATCGGAAGAGCCAGAGTCGGCAGCAGTTAGACTGCGAAACCTCTTAGAAATTGATATTCAAGTGCAAATGTCTTGGAAAGGTGTCGATTTAGCCCTTAAGAACTGGAGGGAAGCGATTGAGCGCATAGGTGTTTATGTCTTCAAAGAGTCCTTTAAGCAGTCGACCGTTTCTGGTTTTTGTCTAGTTGATGATGCATTGCCAATTATCTATGTCAATAATTCTCATACAAAATCGCGACAAATTTTCACCGTAATCCATGAGCTTGTTCACGTTTTACTCGGCATTGCCTCGATCGACTTGCAGGGCTCATCAAACAGATTCAAGTCGGGCGCCTTGTATAATGAAGTTGAGATATTTTGCAATAAGGTGACATCACTAGTTCTTGTTCCTAGGGTCGAGTTTGAAAGAGCATTGAGTGAGCTGCATACAAAAGTAGATGAGAGTCAGATTTCGAAGATAGCAAGGTCGTTTTCTGTAAGCCGTGAAGTAATCGCCAGAATACTTTTGGACCAGCAGATCATCTCACAACAATCTTACGAAGTGTGGTCAAAGAAATGGATACGAGAAGCTTTGGACGAAAGAAGGCGAAAGAAATCGGGAGGAAACTATTATAGCACTCTACTGACTTATCTTAGCCCGTCCTTGTCAAAATTGGTTTTCAGCTACCAGTCGTCCAACCGACTATCAGTCGATCAGGCGTCTGAATTCCTTAATATCAGCCCAGATAAGTTTGATAAGCTTCAGGCTAAGTACTTTGACGCGATGGCTTCAAAATGATCTATGTTTTTGATACTAGTTCTATGGCTGTCATGGACAATTACTATGAGAAAACGTTTAAATCGTTCTGGTTGCAACTTAATCAAGTAGTTTCGAGTGGTGAGTTAATCTCAGTTCGGGAAGTTCTGAATGAATTACAGACAATGAACAATCGTCCCAGAATTACCAAATGGGCGCTCTCAAACCGAAAGGTATTTGTGGAGCCGGATGAAGGAGATCAGAAGGAACTTAAGAAGATTTTGTCATACTCTGGTTTTAGAGCTTTAGTAAGTAAGAAATCAATACTAAAGGGTAGTCCCGTCGCAGATCCATTCGTCATTGCAGCCGCATCCTCAAGAGGCGGTACGGTTGTCGTAAGCTTCCCTGTCAAGCGGACAGTTCTAAAGTAGAGTTTTCTCGTAATTGT
>CAZFGK010000011.1:0-71120 GCA_964518635.1 uncultured Ignavibacteriales bacterium
AGGTGGCCGTACAGTCGGCGCCGGTGTCATCGCGGAAATCAACGAGTAACGGGAGATTTCGACAAGCGCAAGCTTGAGAGAATAAGGTAGATATGCAGAAGATTCGGATACGGCTCAAGGCCTACGATCACTTTTCACTCGATCGCTCCACCCAGGAGATCGCTCGTACGGTGCTACGCACCGGTGCGCGTCTGGTGGGACCGGTGCCGCTTCCGACTAAGCGAACGATTTATACGGTGCTTCGCTCACCACACGTCGACAAGAAGTCACGCGAGCAGTTTGAAACACGCGTACATAAGCGTCTGCTCGATATTTATGATTCTACCCCGGCAACGGTTGACGCGCTCATGAAGCTCGATCTTCCCGCTGGCGTTGATGTCGAGATAAAGACCTGAGGCAGGAATGAAAGAGATATTAGGAAAGAAAGTCGGCGTCACACGCATCTTCAAACCGTCCGGGGAAGTCGTTCCGGTGACGGTTATTGAAGCCGGACCATGTCCGGTCGTGGCAGTGCGCTCGATGGCGAAAAACAAATACGAGGCCTATCAGGTCACTTTTGGTGAGATGCTGAAAACAGCACCGGAATCCAAGATGAAAGAAAAGGGATTTCGTGAACGTGGTTCGCATGTCACCAAGCCGATGGCTGGTGTCTTCAAGAAGGCGAATCTCGCACCGCAGCGGTATCTGCGCGAAATCAAATACGACGAAGCTCCGCTTGAAGTCGGGCAATCACTCAAGGTCGACATCTTCCGTGAAGGGGAACGTGTCGATGTGACCGGGACTTCACGTGGACTTGGCTTCGCCGGTAGTGTGAAGCGTCACCATTTCGGTGGTGGACCGGTCACACATGGTCAGTCGGATCGTCTTCGCGCGCCGGGTTCACTCGGGCAGTCATCATTTCCGTCTCGCGTGTTCAAAGGACTACGCATGGCCGGACGTATGGGACGTGAGACGGTCACTGTTCTGAATCTTGAAGTGGTGAAGATTTTTGCAGATGAAAATCTGATTCTTGTTCGCGGACAGGTTCCGGGGAACAAAGGTACGCTGGTAAAAATTCGTTCAACCAACCGAGTTCGATAACGGACTTCGGGAACTGAACAAGAGAGCACGATAAGAAGCTATGGATACGAAAGTATATAATCAGGATGGTCAGGCAGTCGGCACGGTGACTCTTGCTGATTCATTGTTCGGTATCGAACCAAATGAATCGGTGGTGCATCAGTATGTCGTGAACTACCTCGCTCGTCAGCGTCAGGGAAATGCCAAAACCAAGACTCGCCGCGAAATTCGCGGTGGCGGTAAGAAGCCGTTCAAGCAAAAAGGAACGGGTAACGCACGTATGGGAACGCTCCGTACGCCGCTTCGCCCGGGTGGTGGTACTGTTTTTGGTCCGATTCCGCGCCTGTATGGTTCGGTCTTTCCGGCCAAGATGAAAAAACTCGCCATCGCATCCGTCCTTTCTGACAAAGTGAAAACAGATCGCTTGCGAGTAATCGACAAGATCAATCTTGCTGATTTCAGCACGAAGAGTGTGACCACGATCTTGGGCAAGCTTTCGCTTGTTGGTCGCAAATGTCTGATTGTCGATCAGGGATCGACACAGCAGTTGATTCTTTCGGTTCGAAATATTCGCCGTGTGAAGATCGATCAGGCAACGACGACCAATGGGTATGACCTGCTTGATGCCGAAATCGTGATCTTTACCAAAGCCGGTCTTGAAAAGGCACAGGAGATGTGGGCGTCATGATAGACTTTCGCCATCTGATTAAATCACATCTGACCACCGAGCGTACTGTCGCCTTGAAAGCGGCCAACAATGAGTACGTCTTCGAAGTCGACAAGAAAGCCACCAAGACGCAGATCCGTGAAGCGATTGAGTCGGCGTTCAAGGTGAAAGTGGAAGATGTCCGCACACTAATTGTGCCGGGCAAAGTGAAAAGAATGGGTCGATTTGCCGGAAAGACTCCGACCTGGAAGAAGGCAGTAGTGCGTCTGAAGAAAGATCAGAGCATTGCCATGTTTGAAAGCTGAGATGAGTAATGCCCGTACGTAAGTTTCGACCAATTACACCCTCCCTTCGTTTCCGTCAGATTTCTACATTTGAAGAAATCACCTCGACGGTTCCGGAGAAGTCGTTGCTCACTCCGCTGAAGAAATCAGGCGGACGTAACAACAAGGGACGAATCACTGCATTCCAGCGTGGTGGTGGACATAAGCGCCATTACCGTATCATCGATTTCAAGCGCAGTAAGCGTGACATTCCTGCTCGCGTGGCCTCGATTGAATATGATCCGAATCGCACCGCTCGTATTGCGCTGTTACATTACGCTGACGGCGAAAAAAGATATATCCTCGCGCCAAACGGACTCGGTGTGAATGACCGGATTGTCGCTGGTGAAAGCGTTGATATCAAAGTCGGAAATGCGCTGCCATTGTCACGCATGCCGCTTGGAACAGAAGTTCACAATATCGAGCTTCGTCCGGGCAAGGGTGGTCAGATGGCCCGTTCCGCGGGAACGCTCGTGCAGGTGATGGCAAAAGATGACGGCAAGGTGACACTCAAGATGATGTCCGGCGAAGTTCGCACGGTTCCATCCGAGTGCTACGCGACCATTGGTCAGGTATCGAATATTGATAATAAGAATTATGTCCCCGGTAAGGCCGGTGCGTCACGCTGGCGTGGACGCCGTCCGTCGGTGCGTGGTGTCGTTATGAATCCCGTCGACCACCCAATGGGGGGTGGCGAAGGTCGCTCGTCCGGTGGTCGTCATCCTACGACTCCATGGGGGAAGAAGACCAAGGGTCTGAAGACACGTCATAAAAAGAAATCGCTGAAGCATCTGATTGAAGACCGGCGTAAGAAGAAAGTGAGCTAAGGCGAGATGCCCCGTTCCTTAAAAAAGGGTCCGTTTGTCGACGGCCACTTGAATGACAAAGTCGAAGCGATGAACAAGAGCGGCGACAGAAAAGTGATCAAGACCTGGTCACGTCGCTCTACGATTACGCCTGATTTTGTCGGTCACACCTTTGCCGTACATAATGGCAACAAGTTCATTCCGATCTATGTGAGTGAAAACATGGTTGGACATAAGCTTGGCGAATTCGCGCCAACCCGCACCTATCGCGGTCATGGCGGAAAACTGGTCGAGCGTACTTCAGCGCTCAAGGGAAGTAACTAGGAAAGTAGTTGGCGAGTCTGATTATGGCAGGACGTAGCAGCGCAGAAATACCGGCCTCTCAATTGCAGCAGCATATCAAGCTGCTCAATGATGAAAGCCGCAAGAAGTTGATCAAGACCTCTGCTCGTAAGGCAGAGATCAAGTCTGATTTTGTCGGACATTGGTTTGATGTCTTCAACGGCAAGAAGTATGTCCGTGTGCAGGTGACCGATGCGATGGTCGGCAAGAAGCTCGGCCAGGTTGTTGACAGTGGTGTCACTGCCCAGCTTCGCCATGTGAGTATCCCGACCCGCAAGATGCGCCGGGTGCTGGCACTGTTGGAAGACAAGCCAACCCTCGAAGACGCAGTGAATCGGATGAATTTCACGCCGAAGATTGCTGCTCTTCACGTTGCTCAGACCTTGAAAGCTGCGGCTGCAAATTTTCTGGCTCGTCCGGGTGCACCGGCAGTCAGACCGGAAGAGCTGAAGATTACAACACTCTTCTCTGATCCGGGTCCGGCAGCAAAACGAATTCGTTATCAGTCGATGGGACGTGTGTTCCGTTACAAGAAACGCTACAGCCATCTGGTGATTGGTGTTGAGCCGACGGCGGATGCACTGAAAGCAGTTGCCGAACGATCACGAGTTGCGAAAGCGACCGGTCGGAAGGCGAAGAGCAGCGCGCCCGTTGCCGAAACAGAAGCAGCCGTTGCAGAACCGAAAAAGAAAACTACTCGCAAAAAGAGCGAGTCGAAATAAGTCGTTCGCACACGCGAACGAGAAGGTATAAGGGAGATTTTCGTGGGTCAGAAAACGCATCCAGTCGGATTTCGACTTGGCATCATTCGCGGCTGGAACAGCCGCTGGTTTGCGCCGCCGCGGCAGGTTGCCGATCTGGTGCATGAAGATGCTTTGATCAAGCGCTATATCGCACGACGACTGGACAATGCCGGCATTGCGCGTGTCACGATCTCCCGTGCGGCACGCAAAGTGACTGTCGACATCCATACGGCTCGTCCCGGTATCGTCATCGGTCGTCGCGGTGCGGAAGTTGATAAACTTCGTGAAGAGATGCAGCTGCTCACCAAGAAAGATGTGCAGTTGAATATCGTCGAGATTCGCAAGGCAGAACTTGATGCAAAACTGGTCGGTGATTCAATTGCCCGTCAGCTCGAAGGACGTGTGTCGTTCCGTCGCGCGATGAAAAAAGCAATCGCCGGTACCATGAAGATGGGTGCCCAGGGGATCAAGATTCAGTGCGGCGGTCGTCTTGGCGGTGCAGAAATTGCCCGAACTGAAAAATATAAGCAGGGTCGTACCCCGCTGCACACGCTTCGTGCGGATATTGATTATGCAACGTCGACTGCGAATACCACCTATGGCACTATCGGTGTCAAAGTCTGGATCTGTCGCGGTGAGATTCTTGGCTCCGGTGCGTTCCTGAATGATGAACGCCTGACTGGTGCCGATCAGCAGAATCAGTCGCAACAAGGTGATTCCGGTGGTGGACAGCGTCCACGTCGCGACCAGATGGGTGACCGTCCGGATCGTGGTGAACGTCGCGGTGGTGGTGACAATCGTGGCCCCGCAGGTGGTGGCGGCGGTGGTGATCGTCGTCCCGGCGGAGGTGGCGGTGGTCGTGGACCGGGCCAGGGTGGCGGCGGTCGTGGACCGGGTGGTGGTAGTGGTGGAGGCGGACCTCGCCGTAGTGGTGGGCCCGGAGATCAGAGACCGCGTGGCGCAGTGCGTCGCCCGGGTGCTGACACCGGACGTCCGCAACCGGTTGGTCGTCGTCCCGAACAGCCAGCTGCAACACCAGCAGTGACTAAACCGACTGACGAGAAAAAGTAAAACAGGCCAGCTATGTTGCAACCGACTCGAACAAAATATCGCAAAGCCCAACGTGGGCGTATGACCGGACAGGCCAAGGGTGGAACTGAAATCAGTTTCGGAGATTTTGGCCTGAAAGCACTCGATCCTTGCTGGCTTTCGAATCGTCAGATTGAAGCGGCTCGTATCGCACTTACACGTCAGCTCAAGCGAGGTGGCAAGGTCTTCATTCGAATTTTTCCGGATAAGCCGGTCACGAAGAAACCCGCTGAAACTCGTATGGGTAAAGGAAAGGGCGCACCGGAATTCTGGGTCGCCGTCGTGAAACCGGGACGAGTACTTTTTGAAATTCAGGGCGTGCCGGAAGCACTTGCGCGCACTGCATTGGATTCTGCCGCCAATAAACTGCCGGTGAAGACCAAGTTCGTGACACGTGAAGAGACCGAGTCTCTGTAAGAAGACGGAGCAGCTGAAATGAAAATACAGGAATTACGTGAATTGTCCCGCGAGGAGTTACTCCAGCGTCGTCGCGATCTTGAAGAAGAGCTGTTTAATCTTCGGATGCGACGTTCAGTGAAGCCGCTGGATAATCCGCTTCGTCTGCGCATGATCGGTCGCGATATCGCCCGTGTCATGACCGTCGTTCGCGAAGCTGAGTTGAAGAAATCGAACTAAGGTCGCGAAGCGACTGTAACGGAAGAGATTGAAAAAGGAAATGAGCATGTCTGCAACGACTACCACCGCGGCCGAACGGAACCGACGAAAAATGCGTCAGGGGAAAGTGGTCTCCAGTGGGATGAACAAGACCATTGTGGTGCGTGTTGATCGTACCATCAAGCATCCGCTCTATTCAAAGCCGATGCGGACGTTCTCGAAGCTCTATGCCCATGACGAACTGAACAGTGCCGGTGTCGGTGATCTCGTTCGTGTCATGGAAACTCGCCCGTTGTCGAAGACGAAACGCTGGCGCTTAGTGGAAATAGTGGAGAAGGCCAAGTAAGTCGCAGTTGCGACCGAAGGCCGGATTGGAATAAGAAATGATTCAGGAATTTACAGTTCTTACCATCGCTGACAACTCAGGCGCGAAACGCGGAATGTGTTTCCGAGTCTTTGGTGGCAGCCGCAAGCGCTACGCCAGCGTCGGCGACATTATCATGATCGCAGTCAAGGAAGCAATTCCGGGCGGCACCGTGAAACGTTCCGAAGTCTGCAAAGCGGTCGTAGTGAGAACAAAGACAGCAGTATTGCGCAAGGATGGATCCCGCATACGCTTCAGTGACAATGCCGCGGTGATCATCAATGAAGCGAAAGAGCCGAAAGGGACCCGTATTTTTGGTCCGGTCGCTCGTGAACTTCGTGATCGTCAATTTATGAAAATTGTATCGCTGGCTCCGGAGGTACTCTAGGCCAGTCAATGGAGCAGTGGCTCGGCCACTTCCAGTTGAGATAGAGGAAGCAGCTATGCGAATCAAAAAAGGTGACAACGTGATCATTTTGACCGGTGCCAATAAAGGGCAGACCGGTCGAGTGCTCTTCGTTGACCCGGATAAAGACCGGATTTATGTCGAAGGGATGAATATCAAGAAGCGTCACACCAAGCCGACCCAGCAGAATCAGAAGGGTGGCATTGTGAGCAAGGAAGGTCCGATTCACACCAGCAATGTGTCGTTGTTCGTCAATGGCAAAGATGGTGCAGAGCCGACACGGGTCGGGATCAAGGAGATCAAGGACGGTTCCAAAGTTCGACGTGTACGTATCGCCCGTTCGACAGGAGAGGAGCTGTAATGGCCGCCGCCCGTTTACGTGACAAGTTTGAAAAAGAGGTAACACCGAAGCTCATGAAAGAGAACGGTTATACTTCAGTGATGCAGGTCCCGCGTCTTGCCAAGATCACCATCAACATGGGGGTCGGTGAAGCGGTGACGAATTCGAAGTTGATGGATGCCGCGGTAGGTGATCTTCAGTTGATCACCGGTCAGAAGGTCGCCTTGACGAAAGCACGGAAGAGCATCTCGAATTTCAAGCTTCGTGAAGGTGTTGCGATCGGTTGCATGGTGACTCTTCGACGTGACCGTATGTTTGAATTCCTTGATCGTCTGGTGAATATGGCGATGCCACGTATTCGTGATTTCAAGGGAGTGTCGCCGCGCGGTTTTGATGGTCACGGCAATTACAATCTCGGACTTCGCGAACAGGTGATCTTTCCTGAAGTCGAGTATGATAAAATTGATAAAGTTCGTGGGATGACGATTTCGTTTACCACGACCGCCCATACAGATGATGAAGCCCGTCAGTTGTTGACGGAACTGGGGATGCCATTCCGGAAGTAATGTTCCGGTAAGTGAGGATCAATGGCCAAGAAGTGTATGATTGAAAAGCAGAAACGGACGCCGAAATTCGACGTGCGTGGGTATAGCCGTTGCCGCCGCTGCGGTCGACCGCGTGCCTTTATCCGTCGCTACGGTGTGTGCCGTATCTGTTTTCGTAACATGGCTCTCGCCGGCGATCTGCCGGGCGTGGTGAAATCGAGCTGGTAGGAGACTGAGCATATATGAGCATGACTGATCCGATTGCGGATCTTCTCACTCGAATCCGTAATGGAGCCAAGGCCAAGAAGCCAGCGATAGATGTTCCTGCTTCCAACATGAAGCGGGCCATTGTCCGGATTCTGATAGAACACCGCTATGTCCGCGACTTCGTGGAGATTCCGGATGGACGGCAGGGGATCCTGCGTATCTATCTACGCTACAGCCGTGGCGACATCTCGGTGATTCGAGGCATTGAGCGTATCTCACGCCCCGGTCTTCGACAGTATGTCGACGCCGAAGCGGTACGACGCTCGATCTACTTTAACCGTGGCCTGGCCATCCTCTCGACTTCGTCGGGATTGATGACCAACCATGATGCCGCGCAGCAACACATCGGCGGGGAATTACTCCTGCGCTGCTGGTAATGCGCTGATTTGAGAAACAGGAAACGACGAGAACAAGTATGTCACGCGTAGGTAAACAGCCCATCGTTATCCCGGCAAAGACGAAAGTCGATGTGAAGGGTTCAGTTGTGACGGTGCAGGGTCCGAAAGGATCACTCACTCAGAAAGTTCACTCTGATATCACCGTTGCAGTGAACGGGAATGAAGTGCTCGTCACCCGTCCCGGTGATGGCAAAGATCATCGCTCCCTGCACGGACTTACTCGTGCCCTGGTGCAGAACATGGTCACCGGTGTGAATGATGGCTACACTCGTGAGCTTGAAATTATCGGCGTCGGTTATCGCGCTGAGCTCAAAGGGAAGTTCATTCAGTTTAATCTTGGTTACTCCCACGTGATTCATTTTCTGCCCCCAGAAGGCATTACGATGAGTTACGAACAAAAAGAGAACCGCGTAAAGATCTCCGGTATCGACAAGCAGCTTGTCGGACAGGTGGCCGCAAAAATTCGTTCGTTCCGTAAGCCGGAGCCATACAAAGGTAAAGGCGTTCGCTATGTTGGCGAGCAGGTTCGTCAGAAAGAAGGAAAGACAGCCGGTAAGTAGCGTAGTGCTGCGAACCACTGAGGATCAAGAGCTATGGCTGATAAGAATATTGTCAAAAGCGAAAAGTCTGAACGTCGCCGTCGTCGTACCCGTGGCAAAGTCTTCGGAACTGCGACTCGCCCACGTCTGACCGTGACAAAGTCACTGAAAAACGTGACGGCGCAGGTGATCGATGACGAAAAGGGTGTGACCCTGATTGGTCTGACCTCACTTTCGAAAGAGATCGCGTCGACCGTCGGAAAAGAGGACACCAAGACCGTTATTGCAGGCAAGCTCGGCAAGAAGATCGCCGAAATGGCCAAGGCAAAAGGGATCCAGCAGGTGGTCTTTGACAGAAATCATCATCGCTATCACGGACGCATCAAGGCAGTAGCCGACGGTGCTCGTGAGGGTGGATTGCAGTTCTAGTACTGCTCACGATACGATTGGCATAACAGGAATCGATGCATGGAAAATTCTGAGTTTCAGGAAAAGGTCATTGCGGTCAACCGAGTGGCCAAAGTAGTCAAAGGCGGACGTCGCTTCAGCTTCACCGCACTGGTGACAGTTGGTGACCGGAATGGTCGCGTTGGCGTTGGTCTTGGCAAAGCGGCGGAAGTCTCCGATGCGATTCGCAAAGGAACCGAAGCTGCGCGTCGTTCTATGGTGAAAGTCAATCTCCAGCATGGTACGATTCCGCACAACGTGCATGGTGTCTATGGTGCCTCGACCGTCGTGATGCGTCCTGCATCCCCGGGTACCGGTGTGATCGCCGGTGGCGCCGTACGTGCGGTCATCGAATCACTCGGTGTTCAGGATATCCTTTGCAAAGTGCTCGGCAGCCGTAATCCGTTCAATGTCGTGAAAGCGACTTTCGACGGGCTCGGTCAGTTGCGCACCAAGCAGCAGGAACTGCAGTTCCGTGAGGTAGTCTCTGTTGCTGCACCGGCACCGACGACCACGAATCCTCCGGTGAACGGATAAGGGTTTACAAAAATGGGTAAGCTGAAAGTTACACAGATACGCTCCACGATAGAACGTCTTGAAGCTCAGAAGCGCACGATTGAGGCACTTGGGCTTGGCAAGATTCGACGCAGCGTCATACATACCGACACTCCCCAGATTCGCGGCATGATTCGTGCCGTCTCGCATCTGGTCACTGTCGAGGAAGTGAAATAGTCCAGATGGCATTGAATCTTCATACCCTCCGGCCGACTCCTGGCTCGAAGAAAAATCGTAAACGAATCGGTCGTGGTGCTGGCTCCGGCATGGGTGAAACCTCCGGCAAAGGGCACAAAGGACAGACCGCTCGTTCCGGTGGACATCGTAAGTACGGCAACGAAGGTGGCCAGATGCCGCTCTATCGTCGTTTGCCGAAGTATGGCTTCACCAATCAGTTTCGCGTTGAATATCAGGTCGTAAATGTTTCTGATCTTGAAACATGTGAAACGACTGAAATCACCCCGGAAGTGCTTAAGCGTTTCCGCTTGATTCGCTCCACTCGCAAGCCGGTGAAATTGCTCGGTAATGGTGCCATCGCCAAGGCGATCACTGTCAAACTCGCTGCCTTCTCAAAATCGGCTATTCAGAAAGTTGAGGCCGCAGGAGGCAAGACCGAGGTCGTTCCGTGCTAAAGACGTTCGCCGATATTTTCAAGATCGAAGAACTCCGAAACAAAATCTTCTTCACTCTCGCCATGTTGGTGGTCTACCGAGTTGGTGGTTCTGTCCCGACACCCGGAGTGGATGGAACCGTCCTTGCCTCGGCACTCTCCTCGCAGTCCCTCTTCGGACTGCTTGACCTGTTTGTCGGAGGGAATTTTTCGAAAGCATCGATTTTCGCGCTTTCGATCATGCCCTACATCTCCGCCTCCATTATGCTGCAGTTACTCGGTGCCATTGTGCCGACGTTGCAGCGTCTCCAGCGTGAAGGGGAAGAGGGGCGTCGTCGCATCAATCAGTACACACGTTATCTGACCGTGATCATCGCCGCATTGCAAGCGTGGGGTACTGCCGGATTTCTGTTTTCACTCTCATCAAATGGAGTGCAGGCGGTACAGATGCCGGCCTGGCAATTTATCCCACTGACTATTATTACCTTCACCTGTGGCACGATCTTCGTGATGTGGCTCGGTGAGCAGATCACGCAGTATGGTATCGGCAACGGTATCTCGCTGATTATCTTCGTCGGTATTATCGCCGGATTCCCTGATGCAGTCATTCAGGAGATTCAACTACTCCTGTCTGGTTCACAACAGATTTGGGTCGCGCTGCTACTCGTTGCCCTGATGTTGTTGGTGATTGCTGCGGTGGTCATGATCACTCGTGCCCAGCGACGTATTCCAGTGCAATACCCACGTCGTCAAGTCGGACGACGCATGCTCGGTGGTGGTACCACCCATCTTCCGCTCTCATTTAACTCGGCTGGTGTCATACCGATTATTTTCGCACAGTCGATCATGTTCCTGCCGTCAACCCTTGCGCAGTTCTTCCCGAATGTTGACTGGGTCCAGAATTTTGCCACTGATCACTTTGCTCCCGGCGGATTCTGGTATTCGATTGTCTATACCCTGATCATTATCTTCTTCGCCTATTTCTACACCGCGATTGTCTTCAATCCGATGGAAATCGCAGACAATATGCGTAAGAATGGCGGCTTCATCCCCGGTGTACGTCCCGGTAAAAATACTGCGGACTATATCGAAGGGGTGCTCTCACGTATCACTCTTCCGGGTGCCATCTTCTTCGCTGCCATTGCAGTGTTGCCGTGGGTGCTCGTCGGTTCATTTAAGATCAGCTATTTCTTCGGCGGCACCGGACTACTTATTGTTGTCGGTGTGTGCTTAGATACGATTCAACAGATCGAGGGGCATCTGCTGATGAGGCATTATGATGGATTCGTGAAGAAGGGGCGCATTCGCGGGAGGTCGATGTAGGCGTGAATGTAGTCTTCCTGGGGCCACCCGGATCAGGGAAAGGAACCCAGGCCGCGCGCCTTGCACAACGTCTCGGATTGCTCCACCTCTCAACTGGAGAGCTGCTTCGAGACGAAGTTCGTCGCCAGACTCCCTTTGGGGTGCAGGTTCAGTCCTATATGTCAGGTGGGGAACTCGTCCCTGATGACCTTATTGTCAGTATGATAGAATCACGTATCCGATCAGGTGGCATGGCTCACGGAGTCATCTTAGATGGCTTTCCGCGCACCATTCCGCAGGCCGAAAAATTGCGGGATCGCTTCTCCAAACAGGGATTGGCGATTCATCGGGCGATTCTTTTGAAAGTTTCTGACGACGAAATTGTGAAACGACTCTCCGGCAGATGGTTTTGCCCAAACTGCCAGAGTGGATACAACTATCCGACACAGTCTCCGAAAATTGCCGGAGTCTGTGACAAGTGCGCTTCTAATCTGGCCCGACGTGCTGATGATGAAGAATCAGTGGTGCGGCATCGATTGACGGTCTACAAGACCCAGACGCAACCGATTGAGCAGTTTTATCGCACCGAAGGGCTTCTGACTGAAGTACCAGCGGAAGTGAACCCGGATATACTCACCGAGACACTTCACGACCTGCTCAAGGGTGCGGCGTGATACAGCTTAAGACCGCTGAAGAGATCGAAATCATGCGCAAAGCGGGACGAGTGGTCTCGCAGACGCTTGATGAAGTCGGCAGACATCTTCGACCGGGGATTACCACCGCCGCCCTCGACAAACTCGCTGATGAGTTTCTGAATGATCATGGAGCGATTCCGGCATTCAAGAACTATCAGGGGTATCCGGCGGCGACCTGCATCTCGGTCAATGATGAAGTCGTGCACGGGATTCCGGGGAAGCGTGTCCTCAAAGAAGGGGATGTGGTCTCGGTCGATATCGGCTCGATTGTTGAAAATTACTATGGAGATTCGGCCCGAACCTTCGCAATTGGCGAAATAGATGCAGAAAAGTCACGGTTATTGAAAGTAACCTACGAATCACTGCTCGCCGGTATTGACAAGGCACGTCCGGGTAATAAATTGGGGGTCCTTTCTTCGGCCGTACAAAAGATTGCAGAAGAACAGGGCTTCGGGGTGGTACGTCAGCTTGTCGGTCACGGGATTGGCAGGAAAATGCACGAAGAACCACAGGTGCCCAATTACGGTCGCCCATCTGACGGCCCGCTCCTCAAGGCGGGAATGGTACTGGCAATCGAACCGATGATCAATCTCGGCACTCCGGAAGTGAAGACACTGCCGGATGGCTGGACGATTGTCACCGCGGACGGACAGTGCTCAGCACACTTTGAACATACCGTGGCCATTACGGAAAATGGTCCGGAGATTTTGACACTGAGTTAAGGAGTGCATGCCCAAAGAAGAGACCATTACCGTCGAAGGAAAAGTCATTGAGCCGTTGCCGAACGCGATGTTTCGGGTCGAGCTTGATAACAAACACGTGGTACTGGCTCATGTCTCGGGGAAGATGCGGATGAACTTCATCAAGATCCTGCCCGGAGACAAAGTCACTCTCGAATTGTCCCCCTACGATCTGACCCGTGGTCGGATCACGTATCGGTACAAATAAGAAGGCGAAGAAGAAAGTCGCTGCGGTATGACCGCAGTGTGAGGATTCGATATGAAAGTCAAATCGTCGGTTAAAAAGCGGTGTGAACACTGCAAAATCATTCGTCGCCGCGGGGTGCTGCGAGTGATCTGTGCCAAGAACCCGAGTCATAAACAGCGCCAGGGCTAAGCCCTGAAGCTTAAGGAGTAGTTGCGTGGCCCGTATCGCCGGTGTCGATTTACCGCGAGAGAAACGTATCGAAGTTGGACTTCGCTATATCTATGGCATTGGCCCATTCACAGCGAGTAAGATTCTTTCGAAGACCGGAGTGAGCCCGGACACTCGTGTGAGTAAACTGACCGATGATGAGATTTCGAAGCTTCGAACCATCATCGAAAACGAACTGTCAGTTGAAGGTGCCCTTCGCTCACAAGTAACGATGAGCATCAAGCGTCTGATTGATATCGGAAGCTATCGTGGCTTGCGTCACCGTCGCGGACTTCCGGTTCGAGGGCAGCGCACCAAGACCAATGCCCGTACCCGCAAGGGGCCACGTCGTGCAGTCGGCGGCCTGAACAAGAAGAAACCGGGCGCGAAATAATTCGAGCCGAACGACGAAGCGAAACTGAGGTAGAAAATTCGTGGCTGAAGTAGTCAAAAAGAAACGTGCAAAAAAGCGCACCGGTCGTGTTGAAGCGAACGGCGTCGTCCATATACTTGCGACCTTCAACAATACCATCGTGACAGTGACTGATAGTATTGGTCGAACCATTTCATGGGGTTCGGCCGGCAAACAGGGATTCAAAGGATCCAAGAAATCGACTCCGTTCGCGGCGCAGACCGCGGCAGCAACGGCCGCGAAAGAGGCGATGGATCTGGGATTGCGAAAAGTGGAAGTCTGGGTCAAGGGACCGGGTTCTGGTCGTGAGGCAGCCGTGCGCTCTCTCTCGGCAACGGGACTTGAGGTTACGATGATCCGTGATGTCACCCCAATCGCTCACAACGGCTGTCGCGCACCAAAGCGTCGGCGAGTCTGATGATGATGTTGTTATCAAGGAGAGTACATGGCTCGCTATAGTGAAGCCGTCTGTAAGTTATGCCGCCGGGAAGGGGAGAAACTCTTCCTGAAAGGTTCACGTTGTCTGACCGACAAGTGTGCGATTGAACGTCGCCCCTATGCTCCGGGACAGCACGGACAGAACATGCGCCGGAAAGTCTCTGACTACGGTCTGCAGTTACGTGAAAAGCAAAAAGTCCGTCGTATCTACGGCGTACTCGAAAAACAGTTCAGAAACTACTACCACAAGGCCGACCGTACGCTTGGCATCACCGGTGAAGAGCTGGTCATGTTCCTCGAGCGACGACTGGACAATATTGTCTATCGTCTCGGTTTCGCCGCTTCCCGTAAGGCCGCACGTCAACTGGTGCGCCATCGCCATGTATTGGTCGGTGGACATACCGTTGACATTCCGTCCTATCAAGTGCGCCCGAAAGAGATCATCAAGATCAGAGATAATGCCAAAGGGATGGACACCATTCATGGTGCCCTGAAAATCGGTCGTGGTGAACAGTATGCCTGGCTGCGACTGAACAAGGCCGCCCTTGAAGGGGAACTTCTGGAACTGCCGAAGCGGAGCGATATTCCACTCACGGCTAACGAACAACTCATTGTCGAATTGTATTCGAAGTAACGCTTCCGACCACTGTGGTCAGAAGAGATAGCGTTTGAGGATGGTATCTATGAAATGGAAGCCGCTCACGATGCCGCGCGAGGTCGTCAATGACGTCTCCTCCGGCTCAAATCATTATTGTCGTTTCACCATCGAACCGCTGGAACGCGGATTCGGTGTGACCCTCGGAAATAGTCTTCGTCGCGTTTTGCTCTCATCTATTCAGGGGAGCGCAGTCGTGTCGATACGTATTCGTGGCGCCCAGCATGAGTTTTCAACTCTGCCAGGTGTCTATGAAGATGTCACCAACATCGTGCTCAACCTCAAGCAGGTTGTGGTGCGTGCCCATACTGAAGAGATCAAGACCCTTCGCGTCAAGACCGCTCAAAAGGGGAAAGTCACCGCTGGCATGTTTATCGGTGATCCGAGCATCGAAGTGCTCAATCCTGATCATGTTATTTGCGAGTTGACCGAAGCGATCGATTTCGAAATGGAAATAGATATCGATCATGGTCGCGGCTACAATCTGGCCGACATGAACAAACGACCAGATGCCCCCATCGGTACGGTCTTCATCGATTCACTTTTCTCACCGGTTACCCGTGTGAGCTATCAGGTGGAAAATACGCGTGTCGGTCAGAAGACCGATTTCGACCGTCTCATTCTCGAAATTACGACCAACGGTGCCATTCGCCCCGAAGATTCTCTTTCCTTTGCCGCCAAGATCCTCAAGGATCATCTCCAGCTGTTCATTCACCTTGAAGAGCAGATTGTGGCAGACGAAGAAGGGCATGAGGACGAAGAGGTCATGCGTATTCGTAACTTGCTCAAGACCCGTGTTGAAGAGCTTGAACTGTCCGTTCGTTCCTCGAATTGTTTGCGCGCTGCAAACATTCAGAGTCTGGGCGAACTGGTCACCAAATCTGAATCTGAAATGCTGAAGTATCGCAACTTCGGACGTAAATCATTGAACGAAATCTCTGCCTTACTCGAGGATATGAATCTCGGCTTCGGCATGGATATCTCCAAGTTTATGGAGACAGTCCGAAAGTAGGCAGCCATGGGACATCGCGACAAGTTAGCCAGACTCAATAAGACCAAGCCGCATCGGGAGTCGATGCTCGACAATATGACCGCGTCATTGCTGCGTCATCGTCAGATTCAGACCACCGATGCCAAGGCGAAAGCCCTCCGTTCGGTGATGGATCGTTTTATCACCATCGCCAAGCAGAACACGCTTGAATCGAAGCGTCGCGTCATGGCGACACTTCGTGATCATGCGCTCTACTATGACTTCTACAAAGACATTTTGCCGCAGCTGGGGGAACGTACCTCGGGTTACACCCGAGTCATGAAACTTGGTGTTCGTCGCGGGGACAATGCCCCGTTGTCGGTCATTGAGCTTCTAATCCCGCGTCCGGTTGCAGTCGAACCGGTTGCCGGTGATAAGAAAGCTGCCAAGTCGGCTGGTCCGGCAAAGGGCGCGGCGAAGTCCGCAGCCAAGAGCTCAGCTCCGGCTGGAAAGACTAACCGGAAAAAAGGTGGCACCGCCAAGTCGACGGGAACCTCCCGTAGCACGAAAGTGGCTCGTACCCCCTCGAAAAAGACCTCAGTTTCGAAGAAATCCGGCTGATCAAACAATCAGCTTTCTGAAGAATTTTCACTTGAACCCCGCCCCCTCGGCGGGGTTTCTTGTCTCTGGGAAAACAGGTCGAACGGTTTCGTGAACGGAGCAGCGAATGCTGCCTTGTTCCGGAGCTAATTCGAAGCTGACCCGACAGGGAGTTTTTGCGCATGACCACTCAACGTCTCGTTATCATTGTTACTCTCTCACTGCTCGCAGCCATTGTATTGCTGAGCGTCACCTGTTTTGTCTTTCGTGAAGATCTCGCACGAGTGACCACGAAAAGCGCGCTGCGAACTTTCTATACAACTGTCGTTGCAGACACGAGTGTACAGGTTGATACCGCCTCTCTCGGAATGATTCTGAGAGGATTCTCTGATAAGGTCGACTCAGTGAAACTCGATAATCCGGACTTCATGAAATTTATGGAGACGATGTATCAGGTCTATCAGGATCGCAAAGTAACGACCGAAGATGTTGATCGCTCGGTAGCCGCAATTGGCGCGCTCTATCCTGAACTAACCGCACAGTGGAAACCGGGAACGATGAGTCCAGAAGGTGAATCGGAAACAGACAGCATTCAACCGAGCGATGCGGTACTTGATTCGAGTGCGGTTGTTGATTCAACCCACTAAGTTGTAGGGATAGCAAATTTTGATTTGATGACGTGAGAGAAGATGCAGAAAGCCGCAGATCAATCAAATTCACCGTCTGACAATTCATCCCTGAATCAGGAGAGGCAGGGAGTGACGGTCTTTGGTGCGGGCTCGTGGGGACTCGCCCTTGCACAGGTCGCGGCTTCAAACGGGCACCGTCCACTCGTGTGGGTCTATGAACAGTCAGATTTCGAAGAGCTTTCTACCAGTCATAGATTAGTCAGCAAACTTCCTTCGCTGCAGCTCTCGCCCGAAATTCGTTTTACCACTGATGCCAATAGTGCCGCTGCGCATAACTCCGTTTGGCTCCTTGCGGTACCTGCACAGACTCTCTCGAAACTGATGCATCGTCTCAAACCACAGGTGCATGACAAGCTGCTTATTATCAATGTCGCCAAAGGGATTGAGCTGAGCACCGGCCGTCGTATGTCGCAGGTCATTTCAGATGATCTTGGCATCGCTCAATCTGCGATTGTCTCACTCTCTGGACCCTCTCATGCCGAAGAAGTCGCTGTCGGTATGCCCACCACCGTTGTTGCGGCGGGTGCATCTCCCGCCGGTGTCGCAGTGGTCCAGCAGATGTTCAGCAATGCTCGTTTGCGTGTCTATGCGAGCGATGATCTCATTGGCGTCGAGCTTGGTGGCGCGCTCAAGAATGTCGTCGCCATTGCCTGCGGCATCGCGGTCGGACTAGGACTGGGTGACAACACCATGGGGGCATTGGTCACTCGCGGACTCGCCGAGATCACGCGACTTGGTGTCGTCCTTGGCGCGAAGCCAGAGACCTTTGCAGGTCTGTCCGGAATCGGCGATCTGGTGACCACCGCTATTTCACGCCACTCACGAAATCGACATGTCGGCGAACGTATCGGTCGAGGGGAGTCACTTGCGCAAGTGCTCTCTTCCATGTCGATGGTCGCCGAAGGGGTCGAAACCGCTCGCGCGACAAGGGAGTTGGCGCGAAAACATGCCGTTGAGATGCCCATCACCGAGGCAGTCTGTCAGGTACTGTTTGAAACGAAAAATCCGAAGTCTGCTCTACAGGAGTTAATGACCCGATCACTCAAGACCGAGGTCTGGCGCTAAGGATGACAACGCCATCTCAGACTGCCAAGCGCTACTACTCAATTGGAGAAGTATCCAAAATGACCGGTTTGGAGCCGTACGTTCTTCGGTATTGGGAGAAGGAATTCACCATGCTTCGCCCGAAGAAAAGCCGAGGGGGAAGCAGGCAATACACCTCCCATGATATCGAGATTATTAATCGAATCAATCTGCTGAGGCATCAGGAAAAGCTCACTATCGACGGTGCCCGGGCAAGAATGAATCGTCAAACCGGTCAGACCGAGCTTTCTGCCCACGCGAAGATCAAAACCACTCTCGGGCAGATTCGATCCGAACTGGAAGCACTGTCCAAACTTTTCCCTTGAGAGGGGGCGCGAGAAGCGTATGTTTCGTTTTACAGAAGGCAGCATTGAAATCGGAGCGTGGCGCAGTTGGTAGCGCACTCGCTTGGGGTGCGAGAGGTCGGCCGTTCGAATCGGCTCGCTCCGACCAATATTGCCAGAATTAGACCGGACGTTTCGTCTGCATCCGATCGTTATCTTCCATTCATACTCATCCCCGCCTATGAAGCCGAACGGACAATCGAATCTGTTGTCACAACACTCAGGTCTGTCTGCTCACTTTCGATTCTCGTTATCGACGATGGCTCCCACGACCGGACATCAGTAGTTGCCCGACAAGCTGGAGCCGATGTGATAACACTTTCCTCCAATCAGGGGAAAGGGAATGCCCTGAAAAACGGAATGGGTCACGCTCTTCATCTCGGCTACACGCATGCCCTCTGTATCGATGCCGATGGACAGCATTCAGCAGAGGAGATTGACCGTTTTCTGCACTACTCTCCAAATGCAATCATAGTCATCGGAGTTCGAGAATTTGCCGCCCCGATGCCGATGCTCAGACGTTTGAGTAACACGCTCACCTCACTTGTCCTTTCAATTTCAACCGGTCAGTTCATTCCCGATAGCCAATCTGGCTATCGACGATATCATCTGGCATCTGTCTGCGCATGGCCACTTCTGGCATCTCGATTCGATTATGAAACAGAAGTTCTGTTTGCGGCAGGTCGGATGCGAGCAAGGGTTGAATCTGTTCCGGTCTCAACACATTACGGGGATGAACAATCATCGATTCAGGGTGGACGAGAGATTTTGCAATTTCTTTTTCAATTCTGGAAATTCCTCTGGCGCTAAGTGACGCGAAACTGTTTCCTCGCACCATGACACCAGTCTCCACCAAAGCTGCAAGTAAGAACCCACGACTTTCCATCCTTCTGACCAATGATGACGGCTATCGCGCAGATGGGATTTCCGCATTGTTCGAGACACTTCGTAAAAAACACTCTGTCACCCTCGTCGCGCCTGATCGTGAGCAATCGGCAAGCAGCCATTCGCTCACCGTCCATCGCCCTTTGCGTATGCATCAACTGGATCGTCATCGTGCCATCGTCGATGGGACCCCGACCGATAGTGTCATGCTTGGGATTCATGTTCTTTTCAAAAAGCATCCCCCCGATCTCCTTGTTTCGGGGATCAATCACGGCGCAAATATGGGGGATGATGTCACCTACTCAGGGACAATCGCAGCCGCAATCGAAGGTGCGATTCTGGGGATTCCGTCGATTGCAATCTCTATGGCCAACTGGGTGCCGGATATGCCGATGAAACGAGCAGCAAGTTTCGTGGCAAAACTCCTGCCTGCGATTCGCAGCTGGAAACTGGATCCTTCAATTTTTCTCAACATCAATCTGCCGCCTGATAACGGGAAAGCGTACAAGGAATATCAATTCACCGAGCAGGGATTTCGCTTCTATCAGGACATTGTCATCAGGAAAACCGACCCTCGTGGACGGGACTATTTCTGGATTGGTGGAAGCCCGATCTGGAAGAATTTGACCGGCTCAGACTACGCCGCCGTAAAAAAGGGGATCGTTTCGATCACCCCGATGAAACTCGATTTCACCAGCCATCCGACCCTGCAACGACTCCGTTCCCTGAAATAGTGATAAAAGGGGATGAAAGGGGTTCGGTTCGCTTGACAGTCTAAGGGGGGGAGGTATCTTTGACGTCTGCACTTTTTCGGGGTGTAGCGCAGTTGGTAGCGCGCTTGGTTCGGGACTAAGAGGTCGCTGGTTCAAATCCAGTCACCCCGATTTTTTTTGAAGGAACAGTACGACAGTCGATACTCACCATCGACAGATTGCCAGAACGCTTCGCGTCAGCGAACAGCCATAGTAGGATAACAAAAGATCATGACGACTAGCCGCAAACCCATCGTCGCCGTTATCGGCGCGGGGAAATGTTCTAAGAAACTGAAGGACATGGCTGGGGTAGTAGGGGAATACATCGCAAAGCAGGGAGCCGTGCTCGTCTGCGGCGGACTCGGTGGCATCATGGAAGGGGCTGCAAAAGGGGCGAAAGAGGCGGGTGGTGTCACCATCGGCATCCTCCCCGGTGATCAGAAAGAGGAAGCCAACGAATTCATTGATTATGTCATTCCGACCGGATTCGGCGAAGCGAGAAATATCATGGTCGTGCGTACTGCTGATGTGGTCGTTGCCTTTCCGGGGAAATACGGCACCCTCTCGGAAATGGCCTTTGCACTTTTAGCCGAAAAGCCGGTGATCTCGATCTCTGCCTGGAAGCTCGGTGATGAAATCCATCAGGTGGATGACCCGTTGACTGCCGCGAAACTGGCGATAGAACTTGCCACCGGAAAGAAAAAGAAAAGCTGAGACGAATGACGGCGCAGATTTCGGGACGGGTACAGGGGGTTGGATTTCGTGCCTTCGTTCAACGCGAAGCACTCAAACTAGGACTGGCCGGCGAAGTCTGGAACAATCCTGATCGCTCGGTCGGGATCATTGTCGAAGGGAACGAGGCCGCATTGCTCCTTCTTGAGCATGCACTCCGGCGCGGACCGATTGCATCTCATGTTACCGGCTGTTCGGTCCAGTTTTCAGAAGGACTGAGCGCCTATACCGATTTTTCCATTCGCAGAAATAGAAGCTGAATGAAAGTCCATGAGTACTACGAAGAAGGCAGGAGCCGAGCAACATGCAGTATGACGAACTGAAAGACTACATCCGATCAGTCCCCGATTTCCCGAAGCCGGGGATCAATTTTTATGATATCACTACCATGTTTCAGAAACCGCGCGGACTTGAACTCGCCCTCGATGGCATGCAGCGGTTCGCCGAGACGAAATCACCGACTTTGGTGGTGGGTATTGAATCTCGCGGATTCATTTTTGGTGCAGCCCTTGCCGATCGTCTTGGGATCGGCTTTGTCCCTGCGAGAAAATCAGGAAAGCTTCCCTACAAGACTATTCGTGAGTCGTATGATCTGGAGTACGGAACAGCGCAGCTCGAAATGCACATCGATTCGGTGACCGAAGGGGACAAAGTACTGATTATTGATGATCTCTTTGCAACTGGAGGAACTGCCCGCGCCGCTGCTACGCTGGTGGAGCGATTGGGCGGGGAAGTGGTGGGGATTTCGGCTGTGATCGGGCTGGTCTTCCTACCCTTTGAGGAGAAACTCGCCCCCTACGATCTCAACTATTTGGTGGCATACGATTCAGAATGACACAATCTTTGGGTCAGTCTCATCCTGCCGCCCCCGTAGCTCAGTAGGATAGAGCAGCAGTTTCCTAAACTGCGTGCCGCAGGTTCGATTCCTGCCGGGGGCAAGAAATCAGCTGGAAATGAAACACCCCCGAAAAGCAGCTACGCAAATCGTACGCCGCCTCGCAAAGCCGTTGACTTGACCGTATGGCTAAGTCTATGTTAGGGGCTGTGGTCGAGCTGAAGATCACGATTGAGTGTGTTACATGGATTGGATAGGTGACGGCCACTGGCCGGAAGTGTTGGAGATGTCATGAAACGTGTGCGTTCGATTATTCTCACCATTTGTCTTGCAACTGTCGCAATGCTTTTCCTGTCCGAAAGGAGCAAAGCCCAGATTGATCCCGGTGATCAGGTTGATGCCTTCCTGAACCCGGCGTTTCCCACCAACTTTCTCTTTCATGGAGCAGGGGCTCGTGCTCTTGGTATGGGCTATGCATATACCGCGATGTCGGATGATATTACCGCCCTCACCTGGAATCCCGCTGGCCTGCTTGGGATTGAAAAGCCAACACTTGGACTCGAATATCGCCGTGTCGGCGGAAAAGCCGACATTACCTCTCCCAATGGAACGGAGAAGTTTTCAGAGAGTCTTTCTTCTTTACATTTCATCAGTTTTGGGATGCAGATCAGACTGAGAAATCAGCCGTTTGGTGTCGGTCTTGTCATTGACCGGCCGGTTCAGGAAATCCATGAGTTTCGATTCTCCCGATCCACTCAGAGAGACAATTCTCCATTTGATGGCGTTGATACCATACTCTCAGAATATTCTTCAAGCACCACTTCATCCAACAAGGATAACATCATTCGTGTCACGACTGGATTCGGGACACGCATTTCGGGTCCGCTTTCAATGGGTCTTTCATTGACCTTCTACAGCGGCAAGGGTTCGCACGATAATCTGAATTTCTACAGACTCGAAAACTATCTTGATCCAACCAGTGGCCTCGGTGATGGGATCCAGGAAGTTCTTGTTCAGCCAGTTCTTGGAATCATCGATACTTCCACCTATTCAGGTACTTCACTTCAAATTGGATTCCGTTATGTAGTAGACAAGGTGAAACTGGCTGCGACCGTCCGTCCACAACATAAGATGCGGTTTTCCTTCGACTATCAGCTTGAGAACACTACCTATGTGAATGGCATTCCGACTCTTGGCTTCGGCGGAGTTATCCACCGGGATGATCAGGTGTCTGATATCGAAATCCCGATGATTATAACTCTCGGCGGTGCGATGGATGTGACACCGGATGTCACGATCGCTGCCGATTTTGAATCACGTTCATTTGGCAGCTCCACTTATGACCGGAGAATTGCCCGTCAGATTCTCAGTGGTGATGATCTTGAGGTCTTTCAGACTGTCGATCCTTTTTATCAGAATGCGATCAGCTTCCGACTTGGCGGAGAATACTGGCTCACTCGTTTGACCGATCAGAGACCCGGATTTGCCCTACGCGCAGGATTTGGATCGGAAGATCTTGCCGCACCAGATGTGAAAATTATCCCGACCGGTGACACGACCGCGCTTACCGAATTTTCTAAGCGAGCGGCGACCTCATTCAGTATTGGAACCGGTGTCTGGTGGTCACAGATTCACCTTGATGCGGGTATTTCATTCACCAGCTTCACTCGTGAAACCGACGCAGTCGTGCCGGATGTCTTTGGAAATATTCAACAGGGTGTTACTGATTTCACCATTGTGCCGATAGAATACAAAGCAAGCTACCCGACCTTTCGTCTCACCTTCACTGGAGTATTTTAGAGGTCGATTGACTTTTCAGCGAATAAGTACAGGAGCACATGAATAACGATTTTGTTAAATTGAATCGCAAGCACGAGCACGACGACAAGATAGCCGATGCGCTCGATTCGACGCGTGCGAAACTCGAAAATAACTGGCAGCCGGTCGCCATTGCACTTGGTGTCGTCGTGTTGGTAGTCGTCGGTGTCTGGTTCTACCTCAATCAGCAGGGGGCTGCAAGAGAAGTGGCCCAGAAGCAATTTTCTGATGCCATGACACTTGCGACCAATGGTCAGGTTCCAGATGCCATCATGCAGATGGGTGAAATTGTACGCGCAAAGGCCGACAAGAAACTCACTGCCGATGCGACATTTATGCTTGGCTCACTCTACTTTGATACACGCAATTACACTGACGCTCAGAAATATTTCACGGAGTTCCTCGCTCTTGATTCTGACAATGAATTACAGCGTGCCTCGGCCATCGCCGGTCAGGCATATATCCTCGCCAATCAAGGGGACTTCGCCGGAGCTGCAGCGAAATTTATTGAGAGCAATCGAAGCCATCCTAACAGCGCACTGGTGCCGGATAACTTCGCCGAAGCCGTCCGCTGCTATCTTGAAGCGAATGACCTGACAAATGCCCGCGTGGCATACGATTCACTTGTTGCTCGTACACCAAGTGGTCCTTTCTTCGTCAAAGCTACTCGTCTGATGGCTGAAAAAGGTGCATTTTCCGTCAAGTAGTTCGTCTCAGGCGAACTTAGAGTACACACCATGAGTGCTCCTTTGCGTGTGGCCATTATCTGGCACATGCATCAACCAGACTACCGCGAACCCGGCTCCACTTCGATGGCATTCCCGTGGGTGCGGCTTCACGCCCTCAAGGATTATCTGGACATGCCCCTTCGGGCCGCGGCTTTTCCAAATTTGCGTTGTACTTTTAATCTCGTTCCCTCTCTCATTGATCAGCTTGATGCCTACCACATGGGCTGGGATGATCCGCATCTCCGGCTCTGTCGTCTTGATCCGGAACATGCCGATCAGGTGCAGCGATTTGATATCCTTTCCTACATGTTCCCCGGGCATCCTCCGACGATGTTCCGACCATTTCAACGCTATCATGAGCTTCACATCAAGTATGAAGAAACCCGCGAACTTGCTGAGCGAGCGATTCATCACTTCACCAGCCAGGAGTTACGCGATTTGCAGGTATGGTCGAATCTGGTTTGGATAGATCCGATTTTTCGTCACGAATCTCCCGTTCGTGAACTGATAGCTCGTGGCAGGAATTTCACTGAAGAGGACAAGACGCGCCTGTTGGATTGGCAGCATCGACGGCTCCATGATGTCATCCCCACCTATCAGCGACTTGTACAAGAAGGGAAGATCGAGGTCTCATTCACTCCGTACTATCATCCGATTCTACCACTCTTGTGCGATTCACGGTCTGCTCTGGAAGCAGTGCCCGATGCAACCCTGCCGAAAGAACGATTTCAGTTTCCGGAAGATGCCCAGATTCAGATCAGAAGATCTCGTGAGCTCTACCAAAAGCTGTTTGAACAGGATCTCTCTGGAATGTGGCCATCTGAAGGGTCTCTTTCTGAGGAAGTCCTGCAGATGTTTCGTGATCAAGGAGTAAGATGGGCGGCGACAGATGAGGAAGTGCTGGGAGCTTCGTATAGAAAAGCGGGTCGGTCTTATCCAGATCACGCCAAATTTCGAGTGCATGACTACCAAGGGGTAAAACTACTCTTTCGTGATCATCAGCTCTCCGACCGAGTTGGATTTGTCTATTCTGGTTGGGATCCGGTTCGCGCCGCTGATGACTTCATGGGGCATTTGCGTGATATCTCGCGTCTTCTTGGGGACAGCCGATCCGAATCGATAGTTCCGATTATTCTGGATGGTGAAAATGCCTGGGAGTATTTCCCCGATGACGGTGACGCTTTCCTGACTGAATGGTATCAGCGTCTGAATGCGGCTCATGAATCAGGAGAGATTCAACTCGTCACGGCTTCAGAAGCGATTGCATCACTTCCTTCATTGCCACTATCACGAATTCAAGCCGGATCATGGATCAATCATAATTTTCGTATCTGGATCGGGCATCACGAAGACAATCTTGCTTGGGATCTGCTGTATCAAACACGTGCAGATTTGGTGGATGCCATCAACATGCGTACTGACATCTCTGCAGATATCAAGGTTCGATGCTGGGAACAGATATACCGAGCCGAGGGATCCGATTGGTTCTGGTGGTTTGGTGACGAGCATGTTGGTCCGGATAATCCGCGATTTGACGAACTTTTCAGAAATCACCTCAAAGCAGTCTATCACTATCTGTCGATTTCCATTCCCGAAAGGCTTCATCATCCTATTTCTGGTCGGCCGACACCTCCTTCTAGTCGGATCACGGAACCATTCGGATATTTGAGTCCAAAGATCGACGGTCGATTCACGACATTCTACGAGTGGTCGGGGGCGGGGGAGTTTGAGATGAGTGGTACGGGTGGCGCGATGCACCGGGTCGATAGTCGTTTCCACCAGCTTCGTTTTGCGTTTGATGAGCATTTCCTCTATTTGCTGGTTGAGTGGCGAGGGAATCCGGGCTGGAAATCGGGAACGACACTGCGGCTCTCTGTCAATAACACTGAAGTGACCTCACACCACTTTCAAGATGGGGAGTGGCTGGCGAAGAACAGCGGCAACGGTTCCGACTCTCAACTTGCAGTGTGCATCAAGGAAGTGGGGGAGTGGAGAATTCCACGCATGCTCCTGCCGTCAACCCAGAATTCCAGGATCAGTCTTTCACTTGAACTTGAAATCGATGGCGCTCTTCTGGAAAGATGGCCGGGCTCTGACCAGTTGATCCTGAAGATTCCCCAGCGAGATATGGCCCACGACTGGCCCTACTGATCTGCTTGTCAGTTCAAGTTGCAGCAGTAACAGAAAAGCTGTAGGTTATTGCTACCAACGAAGAGGTAGCAGATGACCAGTATTGAAGCAGAAACCATCGCTCCGGAAATCGAATCTTTTTTCCCGGCTGAACAACCGAACGAAGAACATGAACGCGCAAACGAACATGCCATCAACGGAGACGGAGAACGGATCCGTTCCGAAGAGGCCCGTCTTGCGGCGGTAATGTCATACATTCCGTTTCTCTGCTTCATACCACTCCTCACCATGCGCCACAATAACGAGGCTCTCTTTCATGCACGTCAGGGGTTGCTCATTTTTCTGATTGAACTCGGAGCGGCGATTCTCACAATCGATAAAGTCGCCGATTTCCTCTTTCGAGCAGTGTTAGTACTTGCCGTGGTAGCCGCTGCCTCTGGAGTATATCTTGCCTTACAGGGAAGGCATTACCGCCTTCCCGTTATTGGAAATCTCGCAGACAGGATTCATGTATGATCACGATTCAAGTCGCTCGTGTATTCAGGTTGAAAGTAGTCAACCAGCTTATTCCATTGATGTTTGGCTTCGCCATTCTTGTGCAAGGGGGATGTGTGACCACCGGTCCCGGCGGGAAACAATCCTTCATTCTCCTCCCGGAGGCGACAGAGATTTCGATTGGTCAGGGGATGGCCGAAGAACTCAAGAAGTCAGAAAAACGACTGGAAGACGAAGTCTGGCAAAAATACCTGACGGAAGTTGGCTCTCGTATCGTCGCAGTATGTGACCGTCAGAATATCATCTATACATTTACCGTCATTGAATCAGACCAGGCAAACGCCTTCGCCGCACCGGGTGGTTTTGTCTATTTCTACACCGGCCTGCTTCGAGAAATGAAATCAGAATCAGAAATGGCGGCGGTCATGGCGCATGAAATCTCACATGTTGTCGCCCGTCACGGTGCCAAGCGACTCCAAACCGCTATTGGTGCAAGTATTCTCTCTGAACTTGTGCTCGGAAATGGATCGAGTGAAGTCATCAACGCAGCAGTAGGTGTTGGATTGTCCTTCGCCATGGCTGGATATTCCCGCGAAGCAGAACGGGAAGCAGATACTTTTGGCATCGAATACATGAAGCGGGCCGGCTACAATCCTAATGGCGCGGTGAGCATGTTCGAAACTCTTGCTCGTCTTGGCAGTGCTCAGCAGGGGGTGTTCGAAAACATGCTCAGCTCCCATCCTGAGACGCAGGAGCGAATTACCAATGCTAAAAAGCAGATCGCAGCCATGACTCTCACCGGAAAAGAGACCGTAGGTGCCGATCGGTATCTCCAGATGGTCAGGCGTCTCCCCAAGACAGCTGGGAAATGATCGATTCGGGAGTTCTTGATCCGTTTTTTCGTTTAAGAACTGAACTTTTCTGCCTGAAAGTTGAGCATGAGAGCTGACCTTTCTTGAAGCCCTTGTGAGACAATGGGCTGTTGACACGATTCTTATGAATTCGGTTCAAGAGTCTCTCTACTTATCCACAATCGACGATTCTGTTTGAACATGTTCAGAAATGGTGAACTGTTTCATACCGTTTCTTAGGCGCAGGATGCAGTTCTAGATTGCTTCTGAGGCGTTGCGCCGTAATAATCTGACTCAACAAGTCGATATTTGCACAGTATCGATGAAACCCCATACCAAGGCGGCATTTCTCTTGCGATTCACCATTCGGTGGCAAAGCTCTCGGCATATCGCCGGGAGGGAAGCAACAGAAGAGGTGCGCAAATGAACGGAATTATGAAGTTGGTATCATGGACGATTCTTGCGACGATGGTTCTTGTCGCTACGACAATGACGAGTCTCTCCGCTGCAAACGGTTCAGGACAGACTGCAGCGGATTTTCTTAACATTGGCTTAGGTGCTCGCTCGGCATCACTTGGCGGGGCACACATGGCCCTCAATGATGCCGCGACTGCATCCTATTGGAACCCCGCGGCTCTGGGCAGTGCTGAGCATGCTGAAATTTCTGTTTCACATTTTCAATGGTATCAGAATCTCACGGTACAACAGTTGTCAGTCGCCATGCCGGTCTCTGATCGACTTTCAATCGGTGCCCATGCGAGCATGCTCCAGTATGGTTCGATTTCGACCGTCGACAATAATGGCATTATCACCGGTGAAGTAAGTCCCGCAGATTGGGTCGCCGGACTTTCTCTCGGCTTCAAAGTGAGTGAAGCATTTTCAATCGGCGCTACAGGAAAGATGGTCTCGCAGAATCTCGGTGATTTCTCTGCCTCTACCATCGCCGGTGATCTGAGCGGTCGTTTTCAGTCCAGTCGTTTCACGGTTGCAGCCGGTGTTTTTAACCTCGGTTCTCCAATGGTCTTTGTTGCAGAAGAAGAAAAACTTCCGACGACTCTGCGTGCCGGAGTCGCCTTCAAGCCGTTCAACGCCGACATCATCGGGCTCCTCGATGTCAATAGCCCGTTCGAAGGAGAGCTTTCGGTACGTCAGGGGATTGAGTTCGGCTTTTCTGAGCGGTACTACCTGCGCGGTGGATTTCAGCATTTCCTGAATAGTGATGTCTCTCAGCAGATGAGCCAGCTCAACCTCGGCGCTGGGGTGAACTTCAACAGTCTGAGATTCGACTACGCCTACGGCGGAGCGAACGAACTCGGGAATGAGTCACTCCACCAGTTCTCGCTCACTTTTGGGCTAGGGAAGAAGTAAGGGAAGCACCCCTCAAGAACTGATCTCTTTGCGCACCTCTTTGCAGCTTCTGTGACCTCGACTGTGGAAAACATGGTCGAGGTCTTTTCTTGAGTAGCGTGAGGGTAATTGCGGCGAGAGTAAGTCGCCTCCTATTGTGTTGGCTGATAATAGCTTAGGGGCCCACAGACTAATTACGAACTTTTGGGCACTTATTCTGAGTTTCGATGAATCTGGGCAAGGGCTTTGCTCAATAGTGCGAGGACGGAGTATACAAACAGGAAGATATGGAAAACCAAGCTCAATCGAACATGACCATCGTCTCCAAATCGGCCACGCTCACATCGAGCAGTGTCGGCTTTGGGTATGCCGAAAGTGTCAGTATCCAACCGCAGCACGCGGAAATCCCGCTTTTGCTGCAGTTGAAGTTTTGGGCGGGGGAGCTTCTTGGTTTTACCTTTGTTCTTGCCAGCTCAGCCATTATCATCTCTCTGCCACGCCAGCTGGTTCAAAAGCAGCAGGCCCGGCTTGTCATGCGAGATATGATCAAGCGTGCATTTGACGTCTTTGGAGCGGTGGTCGGACTTGTTCTGACAGCACCGCTTTGGGTGATTCTGCCAATCCTTGTAAAACTCGACTCTCCGGGACCAGTCTTTTATACCCAGACTCGTATCGGCGTCAATCGCCGCAAGACTGATCGTAGATTTTTCTCCCAATCAGGCGTAACTAATCGCCGTGGCTCTGATCGTCGCGGTGAAGATCTTATGGGTCGTCCGTTCGAAGTTGTGAAATTCCGTACGATGGTTACGGATGCTGAAGTCGCCACTGGACCAGTGTTGGCCACCAAGAATGACTCCAGAATTACTCGCCTCGGACGAATCATGCGCAAGACCCGTATGGACGAGATTCCTCAGTTCCTGAATATCCTTAAAGGGGATATGTCTCTCGTTGGACCGCGTCCGGAACGCCCGACCTTTGTTCGTGATCTCAGCACCAAGATTCGTGGCTACGAACGCCGCCTCGAAGTCAAGCCCGGTTTGACCGGTTTGGCTCAGGTTGAACATGAATATGACACGAACCTTGCCGGTACCCGTAAAAAAGTCTCCTACGATCTCGCCTACATTCGTCACTGGTCGGTCTGGGCAGATCTGAAGATTATGCTGAAGACTGTCGCAGTGGTCTTCACCGGAAAAGGTGCCCACTAACTCGACTATCCTCTTTCGGGGATCGGCTCGAACCTGAATTTTTGAAACGGTGTCATTTGACACCGTTTTTGTTTAGGGGGAAGTGCTCTTGATGCTGTTACTTGGACTTGAGAGTTCTTATTGAATCTGGTTCAGTAACAAGGTAGAATCGCCGATGTCACAGGGAGTGAGACCATTGACGAAGAATCGAATATTTACGATTGATATGAAGCAAAGCCGAAGAGCGATCATCTACGGATGTTCGACCTTCTGGCTTGTTCTCCTTTTCTGCTCGAGTCTCTTGGCGCAGCCGACCCTGACCCCAAGTGTGAGTATTCAGACCAATCCCCCGGGAGCGGAAGTTCGTCTGGATGGGAATCCATCGGTTACAGGAATATCGCCGACCAGTTTTCGCTACCCACTCGCAGGCAGTTACGCTGTAACCATCATCCGTCCGGGATATGAAACTTATCGCACGAGAATTCTTATCGATCCTGCGACTCCATTTACCATGAGCGTTGACCTATCTCGGAAATCTGCCGCAAAAGCTGCAGCCCGTTCACTCTTTATCCCCGGTTGGGGACAGCAATACATGGGAGAGAGAACAAAGGGGTTGCTCTTCCATACGCTGGCAGTTGTCTCGGTCGGGGCATTTCTCTTGGCTGATAATGACTTCAATGTTCGTCGTGATCGTTGGCTTGAATCTACCGATGCGTTCGATCGCGCCGTCGAACGAGGGGCGACTGATGAGTTGCCATCGCTGCAAGAAAGAGTCAGAGTTGATCAGGAAGAGGCATACGACGCGGAGACCAAACGCTGGGCCGCCATCGGCGCGGTCGGTGCCGTCTGGGGACTCTCCGTACTGGACGCCTTACTCTTTTCGCCCGTCGAACGAGCGAGCTACGGTACTGGTTCTACCGCCTCACAGAGTGGGCTTTCTATTGACCTTGGTTCTGCCGGGACATCGAGTAAGGAACTCGCCTCAACTCCGGGCCTCCAGCTGAAATGGAGCTGGTAATCATGAAACTGCGTCGTATCTCTCTTCTCATCTTACAAATTTCTCTGATACTTGCCACTCTTCTGGTAATGGGAAGTTGTGACCGTCAGATCGCATCGAAAGATCCAGTTCGTTCTATTCCTGAAGAGCTTGCCGTACCGACTAACATTCAGGCGACCTTTGGGAATCAGACTGTCACACTCACCTGGCTGGTCGCAAATACAACTGACATTGTTCGCTATCGCGCTTATACAAGTCCGCAGCCAAACGGGGCATTCACCCTTCGCGATTCGAGTACGACAACTACGGTCACACTTTCTGGGCTTCCATTAAATCAACCGCTTTTCGTGAAGATTGTCGCGGTCAATGAGGCGGGTTTCGAAGGAACTCGATCTGTCGCGAAAGAGATCACCGTTTCTCCGTTTGTCATTCTCCTGAACAACAATGACCGAACGACTCGCAATCGGGTGCTAACTGCACAACTCACAGCCCCGGCATCGACCAGCTCGATGCAATTGTCTGAAGACGTGAATTTCGTCGGTGCCTCGACCCTCCCATTTGCGACCAGCCGATCATTTACCTGCACAACTGGAGATGGTACCAAAACGGTGTATGTCAGATTCACTCTTGCCGATGGCTCGACAACATCCGGAACAATCAGCGACCAGATTGATCTGGATACCCGCGCAATAATTTCGTCGGTCTCATTTACACCTCCCGGGATCACCTTTGATGCCGGAAGTACGGTCACCTTTACGATGAATGCCGGTGAGATAAACGGAACGGCAACCATCGAAGTGGTCGGTCTTGGTAATATCTCACTCTTCGATGACGGTCGTACTGTCGGAGATATTCCCAGTGATGGCATCTACCTCGGTACTTATCTCGTTCCGGTGAATGCCTTTGTCTCGAATGCTCAGGTTAAAGGGACATTCCGTGATGAAGCAGGGAATCAGGCCGTCGAACTGATTTCGAATCAGTTTCTTTCAATCGCGACCACGCCTCTGGCAGTTACTCTTGCACCGATTGAAGCTGAGTCGAATTTCAAGGCGAATTTGAGCTGGACGGGAGCGGCGGCGGAGAATTTCAATTCTTATCGAATCTATCGACGCACCTCCCTCCCAATTACTACTGCAAACAGCACTCTCATTGAGACGATAACCCAGCGCTCGACACTGGCTCTCACCGACACAACTCTCATACCGGGAACGAAATACTTTTATCAGGTCTATGTCTTCAATACCGTCGGACTCAATCGTGGCTCGAATGTCGATAGTGTGTCGATGCCCGCAAATGTCGCCCCGACTGCGGTCGTTCTCGCTGGTGTCTTCACCGATTCTAATAATGTCCGCTTGAGCTGGACGCTGAACAATGATGCTGATTTCGCGACGTATCAGATCTATCGACGTACAACTCCGGGAGTCACCACCGCGGATCAGTTGGTGACGATTATTAATGCTCGCTCGACCGACAATTTCACTGACTTTGTCAATGCCAACACGGTCTACTATCGAGTCTTTGTCTTTGATCGTCATGGCCTCTCGACGGGCTCAAACGAAGTAACGGTCATCACCCAGTAAGTTACCCGATGCTGAACGCGATTAACACCTTGCTGTCAACTATTTTTGAGACCTTTCGGTTGCTGTTCCGTGGAAGGATCTGGCTGCCGCTGGTGCTCTTTGCGCTTGTGCAGGGAGTCGTTCTTTATGCTCATCATCGCTTTTTCCTCCCTCCGTTTTCAGGGGTGATGAGCGCATGGCTCGGTTTGTTTCCGGATGCGATTCAGAATGGTTTTGTCCACTATCCGCAACAGTACATCCTGTTCCCAACGGTCTTCAGCTGGGCAAAGCTGCTGCTGGGATTCTTGCTTGAAGGTTCGCTTCTGTATCTGGTAGCGGCGTATTTTGCACAGGCGATGGGGCTTTCCGGAACGCCGAGTGCGCCTTCGTTTGTGACTCGTTGGTTGAAATCAATATTCTTCTGGCTGCTCCTGAACGGGCTGAACATCGCTGTTTCAGTAGTGTTGCCAAATCTGATCAGTTCGCAGCTCGACGGTCCTCGTCGGGTCTTTCTCTTTACATTTCTTGTCCTCCCATTCCTCTATGTTCTGATTCTCTCTCCTTTGTTCTATGCAATTCCTTCAATGGCAGTGTATGGAGATTCAGTTGGAGGGGCGTTGAAACGATCCTGGTTACTGTTTATCGCAAAACCTATCTCGACCTTTTTTCTTTCCCTCTATGTCCTCTTCATACCGGCCCTCCTCGGCGCAGTTATCAGCACGCCGAGCCGCCTGGTAGATCAGTTCCGACCAGAAGTGATCTTCTGGTTGTTCGTTGTAGTCCTCTTTTTTGAGATGGTCGCCGCCTTTTTCTGGATGGGGACCGCGGTCCGGTTTCTCACGCTTCCGCGTCGCTAGCGGAATTTTCTGGAATTCTATCTTAAATCTAATATTTCTGTTTCAATTTGTTTCAGTTTCCTCCTCTTCATGAGAGAACCAGGCCTTCATCTGTACTTTTCAATAATATCCGCATCCTGAGCCGATTTCCTGCTATCTGCAATTACCGGATGAGGCAAAGTTTTCTGCTCAATTCTGGTCCATTTCCGCCGATAACAATTGCAAGAAACAAACACCTCGAAACAGAACGACGAGTACGAGCACCCCTTCCGGAGTACGTCAGACAAAACGATGAAAAACATCTTGCTAGTAGACGACGACGCCGAAGTTTCGCGATCACTCGCGAACTTGTTCGACAATGACAAGTTCCAGTTTAGCTTTTTGGACGACGGTGCCAAAGTTGGCTCTTTTCTGAAAGATCATCAGCAGCTCGACCTGGTCATGCTGGATGTCAATCTTCCTACCATGTCCGGTCTGGAGGTTCTCAAGCAGATTCGTACCCAGCGCAACGACCTTCCGGTGATCATGATCTCCGGTTTTGTCTCAACGGAGAATGCCATTGAGGCGATGCGTGAAGGGGCTTACGAGTATCTTACCAAGCCGTTTGAGATTGAAAAGTTGATCGAGACAGTCAACAAGGCATGCGGATTTCTTGCTGCACGTCGGGCACTGCTACCGGACACACACGCAGCGGCTCCAGTGATTTGCGATGAGATCATCGGACAGTCTCCTGAAATTGTAGAGATCGCGAAACTGATTGGTCAGGTCTCTAAGACTGACGCAGCGGTTTTGATTTTTGGTGAATCCGGAACCGGGAAAGAGCTGGTAGCGCGGGCGATTCATCGGAATTCCCGCCGTCGAAACAATGCGTTCCTCTCAGTCAATTGTGCAGCTCTACCGGAAACCCTTCTTGAGTCCGAACTGTTCGGGCATGAAAAAGGGGCCTTCACCGGTGCGTATTACAAGCGAATCGGAAAATTTGAGCAGGCCGATCAGGGGTCGCTCTTTTTGGATGAAATCGGTGATATGTCGATGCTGACTCAGGCAAAACTTCTGCGCGTCCTGCAGGAGAAGAACCTTGAACGAGTCGGCAGCAATGATTCAATCAAAGTAGATGTTCGCGTCATTGCCGCAACCAACAAGTCGCTGGTACAGGCAATGAAAGATGGGGCCTTCCGCGTCGATCTTTTTTATCGATTGAAAGTCGTCTCCCTCTATTTGCCACCGCTTCGTGAGCGTATTGCCGACATTCCTCTTCTCGCAGATTTCTTCCGTAAGAAATTTGCAGGTCAATTAGGTGTATCAGAAAAGCCAGTTTCTAAAAAAGCAATGACGGCGTTGACTCGCTACACTTGGCCGGGGAATGTGCGTGAGCTTGAAAACAACATGCACACCGCGATGGTCATGTCCAAAGGTGAGCAGCTTGAGCCGGAAGATTTTCCGTCACTCAGTGAAGCTCCGCAGGCGGCTGCCAATGATTTGTCGGTTCTGCAAGCTGACTATACCGATACGTTTCGAAAGATTGTCGACCCGATTATGCCGCAGTTGGTTGCCAATTCGAAGGGTCGAATCTACCACTTCCTGGAATCGTCACTGGAACGGGCGGTGATTGCCTCATGCCTCAAGCACTTCGATGGCAATCAGGTCAAGACCTCAGAGACCCTCGGAATTTCTCGCAATACCCTCAGAGATCGTATCGCGAAATTCAATCTCTACTAGACCGCTTACTCAAACTGACTACTGAAATGCTCCGGCTACCCGGGGCATTTTTATTGACCATCCAAATGGAAACCATGAGCTTCCCCCAACCGTAGAAGATGAAAGTTGCGAAGGAGAAGAAGACGATGATACGACGAATAATGCGACAGGTAGGGCTGACTATTGGTGTTCTGGTACTGGGCATGAGTTCGCCAGTGTTTGCTGCTGGTGGGTCTGCTTTTGGCTCAGGATGGACTGCAAATGTGATCCCACAGGGTCAAGGACAACTGGGGGGCTTCATTGGACTAGCTGATGCTGATGCCTTCGGTGGTTCGTTTACCTATGGGCTCTCTGACTGGGCAAATGGACGCGTGAAGCTGAGCTTCATCGATGTCGACGACTTGAAGCTCGCCTTCGGTGCTGATTTCCAGTGGCAGTTCTTAAGTGTCGAAGCGAGCAAGGGAAGTGACCCGTTTGACTGCGCAGTCGGTGGGCTTCTTGAACTCTTTGATGCCAATGGCGCGGTCACGCAATTCGGTGGTTTTGTCAACGGTTCGTATCCGTTTGCCCTCAAGAAGGGAACGATCAGCCCCTATACACGCGTCGATGGCCGCATCGTTTCGTTTGATGGCGGTTCCGATCTTGATTTTGGCTTGCATGTTGGGGCAGAATGGGCCCTTCCGAAGTTTGGTGATTTCTGGGTTGAGTTTCAACTGGACGGAAATGATGGCATCTTTCTCGGTGTTGACTTTGATGTCATCTAATTTTCAGCCCGTCAATTCATGACCTATCTCGATGCAGGCATCCTCGGTCTGGTTCAAGGACTGACCGAGTTCTTGCCGGTTTCCTCATCGGCGCATTTGGTTTTTGGTCAGCAATTGCTAGGAGTGAAAGAGCCGGGGATCACCTTTGAGATTGCAGTCCATCTTGGTACGCTCTTGAGTGTGCTTCTCTTCTATCGATCAAAGATCATGACTCTTCTGGGTTCGTTGTTTGATAGATCAAGGAAAGATGATCACCGGATGATTCTCTATCTGGTGATTGCAACCGTTCCGGCTGCAGTTCTCGGCATCGCCTTTAAAGATTTCTTCGAGGAGACATTTTCTGCACCGCGAGTGAGTGCCTACGCGCTGCTGGTGACTGCGTGCTTCCTCTGGTTGACACGATACTTCAACAAGGGGACCAAACCGGTCGGCATGCGGGAAGCGATTATCATGGGGTGTGCCCAGGCAATAGCAATCTTTCCCGGAATCTCACGCTCAGGGAGTACTATCACAGCAGGGATGTTCGCAGGAACGAATGCCGTTGCTGCGGCAGAGTTTTCATTCCTGATGTCGATCCTCGCTGTCGGTGGGGCAGTAGCTGTAAAGGCAAAGCATCTTGTAACGCTCGATCAAGTGCATATCGGGCCGTACTTGTTCGGGGGAATCGTGGCATTTGCAACCGGCATGGCTGCGGTGGCGGGGTTGCTTCGAATAATTCAAAAAGGGAAGTTTGAATACTTTGCCTACTATTGTCTCCTTGCCGGAATCATAGGCCTGATTATCTTTTAGTATGTCAGAGTCGGTTGTATTGCTCCGGCTCAGCTCGATGGGGGATATTCTTCTCACAGGGGAGTTGATTACGAATCTTCGCCTTGCATATCCCCAGCATGAACTCATCTTTGTAACTCGCGAAAAATTTGCAGACGTAGCGCGGATGCTTTCGGTCGATCGAGTCATCGCACTCCCCGAGCCAGTGAGTATTCGCTCACTGTGGGACTGTTCGCAGTATTTGTCTGATTTGAATGTCTCTCTGCTTGTTGATCTGCATGCGAATCTCAGAACGATGCTTCTGCGAAACTGGATAGCTTCAATGCAAACGCTGATCTATCCAAAGCGACGATTTGAGCGATCTCGCATGGTACAGTATGGAGGAGAAACTGCTCCCCCCCTCTCAGTCCTCCAGCAATACCGTCAGCCGTTGCTGGATGCTCGAATTCCCACTCCTGCGACGTATCCAACAATTCGCATTCCGGAGGTCCATCAGCTGCGGGGGAAACGTCACAATCGAATTGTTCTCGCTCCCGGGGCAGCCCATGCGACCAAGCGTTGGCCGGTGGAGTCATTTGTCGCGCTTGCAGAGATTCTGAAAAGAGAACTCCAGTGTGAAATCACTTGGGCTGTAGGGTCATCGGACCGAGTGTTGCTTGAGCCGTATCTGGAGACTTTGTCCAGGGATACGATTCTTGTTGGTGAGACTCTCTCACAACTTTCAATCCATACTGCTGAATCGATGCTGACTATCTCCAACGACTCCGGAGTTATGCATCTTTCATCAGCACTCCGTACTCCGGTTCTCGCAATCTTCGGACCAACTCACCCGTCACTTGGCTTTGCACCGACCGGACACTTCGACGAAATCGCGCAACGAAATCTCTTCTGTCGCCCTTGCTCATTACATGGGAAGAAGAGATGCTGGCGGGATCAACAGTACTGCTTCACCCAACTGACCCCCGAAATCGTCTCCGCTCAGGGGATTCGCATGTTCCATGAACAGGAAAAGCGTCGCCCTGCGATCATTCTCGATCGTGATGGGACACTGATCGAAAACCGTCACTACAATGCCGATCCACGTTCAATCTCGTACCTTCCCGGTGCAATCGATCTCATCAAAAGAGCGAAAAGCGCAGGATTTGCGGTCTTGATTGTCTCGAATCAATCAGGTGTCGCTCGCGGCTTTTTCACTTACGAGCAAGCAGAAATCATGAACGCAGGACTGGTCGAACAGCTTCGTGAAGCCGGAGCATCAGTCGATGCAAGTCTCTTCTGCCCTCATCATCCGACAGAGGGCCCCCCATCAGAATTTCGACGAAGTTGCACCTGCCGAAAGCCCGCTGCCGGGATGGTACTCGATGTCGCACAATCACTTTCCCTCGATCTTGGTCGTCTGCAGGTCGTAGGGGATAGTCTGGACGATATGGGGCTCGGACTCGTACTAGGTTCGAATGGGCTCCTCGTCCGTACCGGGCATGGAATGAAATCTGAGCAGCAGTTGAGGAACCAGAAGCCCCGTGCCGACATTGCAATAGTGGATGATCTGGTTGCCGGAATCGACGAGCTTGGTCTCTGATTTGGCTCGAATTTGGTTCACTTTGTAAACGAGCTGAAGAACCAGTATATTTTGCCGCTGGTGACGAGGCGGTCGCAGATTCACGGTTACACTCTCGAAGAAAAGCTCGAACAAACAAGACATCAACAAAGGGCACGCGTGAAAGATTCGAGACCAAAGCAGACCAGCACACTGAGTAGACAATACCTTCGTACACAGGTGAGTGGTCGCGTAATCATCTTTTCACTCATTATCTCGTTCGTATTTGTTCTCGCTATTCCTACCAGTCTCTCTGCCCAATTCTATTTTGGAAAGAACAAAGTCCAGTATGATCGCTTTGAATGGCAGGTCATGTCGACCGAGCACTTTCGCATCTATTTCTATACCGAGGCCTACGATGTTGCCGCGATAGCGGCGAAGATCGCCGAAGAGAGCTATCATGAGCTGGCGGCGCAATTCAATTATGAGTTTCGTCATCCGATCCCTTTGATTCTCTATTCACTCCCATCCCATTTCTCGCAGACTAATACCACCCAGGGGCTGCTGCCGGAGTCTGTTGGTGGTTTCACTGAGTTTCTCAAACGACGAGTGGTCTTGCCATTCAATGGAAACTTCTCGGATCTACGTCATGTGGTTCGTCATGAACTAGTGCATGCGTTCCAGCTTGCGAAGACCGATGCAGTAGGAGATCGTCTCCCTGCCTTTCGTGCACCGTACCCTCCACTCTGGCTCTCCGAGGGGCAGGCCGAGTGCTGGTCGGAAGAATGGGATACCGAAGCGGACATGATCATGAAGGATCTGATCCTTGAAGATCAACTCCCATCGGTGAGTCAGTTAGGAATTTTCAACGGCAGCTATTTCATCTACAAGACAGGTCAATCCCTCTGTCGTTTCATTGAATTGGCCTATGGACGTGACAAACTCACCCTCATGTTCGAACTCTGGCCGAAAGCGAAATCATTTGATCAGCTGATTGAATTGACTCTTGGAGTCACGATAGAGAAGCTCTCCAGCGAGTGGCACTACGCTCTCAAGAAGAAATATTTCCCCGAGCTTGAGTCTCGCGGACTTGCCCGTAATGAAACTGATCGGCTCACTCGAGATGGTTTTTGTGTGGAGGGTGTTCCAATTCGCTGGGATGATGGTCGTGGCAAGGGTTCAAAGGAGTGGGTCGTCTATCTGGCGAACAAGCTTGGCTACACCAGCATCTATCTGCAGCCCAGAGTAGCCGGTGGAAACTCGAAAATTCTCGTCAAAGGGGAACGAACCGCACAATTGCAGTCTTTGCATCTGTTGCGCACGGGGATCGATGCCTCTGATCGCGGGATGGTGGTATTTAGTGCGAAAGATCAATATCGTGACGCGCTGAATCTATATGACCTTGCTGAGGAACGAATCGTTCGTCGCTATACCTTTCCGAATATTGTCGAAATTCGTTCGCCGAGATTTTCTTCAAACGACGAGAAAATTGTGTTCGTCGGTTTCACCACCAGTGGCTTTGGTGATCTCTATCTTCTGAATCGTGCGACTGATTCACTGACTCGTCTCACCAGCAATCAGTATTTCGAAACTGATCCGGCATTTTCAACTGACGATCAGAAAATTATCTTTAGCTCCGATCAGGGGGAGTATGGTCAGTCTGGCTCGTTGAATCTTTTTTCTCTCTCACTTGCAGACACTTCTGTAGTGCAACTCACCTTCGGAAAGAGCCGTGATCTGTCACCTGAACCGATCAAACGAGGTATTCTCTACTCTTCTGATCGGGATGGTGCGCAGAATCTTTATTTGTTAAAGGATGATGGAAGCTCAGAGCGACTGTCAACTCTGGCGACTGGGGCGTACGATCCCCGATTAGCATCGGATGATTCGACCCTTGTGTTCACTGGCTTCCAGCAATTGGGTTATCATGTCTATCAGACAACTTTCCCCGATACGCCGACCGTTTTTCCGGCACTTGCTGAGAATGGGAGCAGTTGGAAAGCTGAGCGAATAGACAGTAGTTATGTGAAATCATCGGTGAAGTATGCGACTGATTATTCACTCGATGTCGCCCAGTCGGCAATTTCTTACGACCCCGTAGGCGGTTCGCTCGGTGGCTTTCAGGCGGTGCTCTCCGACATGCTCGGGAATCATTCCTTTTACTTCCTGCTGACCAATACGGCAGAAGGGGGAGAGGATTTCCTGACTTCTTTCAACGTCGGTGTGACCTATCTGAACAAGAAAAACCGTCTCAACTGGGGAGCAGGAGTCTTTCATCTCTACGACGAATACTACAACGATGTTGATCAGTATTACTTCGAACGTCAGGTTGGTGGCGTGGCACTCGCGAGTTATCCAGTCTCGCGATTCAGTCGGTTTGATCTGAGTTTCTTCGGGCGGTATAGCACGAGGCAGTTTCGATTCGGACTGCCGGATCGAAATGCCTTGCTCGGTTCGAGTTTCCTCTCCTATGTCTACGACAATAGTCTGTGGGATCAATCAGGCCCGATTGAGGGAAGACGCTACAATCTCACCACCGGTGTCACGTACGCTCTAGACAAAGGACAACTCTTTGCGACGACGGTTTCAGCCGATCTTCGTCATTATCTTCGTCTTGGAACGTACAGTGCCTTCGCCAGCCGCTTGTATTATTTTCAATCAGACGGGGAAGAGCCACAACGACTCTACTTCGGTGGCTCCTGGAATTTCCGTGGCTATGATCGTCGCCAGTTCTATACGAGGCACATCGCCTTCGCCTCACACGAACTTCGCTTCCCGCTGATTGATGATCTGAGAATCGGCTTACCAATTGGACCGATTTCATTTCAAGGGATCCGTGGCGCACTCTTCGGCGATGTCGGCTCGGCATGGGAGGATGAAAAAACTGACTGGCTCGGCTCTTATGGAGCTGGAGTTCGAGTTAGTCTTGGGTATCTCGTCCTGCTGCGTCTCGATTTCTCCTATCGCACTGATTTCAAGCAGGTCGAACCGCTTGATGTCGACTTTTTCTTCGGATGGAATTTCTGATGAAAAAAACAACGGTCTTATTCTTGCTTCTCCTTTCTCTTCTCACCGCGATAGTTGGCTGCATGCCACTCAGTCGCTGGCGGTGGGATCAGGGATCACTTGGCTCGGCATGGCCGGTAGCCGGTGGAAGCTCGCGTTCGACATTTTCGCTGACCGATGGAAAATTCAACGGCAAACTCGATTCCCTCTGGACAAGACGATTAGGTGACAAACCGACCTCACCACTGGTCATTTTAGATGCGACCCTTGTCTATTCGTCGAGCAAGAAGAGAATCCGTCAGTTCGATCTGGCAACCGGAGTAGAACTGGCTCAGTTTCGCTTACCCGGAACCGCTGCATCGACGCCGAATCGTCTAAAAGATCAACTCATCATTTCTCTAGGTTCCCGCGCTGATCGGGTGGCTTCATTTTCACAGGGGGATCGTTTTGCTGACTGGTCGCGCCGACTCGTTGATCCCTCACAAGGGTTGTTGGTCACACCGTCAGTGATTGTCGCCGCTTCGAGTGCCGGTCTCTTGATTGCACTGAATCCCAACGGGGGGGATACACTCTGGACTCGTCGGATCGACGGCCCCATCCGTGCTCGTCTAGTTGGCGACTCATCCTCAGTCTTTGTCACCGGGGATAATGGCACGATCTATTGTCTTGAATCCAGGACCGGGAAGCAGCAATGGGTGCAAAAATTGAACAGTTCAGTAGTGGCGACACCGGCCCTTTCGAATTTTCTGCTGGTGCCTACGATGTCGGGGGAAATTGTTGCCTTGAATCCAGACGATGGAGTCATTCGCTGGCGAGAAACGCGCTCCGGTGCTCTATGGGGAGGGGCTGCTTCTGCCGATACCATTTGTATCGTCGGCTCTGGTGCACACGGTGGCGAGATCGTCGCGGTGCATACGAACGATGGGCGCGAACTCTGGCGTCAACAACTGCAGGGCGTGGTTCGCGCGACGCCATCGATTATCGGTTCAGTCGTCGTCGCCGGTACATTGCGTGGATGGCTCTATACTTGTGATCGTGCGAGCGGAATGAAGCTCGATTCGCTGCATTTGGATGGCGCGATTGAGCAGTCGGTCATCAGTGACGGCACCAACATTTTTGTCGCAACCGCCCGCGGAACTGTCGCGGCATTTGGAGAGGCACTCAGTGGCTGGTCAACGAAATCAGGAGGATCTGCTTCGGCTCAATCTCAATGAGCTTGCGCAGGATATGGCTCGCGAATGCGGGCTCGCCTGCAAGAAAGCCGGGATCTACGGTCCCGATCATCCCGCCGCTCTCAAAGCTGCTGAAAAACCGTTCCTTGCAGTCAGACGATTCTTTGATGTCCGCCCGATTCTCCCGCTGCATCTTATGCGCGGCAAACTCTCCATCGCACAGGTACAACTCAAAGAGACACATCTCACTGATCAGTTCGTGCAGTATGTGCAGATGCTCGATATCTTCGGGATTCTCTTTGACGAAAAACTTTCCGTTCGTGATCTGAGCGTCTTTCTCAATTCTCTCACCAAACGTGAGAACCGATTTGCACAGCGATTTGATCTTGGGACGGTATTGAAGCAGCAGGGTGTGACCACTATTGAGGTCAATTCCGAACGAGCGATGCGCTTCTTTGAGTCGCGCAAACAATACCGTGGCGAGATTGCCGGTGATTTCAGCGTCCGTCATTTTCTGCGCGAGCAACTTCCTGATGAACCGCTGGAGCTGGCAAAACTCTGGAAGGTCAATGATTCGCAACTGGAAGGACAGGGGGTCGATTTTCGGGGACATCTGGTAAGTCATATCCAGCCGGAAAAAATTGCCATGATTTCACGGCAGTCATTCGAAACCGCTTTTTCACAAGCGCAGAATGATCCAGCTCTCTTTGCGACGCTGCAATCTATGGCCGCGTTTCATCCTGACCGACATCAGTTCAAGCAAGTACCTGTTCCGAGTCAGTCACCAGAAGTCGAACAGCAGGACGAGATCACATTGATCCGAAAAGAAGCCCGCCTTCAACTTGATGCTGCCTTTGAAAAGGCAATCAGTGCGGACGCGACTTCGAACGATTTGCATACGATTGAAAACGCATTCGAGCGAGTGATCAAGACCGGTCAATCTGAATACGCCGAGCAATTCGTCACGAAGATGATCACGACTCTCTCAATCGCTGAAAATTCGGTGAAACGGCAGTCCGTGCTGGTCTTGCTCAAGCTTCTCTCACTGGAGCAGCAGGTCGCGGGGCATTCTGTGTTCAAGTCGGCAATCGCACTGATTGCAGAGCTGGTGCGAACAAAAGCGGAGAGTTTTGAACATGGGGAGATCGGGGTCGCGCTTATCGAACGATTTCTGAGCAGTGAACGATACCCCGAATTGGTTCCGCTTGCCCTGGCCCTTGATGGACGAATCGACCGTATGCTTGGGGTGACTACGGTTGACTCACCGATTGTCAAGCGACTTCGTGACACCATCCATCATCCAACGTATCTTGAAAAGGTAGTACAGACAGCACTTCATGGTGCGACGCCGCAATCACGGCACACCGCGTTGCAGTTGATTGGTGCCTTGCGCTCCGAAGAGGTAGCCATGTCGTTGGCATCTCAGATTTCACATCCAGAGCGTTCGGTCAGGCAGACCGTCCTCAAAACACTTGGTGAAATGGGAACGGTTGCGGAATCAGTCTGCATTGATCTTCTCACGCAGGTTCGTCATTTCTCCACTGAGAATCCTGACCGTTGGTATAAGATTCGAAATGCACTCAATCTTCTCGGTCACCTGGTGGCTCGTACTGCTTCCAGCGTACTCCGTCCTTTGGTTGATGATCTTGATCCGCGTGTTCGTGGCGAATTGGTTCTCTGTCTTGAGAAGATTAAAGGAGAAGAGGAGATTGATCTTCTCCTCGAATGCGCTACCGACCCGGACAAAGAGGTCCGTGCTCGCGCGGCTTCGGCACTCGGTGCTATCGGAAGTCGGGAGACTGTCGCGCCCATTATCAGAATACTCCAGGAGGGGCATGATATCGACTGCATTCGCTTGGTTGCCTCACTCGGCAGAATCGGCGGAGATGAAGCGAAGCAGTTCCTTGCTTCCGCTTTATCGGATGACGAACTCGCGCAACGTCTCTCTCAGAATATCTCCAAAGATGAGCTTCGTGCCGCGGTCATCAGAGCCCTCGGAACAATCGCCGATCCGGATGCTCTCTCCCATGTCAAACGCTTCTCAGAATCGATCCCCTTCACTCAGCGGCTGCTTCTCCGTTCGAGTCATGTCGGGGAAGCTCTCAGCGAAGTCCTCGAAAAGAAATCCTAGCATCTGCCATCTTGACAATTTCTAAGCCATCTTGGCTGCCCTCTTGTGCCGTATTGGCATGGCAGTGTCATGATGGCAGTCGTGCTTCATCCGGTAAGACTCAAGAAAATCAATAAACCATTACTGCACAACACGTTAACTGGTTTGGCACGCCGTGTGATTAGTAGTCGTGCATGACACATACAACTATCACCATACTACCACGGAGGTCAGAAATGACAAACATCATGCTACATCCTAGCCGTCTCACACGTGACGTCGAGAAAATGCTCTCGCGATCATTCGATGATTTCTTCTCAGTCCCGGGCTTTCGGGCGGACACGGTCCCCGACTACTTCCCGAAAGTTGACATCAAGGAGACGAAGGAGAATCTGCAGCTGACATTTGAGGTTCCCGGAATGTCGAAAGAGGACATCAAGGTCCTGATCAAGGACAAGATCCTCACCGTCAGCGGGAAGCGAGAGGATCGACGTGAAGAGAAGAGTGATCAAAAAGGTGTGAACTGGATACGCACCGAGATCAGTGTTGGCGAGTTCAGCAGGAGCTTCACCCTTCCTGACTATGTCAACCCTGATCGGGTTCGAGCAGACTATAAGCATGGGATGCTTGAAGTCACTCTCGATAAGCGAGAAGAGCTGAAGCCGAAGGAGATTGAGGTCAAGATCGGCTAAGCCGCTCCGCAGATCCAGCTCGTGATTTGAGATGAGGCAGACGGTCGGCTGGTGACAGTCGACCGTTTGCATGTACATTGCTTCGCACGATCAAACGACCTGAACGGAGTACCCAGATGCAGATTCCCAACTATTATCAACGACTCGGCGTTGCCGAGACTGCTACGGCAGAGGAGATCAAGCGGGAGTTTCGTCGTCTGGCAAAAGAATTTCATCCCGATAGAAATCCGGGTGATAAGAGTGCCGAGCTGCGTTTCAAGGAACTCTCTGAGGCGTATGATGTCCTCTCAGATTCAGAGAAACGTCGCGAGTATGATCAGATTCGTCGGAATGGCTCCTTTGAGGAATCTTTTCGCAGACGTGGGCAGCATCGACAACCTGATCAGGAGAGTGGGTTCGATTTTCATGTCGATGATTCAATGTCATTTGAAGATCTCTTCGGTTCTTTATTCGGAGATGTTCGAGGAGATTCACGCAGCCGTCAACGCAGCAGAGGTACAGGTGCGCGACATGTTCCGGGGCGGGATATTGAAACAACCATCTCGATTCCGTTCTCGCTTGCTGTTCGAGGTGGAAAATATCGAGTGCAGTTGACCATCGACCACGCCCTGAATGTGACGATTCCAGTCGGACTCCAAAGCGGCACTCGCATTAGACTCGCCGGACAAGGGGAGAAGACCTCATCGGGAAGGGCAGGAGATCTCTATCTGACAGTCAACGTAGAGCAGCAGCAGGAGTATGAACGAATCGGCAATGATATCATCAAGAAAGTCACCCTTTCACTTCGTGATGCAATTCTGGGAACAATACGTACTGAGCAATTTGTTGAACAGGAGATACGAATCACCATACCGCCGATGAGCGGACCGGGGACACGGCTGCGTCTGCGAGGAATGGGGATACATGGCGGAGATGGTATCATCGAGACGACATTGATCTTTCCGAAAGGGCTCAGTGAGCCACTTCGGAGATTGGCAGAGCTGCTGCCGGACTAAGAGAGTAAAAGAAAGTGCAGGGCACATATGAATATGAATCAATTTACGCAGCGTGCGATCGAAGCAGTTGCAATGGCGCAGGCCCATGCACAAGAGCATGGGCATCCGCAGGTTGTGCCGGAACATCTGCTGTATGCGCTTCTCTCAACGGAAGAGGGGCTGGTCGGGCAGGTCATTCGTAAAGTCGGAATTGATGACAAGGAACTTCTCTCTGCGTTGAGCCAGTCGCTCGAACGTCTGCCGAAGCAACAAGGGGGAACGATTGCTCCCTCCTCCGATTTTCTTGCCGTTCTGTCGCAGGCTGAGAAAGAGCGGAAACCATTCGGCGATGAGTATGTAAGCGTCGAGCATCTCCTGTTGGCACTCTTTTCAGTCAAATCGAAAGTGAAGGACTTGCTCGCGCTCACCGGACTCAAGCGAGATGAGGTGTTGAAAACACTCGTCACCATTCGGGGGAAATCACGAGTGACCGATCAGAATCCGGAGTCGAAGTATGGCGTACTCGAAAAATACTCACGTGATCTGACACAAATGGCTCGTGAAGGTAAACTCGATCCGGTGATCGGTCGCGAAGATGAAATTCGTCGGATCATGAAAATCCTCTCTCGTCGGACCAAGAATAACCCGGTTTTGATCGGCGAACCGGGGACAGGGAAGACGGCGGTAGTCGAAGGGCTTGCTCAGAAAATCGCGCATGGAGAAGTCCCAGATACACTCAAGGATCGTCAACTTGTCGCCCTTGATCTTGCCTCTCTCATTGCCGGTGCCAAGTTTCGCGGTGAATTTGAAGAGCGGTTGAAGGGAATTATCAAAGAGGCGACGGAATCAGAAGGGAAGATCATTCTTTTTATCGATGAAATGCACACTCTTGTCGGAGCCGGTTCCGCTGAAGGGGCGATGGATGCATCGAATATGCTCAAGCCGGCTCTTGCGCGCGGTGAACTACGATTCATCGGTGCAACGACACTCGATGAATACCGGAAGCATATCGAAAAGGACGCGGCATTCGAGCGCAGGTTCGCTCCGGTGATGGTCGAGCCGCCATCAGTAGAGGACACCATTTCGATTCTGCGAGGTCTTCGTGAGAGATATGAAGTGTTTCATGGGATTAAAATTTCCGACGCAGCGATTGTAGCCGCGGCGAAATTGTCTGACCGCTACATTGCCGACCGTTTTCTGCCCGATAAGGCCATCGATCTGGTCGATGAAGCAGCTGCCGAGCTGCGTATTTCGATAGATTCACTCCCGGAAGAGCTTGATTCCGTTGAGAAGAGAATTCGTCAATTGGAGATTGAGAAAGAGGGAGTTCGCCGGGAGAAGGATGCGCCAGAACGTCTCAAGCCGATTCAGGATGAACTTGCACGACTCTACGCCGAACGTGATGGACTCCGAAAGCAATGGGAAGAGGAGAAACAGCGAGTCGAAGCGATACGAACGGCCAAGAGTTCCATTGAATCACTGCGTCAGCAAGCTGCCGATGCCGAACGTCGGGCTGATTTCGCCGAAGCGGCAAGAATCCGCTATGGAGAGATTGCCGAGACCGAAAAGAAACTCGCGCAGCTCAGTGATGAACTTGCTCACATTCAGCAGCATCAGCAATTGCTCAAGGAAGTTGTCGATGCAGAGGAGATCGCTGAAGTAGTTGCGAAATGGACAGGGATTCCGGTGGCGCGGCTCACTGAAACCGAAACTGAGAAGTTGCTGCGGCTTGAATCAGAATTGCACAAACGAGTCATTGGTCAGCAGGAAGCGGTGGTGGCGGTGTCGAATGCAGTGCGTCAATCTCGCGCCGGATTATCCGATCCGAACAAGCCGATCGGTTCATTCATTTTTCTTGGACCAACCGGAGTGGGAAAGACAGAGCTTGCTCGTGCTCTTGCTGAATTCCTGTACGGCTCCGAAAATGCACTCGTTCGTCTGGATATGTCCGAGTACATGGAGAAGCATACTGTTTCCCGTTTGATCGGTGCCCCTCCGGGATACGTCGGCTATGATGAAGGTGGACAGTTGACAGAGGCAGTGAGGCGTCGACCGTATGCGGTCGTGTTACTGGATGAAATCGAAAAGGCACATCATGATGTTTTCAATGTGCTGTTGCAGGTACTAGACGACGGCCGCCTGACTGATAATCAGGGGAGAACAGTTTCGTTTAAGAATTGTATCCTGATCATGACCTCGAATATTGCCGCTGACTATATCCGGATCGAATCGGAGAAATTAACTGAAGGAAATCGTGAAGAGCTCTACGAACGCATGAAGGAACATGTCTTGTCTCGTCTGCGAGAGCAATTCCGTCCGGAGTTTCTCAACCGAATTGATGAGACAATCGTCTTCGCTTCATTGTCGCAGCGAGAAGTCGCCGAAATTGTTCGGCTGCAGCTTAATCGACTTGGCGCACTGCTGCGTGAGAAAGAGATTCTCCTGGAAGTTCATCAGGAAGCAGTCTTGCAGATCGCTCAGCTTGCCTATGATCGTTCCTACGGAGCCCGTCCGCTAAAGCGATTTATCAATCGAGAACTGAGTCAGCGACTTTCCAAAATGATTCTCGCAGGAGAAATCAAGCCAAGACAAGCAGTGATGATCTCAAGTCGAGATGGTGAGTTGGAGTTTCAGGTGACGGAAGCGGTGATCAGAGACGTGCAGCTTGAAGAGCAAGTGGGCTAGATTTACGGCTTGATCGTCTGTTTCCGTTCCTCCGCCCTGGTCAGAACTTTGGCCAGGGCGATGGTTTCGCGGAGCAATCTTTCTGTATCGGCAATTGAGCGAGAAGTAGTTCGCGACGCCTCGACAATCAGCATATCCATTCCGGCATCGAAGTACCCGAAGAAATCTGCACTCATGGGGAGTTTCGCTCCCCCTAATTTGATAACTTCCAGACTATCGCCAGTCAGAAAGGGGAGGCTGCTGACCGTTTGCATCGAAAAGTCAGTTCCGAAGAGTATCCGAATATTCAAAGTATCCTGAGTGACTGCTCGTTCAAACGACATCCCACGAATCCGAAAGAAATTGATTCCAAGCATATGTGAGGCTGTCTCGAATGACTCATTCGCCGGAATGATTGCGCAGGCGTATCCCTCTGATTGAGCTTCGGATGTAATCAATTGATAGCCGCGTGGAGCGGATAAAATGAGATCGTATCGTTCCCCTGCAAAATAGGCAGTATTACTGTCGGCGACCATCTCGGCTAAGAGAGACTGCGGCATCGTGAGAACAAATATTACGAGGGGGAGTATTCGACGAATCATGTTTCAATGATCGGTCGCTGTGACTTGAAAGGTGTCTACCGTTCAATCGACCAAAGATGAAAGTAGGGAACTGATCAAATATTGAACTGAGTCGAGTCAGTAACCCCCTGAAAAGCAGTCAGATCAAGTCGAGTTGTTTCTGTGAAAGACTGAGTATCCTCTTTACGTAGCCGTCGGCGTCGAACTTCCGTCTGAGTCCGGCGGCATTCATATAGCGGATCATGCCGAAGATCGGCCGTTCGGCCCAGGGACGATCATGCTTGCCGAATGCCCAGGCGACACCGGCGTACCCATTTGGATCGCGCCCGTCCAGTTCATACTTGTCATTTAAGTAGACAGCCGTTTCAAATGCCTCTTCCGGAGTTTCACTCCATTCGATGATCTTCTTTGCCCAGTACATGCGCATGTAGCCATGCATCTTTCCGTGCACGGTCATTTCGGTCTGCGCCGCATTCCAGTAAGGATCATGCGTGGCGGCATGCTCGAACCCAGCGCGGTCATAGAGATGCTCACGAGGGTCGTTCTTATGCTTCTGCAGCGTCCCTCTTGCCCAGGCAGGGAGTCCGGCATATTGATCATATTTGTCATTATAGGTGACAAAGTTCATTGCCAATTCGCGCCAGGTAATGAGTTCGTCTAGATATGCTGCTGCCGATGCGGACGAAGAGCTGCGGACATTAAGCGCAATCTGAAGTGCCGAGATCTGTCCAAAATGCAGATAGGGACTGAGATTGGATTGTCCGTCGAGTGTCGGGTCGTTTCTGTCGTGGTCGTATCTATCGAGCTTGTGCTTGATGAACGTTTGAAGCCGACGCAGGGCTTCCGTTGCACCACCTCGAAAGTTTGTGACCGGCTGGACTGAATGATCGATAGCCAATTTCGTCAGCAGAGTCGGGAGATCGCTCAGTAATTCCGAACTGATTTGCATTGTGTTTGCGGGATGATTGAGTTGCGTTCTCCGGATAGGAACCAGAAATCGTTCGAGTTGACGAAGCAGTTTTGGACGGAATGTCGCCGCGGCGTACTCCTCTTTGTCTGAGACTGCTTCAATCGGTACAATTGATTCAGTCTCGATCTGAACGAATTTGCAGTGGAGATGATCGGCGGCGTGTCGCCTCCAATTGCGCTGGACTCTGGCGTAGCCGCGATCCACAACCATAAGAGCAGCATCCTTCGCAAGTTCAACTACTCCCACTTCTGGCGAAATCCGTCGAATGACGAACTTTGCTCCGCGCTCTTCAATAAAACGCGCAGTTTCAATGAGCCCTTCTAGCATGAATTGATAGTGGCGAAGATTTGCGTCCGGATAGTCATCGGTTAATCCAAAATAGACAACGAGCGGCAGACTCAGCCGATTGGCCTGTATGATGGAGTATTCTAGTGCCTGATTATACTGCTCACGTTGTGCGGCCTGCATCCAGTAGAGGACGAATTTTCCCGATTGCTCGGGCTGGATATTCAGAATCTTGATCCGTTCGACTTCGATCATCTGGCAGGGAAGATTTGCTGGAGCGATTCACGTCGGTAGGAAAAAATCCGATCCAGTTGCGGTTTTACTAGCAGCGCATGAGCGAATCTTGAAAATGGATCGAAGGGGAGGGCATAGTGGATGATATCAAACATATCGGTCCCGTTTGACGTTGCCTGCAAGTGATGCTGGTGATGCCAGAAGGCATAGGGTCCGAATCTCTGCTCATCAACGAAATACTCAAGGGGTTTGACATGGGTGATCTCAGTCACCCAGTTCTGAGAGATACATGGGAGAATTCGGACCTGATATCTGATAATCATTCCGGGGTACATTTCTGCAGGAATCTCATGCACGGGGATTAGATTCAATTCTTTCGGGGTGATCCGTAGGAGGTTTCTGGGGTCGGAAAGAAATGCCCATGCAGTTTCGAGCGAAATAAGGAGAGTGAGGCGGTCTTCGCGGGTATGTATTTTCATATTGTATTCAAACTGCAACGATACAGAGTTCTATTCAGTTCCAATTGCATCCATTTCTGATGAATTTCTCTCATCCTGGTCATTGAATTTCGTCCCAATACCCCACTTTCCGTAAGACGATTCCCCGCTTATATTCATGGTTCCCTTCTGATTCAATTCTGTCAGGTTACAGAGAGTTGGAAGCGAGATTTATTTGACGAAGGAGTTGTGTGAAGAACGCTATTCGAATTGGGAATGCAGGGGGATATTGGGGGGATGATCTTGGGGCACTCAGGCGTCAGCTTGAGGGAGGGCACCTTGATTATATCACACTCGATTTTCTGGCAGAGATCACCATGTCGATCCTGCAAAAGCAGCGGACAAAAAATCCTGAGCTGGGCTATGCCAATGATTTTGTCGGGCAGATCCGAGATTCCCTCCCTGAGTTGGTAAAATCCGGTACCCGTGTGATAACCAATGCCGGCGGAATCAATCCGATCGGTTTGGGGAGACGACTTCATGCGCTGGTCAAAGAAGCCGGAGCGCAGATCAAGATCGGCGTCGTTGCCGGAGATGATATTCTTCCTCGGCTCGATGAATTCACGACTTCCGGTGAATCATTTACGAATATGGAGACCGGTGAGAATTTTTCTCCGATTCGGAGTCGCATTACTTCCGCCAATGTCTACTTCGGTGCCGAAGGGGTTGTTGAAGCACTCAAAGAGGGGTGCCAGATTATCGTGACGGGTCGAGTAACTGACACCGGAATCACGCTCGCTCCGATGATCCATGAATTTGGCTGGAGTCTGGATGATTGGGACAAGCTGGCCGCTGGAATTGTTGCCGGGCATATCATCGAATGTGGTGCGCAGGCCTCTGGTGGAAATCTGACCGACTGGCAGGAAGTACGCTCGTTCCATGATATCGGCTATCCCATTATCGAAATGCGTGCGAATGGGGAATTCATCGTTACGAAACATCCAAAGACCGGCGGCAAAGTCTCGCTCAAGAGTGTGAAAGAGCAGCTGGTTTACGAGATGGGGGACCCGACGCGATACATTGCACCGGACGCCGTTGCCCGATTCAGTTCCATTCAACTGAATGAACTGGGGAATGATCGCGTGCATGTGTATGGAATCACGGGGGCACCTGCGCCTGAATTGCTGAAAGTTTCGATGTCCTACGATGACGGCTACAAAGCATCCGGCGAACTTCTTGTCTCCGGACCAAACACTGCCGCCAAATCAAAAGCATTTGCAAAAGTGTTCTGGGAACGGTTGAATCTTAAATTTGAAGCGACCAGAACTGAAGAGATAGGCGTCGGATCGATCTGGCCGACGGTACTTTCCAATTATGAGCCGATTGAAATTCTCCTGAGATTCGGCGTTCGTGATCAGGATGAAAAGAAGGTCGAGGCCTTCGGTCGATTATTGCCGTCGATGATTCTCTCCGGTCCGTCTGGTGTTGCGGTAACAGGGGGCCGACCGAAACCGACTCCGGTAGTTGCATACTGGCCAACCTTGATGAAGCGGGACAAGTTGTCGGCGAAGGTAACGGTGATCGACTCAGCAGGGAAAGAATCGACCAAAGAAATTTCGTTGAAGCGGACTGATACATCATCGGTCATCGAAGCCCCAGTACGACCGAAGTCGAAAGTGACATTCGCATTTACTGGCATGGCGAAAAAGGGAATCCTGCGTGATCTCGCCTATGCTCGATCCGGTGACAAAGGGGATACCTGTAATATTGGTGTCCTTGCCCGATCACCGATGGCATATGCATGGCTCAAGAAAGAATTGACCCAGAATAAAGTCCGTCAGTTTTTCAAAGGAATCTGCAAAGGGAAAGTGATTCGCTTCGAACTCGATAATCTTGAAGCACTCAACTTTCTGCTGGAAGAAACACTCGGTGGCGGCGGCACGCGGTCACTCATGATCGATCCGCAGGGAAAAACGCTGTCACAGGCGTTGCTTCAGATGCCGCTGCAGATTCCGGGTTCAGTACTCAAGAGCGTGGGCAAGAAATAGTCGTATGGAACGAATCGAATCGCTCATCGATATCAAGAGTGCTCAGTTTAGAGAAAATGAGACGCTCAACAGGCGCGCCCATGATGATTTTTACGAGCGTCTCGACAAAGTAAAATTAGGTGGGCCGGAAAAGTCCCGTCAAAGACATACAGAACGAGGGAAATTGCTCCCTCGCGAGCGCATAGCCCGTCTCCTTGATCCTGATACCCCGTTTCTGGAAATCTCTTCGCTAGCCGCCTATGATATGTACGACAATGATGCCCCCTCTGCAGGCATAATTTGCGGGATTGGCACGGTGCACGGACGGGAGATCATGGTGATCGCGAATGACGCGACAGTCAAGGGTGGGACCTACTACCCGATGACGATTCTCAAGCATACTCGTGCGCAACAGGTGGCAGAAGAGAATCATCTGCCCTGTGTCTATCTCGTCGATTCGGGTGGAATTTTTCTGCCGTTGCAGCAAGGGAGTTTCCCTGACAAAGATCATTTTGGACGCGTGTTCTTCAATGAAGCGCGCATGTCGGCAAAAGGGATCGCACAGATTGCAGTGGTAATGGGCTCCTGCACTGCCGGTGGTGCATACCTCCCAGCGATGGCAGATGAATGCATCATCGTTCGAAAACAAGGTACGATTTTCATTGGTGGTCCGCCGCTTGTCAAAGCAGCGACCGGAGAAGTGGTCACGGCGGAAGAGCTTGGTGGGGCGGATGTGCATAGCCGCCAGTCGGGAGTGACTGATCACATGGCCGACAATGATGCGCATGCCCTCGATATTGCACGAAGTATCATCTCGACATTGCCAAAGACCACGCGACATCCGCTTGAACGAATTGCATCCGAAGACCCATTTTATGATCCGCAGGAACTCTATGGTGTCGTTCCGAACGATTTGCGCAAGCCATACGATGCGCGCGAATTGATAGCACGGGTTGTGGATGGATCCCGTTTTCATGATTTCAAACGCTACTATGGAATAACTCTGGTCACTGGCTTTGCGCGAATTCACGGCTACTTAGTTGGAATCATTGCCAATAACGGCGTGCTGTTCGCAGAGTCGGCTCAGAAAGGGGCACATTTTGTTGAGCTGTGTGCGTCGAGAAAAATCCCGCTGGTTTTTCTGCAAAATATCGCCGGTTTTATTGTAGGTCGTCAGTATGAACAAGGTGGTATCGCACGGGATGGTGCCAAGATGGTGCATGCTGTCGCGAATGCGCAGGTTCCGAAATTTACACTCGTTGTAGGCGGCAGCTATGGGGCAGGGAACTACGCGATGTGTGGTCGCGGCTATTTCCCGCGGCTCATGTGGATGTGGCCTCACTCAAAGATTTGCGTAATGGGGGGGGAGCAGGCCTCGGATGTTCTCGCAACGGTGAAAATTCAGCAACTGGAATCTGAAGGAAAGAAACTGACTCCGGCTGAAATAGCTGCGATTAAACAGCCAATCATTGATGCCTATGAAGCTGAGTCATCCGCGTATTATTCCGGTGCTCGTCTTTGGGATGATGGAATCATAGGCATGCCAGACACGAGGACAGTTCTTGGTCTTGCGCTGTCGGCCTCACTGAATGCGCCGATTCCGGATCCTTCGTTCGGCGTCTTTCGGATGTAATCACTCAAGGAAAGTACAAGCAGTGACCTCTTATTCGACTTTACTTATTAATTACAACGGCTCGCGTGCGACGGTGACATTTAATCGTCCCGATGTTCATAATGCGTTCAATAGCAATATGATCGATGAACTCGCAACTGCGTTTCGAGAGATAGAAGGAAATAAACAGATTCGTCTGGTGATTCTCACTGGTGCAGGGAAGTCCTTTTGTGCCGGGGCTGATCTCAACTGGATGCGTGCGGTGAAAGATGCCCCTTACGAGGTCAATCTCGCTGAATCAAATCGACTCGCCGATCTCTTTTGGCAGATGTACTCCTTTCCACTCCCGATTATCGCTCGTGTGAATGGTGCCGCCATTGGTGGTGGAACCGGATTTGTCGCGGTCTGCGATATCGCCATTGCGGCGCGTTCGTCGAAATATTCATTCTCGGAAGTCAAAATTGGCGTGGTCCCCGCCTGTATCGGACCGTATGTGATTCGTAAGCTTGGTGAAGGACGCGCGCGGGAGTTATTTATCACCGGCGAACGAATGGGGGCAGATCGCGCCCATGAAGTGGGTCTGGTGAATGCTGTCGTTGATGATGATTTACTTGATAAAGCTATTGATGAACTTGCCGCGCAAATTGAAAGCTCCGGTCCGAATGCGATTACGATGGCCAAGAAACTGGTCTCATCTGTACCAGCGATGTCACCAGCCGAGTTTCGTCCCTACACCGCTGAGATGATCGCAAAGCTCAGACAGTCTCCCGAAGGGCAGGAGGGAATGGATGCATTCCTGAACAAACGAACTCCTTCCTGGGTGCCGAAGCGTCCATGACTTCGATGAAGCTGTTTAACAAAGTTCTCATCGCCAATCGTTCTGAAATCGCGTGCCGTATTATGCAGACCTGCCGCGATCTGGGAATACGCACGGTCGCTGTCTACTCCGATGCCGATACAAAATCGCGTCACCGAATGCTCGCCGATGAGTCAATCCATCTTGGTGCCGCTTCGCCGCGGGAATCATATTTGAATATTGAAAAGTTGATCACCGCTGCGAAACAGACCGGAGCGGAAGCGATTCATCCCGGTTATGGATTTCTTGCAGAAAATCCGCTTCTGCCAGAGGCATGCGAAGCAGCTGGGATTGTATTCATCGGGCCGACTGCTGCCGCCATGAGATTAATGGGAAACAAAGTCGGCGCACGTCAGGCGATGCTCAAAGCCGGAGTACCGATGACCCCGGGGATGCAATCAAGCTCGGTTGATCAGAAACAATTTGCTGAGATGGCCGAGAAGGTCGGCTATCCGGTGCTGATCAAAGCGGCTGCCGGCGGTGGCGGCAAAGGGATGCGGGTGGTGCATCAGATGAGTGAACTGGCCGATGCAATCTCCGCGGCGCAACGAGAGGCGCAAGGGGCATTTGGTGATGCGAGTATCTATCTGGAAAAGTATATCGCCATGCCGAGACATATTGAGTTTCAAGTGCTGGGGGATACGAAAGGGAATGTCGTTCACTTGTTTGAACGTGAATGTTCTATTCAAAGAAGACATCAAAAAATTATCGAAGAGACTCCAAGTGTCGCGCTGACTCCAGCACTTCGTGAAAAAATGGGTGCAGCGGCAGTTGCGGCTGCGAAAGCGGCGAACTATACCAGTGCCGGGACGATTGAATTTCTCCTCGATCAAAGCGGCGAATTCTATTTTCTCGAAATGAATACACGCATTCAGGTAGAGCATCCGATTACTGAGATGACCACCGGTGTCGATCTGGTCTACGAGCAGCTGCGTATCGCTGCTGGTCATCCGATGAGTGAGGCGGCGCTATCGGCCCGTCAAACCGGACATGCCATTGAGTGCCGTATGTATGCGGAAGACGGAGAGAATGGATTTCTGCCGTCAACGGGGAAGCTCGCAATCTATTGCGAGCCATCCGGTCCCGGCATTCGTGTTGATTCAGGTGTCATGCAGCATGCAGAAATCACCATCGACTACGATCCGATCATGGCGAAGTTGATTGTGCACGCGCCGAATCGTGACCTTGCCATCGAGCGAATGATTCGTGCCCTGCACGACTACAAGATTCTTGGCGTACGGACCTCGAAACGGTATCTCGTCGATATTCTCGAACATCCGGAATTTCGAGATGGGCATACCTATACGAATTTCATTGCTGATGTCATGACTGAGCGGGCTTCTGTACCCTCTGATCTCACCAAAATCGCTGCCGCTGCGGCTTTGGTGCCGGTGCAGCAGGCACGAACTGACTCCAGTGGAACTGAACATCAGGAGCAATCTCTCTGGTCATCTCTTGGTGAATGGGAAATCGGAGCCGGGAGAGAGGTGAGGAAGTGAAAAAAGTTCGTATAGGAGAAACTGAATTTGCCGGCTCGGTTCGCAACACCAACGGCACGTATGAGATTACGTTGGATGGAAAACTTGTGCATCTCGAACCCGTCGACGCAGGACTCTATCGAACGATGCACGACGGGCGGCAAGTCACCGTCGCCGTTGCGAAACTCAAGGATCGGATCCAGGTGGATATTGATTCTTACTTGATTGAAGTCTTCGATGCCAGCAACGCGACCCGCTCTGGGGATGATCATCACGGTGCAAAGGACAGAGTCACTGCTCCGATGCCGGGGAAGGTGGTCAAAGTACTGGTCGCGGTCGGCGATCAGGTAACACTCCGTCAGCAGTTGGTCTTGGTCGAAGCGATGAAGATGGAGAATCCGGTGGTTGCACCGGCGGCTGGAGTGGTGAAGGGGATTCATGTTGCAGTCGGTGAACAGGTTGATACTGAAAAGGTACTGGTCGAGTTGGAGATCACACCAACAGCAGGATAATCATCCTGTCAGGTGTTGAGTAAGATTACAGACCGATTCCCACGCTCACGGACAGTAGTCCCGTTCGTCCGAGCAGGTTTGACGAAAAATGTCGATAGCGTACTTCCGCCACCAGAGCAGTTTTTTTCATGCTGGTACGAACTCCGGCGCCAAGACTTCCCATAGCACTGATCTCTGAAAAACTATAATCGACCTGATTTACCCGTTTGTCATCCGAGCGATTGATTATTCCCAGCCCGGCTGAGGCACTGATGAACGGCGTGATCTCAGTCTGTGAGGGAAGCAGCAGGAGGAGTTCCGGGCTGATTGACAGGATGGTGAAACTCGACAAATCGTCGACCTTGGCGGAATGCATGCTGACAGATCCGAGCAGACCAATCGCGAGATTACTTCCACTTTGCTTCTGTTCGATCGGTCTGAAGGCGCGAAGCTGCACTCCGAAGCCGAGCTTCCCCTGTTCATTCACTCGTCCCATCGGGATTGAGAGGTTCGGGAGGAGATCGAAGCGGAGCATTCCCGTTTTCTTAGGTTCTCGTTCTTTGAATGCCGCATTCCCCTGTGCGTTTACTGCCGCAGCATGAAACAGAATGAAAACGACTACGAGTAGCCCGGCGGCGCGATTGATGGTCATATGATACGAAGATAGAGAGAACTGCCAGATCGTACAAGAGACAGAAAAGAACGGCAGGGGAGCCATGAATTGCTCACCTGCCGTTTCATTCGCGCGGAGAATGAATATTTTAGAAGAAGCGGAGACCAAGTGAAACCGGGATGTAGTTGAAGGCTTCCCCATCGGTCTGAATGCTCAGATAGCGACCCTGCAGGAAGAAGCTCATCATCGGAGAGCTGGCAATATCCATTCCGGCACCAAGTGACCATGTCATCTTAGTCTGAGACGCACCGAAATCAGATTCACTCAGACTCGTCACCAGCCCAATTGGAATATCGATCTCATCCTGTTTAACACTGGCAACACCGATGCCGGCAGTGAAGAATGGCTTGATCGGTGAAAGGGGCGGAGCGAAGGAGAAACGTGAATCGATCGTCGCGCTGAAGATCTTCGTGTCTCCACCTTCAATGCCGGCCAAATCAAGGGCGGCAAAGTCGGATGGAAGATTTGTAAATTCCAGGCGGGGGCCAATTGATGCCATCGGTATCAGGCGAAGGCCGAGTCCTGCGAAGGCATGAAAGCCGTTCTGGACGATGTCGACTGTTTCGCTGGTCTGGGGAACGCTGAGTCCACCGCCTGCATAGATCGAAATCGGCGGCTTCGGAGTTCCGACCTGTGCAAAGGTCGCAGAAGCGACAAGACAGGTCATGGAGATAACGGAGAGCATTCTGCGAATCATACAATTTCCCTCTGTAGTTTGGGTGCCAAACTAGTATCGGCAAATGAGGGGATGTTCTAGACCGAAACGACCGTCGGGAATTCGTGAATCTAGTCCGGAAAACGAGCGGAAATAAGCAGGTGAAACTGCTGTCGGTCTCCCTTGCGTTCTCATTGTGGGGCATGTACTTTCCGCGCTCTCCGGCTCTGCCGCCCGATTGTCCAGAAGGGGCATCAGTTGCGAGACCGGTTATCACGACTTTTTGGAGGTTACATGTCAGACGAACGGACCGCATATATCATCTCGGCATGCCGAAGTGCAATCGGCACCCTGCATGGATCACTTGGATCATTCACTGCACCTCAGCTTGGTTCTTTTGCGATCAAAGAAGCGGTCAAGCGTGCAGGTATCGACGTAAATGAGGTCGACGAAGTCATCATGGGGCACGTGGTGCAGGGGGGATCTGGTCAGGCACCGGCCCGTCAGGCAGCAATTCATGCCGGGCTTCCGCCAACAGTTGCCGCGCTGACGATCAACAAAGTTTGCGGCTCAGGGCTCAAAGCAGTCATGCTCGCCGCACAGGGGATTCGTGCCAATGACACAAATCTCGTCGTCGCAGGTGGGATGGAGTCGATGTCGCAGACGCCGTATGTGCTTCGTGGCGCGAAGACTGGCACACGATTCGGTCATCAGAAGCTCGATGATATCATGATCTCAGACGGACTCTGGGACAGTTTCAATAATTTCCATATGGGGAATGCAGCCGAATTAACTGTGAAGAAAGCGAATCTGAATCGTCAGATGCAGGATGAATTCGCTCTCAATTCCCACAAGAAGGCCCTCGCAGCAATTGATGCCGGAAAATTCAAAGCTGAAATTTTTGATGTCGCGATTCCGCAGAAAAAAGGGGATTCGATTCAGTTCAATGTCGACGAATGTCCACGCAAAGATATCTCAATCGAAGGTCTCGCCAAACTGCGTCCTGCATTCGACAAGGATGGAAGCGTTACTGCTGGAAATGCCCCTGGATTGAATGATGGCGCGTCTGCAGTAGTCGTCGCCTCGGGTGCGTACGCTGCGAAGAAGGGACTCAAACCAATGGCGAGAGTCGTCGACTACGCTGTCGCTGGAACGCCGCCGGAGGATCTTTTCTTCGCGCCGATTTATGCAGTGCAAAAGCTGATGACCAAGATGGGTGTCAGCATCAATCACTGGGATCTTATCGAAGCCAACGAAGCATTCTCTGCACAGGCACTAGCGGATGGGAATGCCCTCGGCTGGGACTGGAATCGTGTGAATGTCAATGGTGGCGCAGTCGCGCTTGGGCATCCGATTGGAGCCAGTGGTGCTCGAATCCTCACGACCTTGATCTATGCGCTTAAAGATCGCGGTCTGAAAAAAGGAATGGCCACCCTCTGTCTGGGTGGTGGGAACGCAGTCGCCATGGCGATTGAGTTGGTGTAGGGGAAGAACATGAGCATGTCAGTTGACCAAATAAAGCATGTTGCAGTGATCGGTTCCGGAACGATGGGGAATGGGATCGCGCAGGTCTTTGCCGCCACCGGATATCAGACAACCTTGATCGATATCAAGCAAGAGTATCTCGACCGAGCAGTCAGTTCTATTGGCGGTTCACTTGACCGCATTATTAAAAAGGGTGTCATCACGGAGGCAGATAAAGCCGCGACCATGGGACGATTGCAGACTTCAACTGAACTGAGCGCTGCAAAGAGTGCTCAGCTTGTCATTGAAGCAGTGACTGAAGATCTGAAAATTAAGACTTCAGTTTTTCAAACCCTTGAATCAGTCTGTCCATCCGAGACTATCTTCGCATCGAATACCTCGTCTTTGCCGATAACGCAGCTTGCCAGTACAACCAAACGTGCTGACAAATTTGTCGGCATGCACTTCATGAATCCAGTGCCGGTCATGAAACTGGTTGAGATTATTCGTGGGCTCGCGACTTCGGATGCGACCTGCGCGCTCGTCGCTGATCTCTCTCGCAAGCTCGGCAAGACACCTCTCGAAGCGAATGACTATCCCGGATTCATTGCTAATCGGATTCTGATGCCCATGATCAACGAAGCGGTCTATAGCCTCATGGAAGGGGTCGGCACCAGAGAATCGATTGATGAAGTGATGAAACTTGGGATGGGGCATCCGATGGGGCCGCTGACATTGGCTGATTTTATCGGACTTGATGTCTGTCTGGCAATTCTGGAAGTGTTGCATGACGGACTTGGTGATCCGAAATATCGCCCCTGCCCGCTTCTTCGGAAGATGGTGCAGGCTGGCTACCTCGGCCGCAAGAGTGGTCGGGGATTCTATACGTACGACAAATGAACCGTTCTTTTTCAGGCAAGGATTGAGTTATGGATTTTACGCTCTCGGCTGAGGAGCTTGAGCTCAAGGCAATGGCCCGTGATCTGGCCACCAAACGAATTGCTCCGCTCGCTCTCGAAATGGATGAACATCAGACCATTCCAAAAGACCTCATCAAAGAGGTCGCTGAACTCGGCTATTTCGGCTGCACCATTCCGGAGGCATACGGCGGGATGGGATTGACTACTTCCCAATTCATGGGACTGCTCGAGGAACTCTGTTATGCTTCCGCCGGATTCGGGATCATGGTCTCGGTGCACAACACTCTCGCAGGGGACGCATTCAAGTTCTTTGCATCTGAAGAGCTCAAGAAGAAATATCTCCCCAAAATGGCGACCGGTGAAATGATCGGTGCCTATTGTCTGACTGAGCCGCATTCCGGTACCGATGCCGGTGCGTTGATTACTACTGCGGTCGACAAGGGGGATCACTATGTGGTATCAGGACTCAAGTCCTATGTCACCAATGGTGGGTATGCCGATCTCTTTGTTGTCTTTGCGAAGACACATCCCGAAGAAGGGAGCAAAGGGATTTCACTTTTTGCTATCGAAGCTACCAGCCCGGGAATTACCCTCGGCAAGCCAGAGCAGAAATGCGGTATCAAGTGCTCCGACACGCGAGAGATCAGTTTTCAGGATGTGAAAGTTCCGAAAGAAAATCTGATCGGCCCGCTGAAGAACGGCTTCAAGCAAGCAATGCACATTCTCAATGGCGGTCGCATCGGCGTGGCCTTTCAGGCCTGCGGTATTGCACAGGCGGCTCTTGATGAAGCGATCAAATATGCCAAAGCCCGCAAGCAGTTCGGTCAGCCGATCGCTAATTTTCAGGCGATTCAGTTCAAGATATCTGAAATGGGAACACGACTGGATGCAGGTCGTCTCCTCGGTTATCGCGCCGCATTCTTGAAAGACAATAATCAGCCGTATCATCGTGAGGCCTCAATGGCGAAGCTGTTCTGCTCACGGATGGCTGGATATGTCACCGATGAGGCTGTCCAGATCCATGGCGGCTATGGATACATCAAGGAATATCCGGTTGAACGGTATTTCCGGGATGCACGAATTACAGAACTGTATGAAGGTACCACCGAAGCGCAACGAATGGTCATCTCGCGCGACCTTTTGAAAGACTAAGCGTGCTCACCAAGAAGCAGCTTGAGTACCGGGAAAAACTGCGCTCCTTTGCAGATGAGGAGATCGCTCCGCTTGCTGTTGCCCTTGATCATGAGCAACGCTTCCCGTACGAACATCTCCCCAAGCTGAACAAGCTGGGCTTGTTTGGAGCATTGGTTTCCGAAGAGTATGGTGGACATCCGATTGATCAGGTCAGCTACTCAATCGCAGTCGAAGAGCTCTGCCGTGTCTGTGGCTCTACTGGTATCATCATTGCAGCTCACAACTCCCTTGGTACATTCCCGATCTACAAGTTTGGCTCGGAAGCGCAGAAGAAGAAATATCTCCCCCGTGCCGCGAATGGGGAACTGGTCGCCTTTGGTCTTACTGAACCGGATGCAGGGTCGGATGCCGGTGGGACACGTACGACGGCAATCAAGAAAGGGGATGAATGGGTCGTCAATGGCTCAAAGTGCTGGATTACATCCGCACCCCAAGCCTTTGCGGTCAATGCGACTGCGCGGACATCCAATGATCCAAGCGACCGCACGATTACGACCTTCATTCTCGAAAAAGAGATGAAAGGATACGCGGTCGGGAAGAAAGAGAACAAGCTCGGTCTTCGCGGCTCAGATACTGCATTCCTGCATTTCGATGATCTTCATGCCTCCGACGAACAACGTCTGGGGGAGGTCGGTAATGGATTCAAGCAGATGCTGGTTACCCTTGATGGGGGACGTATCTCCATCGGAGCAATGGCGGTAGGTCTGGCACAAGGTGCGCTTGATTCTGCTCTGAAATTTGCGGCAAATCGAAAGCAGTTTGGCGTACCGATTGCCGATCATCAAGGGATCGCCCACAAGCTCTCGAATATGGCAACGGGAGTTGAGGCCGCTCGTCTGATGGTCTATGAAGCGGCAATGATGAAAGATGCTGGGATGCCATTTTCACGCATGAGCGCAATGTGCAAACTTTTCGCTTCTGAAGTCGCGACCGATGTCTGCAAAACCGCCATGACCATCTTGGGTGGAATCGGCTACTACACAGGGCCGTATCCGATTGAACGGATGTGGCGGGATGTCAAACTGTGCGAAATCGGAGAAGGGACTTCGGAGATCCAGCGGATTGTCATCGCTCGCGACCTGCTCAAGTCTCTGAAAACGACTTCTGCTTGACCGATTGGTGAGATAAGACTAGACTCACAATGCTATGCAAAGCCAGGGGAATGAGCACATGACCACCAGCCGTTTGTCGACCTCGACGATCTATTCACTGATTCAGCCGGTAAGCTGGCTGAAGGAAGTTCCGCTTTTGGCTGGATTCAATCTGCTGCTCATCGGTTCAGCATTCCTTTCAATCAATCTCCCTTGGACACCGGTACCGATCACCGGACAGACTTTCGCGGTTATGCTGTTGGCCATGTCCCTTGGACGGGTACGAGCCGGAATTGTCACCGCTGCCTATTTGCTGGAGGGTGCACTTGGCCTGCCAGTTTTTGCCGGCGGGGCATTTGGAGTCGCAACGCTGTTTGGACCAACTGGCGGTTACTTGATGGGCTTTCTGATCGCTGCGATCTTTGTTGGCTGGTTGGCAGATCGGGGCTGGGATCGTTCGATTTGGCGTTCCATGCTCGCTATGTCGATCGGGCACGCGATTATTTTCGCGTGTGGCCTGCTGATGCTCTCTTTTTACATACCTGCTGGGCAACTATTGGCAGCCGGACTGACCCCATTCCTTTTGGGGACTGGAATCAAGATTCTCCTCGCCTCGGGAATTCTGCCTACCATCTGGTCATGGCTTGGTAAATCGAAATAGCCGAATTTTCTCCGTTTTTTGAGAATTTTCAGAGTTTGAGCTTCCGGGGTGGACAGCCCCGACGTTATTGTTTTTATTATGTGAGGGCGGTGTCGCCGTCCATATGAGAAAGTGAGGATCGTTGTGCCATTCGGCTCTACAGAACATATCTGGATGAACGGGAAACTGGTCAAGTGGGATGACGCCCGTATTCATATTCTCTCCCATGTCATTCACTACGGTTCATCGGTGTTTGAAGGGATGCGTGTCTATAAGACCGCCAAGGGATCAGCGGCATTTCGTCTGCATGATCATACCGCCCGTCTTTTCAATTCCGCCAGTATCTATTACATGAATATTCCATATACGCACGACGAGATCAATCGTGGGATCATGGAGACCATCGCTGCCAACAAGATGGATCAATGCTATGTCCGTCCGCTGGTCTATCGTGGTTATGGTAAAGTAGGAGTCGATCCGGCTGGCTCTCCTACCGATGTCGCTATTGCAGTCTGGGACTGGGGGAAATATCTCGGTCCGGAGGCACTTGAAAAAGGGATCGCGGTCTGTGTCTCTTCATGGCGTCGTCCAGCTCCGGATACCTTTCCGGCGATTGCCAAATCTGGCGCGAACTACATGAATAGCCAGCTGATCAAACTGGAAGCACGCCGGAATGGATTTGTCGAGGCCATCGCACTTGATACCTATGGCTATGTGTCAGAGGGCTCTGGTGAAAATGTCTTTGTGGTCTACAAGGGGCGGGTGATGACACCGTCACTTGGTTCGGCGATTCTTCCGGGAATTACTCGTGAGAGTGTCATGACGCTGGCACGTCAGCTTGGCTACGAAATTGTCGAGCAGAATATCCCTCGTGATCTGCTCTATGTCGCCGAGGAAGTTTTCCTGACCGGATCAGCCGCCGAGATTACTCCCGTGACAAAGATTGATGATATCAAGATCGGCACTGGTAGCTGTGGCCCGATTACTCGCGCCATGCAGAAAGCATTTTTTGATGTCGTCGAGAACGGGAATGATCCATTCGGTTGGTTGACCTTTGTCGGCAATCCGGTCGGTGCAGCGGTGACGGCCTGATTCGCCAATCATGAAGATTGCACTCGGTGCGGACCATAAAGGGTTTCCGCTCAAACAACAGGTGCGTGAGTATCTTGAGAGTCTCGGCCATCAAGTCGTCGATTTTGGGACTAATGACGCCGAGCATTCGGTCGATTTCCCTGATTACGGAATCAAAGTAGCCCGCGCTGTTGCCAGCGGGGAAGTAGACCGTGGGATCACCGTCTGCTGGACCGGAAACGGGATGAATATCGCCGCAAATAAGGTCCACGGAGTTCGGGCGGCACTCGCTTTCAACCCTGAAATGGCTCGCCTGACTCGTCAGCATAACGACGCCAACGTGATCACCCTTTCTGACAAATATACCCCCCATGAACAGGTCGAAGAGATTGTGCGCGTCTTTCTGGAGACCGCCTTCGAGGGGGGGCGTCACATCGCCAGAGTCGCCAAAATCACCGCCGCCGAAGAGTAACCATCCCGATTCGGGGTGGTCTGACGACCCACTGAAAGGGGAGAGAATAACTAGCGGCGAAAGCTCAACTTCCGCATATTCTGATCATGAGTATGAACCGAAGCCCTCTCGATCAATTTGATCCCGAAATATTCGCTGCGATCAGCCAGGAAACCCTCCGTCAAAGTCATAAACTCGAACTGATCGCCTCTGAGAATTTTGTATCAGAAGCTGTACTGCAGGCGATGGGGAGTGTGATGACCAACAAGTACGCCGAAGGATATCCCGGCAAGCGTTACTATGGTGGTTGTGAATGGGTTGATGTCGCTGAGAATCTGGCGCGAGATCGCGCGAAACAGTTATTCGGCTGCGAGCATGTCAATGTCCAGCCGCATAGCGGATCGAATGCAAACATGGCGGTCTATTGCGCGGCACTGAAACCCGGGGATCAGGTCATGGGGTTGGATCTTTCACATGGCGGGCATCTCACGCACGGTCATCCGATCAATTTCTCCGGGCTGTTTTTCAAATTCACCGGCTATCAGGTTCACAAAGAGACCGAACTGATCGACTATGATGCCCTTGCCGCTCAGGCAGGGGAGATTCGCCCGAAGATGATTGTCTGCGGTGCATCAGCATACTCCCGTATCTGGGATTTCCCTCGGTTGCGTGCGATTTGCGATGAGGTGGGCGCATTGCTGTTTGCAGATATCGCGCATATCGCTGGACTGGTTGCGGCGGGATTGCATCCGTCACCGGTGCCGTATGCTGATTATGTCACAACCACTACGCACAAGACACTTCGCGGCCCTCGTGGAGGGATGATCATGTGCAAGGAACAGTACGCCGCCGATGTGGATCGGATGGTGATGCCCGGAATTCAGGGTGGGCCGCTGATGCATATCATCGCCGCGAAAGCGGTCTCTTTCAAGGAAGCATTGCAGCCATCATTTATTTCTTATCAAAAGCAGGTGATCACCAACGCCAAACGTCTTGCCGGTGAACTGCAATCGAAGGGGGAGAAGATAGTCAGCGGCGGGACAGATAATCATCTCTTCCTCATGTCATTCATCGGTCGTGGTTTCACCGGAAAGAAAGCGGAGATTGCACTCGATAAGGCGGGTATCACTGCGAATAAGAATACCGTCCCGTTCGACCCGGAAAAACCGTTCGTCACTTCGGGTGTTCGCATCGGCACTCCGGCGATTACAACTCGAGGAATGAAAGAGATCGACATGGTGCAGGTAGCGGGATTCATCAAGCGTGCGATTGAATCACGTGCCGATGATTCATCTCTGACCGGCATAGCGGATGAAGTCGCCGAATTCTGCGAACAGTTTCCGCTCTATAGTGAACGTATGGCAAAGGTTTCATAGCAGATGCAAAACATCAGAGTGGTATTCGTAACGGCTCCGATCAACGAAGCCCAGAAACTTGCGAGGGGTATCGTCGAACATCGACTCGCCGCTTGTGTGAATTTGATCCCTAAAGTTGAGTCATTCTACAGGTGGGAGGAGAAGGTGCAGACATCGGAAGAATCAATTCTGATGATCAAGACGACACAGGCGAAACTGGATCAATTAGTAGAATACATCACTGCCGAACACTCCTATGAACTCCCCGAAATTCTCGCCCTTCCGGTTACCGAAGGTCTACCGGAGTATGTGAACTGGATTCTTGAGGAGACTGGCTCCTCTCATTAACGCATCATGACACACGAAGCTGAGCCGTGGCGACAGATTGTCGCCCGTCTGTTTACCCTCATTCGCCCCACGCTCCATCCTCACGATCCGCCGCGAATTCCCGCGAATACGAAATGGGCAATCGATCAGACCTGGCTGGCGATTGAACGAGGTGAAATCCTTTCTGTCGAGGGGTATCTTAAGCTGGGAAATGTCGCAGCTGGTCTGAATGATATTCCGCGAGCACTTCGCGCTTACACCCTGGCACGAACCAGCAAGCCAGAGTCAAAGCCAGATGATTCAAAGAAGTATTTCTGTGCACTTGCCGCGCTGAATGCCGGACAGATTCTGTTTCAACAAGGGAATGCGGCTGAAGCGTATGTGCAAATCAGAGTAGCCGTCAACGAACTATCGACTGAAAGCAGTGCACAGAGCCAGATTGAAATTGCCGATGCATTGCTGTTGCAGGGGATGATCGAAAAGCGACTTGGGATGACGCAGGAAGCGCATAATTCATTTACCCGAGCCCTAGTGGTATCTCGAGAGCATTCTCTGCTTTCAGCCGAAGCACGTTGCTGGGTTCAGTTTGCGCATCTTGATTATGCCGACGGGCAACTGCTTCCTGCGCAGGAGAAGATTCGCAAAGCCCTTGATTTACTGGCTGTCGCCGGGGATCATCGCGAACTTGTTCGCACCTATTACAATGCTGCTCTTCTTTCCGCCGATGCAGGAGAGATTTCTACCGCACAACAACAGGTTGATCGCGCCCTCGAGTTAATGTCGACCCACCAGATCGAGTATGGAAATGGAAAAGTCGAACGACTGCGAGATGAATTGAACTCTGCTTTGCGGGGTCAGCAGGTATGAGATGCCCCGCCTGCGGTGAGCAGGAGGACAAGGTCGTTGATAGTCGCCCCTATCAAGATGGTCGCGCTATCCGCAGACGTCGGGAATGTTTGAATTGCAATCAACGCTTTACGACGTATGAATACGTTGAGCAGGAGACAACCACAGTTGTCAAATCCGACAATCGACGTGAACCATTCGACAAGTTGAAAGTCCTGCAGGGGATCAAGCTCGCCTGCAATAAGCGACCGGTGACCAATCAGGAAATGCAGCAGATGATCGACGAAATCGAAACTGAGGTCACCGCCAATGCCGGGTCGGATATAGCCAGTAAGGAGATCGGCGAGATGGTCATGCGGAAACTCCGAAAAGTCGACGAAATCGCCTATGTCCGTTTCGCGTCGGTCTATCGAAAGTTTGCGGATAAAGCGGAGTTTCTCGAAGAGATGAAACGGTTGCTGGAATAGCTTATGCCACGTGATCAGGAACAGTTTGAATCTGATTCAGAATCAAAAGTGAGTGTCTTCGAAAAGCCGATCGCTCTCGGTTTTCTTGATCATCTGGAGGAGCTTCGCAAGCGACTGCTGTATTCGGCGTTAGCAATTGCGATCTGTACCGCCGCGGCATTTTACTTCGCAGAAGAGCTGATTGCGTTTCTTACCTCGCCGATGCAGGGGCAGAAATTGTATGTCACAGAAGTGACCGGGTCGTTCATGGCCTATTTCAAGATATCACTCTTTGCAGGGCTGATATTTGCGCTTCCTATGGTCTTTTATCAGCTCTGGTCATTTGTCTCGCCGGGATTACGTAAATCGGAAATTCGGATGGTCTTACCATTGGTGCTGGTCAGCACCCTTCTTTTTGCCGCCGGGGGGGCGTTCTGCTATTTTCTCATTCTGCCGGTCTCATTGAAGTTCCTGCTCGAATTTTCCGGCGATCTTTTCCAGCCGATGATCACAGTCAGCAGCTACATCGGCTTTGTCGGAGGAATGGTTCTTGCTTTCGGGCTTGGTTTTCAGATTCCGGTAATCGCTTTTGCTCTGGCGAAAATGGGGATGGTCACTGGCCGCGGATTAGCCGGAGCACGTCGTTACGCTGTTATGGTTATCCTGATCGCCAGTGCAATCCTGACGCCGACCCCTGATATCGTGACGCAGCTCCTCCTGGCTGGACCTATCTACCTGCTCTATGAGGCGTCGATTGTTATCGCCTATGTAGTTGGACGAAAAAGAGCTACAACGTCACTTTGATCGGCTCCGATTCGGCTGGCTTGACCAACAACCGCGCCGGTCGTACCATGACAGTCTGCCGCGGGCGTAATTCAGTGGTAGAATGCAAGCTTCCCAAGCTTGACGTCGTGGGTTCGAGTCCCATCGCCCGCTTTTTCTGTTGCCTGTGAAAATCAGATTTGCATGAAGATACTAACGGTCGAACCTCATTCTCCTCTTTTCGGATACATCCGTCCGGGCTATACCCTTGTGTCTATAAATGGCGCGCAGGTGGTCGACAATGTTGACTATCGTTTCAAGCTCGCCGACGAGCATCTTGATCTTTGTTTCGCGGACGAAAAGGGGAAGGAACTTCGCTTTCAGTTCGATGATATCAGTTCTGATCAACTGGGAATAACGCTCGATGACCACAAGATCAAACTCTGCAAGAATGACTGTATTTTCTGTTTTGTCCTTCAGCAACCACCGGGAATGCGTCGCGCGCTCTATCTCAAAGATGAAGATTATCGCCTCTCATTCACTCACGGGAATTTCATCACCCTGTCGAACACGACCGATGAAGACCTAGAACGAATCATCGAACAGCGACTTTCCCCGTTGTACGTGTCGGTGCATGTCACTGATGACACCCTCCGGCGGTGTATGCTTCGCAACGAGCGACTCGCTCCGATCATCCCGCGACTGAAATATTTAGGGGATAGCGGGATTACGATCCACACGCAGGCGGTTCTTTGTCCAAGAATTAATGATGGGGAATATCTGGAAAAAACGATCACTGAACTGGCGGCTTTGTTCCCTTCGGTTGAATCACTCGCGGTTGTGCCGGTCGGACTCACGAAGTTTCGTGAGCATCTGCCCAATCTGAGAAGCTACACACCGGAAGAGGCGAGTGAAGTTATCTCAATTGTGGCTCGGCATCAAAAGTCACTGCTTCAAGCCCATGGTACTCGTTTTGTCTGGCCCGGGGATGAATTCTACACCATCGCTAGTGAGACATTTCCTCCGCATTCGACTTACGAAGAATTCCAACAGTTTGAAAACGGCATCGGTATGTGCCGCGACTTGCTCACCAGTTTCAATCGACGGAAGAAGCAGTTGAAAGGGATATCCAGCAAGAAGCGGATACTCATGCTAACCGGCAGCTCTGCGTACGGATTTCTTTCACGCGATCTGTTACCCTGGATTCAACAGGAGACAAATCTTTCGGTTTCGCTCAAAATGGTACCGAATCGATTCTGGGGGGAATCGGTGACCGTCTCGGG
>CAZFGK010000011.1:71130-101701 GCA_964518635.1 uncultured Ignavibacteriales bacterium
CGGGACTGCTGACCGGACAGGATCTCCTACGCGCGGCGCGGACACATGCGAATGAGTATGACGTGCTTCTGCTTCCGCCAAATTGCCTGAACAATAACGATCTCTTTCTAGACAATCTTTCACTTGAGCAGTTTCGAGCAGTCTTACCAACGAAGACAATATTGCTCGGACAATACAATATTGTTGAGTCACTGCTCGCGGCATGCAGCAGTGATGTTGCAGTCGATGCAAAACATACCTCTCACAAGATTGCATACTCACGATACGAACTCACCGGTGCAACCCCCGCATGAGTGCACCATTGGTGGCTATTGTTGGTCGTCCGAATGTCGGAAAATCCTCACTCTTCAATCGGCTTCTTCGCAAGCGTATTGCAATTGTCGATCCGACGCCGGGAGTCACTCGTGATCGAAACTACCAGCATGCAGAGTGGTCAGGTGTGCAATTTGATCTGGTCGATACCGGCGGCATGGTTCCGAGTCGAAAAGATGAGCTGGAGCGAGTCATTACGGAACAGGCGGAATATGCGATTCGGGAAGCGGATCTGATTCTTTTTGTCACTGATGCACAAGTAGGGATCGAAGCAACCGAAGAACGACTCGCCCGTCGCCTGCTGCAATCTGGTCGCACGGTTCGATTGATCGTCAACAAAGTCGACAATGATGCCGCTGAACGTTCAGCTCACGATTTTCATAAGCTCGGCTTGGGCGAACCGATCGCTGTATCGGCAACTGCTGGGCGTGGAATTGGTGATCTGCTCGATCTGGTGGTCGAAATCATTCGTCCGAAGATTGCTGAAGAGCTTCCTGAGCAGGGGATCCGTGTTGCAGTGATAGGTCGGCCCAATGTAGGGAAGTCATCTTTTATCAATCAGTTGCTTGGTGAAGAACGTCACATCGTTTCGCCAGTTGCCGGTACGACAAGAGATTCAGTGCATTCACGGTTTGAGATAAATGGTCAGCATTTTCTGATGATCGACACGGCCGGACTGCGGGCAAAATCCCGTGTTTCCGCGGATATTGAGTATTACACCGCTCTGCGGACATTTCGGGCGTTGGAGGAGTGTGATATTGCAGTGCAGCTTATTGATGCTGTTGACGGGATGACGACGCAGGATCAGAAGATTCTCTCACAAATATTCGAACGTCGTCGAGCTGCAGTACTTGTTGTCAACAAGTGGGACCTAGTTGAAAAAGACAGTAAGACTGCGGATGAATTCGCCAAAGCGATTCAGGAGATCATTGCTCAATATGATTTTCTCCCGATTATTTTTATCTCCTCGAAAACTGGACAGCGTGTAGAAAAAGTGCTTTCACTTGTTACCGAAGTTTATCAGGAGCATTACAAGCGACTCAGCACTCCAGTGTTAAATGATTTTCTCCGTGAGGTCACCTCAATGCGCCAGCCGCCGGCAAGGCAGGGGAAGCTCATCAAGTTCTTTTATGTCACTCAGTCAGAGGTCGCTCCGCCGACCTTTGTCTTTTTCTGTACCCATCCCACATTGCTTGATCCCTCTTATGCCCGTTTCCTTACGAATCAACTGCGTGAGCGATACGGCTTCCGGGGCGTTCCAATTCGTCTCAAGTTTCAGAAGAAATAGCCCTTTTCGTTTCACGGAGCCAGAATCCGGCTCTTTCTCCCCCTGTTTCATCAAGCTAGTCAACAATTGCGCCGATAACAGTTGGAGATGAGTGTTACAACCCAGGAAATACATTCCCAGATAGAAGAACTTGAGAATCGGCTTGCGGCCCAGAAGGCCGAGTTGCAAGACCTCGCCATGATGGGAACGGTGATTACGTCGATTCATGAAATCGACTCCGTTCTATCGGTTGTCATGGATATGAGCATTCGTCAGGTCGACGGCGAAGTCGGATTCATATCGCTTTTCGAGAACGAACAATTAGTCCCCAAGATAACCTGGGGAGTCCCACGAGATTTCGCCCGTACCGTTCAATATTCGGATGAAAAAGACCTCGCGAGCTACTGTTTTGAAAATCGTGAGTCAATGGTGCTCTGTGATCTGAATCGACGGACCGAACAGGGGATTCGACTCAATACGATTCTGGCTCTTCCTATTGCAACGAAAGATCGTTGTTTCGGCGTGCTCGCAATTATTAATCGCTCCGACGGCTCCAATTTCACCACTGACAATCGTGATGAGTTGGAGATGCTGCTCCGATTCGTGGCAGTTGCTATAGACAATTCACATCTTCTCAAGGATCGACTCAAGCAACAGCAGATTGAGCAGGAGATGCAGATTGCCAAGCAGGTGCAATCGACGATTCTGCCGCAGGATATCGGCACGATCGAGGGAGTTGATATCGGGGTTGTCTATGTCCCGGCGCGAGACGTTGGCGGTGATTTTTATGATCTTGTTCGAATTACACCGGATCGATTTCTTGTCGTCGTTGGGGATGTGTCTAACAAAGGTGTTCCTGCAGCCCTCGTTATGTCTGCGGCCTCCGGCATTTTGAGAACAATCGTCGAACTGAATCCAGCCGTACAGGTTGCCGAGCTCGCTTCGCAGGTCAATAACCTGCTCTCAGGGCAGATTATCAAAGACCGTGAAATGTTTGTCACGCTCTTTCTCGCTATCTGTGACACCTCTGACAGTACGATTACCTTCTGCAATGCCGGCCATCTTCCCGGTCTGTTGTGGGCAGAGGAAGAAGGGGAACTCATTGATCTTTCGGTCGGAGGAACATTTGTCGGACAGTTCCCGGACGCGACGTTCCTGCAGGAGACCCGAAGAATTGCTCCTGGAGATCGTGTCCTGCTCTTTACCGATGGTCTTACGGAAGCAGAAAATGAGAAACGTGAGTTGTTCGGTCGAGATCGAGTCTCGTCACTCATGAAATCGATCATGAATGAAACAGCAACGGACGGCTGTCGGATGGTAAAAACTGCAGTCGATCATTTTTCGGTCGGGGCAGCAGATGATGCCCAGGACGATTTTACTGTCCTTCAGATTCACTGGCAGTCGGAGGAGAAAAAGCGAAAGATTTTTGTGTTTCATTCAGTGGTTCAAGAAGAATCACGGATGTTGGATGAAGTCTTCACTTTTCTTGATTTTCATGCCGTGGAACCGGCTATTCGACAGAAGTTTGCCGTTGCTGTAAGTGAGGCATTCAGCAACGCTCTGATCCACGGCAACGAAATGATCCGCGAAAAGAAAATTACCCTATCCTTAAGTCTCAATCATGGATGGCTTCGTGCCGATATAGAAGATGAAGGGCGAGGAGGACTTGCAAGAATTAACCGCAAGAGCCAACCGACCGTCAGTTCTGAGAGCGGACGAGGGGTGGATCTTATTCGTCACTACTCTCAGGCCGAATTCGCAGAGACTCCTCAGGGAGGACTGCGTGTTACTATTCGGATGCAGGTTGTGCCGGGTTTTCCTGAGACTGAAAAATAGAACTAAAAGGTCTGCCGTCTGTCGGCAGTCGGACGACGAAATTGGAGGACTGCATGGAGATTACAGTACGTGAAGAGGGCACACTCGCCATCTTCGAGCTCAAGGGGCGGCTCGACATGAACAGCGGCACTGCTCTTAAGGAGCAAATCAAGAAAATGCATAGCAAGCAGATGATTTCAGTTCATCTGAATCTGGCTGGTGTAGAGTTCATCAACAGCTCTGGTTTAGGAGCACTCGTTTCTATCATGAAGGAAACAAGAGTTCGCAAGGGGCGGCTGACTCTTTCCAATCTCGCAACGTATGTGCAGGAGATCTTCGAGATAACCCAGTTATCTCACATTTTTGAGATTTTTCCTACGGAAGCTGATGCCCAGGCCTCTTACCAGGCCATGGTAGCGCACTAAGTTGCCTGAAAATGGGGAGGTCACGGATGGCCGATGCAAGTGAACAGATCGGATTACTGTTAGAGCAGCTTCAATCTCCTGATTTCGATCTTCGAGAACAGGCAGTTCGGGAACTTGGTACGATCGACCATGATGAAGCGGTTGCAGGGCTGGTGCTTGCCATTGAGGATCTCGATCTCGGCATTCGTGAACTGGCCGCTGAGCAATTAGTCAAACTGCGCGGTCCGATTGCTTCCCAGTTACTCATTCGATTTCTTGCCAATGAGGACATCGGAACTCGCAATCTGGCATCCGAAATCCTTGTAAAGATTGGCTCCGAGGCGGTGCCCTATCTGATTGATGACCTCACCAGCGACGATCATGATGTTCGGAAATTTGTCGCCGACACCCTCGGTCTCATTAAAGATCCCTCTGCGACCGACGCCCTTGCAAGAGCACTCTGGGATGATAATCCGAATGTCGTCTGCTCAGCCGCGGAAGCCCTCGGCGAGATTCGCTCCCCCGTGGCAGTCCCTCATCTGATTGCGATCGCAAACGAATCAAGTGATGCTCGCCTGGCGGCAGTGGAAGCTCTCGGAAAGATCGGCGACAAGAGTTCGCTGCAGTCCCTTGTCTCCATGCTTCCATCAAGCGATACCATGGTGCGGTATGCAGCAATCGAAGCCCTCGGTCAGCTCCATGCACCGGAAGCGATACCATCCCTTGCACCCTTTATGAAAGACTCTGACCGAACTATCGGCGAGTCTGCACTTACTGCCATTATCAATATTAGTACTGCCACTGGCTGTCGCGTCGATGTCGACCTTCCACTCGATGAATACATCGACGTTCTCTTCGACGGCATCCGCAGCAGAAATGATGCTATTACCCGATTTACCTTATCGCGCCTGCATCGCTGGTATGGTACCAGTGTGCTGCGTCGTCTACTTGATGTCATCGATCACGTCGATGAGCGTACCGCGAACAGAATTATTGAATTGCTCTCAGATGTAGGCCATGCAGCAGGCAGTCTGATTGTTGAAAAACTCTCTACCGCCTCAAACGCCTACAAACTGAAACTGCTTGATATTCTCAAGCAAGTAGTAGACGGGGAACTTGCGGCGAAGTTGGCACCGATGGCAGAGGATCCGGATCATGAGGTTCGCCTCAAGGTCGCTCAGGTACTCGGAGTCTCCGGATGGACCGGCTCTACAAAAATACTGTACAAAATGGCCCAGGATATGAACGGTCATGTCCGTGGAGCTGCATTCACTGCTCTCGGATGGCTCGCCTCAGATGACGATATTGAGTTTCTTCAGAGCGGACTGGATGACAAGTACCCTGATGTCCGCGAGGCGGCAATGGGGGCTTTGATTATTATTGGTGGACAGCGGGTCGTCTCTCAATTTACAAAAGATCTGTATCACGAGCTGCCGGAACGTCAGCGGCTGGCTGCAATGGCACTCGGATGGATCGGTGAATCAGAGGTCATCGCACCTCTGACCGGCGCGATCGGTCACCCAGACCCGCGTATTCGTCGGAGTGCGATCAACTCGATCGCCCGAATAGGTGGTTTGCGTGACCTCAATCCACTGACTATGGCTCTTACGGATGAGAATAGTGCCGTTCGAAAAGCCGCCGCAACCGCCATGATCCAGCTGATCGGTGATCGGGCCGTGCATAGTGTCAAAGTACTTCTCGAAGATGAAGATGTCTGGGTTAAATATCACGCCATCGTCTCGATTGGCGATCTCCAGAATCCAGCGCATGCAAGCTTGATCAAACCGTACCTGAAGGATTCACAGGACGTCGTGAAGATTGCCGCGATTCGCGCACTTGCGCGTATGGGTTCGAAAGAATCTGCGAAGGATCTTGCCAACTTGCGTCATGTCACAAATCACGACGTCTCAGATGAAGCATCTGATGCCTTTCTCCAGCTTGGAGGAGGTGTCTGATGTCACAGCGATCAATACTCGTCGTCGATGATGAACTCCTGATTCGTGACCTCCTGTATGACTTCCTCAGCGGACGTGGCTGGCATGTGCAGGTCGCTGATTCAGCCGAGCGCGCATTACAGGAAGCGGGACGACAACATTTTGATGTCGTTCTTGCTGACATAAAACTTCCAGAAATGTCGGGGCTTGAACTGGTGAGTCAGGTGAAGGGCATTCATCCAGCTCAACCATTCGTCCTGATGACAGGCTATCCATCAGTTGAGAGTGCCGTGCAGGCACTTCGTCTGAAGGCAGACGATTACATCACAAAGCCATTCAATATTCACGCTCTGGCAAAGCGGCTCGAATCGATGACTCCGAGTGAGGTGGTTGAATCAGATGGAGGAAAGCGATGACCAATACGCTTCCGTCACCTGAAGTCGAATGCACGCCGGAAGATTTTGTCGTTATTCGTGACTTTATTCACCAAAAGAGTGGCATCTATTTCTCCGAGAACAAGATGTATCTCGTGCGCAATCGACTGACCAGACGCCTGCAAGAACTTCAAATGAAATCTCTTCGCGACTATTTCTATCATGTCAAGTACGATACGTCGATGCGTGAATTTCAACAGCTTATGAACTTGATCACGACCAATGAGACCAGCTTCTTTCGAAATGAGCCACAACTCGCCTCGTTCGCTCAAGAAGCTCTCCCGCAACTTCTTGACCAGCGCATCAAGAAAAAAGAACCGAAGATTCTCAAAGTCTGGTCAGCGGGATGTTCTACTGGTGAGGAACCCTACACGCTGGCGATTCAACTGCTCGAAGCATTCCGCACCAGACCCGGTTGGAGTTGCGAAATCACAGCTAACGACATCTCAGAAGATGTCCTTGCGAAGGCACGAATCGGTGAGTACTCGGGAATCACACTACGAAATATTCCGCAGGAACTCATTTCTCGCTATTTCACCAAGACTTCTGATGGTGTAAAAGTCAATCAGGAAGTCAAGTCTCTGGTAAAGTTCTCTCACTTGAATTTGAATGAGCCGCGAAAACTGGCTCTGCTTTCTGGCATGGATGTTATTTTCTGCCGCAATGTCATGATCTACTTCTCAGAAGAGGTCAAGAGGCAGATTGTCCGAGGCTTTTATGCTGCGCTGCGTCCGGGCGGTTATTTTTACATCGGGCATTCTGAAACCATGCACGGAATATCGAAATCGTTCAAGCTCGTCTATTTTAAGAACGCTCTGGTTTATCAGAAAGAAGTTAATGATCCTGTTGCATCCTCAACAACTGGTTCTGTCGTTTCATCTTCAGCACTTTCTCGTGAACGGGTGAGTACACCGGGAGTGTCTACGACATCCAGTCGGGCACTTGATCTCCTGAAATCTGTGAAGGCAAAGACGCCGATCACCAGCGGCGTTGGAGGGCGATGATGACACGCACAATACTCGTAGTTGACGATTCACCAACCATTGTCAAGTTCGTAGCGTTCTCACTCAAGAGCAGCGGATTCTCAGTTGTGACAGCAACGGATGGCATGGATGCCGTTGAAAAATTGTCTGGAACAAACCGGCCGGTGACGATGATTATCACCGATCTGAACATGCCGAATCTTGATGGCTACGGGCTGATTGAGACTGTTCGACAGAACCCGCAGCATGCCATGACACCGATTATTATTCTATCATCTGAAGATCGACCTGAAGACAAAGAACGAGGGATGAAAGCTGGCGCGAGTGCATATCTGGTGAAGCCGTTCAAGTCCGAAAAGCTACTTGAAGAAGTAGATAGACTGTTGCAAGCGACAGGGGGCAGGGGATGTCTAATCTGAAAATTTTGGCAGTCGATGACAGCCAGACGATGCGTCGAATCATAATTAACACACTCAAACGTGCTGGCTTTGAAGATGTCATAGAAGCTGAGGATGGGAAGGACGCACTCGCGAAACTGCAGACCGAAATAGTCAATTTCGTCATCACTGACTGGAACATGCCTGAGATGGATGGACTAACGCTCGTCACAAACATTCGGGCGATGGATAAATACAAATCGTTGCCCGTTCTCATGGTCACTACCAGGTCAGTCAAGGAAGATATTGTCGAAGCGATGAAGGCGGGCGTCAACAGCTACATTGTGAAACCGTTCACCCCGGAGACCCTCAAGGCAAAAATCGATCAGATTCTCGCCTGCTAAGGTATAGAGAATATGACGCACGAAACTGTTTTGACCGATCAGATACAAGCCGAAATGCTTCAGCTTCATGAGACCGTGCACTCGCTCGTAGAGAACATGCACCGTCTTCGCAGTCCAATTACGGAATCGCATGAGAAGGTTCCTCAGGCGACAAATCAACTAGACAAGATCAGCCAGCAGACGCTGGCAGCGGCACATTGTATGCTCGACACCGTTGAGGGAATCAACAATCGTGAAGAGGTCATTCTTGAAACGGTAAGACGGATGTCGGCCAATTTACAGCTTAACCCTGATTTAAGATCTGATGTCGCAGTCATCGAAAAGGCAGCACAGGAAAATCAGGATGCTGCGTTCACTCTCATGGAAGCACTTCAGTTTCAGGATATTACCAGTCAGCAGGTTGATTATGCAGCTTCACTGCTCGAAGAGATCGAAACAAGACTGGCACAAATCTTGAAAGTCGTAGAGGCAGGGCAGGAACAGTCCAATACGATGACAGCAAAGCAGTCCAAAAAGCAACGAGCTTTTGACCCCAATGCAGATATCTTCGAGAAGAAAACCCAGCAGTCAGAGATTGATGCTTTGTTCGTACGAAAACAATAAGCGAGCACAGGATGTCTACGACGGCAGATAATGAAATTGATGATATGCAGGAGATCAATGATGATTTCCTGGTGGAAGCCGATGAGTTGATCAATTCTCTCGACGAAAATCTGGTGCGACTTGAGTCGAAACCGGATGATCTCGATCTGCTGAATCAAATCTTTCGCGCCGCGCACACGATCAAGGGTACTTCCAGTTTCCTCGGTTTTGATCAGGTCGCGGAATTGACCCACAAAATGGAGGATATCCTCAATCGCCTTCGTAAAGGGGAGATGGTTGTCAATCCGTCGATCATGGATCTGCTGCTGGCATCTGTCGATTTCCTCAAAATTCTCCTCCAGCGAGTTAAAGATCACGAAACCGAACCGATTGATCTCAAAGACATTTTGTCCCGACTCGATATTGGTTTGACTAGCCAAGATGGTAATCTACAAACACCAATTGCCAAGATCGAAGCAGCAACCAGTGTTCTTCCGGAAGAGCCGAAGACTATAGTTCCCGAAGCAATCGAATCGGAATTGAAAGAAATACTCACGCCTTCACAGTTCCCAAATGCGCAGAGTGATCCGAAAGCAGTGCGTCAGGGTGCAGACAAGAAGCATGAGCAGCGTGAGCAGACGATCCGAGTTGACATCGAACGAATCGACACGCTGATGAATCTCATGGGGGAATTGGTACTGGGGCGCAATAGTCTCGTGCAGAGTGTTTCTCTCCTGAGTCAGCATGGAGATCGAGCAGTCTCCGCCGAACAGTTGAATCAATCCACGGCTTCGATTAACTGCATTACGACCGAGCTGCAGCTTGCGGTGATGAAGATGCGGATGCAGTCAGTCGGGAAAGTGTTTGCAAAGTTTCCGCGGCTGGTACGCGATCTTTCACGTGACTCCGGCAAAGAGATTGATCTGGTCATTTCAGGTGAGACGACAGAGCTTGACAAGTCAGTCATCGAAGAGATCGGCGATCCTCTCGTTCATATTATTCGTAACTCCTGCGACCACGGGATCGAATCTCCAAAAGAGCGTATCGCCAAAGGGAAGACCCCCAAAGGGACGGTCTATCTGACTGCCGCGCAGGAAGGTTCAAATATCGTTCTTACCATTCGTGATGATGGCAAGGGACTGGATATTCAGGCCATTCGGGCGAAAGCGGTCGAACGTGGTCTAAATTCCAAAGCCGAAGTCGATAAACTGACCGACAAAGAGGTCTTCAGTTACATCTTTGAACCGGGATTTTCGACCGCAAAGAAAATCACCGACGTCTCCGGGCGCGGTGTTGGTATGGACGTGGTTCGCACCAACATTGAAAAACTCAACGGACAGGTTGAACTTGATTCTGCGATTGATGTCGGTACGACCATCACTATTAAGCTGCCCCTGACTCTCGCAATCATTCAGGGCTTATTGGTCGAGTCTGATAATGACATTTACATTTTGCCGCTTGGCTCAGTGTATGAAACAGTTCGCACTGAACTCAGTGAAATCAATTTCGTCAATCAGCGACCGGTGCTTTGTTTGCGGAATGAAGTCGTTCCGGTTATTACGCTGGGTCCGGTGTTACGATCTGACAAAGCGGGTTTCATGACGGCGGAGAAGCCGTACATCGTGATCGTAGGATTAGCTGACAAGAAGCTTGGCATCAGCATTGATCGATTTCTTCGTCAGGAAGAGGTGGTCATCAAATCACTGGGGGATTTTCTAGGCGGTGCAGAAGGGATCGCTGGAGCAACGATCCTTGGTGACGGTCGAATTCGACTGATCGTCGATCTGATCGGCCTGTTCAATCTGGTTCGAAAACTTCGATAGGAGAGAAGGTGGCGGGGACTCCACACGATTTGGCGCGACGAACGTCGCAGCCTGTCATAAAGATTCTGATCGTAGATGATTCTGCATTCATGCGGAAAGCACTCACACTCATGCTTGAGTCGGATCCTGAGATCAAGGTCGTTGGCGTTGCCGCCAATGGTCAGGAGGGGTACAACAAGGCCATTTTGCTCAAGCCCGATCTCATCACTATGGATATCGAAATGCCGGTCATGGACGGGCTGACCTGTCTGCGCAAGATCATGGCCAGTCGCCCCACACCCGTAATGATGATCTCTTCGATTTCGACCGAAGGGGCAAAGGCAACACTCGATGCCCTCGATGCCGGCGCGGTCGATTTCATACCGAAAGAAAAATCGTTTGTCTCTCTCGATATTGTAAAAATCAAAGAAGACCTGCTCGGTCGTATCAAAAAAATAGCCCGCCGCAAGCACGTCCTGATGGCGAGATTCACTCAGCGCCTGATCAACACTTCAAACAATCAAGTCTATAAGCCACCTGTTCGTCAAACTGTTCGGAATATTTCGCACAAGGCAAGCATCGTTGCAATAGGTTCCTCGACAGGAGGCCCTCCGGCACTTCAACAGGTGATTGCGAATCTGCCTGCGAATTTTCCCGTGGGCGTGATTATCAGTCAGCACATGCCACCGACGTTTACAAAGTCACTGGCGGAACGACTTGATTCTCTCTCACCGTTGTCGGTCAGGGAAGCAAAGGATGGGGAACCAATTCTCGCTGGCTCTGTCCTGATTGCACCGGGCGGGCAGCACTTGACCGTCCGTCGTGTGCAAGGGAGAATCTGTGCATATGTCACTGACAAACCGGATACGCTCTATAAACCGTGCGTTGATGTGAGTATGCACTCGGTAGCCGAAATCTACGGCGGGGAAGCAATCAGCGTGATGCTCACCGGGATGGGCTCGAATGGAGTTCACGGTGCGCGCGCGATGAAGGGGAAGGGGGGCTTGATTATCGCCCAGAATGAAGAGACGTGTGTCATCTATGGCATGCCTCGTGCGGTGATTGAGGCTCAATTGACTGACATTATTCTTCCGATTGATCAGATCGCCGGTCAATTGGTCAATATCCTCTCCTCCTCCTTTGCCGGGCTGACCAAAAGCAGCTCAGCTGTTCCGTCCAAGTTTTAGTTGAAGGACGCTGCCACTTCCCCCTACCCTCGGATATCAAAGAGGTTATGGGAAAGCTCTACATGGCAGAACCGACATCCTCACCGAAGTCATCCTCGGTGACTTCCGAATCCTCCCACGCCGAGAGTCGGCCGTCGGGAGCGAATACTATTGATGATTCCACCTATGCCAGATTTGCCGACACCTACGAGTCACTCAACCGTGTCATTCACTCACTACAACGTGAATACCTCGCTCTCAAACGAGAATTCGATCAGCGAACGAGTGAGCTCGTTGATCTGAATCAAAGACTTTTGCAAGTCTCTTCTTCACAAACAACATTCGGCGAGACCTTGACCTCAATTTTCCAGTCGGTCGGACTGGGGATCATCGTTGTGGACAGTGACAGCATGGTCACACATATCAATGATGCCGCCTGTCGTGTTCTTGGAGTGGGGCCGACTCAGGCGATTGGCGCTCAGTATGAATCAATCAGCAAGAATGGAAGCATTCTATCCGCTGCGGGTTCGCGCGAACAGAGAGGTCAATCTGAACGTCCACGCCACTATCTCACCTCTGACCGAACGATCGTTCGTCCAGATGGCTCGACTCTCGTCGTCTCGTCGTCGATTACTCTCCTGCGAACTCCCCAGGGGGAAGTAAGTGGTGTCGTCGAAGCGATTCAGGATCTGACCTCAGTCCGTCGCCTTGAATCGGAGATTGCACGGCTGAAGACCCTCGCCGCAATGGGGGAGATGGCCGCTGGCATTGCCCATGAAGTTCGCAATCCACTCGCTGCAATCGGAGGATTTGCTGCTTTACTCGAACGTGATCTCGAAGGGGACGATAACAAACGTCAGTTGACGAGCAAAATCATGCAGGGGGTCGAAACCCTGAATCAGACGGTCACACGAATTCTCGACTATACCCGTTTGGAAGAGCTTCAATTGCAGATGGTCGAACTTCGCGGATTTCTTCAACAAAGTATCGACAGCTTCTTACACGAAGAGGGGGCGAAGGACTGGCAGATTGAAATCCAGCTTGAGCCACTCCAACGCGGAGTCCATGAGCCACGGTTGTCTCTGGATTTTCGTCTTATGCGCCAGGTCATGCACAATCTCCTGCGCAATGCGGCGGAGGCGATGAAGCACTATGGGAAGATTACCGTTCGGTATGAGCGACTCTCTCACGCAGCCGCGACAAGCTATGCCGACTCGTTGATGCTCGCTGGAGACGAGGCAATGGCGGTGATTTCTATCAGTGACAACGGCCCGGGAATTGCCCCCGAGGTCGCCGAGCGGCTGTTTTTCCCTTTAATCACAACAAAAGCAAAAGGAACCGGTCTTGGTCTGGCCATGGCACTCAAACTGGTGCAGGCACACGGCGGCGAGATTGTTGTTGAATCCCCCCCCACGGGTGGTGCGATCTTCCGTCTTCTTCTTCCCATGAAGATTTCTCACGGATCATAGTAAGGAGTTCATAATGCGGTATAGCGTGCTGGTGGTTGACGACGACCAGTTAGTCAATGATTTCGTAGTCGAAGCGGTTAAGCGACTCGGTTTTTCCCCCGTCTCTGTTGGAAGCGGTGAGGAAGCTATTACGACCATGAAAAAGCAGACCTTTGACATCGTCTTGACCGATCTTCGGATGGGTGAGGTCGATGGCATGGCTCTGATTGATCATGTCAAACGGCTCAATCCGAATGCGGTGATTGTCCTGATGACTGCCTATGGGACCGTCGAGACCGCGGTTCAGGCGATCCGCAAAGGGGCATACGACTTCTTGCTCAAACCAGTCTCCCCTGATCAGCTTGCCGTCACACTCAGTCGGGTGACTGATCTCATTCGACTTCGCGGAGAGAATGAAATCCTTCGCAATGACATGAGCGAAAAGTATCATACCGTCGTCGGAAAATCGAAAGCAATGAACGCGGTTTTCGAGACTGTTCGTGCCGCGGCAAATTCACGCTCAACGGTACTACTCACCGGTGGCTCCGGAAGCGGTAAAGAAATGGTCGCGCGACTGATTCATCAGTCATCCGGTCGTCGCAACGGACCATTTATCAAATTGAACTGCGCAGCCCTTCCAGATACCCTTGTTGAAGCTGAACTTTTCGGATATGAGAAAGGAGCCTTCACTGATGCAAAACGGACCCATCGTGGTCGATTCGAACTTGCTCACACCGGCACACTCCTTCTTGACGAAATCTCGGAGATGCCACTCCATCTTCAGGCGAAGCTACTTCGTGTCCTCCAGGAGAGGGAATTCGAACGCGTTGGTTCGAGCGAAACAATTCAAGTGGATGTTCGCATTGTTGCGACGTCGAACCGGAATCTCAAGCAGCATATAGCAGAAGGGCGGTTCCGCGAGGATCTCTATTACCGATTGGAGGTGATCCCGATCCATCTGCCTGAGTTACGAGAGCGCCCGGAGGATATCCCGCTCCTCGTGGAACACTTCATTGAAAAATACAATCAGGAAAATAACAAGACCATCATGGGTGTGACCGCCGAAGCCATGAAACTACTCACTTCGTATCACTGGCGCGGAAATGTCCGTGAACTAGAAAATGTGATCGAAGGGGCCGTCGTTCGGGTTGACCGAAACATGATTGAGTCGGATGATCTGCCGCTCAAACTTTCACTCCCCGAAAGCGCAAGTTCGGATCAGGGTCTGAAACTGCCGATGACCATCGCTGAAGGGAATCGTTATCTGGTACTGAAAACACTCGAGCTGACCTCCGGCAATAAGACTCGTGCGGCGGAATTTCTGGATGTCACCCCTCGCACCATTCGGAACTGGCTCTCCGACTGGGGACTCCATCGCCCTCAAAAAGGGGAAGAATGGAGTGACTCAGACGACCATGAAGTGGAATCAGAGCGTGGTAAGGACGTCACCGTCTAGCCGCACTCCACTTATCACACAGACTATTTCATACCAAAGGCCGGAAATATCCGGTCTTTGTTGTTTCACACTGGTTAATTTTTGAGCAGTTCTGCCGATTCAAGATGGGTGTGCGGAGAAGTCCGCCCGAAAACGATATGGATATCGCTACCCTTTTTGGACTCATTCTTGCCCTCGGCGCCGTCTCCGGAGCGTTTGCTCTCGAAGGGGGAAATGTCGATGCCGTTTTCCTCTTTGCTCCCATCATGTTGGTGGTTGGAGGAACGATGGGGGCGACGATTATCACTACCTCCAGTGCGACGGTGGCTCAGGTTCCCAACCTGCTTCGCCTTGCATTCACTCATCGCCAGCATCGAGTCGAAGAGACTGTTGAGTATCTTGTAAAACTTGCTGAAAAGGCTCGTCGTGAGGGGATTCTTGGACTCGAAACCGACCTTCGAAAACTCCGTGATCCATTCTTTCGAAAGGCCGTGCAGCTTCTTATTGATGGCACCGAAGTAAGTGTCATTCGTGAGATCATGGAATCTGAAATGGCTGCGATTGAGATGCGCCATAAGCGTGGGATTCAGCTCTTTCAAAAAGCTGGTGGCTTTGCTCCTACCCTGGGGATTCTGGGAACGGTTCTCGGACTCGTGCATACGCTTGGAAATACGACTGATGCCTCCCGTATGGCTGGATCGATTGCCTCAGCATTCATTGCTACATTGTGGGGCGTCGGGCTCGCCAATCTTTTCTTCTTACCCGTTGCAGACAAACTTCGTCATCGGCATGAAGATGAAATCCATTTTCTTGAGCTGATTGTCGAAGGGGTTACCGCCATCCAATCCGGCGAAAACCCGCGAAACATTCGGCTCCGTCTTCAGGCCTTCCTGCCGCCCACGAGACGGCGCGGAGAATGAGTGTGCGGAAGCGTCGCAGTCACGTTGGTCACGAAGAGAATTTTGACCGTTGGTTGCTGACCTACGCTGATCTGATCACGCTCCTGCTTGCCTTTTTTGTCGTGATGTACTCGATGTCCTCCATTGATAACAAGAAATTCGGCCAGGTTGCTGAAGCACTCAATGGCGTCCTTAAAGGTGGCGAGAGTGCTATCCCGACTCCGGGGAAAGAGGTCAATGATGACGGCGCTGGTCATGGCGTTCTCAAAATTGGCTCACTCAAGACTATCGCTCACAAAGTCGATGAGAAATTCGCAGAGTTGCAAAAATCTGATCTTGTAAAGGCAGAAGTGACCGAACGTGGACTCGTCGTTCATATCATGGAGTCTGCTCTCTTTGGTATTGGTTCAGCCCGATTAGAAGAAAGAGCAGTCGAAGTACTCAATGTCATTGCTGAAATAGTCTCGCCGCTGCCGAATCATCTGCGCATCGAAGGGCATACTGACAATCTCCCCATGAACTCAGATGTCTACCCCTCCAACTGGGAGTTGTCATCCTCACGTGCGACAGAAGTTGTTCGTTTCTTCACTTCGTACCATGGAATCCGACCGGAGAGAGTCTCCGCACTTGGTTACGGCGAATATCGCCCGCTCAAGTCAAACACGAATGCCGAGAATCGAGCCATGAATCGCCGCGTCGATATCGTGGTATTGACGATGGAGATGACGGCTGTCGAACCATCCTCAGAGTTCTACGAACCCGTCGCATTCGGCTCTACCGGACTCTAACTCATTCAGCGAAATCCTTTCCACACAACTGGGCATCAGATTCCGTTTCATCTCGAAACTCACTTTGAATCTGTCCAGATTGTGAAGCGCAAGTCATTGAAAATACTCAGCTTAGCCTCCGGTCAGGACATTGGCACACCGAATGCCATACTAAACCTCGGAGAAGTCTCCACCAACGCATATGAAACTGACAGATTACATATTCTCGCAGATGGGTGTGTCGAAGTACAAATCGTACCTCGACCTGAGTTCCTATCGTCACAAGCTCCTTTCAGGAAACGTGGCGAATGTCTCAACTCCGGGCTACAAAGCGAAGGATATCAGCTTTACCGAAGAGTATCGCCGCCTTACTGACTCCTCCCGTCGCTTGACGCCGGTGGTCACACAGGAAGGGCACATCCCGGTCGGTGATCACCCGCAGGCAGACCCAAAGATCAGAGAAGAACGAATCGATCGCGGCATGATCAACTCTGTCGATATCGAATCTGCAATTACAAATTTATCCGAAAACGAACTTCTCTTCGACGCCGGTGCACAGTTTCTGCAGATGCGTTTTGAAGGGATGAAGAAAGCGATCACCAGCGAATGATTGAATTGCGATTGGAGCAACCATGGCTGGCATAGTCAATAGTCTGAAAATCTCGGCTGCGGGCCTGAGTGTCCAGCGTACGCGGATGAATACCGTGGCGCAGAATCTCGCCAATGTCGAAACCACCGAAACACCGGAAGGTGGCCCGTACAAACGGAAACGGGTGGTAGTCTCTGAGGACGGAATCAGCGGCGGCTTTCAGTCCGAAATGCACCGAGCGCGTACCTCCGTTGCCCGGACGAATGAGCGTCACCTCGAAGGGAAGTCGATCACGATTTCATCTCGTGGTGAGCTCGATAGTGCAGAAGCGCGCGAGATTACCGATCCAGAATCATCCTATCGGTTGATCTACGATCCCACACATCCACAGGCGGATGACGAGGGGTATGTGAAAATGCCTGATGTTGATGTAGTGACTGAAATGGTCGACATGATGATCGCCTCTCGCGCCTACGAAGCAAATGCTGCTGCCGTTCAGGCGACGAAGAAGATGATCGGTGATGCCCTTGATATCTAGAAGTGGAAGTAATGGAATGAAGGAGGATAGCATATGAAAATTTCCGGTTACAGCGGCCAGACCTATCCGCAGCCGAATGTGAACAACGCCGACCAAAAGGCGAAGCAGCTTCAGCAGACTGTTGCACGTCCATCGGAAGTCAAAGTTCCGGTCGAGTTGCCGAGTGCCTCACAAGGCACGAATTCGTCGGCATCGGCTCGCATCCCGACTGAGGGATATGCCGCTAAGTTATCCGACGCCGAAAAGAAGGCACTGGATGCGATTTTCGCCCGTTATCGCGAAAACCCTGCTCTCGCTGAACGTCTTGAATCGAACGGCACCGAACTGGGCCGTCTCGTTGATGTAAAGGTCTGACTATGAGCAGTGCAATCAGCCCCCTTCGATTTCGTGTCACTCCCAATCTGGAGACTGGTGGACAGACGGAGAATATTGCCTCTGCCGGATCACCAAAAGAACTGCTTGGAGTCGCAAATCAGACGCAACCGACGAGTGAGTCGTTTGCTGATTTGCTTTCCGGCTTTGTGAGTGGAGTGAATGAACAGCATCACGCCTCGTCCAATGCCCAATCGGCACTGATGCGAGGGGAAGATATCGAAATTCATGATGTCATGATCCAGATGGAGCAGGCATCACTTTCAACCGACCTCCTGCTTGAGATGAGGAACAGAATTGTTGCGACGGTCAATGAATTGACCCGCATGCCGATCTAAAGAGTGTGAGAGTTGCAGACCGTGTCCATGGATGGACGCGTGTGACGGACATAGGAAAGGAACATGGAACCAAAATCTCTGATTGCCAATACGATGGCAGCAGCTGGCCGCATGACTGCGAGCCAGGTGATGCTTCTGCTCGGACTTGCCGCCGGTACCATTGTTGGTATTGTCGTCCTGCTCGGCTGGCTGAAAACATCTGACTATACTCCTGCCTTTTCTAATCTGGACGCCAACGAAGCCGGCGAAATTGTCCAGTATCTTAGCGACAACAAGATCGATTATCGACTGACCGGAAATGGCAGTACCGTCGAGGTGCCGTCAAAAGATGTCTACCAGGCACGCATCTCCCTCGCATCACAGGGTCTGCCGCGAAATGGCAACATAGGGTACGAGCTTTTTGATAAAACAAACCTCGGCATGACCGACTTCCTTCAAAATCTTAATTTTCGTCGAGCACTCGAAGGGGAGCTTACCAACACCATCATGGCGATGGAAGGGGTTCAGGCCGCACGTGTGCATATTGTCATGCCAAAAGAGCGACTCTTCAAAGAAGACAAACGGGAAGCAACAGCTTCGGTTATGCTCAAACTTGGTCGTGCAAATGCCCTGTCTCGAAATCAGATTTCAGGGATAACCCATTTAATCGCTGCCTCAGTCGAGGGATTGAAACCAGAAAACATTGCGATAGTCGATTACGAAGGGAATCTCCTTTCCGGTGGGCGGGCCAATGATCCGATTGCCGGGCTTTCCAGTACGCAGCTGGATGCTCGCTCACAGGTCGAGCGATATCTGCAGGAGAAGGCACAGTCGATGCTCGATGGTGTACTCGGAACGGGTAAGTCTATTGTTCGTGTTACTGCCGATTTGAATTTCTCCCAGCAGCAAAAGACAAACGAAACCTACGATCCGAACACACCGGTTGTTCGCTCAGAAGAGAAAACACGGCAGGCAAACAGTACGTCGGATAAGAATCCGGAAGCGAATGAAAGTACCGAAACCGGTAACACCGAGACGACCGTAACCAACTATGAAATCAGTAAGACGGTCGAGAGTATTATCAGTGCCGTTGGAACTATCGAACGACTCTCAGTCGCGGTAACGGTCGACGGCAGCTATGCCCCGGCTGAAGGGGGAGCTGAAGGGGATGCCCCGGTCTATACTCCTCGCAGCCAGGATGAGCTTGATCAGTTGGCATCGTTGGTCAAGAATTCAGTCGGATTCGATACGCAGCGCAATGACGCGATCGAAGTCTTCAATATGCCGTTTGATCGAACCGAAATTCAGGAACAGCAGCAGGCACTCGATTCGATGTACACCCGAGACTTCTATGTCGATATCGTGAAAAATGTCGGAATCGTTGCCCTGATAATCTTCGGATTCCTCTACGTCCGTGGCATTTTTAAGAAAGCATTCAAGTCAGTAGGTTCTCGTCTCGCGACTGCTTCGCAACCTGTAATGTCTGCGAGTTCCGGTGGGACCGTTCAGGCAGAACCTGAGCCTGAAATTCCTCGTGCGCCGCGAGTAACTGATCGAATGCAGACTGCCGCCAAACAACACCCGGAAGAGATCGCCAAAGTGATCCGAACGATGATGGTTGAATAGCATGAGTACCCTTACTTACGAAACGATGACCCCGATTCAGAAAGCAGCGGTTGCGCTGGTTTCTCTCGGTCCCGAAGTCTCTGCTCATGTGCTCAAGGGGCTCAAGGAAAACGATCTCGAACGAATTACGATCGAGATTGCGAATCTACGAGATGTTCCAATGGAAATCGAAGAGAAAGTCATGTCGGAGTGCCACACGATCTTCATGGCTCGTCAGTACATCTCTCAGGGGGGTGTCGATTTCGCGTCTCAGATTCTTGAGAAAGCGGTCGGGGCTGGAAAAGCAAAAGAGATCATGGGGCGTCTTGAGTCTGCCTTTCGTGCGACCGGATTCTCACTTCTGAAAGATATTGATCCGAAACAGCTCTCCGGCTTTCTTCAGAATGAACACCCGCAGACTATTTCACTCATTCTCACTCAGTTGAGTCCGCAACAGTCAGCCGGTATTCTCTCAGAACTGTCCCCTGAAATGCAGGCCGAAGTGGCGTTGCGTATCGCCACGATGGAAAAAATCTCGCCCGAAATTCTCAAAGAGATCGAATCGACGCTCGAAGGGCAATTCGGTTCCTCCGGCAGCCGCGACCTAAGTGTCTCAGGTGGTGCGAAAGCGATAGCAGAGATTCTTAATCTTATCGATTCGTCGGCTGAAAAGAACATTCTCCAGTCACTCGAAGCGGAAGATCCGGAACTTGCGGCTGAAGTGAAGAACATGATGTTTGTCTTCGATGACCTGATTCTCCTTGATGATCGCTCTGTGCAGCGTCTCCTGAAGGAAGTTGAAACCAAGGATCTCTCGATCGCGCTCAAGGCAACCAGCGACGAAGTGAAAGCCAAGTTGCTCTCCAATGTATCTGAGCGTGTCGCGGTCATGATCAAGGAAGAGATGGAATTCATGGGCCCGACTCGTCTGTCGGATGTCGAAGCGGCGCAGGGACGAATTGTCGAAGTTGTGCGTCGTCTCGAAGAAGAGGGACAGATTATTGTCTCCGGACGTGGCGGCAAAGAAGATGTCATCGTTTAAGATCATTAGAACAATCAGCGATGCTCCGGCAGTCTGGATCGGCGAGCAAAACGTCGATCTGGATGTCGAAGAGCGGGCTGCGAAACTTCTCGGACGAACTTTTCCGTCGGTGGTTTTTATCACCGCTCCGGATGGGACTCGTCTCATTCCTGTATCCGAGACATTCAAACTGGAATCGACGGTGCGCGCCTGCGAAAAGCAGGCGAAGCAGCAGGGATATCAGGACGGATATCAGGCAGGGTATGACAAAGGTCTGGAAGAGGCCCGGGAAGTCATGCGAAAGTTCGACGCAGCAATCGCCGATTGTGTCGGATCCAGAGTAAAGCTACTCGTCGAAGCGCAGCGTGATCTACTCGATATCGTCTTGATGGTCAGTCGAAAAGTAACTCTCGACGCTCTGGAAGCCGACCGTGAAAAAACCTCTGATCTCATCATGCATGTCATGGAACAACTCACCGACCGGAGCAAAGTCACCATCAAAGTCCATCCCGACTTTTTGCCAGTGGTCGAACAGCATCGGGGTAGATTCCTGCAACAATCAAATTCACTTCGTGAACTGCGAATCGAAGCAGACCCGCGAGTAAAACTAGGCGGATGCCTGATCGAAACTCCGGGAGGAGAGATAGATGCACGAATCGAATCACAGTTCGCAGTGATCGAACATTCCCTGCGTAATCTCGATCAACCGGTATGAGCCAACTCACCCTCTATCGAAATCGCCTCGAACAGATTCAGACGGTTCGGCATTACGGGCATGTGACCCGTGTGGTCGGGCTCGTCATTGAATCTGCTGGCCCATCTGTTCCAATCGGCTGTCTGTGTACCATTGAAAATAAAGAATCAGGCGTCAAAATCCCGGCTGAAGTAGTCGGCTTTCGTGATGACCGCATTTTGCTCATGCCATTTGCATCAATCGCCGGAATCACTCCCGGAGCTATTGTCACTTCCATTGGTGCACAACTGCGCGTTCCAGTTGGGAATCAACTCCTCGGGCGTGTTATTGGTGGACTCGGTGAGCCAATTGATGGGAAGGGAACGATTGCAGCTCGTGCCACGCGTTCAGTCGCGACCGCGCCGGTCGGAGTAATGCAAAGGCAACCGATTTCGGATCACCTCACCACTGGTGTACGAGTGATTGACACGATGGTCTCGATTGGACGTGGTCAACGTGTCGGTATATTTGCCGGTTCCGGTGTCGGGAAGTCGGTCTTGCTTGGCATGCTTGCTCGAGGAACAGCCGCTGATGTAATTGTAATTGGACTTATTGGTGAACGTGGACGAGAAGTTCGCGAATTCATTGAACGAGACCTTGGTCCGGAAGGACTTAGCCGCTCGGTGGTCGTTGCTGTGACTTCAGATCAACCGGCTCTTGTGCGTATCAAAGGAGCCATGACCGCCACGACTATTGCTGAAGAATTTCGTGATCAAGGGAAGGATGTTCTCCTTCTCATGGATTCGACCACGCGTGTTGCAATGGCGCAGCGTGAGATTGGCCTTGCTATCGGTGAGCCACCGGCGACAAAAGGATATACGCCCTCAGTTTTTGCTCTCCTACCAACACTACTCGAACGAGCCGGTCGTACTGAAAAGGGATCAATTACCGGATTGTATACGGTTCTCGTCGAAGGGGATGATTTCAACGAACCGATCTCTGATGCAACTCGTTCAATTCTGGACGGGCACATCATGCTCTCACGCAAACTTGCAACCATGAATCAATATCCCGCCGTTGACTATCTTGATTCGATCAGCCGTCTGATGAAAGAGGTCACCACTCCTGAGCATCAGCAGCTTGCCGGACAAGTCCGTGAACTCGCTGCTACCTGGCGTGAGGCGGAGGATCTTGTATCGCTTGGTGCCTATGTGAAAGGTTCAAATCCACGCATCGACCGAGCTATCGCAAAGATCGATCAGCTGCAGAAGCTCTTTCGGCAGGGGATCAAGGAGAACGCGATTCACGAAGAAACGCTGGCAACTCTTCAGGCAATTCTGGCTGACTAGTCATGCGTTTTCGATTCCGGCTGGAACCACTCCTTCGCAAAGCAGAACATGCTGAAACTGGCGCGATGCGTCGCCTCGGAGAGGCGATCCAGCGGGTCACACAGCAGGAAGCAAAGATTGCTGAGATAACAGCAAGACGGAGTGAAGTCATTCAACACCTGGAACTCCCCAGCAATGTACGAATTCATCTCACTCAACTTGCCTCAGGGAATCGGGCGGTATTAAAACTCAGAACTGATATCATGAAGCAGCGGGAAGTACTCTTGGGATTGCGACAGGAAGTCGAGCGACGAAGACTTGATCTCATAGAAGCGACAAAAGAGAAACGGAAACTCGAAAAGCTGCGTGAACGACTGAAACTACGCTTTCAGGATGACATTCGCACTCGTGAAGCCAAAGAGCAGGATGAAATCGCCGGGAAGAGTGATCAATTCAGGAAGCGTGATCATCACGCTTCAAGTTTCAGCAGCTCTATTTGAGCAGAATCATCTTTCGCACTGCACTCTGATTATCTGCAGTGAGTCGATAGAAATAGACTCCGCTTCCCATTTTTCCGCCCATAGAGGCGGCATCTACCGTCACGCGATACTCTCCTGCCTCCTGATCAGCATGTACCAGCACTGCGACTTCTCGGCCGAGGACATCGAATATCTCAAGTCGGACTGTTGATCGCTCAGGAAGAGCATAGACAATCTCAGTCGTGGGATTAAATGGGTTCGGGTAGTTCTGATCGAGCGAGAATGACTCGGGGAGAGCCAGATCATCAGCAACATCAGTTGCTGCATCGATATGGATCTTTCCGGCGTGAAAAAGTGGTGTGAAATCTCCACCTGCGCCAGTTTTGGTGAGCAATGTTCCGAATAATCCGAAATAGGTCGTCGAATCAACCAACACCGAACCGGGAGTGGCGTTGGAAGGGATCGTAAAGTGTAGCCAACAAAGTGTTCCGGTACCGGGTGTGAGCGGATCAAGATCAGAAAGTGTAGAGCTGATCAGGAGAGAATTGGTTGCATCATTGTGACTTACCGTATTGGTCGCCGTCGCAACTCGTCCTCCGGCAAACGAGACAGAATCAAACTGGATTTCACTGCTTCCATAGAGAAGCGCAACATTTACTTTTTTCAAGTCCGTTTCGTTAAAAAGTGAAACCGGCAGACTCACATGAGTGCCGCGAAGAGTAAAGACACTATCGACGGCCACCGAATCAAAGCTCTGCGGGGCAGCAGTAATTGTCACCCATCCTTTGCGGAATTGCGGGATAAATGGATTAGCCGAGCCGTCAGCTGTAAACGACGTGGTGCGAAGAAGTGGGCCATCCTGAAACGAACCAGTATCGATGCCGATTGATCGCGGGGTGTCATCGAGAATACGGAGATGCACATTCGCCATCAGTCCATTCCCGGGAAGAATCAGATCAAGGGTAGCGAAGGCATAGAGGGTTATTGTCCCGGTTCCGCTATCCTGACTCCAGCCGCGAAGCCCGATCGTCTCAAGCCGGCTGCCTACAAATGAAATCGAATCGACCACGATTGCACTGGAAGTCTCACGCAGTGTTACTTCGACCGCCGCAAGATTCTCATCATTCCTGAAGTAGACAGGAAGGACTCGCTCCCCTGTACCAAATGTCACCAGTGAATCGATACGGACTGAATCAGCAGCACCGGGATCGACCTGAGCTGACAACGTCGTCGCGAATCCTAGGACAAAAGAAAATAGAATGGCCTTGAGCATAGCTGTTCTCTGAGCAAATGGCGTGCAGGGAAGGGTTGCCACATGGCGAACTCCCTTTGGTAGCTGAAAGTCGATTGATCGCTTGAGGTTACCCATATCGCAATGATACGAAAGTGCCTGCGATTCGGCTACTCTCTTGTCATCCCCCCGGATTTACTGCAAATCCCTGCTGATTTCAATCATCCCCATGTCAGGCTGTTCAGGTAAGAATCATTTGCCGTCCGGTTGATCCTCTTTTTCCCCAATAGACCAAGTTGTTCTTCGATTCAGCTTCAGGATGACACCTCAACCTCTTGCACTATAAAGGCTTAGCGGGGGCGATCTAGGCTGGCATCTCATCCGCAATGCATAACCTCGGAAAACTACCATGCGAAAAGAGATATGATCAAAGGACTCTACAAATCGGCCTCCGGGATGATCCCGCGAATCGCCAAGCAGGAACTGATCGCGAATAATATCGCGAATGTCGGTACTGCTGGATTCAAGAAGGATCGTCTTTTCACCAAAGAGCTTTCCCGCGCCGAACTTCGTACGACCAAAAAGCAGGCCGACTGGCAGGAGCCACTCGCTGACAAACTTCACGTCGATTTCTCCCAATCCAGCTTTGATCGGACCGAGAGCCCTCTTGATCTCGCGATCGAAGGGGATGGTTTCTTCCGTATTCAGGATGACACCGGTCAGACCTATCTGACTCGAACGGGAACATTCAGCGTCGACAGTCAGGGATTTATCGCCTACCCGGGCGGGCATCGCCTCATGGGGGATGGTGGTCCGATTCAGGTCGGTGCTGGTGCTGTCACCATCGGTGCGACCGGTGAGGTGAGTGTTGATGGAGATCTCGTCGGTCGTGTCGTACCAGTGGTTCCGAATCGTCCCGAAGCACTCGTCAGAGTCGGGGCATCACTTTTTCGCGTCCCCAACTCGGTTTCAACTTCCGCATCTCCGAATGCATCCATCCAGCAAGGATATCTCGAACAGGCCAACGTCGATGTCATCACCGAGATGGTCGACATGATGGCCAGCTATCGCACCTACGAAGCGAACGCCAAAGCCCTTCAAACGCAGGACGGGACACTCGAACAGTTATTCCAACGAGTTGCGCCGCGCGGGCGATAAGGAGCTGATGAAATGAGAACGAAGGAGCAACGATCATGATAAAAGCAATGCGCACCGCCGCCTCCGGTATGTCGAGCCAGCAGATGAACGTGGACAACATCGCCAACAACCTGGCGAACGTGAACACCACTGGATTCAAGAAATCGAAAATCGAATTTCAGGACGTGCTTTATCAAAATTACAAACGAGCCGGTAGTGCGACTGCGGTCGGCTCCAGCGCGCCGACCGGACTCGCTGTCGGGTACGGAACGAAACCATCGGCGACCGTTCGTTCATTCTCCAATGGTGATCTGCAGCTGACCTCCAATCCGCTCGATGTCTCTATCGAAGGGGATGGCTTTTTCCAGGTTCGTCAGCCAGATGGTTCGACTGCCTTTACTCGTGACGGTGCATTCAAACTTTCCGCCGACGGACGAGTGGTCACCAGTGATGGTTATGTCATGCTTCCCGAGCTAACTATTCCTGAAAACGCAACGGCGATATCTATCGGTCGTGACGGAACTGTCGAAGCGCAACTCGTCGGACAGGATGATTCATCTCCTATCGGACAGATTGAACTCGCCAGATTTGTAAATCCAGCTGGGCTTGTTGCAATCGGGCGAAACCTGCTGATTCAATCCGGTGCCTCAGGCTCACCGCTTACTGGGACGCCAGGTCTTTCGGGACTTGGTCAGATCAATCAGGGGTACCTCGAAGTCTCCAACGTGAGCGTGGTCGATGAAATGGTCAACATGATCGTTGCCCAGCGTGCCTATGAAATGAACTCGAAGGCGATTCAGACCGCCGACGACATGTCCTCCATCGCCAACAATCTGAAACGATAATGCGATTACTTAAGTTTCTTTTCATTCTTCTGACGATTCAGTTCCTGCTCGTTCCTTTTGTGTCAGCTGATGAATCAGCTCTTGCAATTGCTGACAAGCTGCTCATCTCAGCGATTGAACAGGAATTTTCGCTCGATACCTTCTTGACAGAAGTCGAAGTCATCCGAAATCCGATTCCTGAAAAGACTCTTGCTGAAAAGCGTATCCAGCATTTCGAATCGTACAATCGCAATCCTCGCGGGCTGGTCAGCATGACTGCCTACGCAGTGAATTCCACCGGCGAAAGAATCCCCTACGGTATCCAGCTTCGTATTCGCACGTTTGAAGATGCCTTTGTCGCGACGGTCGGACTCAAACAACGTTCGGAACTCGATCCTTCGACCTGCGAACGTCGCCGCGTTGAAACAACACTTCTAACCGATCAGGTCTGGCCGATTGAAAACGACATCAGCCAGATTCGGATATCACGAAACATCACTGCTGGCACGGTCATCACTTCACGAATGGTCGAACCAATTCCGCTCGTCGAAGCAGGTGGAATGGTCAGCATTGCAATTGAAACCCCAACCGTAAAGATCACCACCAGCGGAACAGCATTGGATGCCGGTCGCAAGGGGGATCGCATTCGGGTTCGTAATCAATCATCAGGTAAGATTTTGACAGCCACCATCCGCTCGACGCGTGATGTGGTCATCACCGAATAGGAGTCGGTATGCGCTTTCTATCATTTCTCATCATTCTTGGAATCCTTCTGTTGCTTCCATTTTCAATGAAAGCACGATCTCAGGACTTCGGGCAATCGCAGTCACTCTTTACCGATATCAAAGCACATCGGGTTGGTGATCTGCTGACCGTCACTATTTCTGAAAACGTGCGTGCTTCGAATCAGGTACAGACGAAGACGGAAAAATCAGTCAGCACTGATATGAATGCAGGTCCCGGTACCGGAACGCTGAGTTTCTTGCCTCTGCTCGGTTTTGATGGCTCCGGTTCCAACACCCATGACGGCAAGGGTGAAAATACCCGAAGTGGTTCGGTTCGAGGTCGCATGACGGTCACGGTCGTCGCGGTCCGCCCGAATGGGGATCTGATTATCGAAGGTACAAAGTCGATTCTTATCAGCGGGGACAAAGAACAGATCACGGTGACCGGGGTCGTTCGCTCACAAGATATTACCGCGTCCAACACGATTGAGTCGCATCTGATCGCAGATGCACAGATTTCTTACACCGGCAAAGGGGCAACGAATACCGCCGCACGTCCCGGTCTGATCACCCGAGTCATCAACTGGTTGTTTTAGAGAACCGTATGAATAAACATCTCTGTCACTTTCTCAATATCTCGCTGATTGTATCCACTTTCGTGGTCAGTCAGAGCGTGAATGCAACCGTACGGATCAAGGATATCTGCGATTTTCAAAGCAGCGCCGTCGTCGATCTGATCGGCTACGGGCTAGTTGTCGGACTTGATGGAACCGGTGATGGGAGCAATACCCAGTTCACCAGTCGTTCCCTTGCCAATATGATCCAGCGGATGGGGCTGACCATTGAAGCTGAGAAATTAAAAGTCAAGAACATCGCGGCTGTTATCATCACCGCAAAAATAAATTCAGATCAGGCGAACGGGATGACCTTTGATGTGACCGTTTCTTCTATTGGAGACGCTTCATCACTTCAGGGGGGGACCCTCCTCACCACGCCGCTCTCGACACCCGATGGGGTTGTGCGAGGGACAGCGCAGGGACCAGTTTCAATTGGTGGCTTCAATGTTCAGGTGGACGAAGGGAATAGAATCGTCAACAACTATACCCTGGTAGGTCGCGTGCCGTCCGGCGGACGGATCTCCAGCCGTATCCCCGGCCCAGCCGATAACGAACCAGAAATTCGGCTTGCTTTGCGTGAACCCGATCTTACTACTGCGAATCGCATCGCAGAAAAAATAAACATCGAATACGGCACCACTGCGTATGCCGATGGTGCAGGTTCGGTTCGACTCATGGTACCTGATACCCTCAACTATCCTGAGCTTCGCCCCCGTTTTCTTGCCCATGTCGGCGAACTGGGAGTGATTCCTGACAATGTTGCGCGAGTAGTGATCAATGAACGTACCGGAACGATTGTCTCTGGCAAATATGTCACAATTGATGCCGTCGCCATTGCACATGGCACCATCACGGTCTCGATCCAATCGACTCCGAATGTATCCCAGCCGGAATCATTCAGCGGTGGTCAGACTACCACGACTCGTGAGACAACTATTTCGGTCGATCAACCGAATGCACGAGTTGTCGAACTACCGGAATCGGTCTCAATCAGCGATGTCACCGCTGCACTCAATAAGATTGGTGCAACCCCGCGTGATATCGTTGCAATATTTCAGGCACTCAAAGTTTCTGGTGCACTCAGAGCGGAATTGGTCATCATCTAATGTCGATCAAACCTCCTTCTCAGGCGACTACTCCTTCGGCCAACTCCACCTCCGGTGGAACTGCGCTTGAACGGATGGCTCGTCAGAAGGGGAAGACTCCACAGCAGGAGATGGCACGACTGAAAAAAGCGGCCAAAGAGTTCGAAGCATTCTTCACCTACCAGATGCTCAAGACGATGCGCCAAACTACGCTTGGTGAGACGAAATCAAAAAACATGTTCGGGGATGGACTAGGTAAAGGAGTCTTTACTGACATGTTTGACATGGAGCTTTCACGCTCAATGCCGAGTGATAATCCGCGCTCCCTTGCTTCAATTCTGTCCAAATCACTTGAAAAACGTGTCGCGGCAGAATTTACAGATACCAGTCAGCCACCTGATGCCTTGCGTGCGTTGCGTGAACTTCAAAATACAAAACTACTCAAACTTCATCAAACTCCGACTTCACTATCGACCGAACAGCCAGCGATTGATCTCAAGCAAGCTCGACCGGTTGGACGAATTGCAGTTCCCCTTACTCAAAGAGAGGGGACAGTTCCCCGAAGAGATGCCTCTGTAACTGACGTCTCTGCAAAGTCAGAAAATATTCTGCCCAAAGCAGAAGCAGTGAAAGTACCGGTAGCAGAGAAGCGGGAAGAGTCCTCAATTCGCAGACGGTTCGGTGCACTCATCGATCAGGCAGCCGAGCGCCATCAGCTCGATTCTGCTCTCATTGAAGCAGTAATTTCAACCGAATCCAGCGGCAACCCGAATGCGGTGTCAAAGGCGGGTGCCCGTGGGCTGATGCAGCTCATGCCAGTCACTGCCCGTGAACTGAATGTGACCGATCCACATTCCCCGAAAGACAGTATCGAAGCGGGTGCGAAGTATCTATCCAAGCTTCGTGATCGATTCGGGTCAATTCCCCTGGCTCTGGCGGCCTACAATGCCGGTCCCACGCGAGTGGTCAAGCACAAGGGGATCCCTCCCATTGAAGAGACCCGAAACTATGTGAAGAAGGTCTTGTCTCAATATGAAACGATGAAATCGAATCATTCCGTCGGAAACTCTAAAGTCGCACCCATCACTGACCGATAGTTGCACAGAAGGACGAATGGCGAGCATAGGATATGCTGGATAAACTTATACAACTTCTTCAGGCACAAGCCGATTGTTTTGATCGGTTTCTCAGTGCGCTTCATTCTCAGCGTCAGGCACTCGTCACACCAGATCATTCCTCACTTGTATCCGCAAACGAACAGTTAAGCGAAATTGTCGCACGCATTCACATCCTCAATCGTCAACGTGAAGAAACACTTCAGGAAGCAAAGCAGTTGTTTGCCCTTACCGGTGATGTCACTCTTGGTCGCCTGACTGAAATCGCCACCGAGGATCAGGCTGTGAAGCTGCTCAGACTCAGAGATGTTATTCTTGAGCAGGACACAAAGATCGCGGCAATCCGCGAAGGGAATGTGCTGCTCATTAATCAGTCGCGCGACCTCATCGCTCGTACCATGCGCTCACTTTCAGAAATGTCCGCTCCGCGCGGTAACTATACAAATGCAAACGCATTTCCTACCGCACACACACCTTCAGCCGCAGTCGCGGTAAACAGGAGGGCATGATGCCCGGTTTATTTCAGGCACTAGAGACGGGGAAGCGCGCGCTACTTACGCATCAAATTACGCTTCAGACCATCGGCCACAACATTGCGAACGTCAACACCCCCGGCTACACCCGCCAGCGTGTCAATTTTTCGAGCTCCTCTCCGGAAGTCAGCTCTCTTGGCGCCATTGGTACAGGGATCCAGGTCGATGATATTCGTCATATTCGTGATCTCTTTCTTGGGGAGCAATACCGGGAAGCAACCAAATCGCTTGGTGAATGGGGTTACCAGCAGAAATCACTTGAACAAGTGGAATCTCTGTTCAATGAGCCAAATGATGCAACTCTGAATAACTTGCTCGACAAGTTTTGGGACTCATGGTCAGAGCTTTCTACC
>CAZFGK010000012.1:0-91704 GCA_964518635.1 uncultured Ignavibacteriales bacterium
GATGGTGATCGCGTTCTTGGTGAGATCGATATCGATTCAGATCAGGTCGGATATTTCACTCAGGATGACCGTTTGATGCTTGAACAAGTCGCAGATATTATCGCAAAACGACTTGTCGCCATAGGACTCTGAGAAACAGAGTGCCTGCGCGGGAGTTTGAAAGGAAAGGAAAACTCAGATGTTTATCGGTATTTGTTTGATCATTCTCGGTGCGATTTTATTGCTCAAGCGATTGGGAATCATTCACGGCGCGATCTTCGACTATCTTCTTCCCGCAGTCTTGATCGCTTTTGGTGTCCATATGGTCACCAAACAGAAAACTCCGAAGCAGTAACGAAGATTCGACGCGCTTACTCTTTCGCGCGCTCCTCTAATTCAATCAGAACTCCCCCCATGCCGGAAGGATGGACAAAGGCGATCAGTTTCCCTTCTGCCCCACGCCTCGGCTCCTGATCAATCAATCGCACCCCTCCTCCTTTAAGTCGTTCGAGCGTCGCACGCAGGTCATCGACATACAGGCAGATATGATGTAATCCCTCACCACGAGTCGAAATAAATTTTGCAATGGGGCTTTGATCAGAGGTCGCGGCAACAAGTTCGACTCGCCCCTGAGGTGTATTTCCTTCAAACATGGCGACTCTGACCTGTTGATCGGGAACTTCTTCAAGGGAAGACGGAGATTGATTCAGCAAGAGGGAGTATCGCTCTATGCTCTTTTCTAAATCAGCAACGGCTATCCCGACATGTGAGAGTGTCGCGCGGAGCTCGTTGTTTGAGTCATGTGACATAATAGCTGGAAACTCAAGAAGGTCGCGGCTATCAGCCGCCTGTTTCACCCTCGGCTGCCGAGCCCGCTGCGTTCTTGAGAGAATCAAAGGCAAGCTGATTTTGAATCACGCCGACCGATGGGCGTATCCATCTCCCCTGATGGAAATAACAGGTATGCCACTGACCGGGAAGATACGATATCGTGTCCCCGAAATTCCGAAAGACAATCGTACCGAAGACCTTAGCCGAATCTCTTTTCTCTATTCCGCCATAGAAGTCGACCGAATCAACACGGAAGGAATCAGTAGTGTCAGCTTCTGCAACACGAATCTGCGGAAATGCCTGATAGTCAGCAAAGGTGAACTGCTCTTTGATATACTCAAACTCGAAATCATACAGCCCTGATTTATCACGATTACGCAGACGAGTGATGGCTGTGTCATACATCGCCTGAATCATGGCTTCATCCGAGGACAGATTTCGGGCGGTCGGTTTCTTTTCGCCTCCGCAACCGATCACCAGGGCGATAGAGAGAAGTCCTGCAATGAGAAGGAGGACTGAAACTAAAGCAGAACGATGGCTAACGTGCATCACGATATTCTCCCCAGCAGGATCGGAAGATGTCAGATATTTCTCCGACGGTTGCCTGTGACTCGACCGCCACCAGAACGTATGGTACCAGATTCTCTGATCCCTGCGCGCACCTGCGCACCTGATCCAGAGCAGAGGCAGTAGCAGCAGCGTATCGACTTGAACGAATTGCTTTCACACTCGCAATCTGCTGCTTTTCAAGGCGGTCGTCAATTTTCAATATCTCCTGTGGGGTCGTGTGCTGCTGATCTTTCACAAATCGATTCACCCCGACGACTATCTGCTCCTGATGCTCGACTCGCCGCTGGTAGTCGTAGGCCTCACGGGCGATCTCAACTTTGAAATAGCCATTTTCGACGCAGGCGACTGATCCCCCTTTGTCGGCAATCTCCTTCATGATAATCCGGATCTTCTGCTCGATCTGGTCGGTGAGCCACTCGACATAGTAGGAACCGGCCAGCGGATCAGCCGAACCAGTCACACCGGATTCGTAGGCAAGAATCTGCTGCGTACGCAGGGCAATTTCAGCGGAATGCTCAGTCGGCAGCGCGAGGGCCTCATCGAATGAATTGGTATGCAATGACTGTGTCCCACCCAGAACTGCAGCCATCGCCTGGACTGTTGTCCGCACAATATTGTTCTCCGGCTGTTGTGCAGTGAGTGTCGAACCGCCGGTCTGGGTGTGGAATCTAAGCATGAGCGACTGCGGCTGTTTCGCGCTGAATCTCTCTTTCATGATCTCCGCCCAGATGCGACGAGCCGCGCGGAATTTGGCAACCTCTTCAAAAAGGTCATTGTAGGCGACAAAGAAAAATGACAAACGTGGCGCAAAGTTATCGATCAATAGTCCCGCAGAGAGAGCAGACTCGACATAGGCGATGGCATTCGAAAGTGTGAAAGCCACTTCCTGCGCCGCAGTTGCGCCCGCCTCTCTGATATGATAGCCGGAGATCGAGATCGTGTTGAATCTTGGTGTCTCCTTAGCCGCGTAGGAAAAAATATCGGTGATAAGTCGCATCGAAGCTTTCGGAGGATAGATATAGGTCCCGCGAGCGATGAACTCTTTGAGAATGTCGTTTTGAATCGTCCCGCGAAGTTCACTCGGCGCAACCCCCTGCTTCTTGCCGACAGCAATGTAAAGGCAATAGAGGATCATCGCGGTTGCGTTGATTGTCATCGAAGTCGAGACTTTATCGAGCGGAATCTTGTCGAACAACAATTCCATGTCGGCAAGGGAATCGATTGCGACGCCGGTTCGGCCGACTTCACCGGATGCCATCTGATGATCAGAGTCGTAGCCGATCTGTGTGGCAAGATCAAATGCAACCGATAAGCCGGTCTGACCTTGTTCGAGGAGATAACGAAAACGCTGATTGGTCTCGCGTGCCGATCCGAACCCTGCATACTGACGCATCGTCCAATGTTTCCCCCGGTACATGTCGGGATAGACTCCGCGGGTGTAGGGGAATGTTCCCGGATCAGCTGCCGGCGCAGATTGCACATCCGTTGATCTCAGGACCAAAGGAACATCAATACCGGATGTCGTCCGATAAAGAGAACTCATGAGCCAAGCTCGAGGAGCTTCTCCCCTTTCTCGACTGATTTTCCGGTCACGCAATGAATCGCTTTGACCACGCCATCCCCTTTTGCCTTGATGACATTCTCCATCTTCATCGCTTCAATCACGACAAGTGGCTGCCCTTTGGTGAACTTCGATCCTATTTCCACCTTTACTCCAACGATCAACCCGGGCATCGGGGATTTCACAAACTGCTCGACCGCCGCTTTCGCGCCGACACCGGCAACTTTGCGCATCTGCGCGACGGCGTGATCTTCGACTCGAACTGTAAACTCCTGTCCTCCGATCAGCACTGCTCGTTCATCGGCATCAGCAAGTGGCTTGACATCGACTTCACTGACCGTTCCATCGACGAACAGAATCGTGCGACGTTCCCAGCGGCGATAACTTCCCAATTCGGTCGATTCGACCGCACGTTTCTTTCCATTGAGTGAGACGACAGGCTTCCCGTCGACACTCTCAATCTCGATCGCATATTCTTTCTCATCGACGGTCACCGTGTAACGGGTGCTCATGACTGCGCTCCTCCGAATTTGCGAAGTCCTGCCTGACGTCCGAATGCCGCCCAGTTACCGGCTGCTGCAATTGGTACAGGAAGTCGATCTGATGATTTCTCCGAGGGGGCAAGCTGCACTCGCTGCTGCTGCATATAGCGATCTAGCGCGGCGGCGATTGCTGCCCGTTCGCAGAGGTCTTCATCCGCCTGATGGTACTTGTTGTCAGGATATTCTTCGGCGAGAAATTTGGTCGAGAAATCTCCAGCTAAGAATCGCGGATTATTCAAGAGCGCAAGATGAAACCCGATGGTCGTTTTCACTCCGGCGATGCGATATTCCATAAGCGCACGACGTGCTCGCATAATCGCCTCTTCGCGAGTTGCACCACGAATCACCAGCTTGGCGATCATCGGATCATAGTAAATCGGAATCTCGGAGAGAATCACCACTCCGGCATCAACGCGCACTCCCGGCCCTGCTGGTATGCGATAATGCGACAGCGTTCCGGTCGAAGGGGCAAAATTATCATCCGGGTCTTCGGCATAAATACGAAACTCAAGAGCATGTCCGGTGATCCCGATCTGATCCTGGGTGAAAGGAAGTTCTTTTCCTTCGGCTATCGCGATCTGCTGATGCACCAGATCGATCCCGGTAATCATCTCGGTGATCGGATGTTCGACCTGCAAGCGAGTATTCACTTCGAGGAAATAGAAGTTCCGATCTTTGTCGACCAGAAACTCGACGGTACCTGCGCTGACATATCCGGCTTTTTTCGCAATCGCGACGGCGGCATCCCCCATCCGTTTGCGAAGTTCCGGTGTCATGATTGGTGATGGAGTCTCTTCGATTACTTTCTGATGTCTGCGCTGAATGGAACATTCCCGTTCATTCAGATGAACTGCATTTCCATGCTGATCGCAGAGAATCTGAATTTCCACATGACGCGGCTGCAGCAGATATTTTTCAACGAAGACTCGCCCATCACTGAATGCATTCTTTGCTTCATTCGAGGCAAGCTGCAGCGATTCTGCAAACTGATCGGCGCTGTCGACCACCCGCATTCCTTTTCCGCCGCCACCAGCGGCGGCTTTGATTAGAACGGGATAGCCGACTTTTAGCGCAAATGCAGAGGCGGCGTCGATAGTCTGCTTCGACTTCACATCGACGCTTTCAAATTCGATTCCCGGAACAACCGGCAATCCGGCATCGATTGCCATCCTTCGCGCTTCCAGTTTGTCGCCGAGGGCATGAATCGTTTCTGGCTTCGGGCCTAAGAAGATGATTCCCGCTTCGGCGCATCGCTTTGCGAATCCGGCGTTTTCAGAAACGAAACCATAGCCGGGATGGATTGCATCGACCTTTGCCGCAAGTGCGACTTCGATCAATTTATCCTGATTCAAATAACTCTGCGATGCCGGGGATGGCCCAAGATGATACGCTTCGTCCGCCATGCGGACGTGGTAGGCAGTTTTGTCGCAGTCGGAATAGACTGCAATGGCAGTGATGCCGAGATCTTTGCAGGCGCGCATCACGCGCACTGCAATTTCGCCACGATTGGCGATCATGAGACGTTTGATTGGTTTAGTTTGCACGGTACTCATAACGGTATGTTCCCATGCTTCTTCGGCGGGTTCGTGTCTCGCTTAGTGGCGAGCATCTCGAAGGCACGCACCAGTCGCGGACGTGTGCTCTTTGGATCGATGATATCATCCACATAACCACGCTCCGCGGCGACATACGGATTCGCAAACTTCTCCCGATACTCCGCTTCCTTCTCGGTCGTCGCCTTTGCGATATCTTTTGAGTCTGAGATTTCCTTTTTGAAAATAATCTCAACCGCACCCTTCGGCCCCATCACCGCAATCTCCGCGCTTGGCCACGCATAGCTGATATCGCCGCGAATATGTTTGGAACTCATCACGTCGTACGCGCCGCCGTATGCTTTGCGCGTGATGACTGTCACTTTCGGAACGGTCGCCTCGCAGTAGGCATACAACAGTTTCGCACCGTTACGAATAATCCCTCCATGCTCCTGATCAACACCGGGCATGAATCCGGGGACATCTTCAAAGGTCAAAAGCGGAATATTAAAAGCGTCACAGAAACGAATGAACCGCGCCCCTTTGATAGAGGAGTTGATATCGAGCACACCGGCCATCACCGCTGGTTGATTGGCGATGATGCCGATAGAGCGACCAGCGAGACGACCAAACCCAACGACGATATTTTGTGCGAAGTCTTCATGGACTTCCAGGAATGTGCCGGTGTCCACAATCGCGTTGATGACATCCTTGATATCATACGGCTGATTCGGATTTCCCGGGATGATGGTATTCAGCTCCGGTGCTTCCCGTTCCGGCGGATCGCCACCGTTGGTCATCGGAGTCAGTTCGCAGTTGTTCTGCGGGATGAATTCAAAAAGGCGGCGAGTCGTTTCTATTGCCGACGCTTCATTGTCGCAGGCAAAGTGTGATACGCCCGATTTCGATGAGTGTACCATCGCGCCACCAAGGTCTTCAGAGGTGACTTCTTCGTGGGTCACGGTCTTCACCACGTTCGGCCCAGTGACAAACATGTACGAGGTCTGCTTGGTCATGATCACGAAATCCGTGATCGCCGGTGAATAGACCGCCCCTCCCGCGCACGGGCCGAGGATAAGTGAAATCTGCGGCACCACGCCGGACGCAAGCGTGTTGCGCAGGAAGATATCAGCGTAGGCGCCGAGTGAGACGACACCTTCCTGTATGCGTGCACCGCCGGAATCATTCAGCCCGATCACCGGCGCGCCGACTTTCATCGCCATATCCATGATTTTGCAGATCTTCGCGCCATGTGCTTCTGAAAGAGAACCGCCCAGGACCGTGAAATCCTGTGAGAAGACAAAGACCGGACGTCCGTAGATTTTCCCACATCCAGTGACAACACCATCCCCCAGAATGCGCTGTTCATCCAGACCAAAGTCAGTCGAGCGATGAACGACAAACATATCGAACTCTTCAAAACTACCGCTGTCGAGCAGCAGTTCAATTCGTTCGCGGGCAGTGAGTTTTCCTTTGCGATGCTGGTCGTCGATACGTTTCTGTCCGCCACCGAGACGGGCCTGTTCACGCATCTTCCCCAGTTGCTTGAGTTGTTCGGCTAATGACATAAGATTCTATCCAACTTCTGCTCGCTCATGCGAGCTCTTGGCGGCGTTCGCTTGCTTCAGGTCGCGCTCTCATTGCCATCATCGGCCAATGACACGACTCGAAGTTTGCCGCTCTCCTCCGTCACCCGTGCATACGACGTGTGCGGATCATGATCATACGCGATTATTATCCTGTCAGCAATCAAACGTGGCAACAATACACGCTTGGCTGCCATCGAATCGAGCGGCATGACATCCGTCCCCGGCACATATGCTACTTTCATGTGATGTTTTGTCGGGAAGATATCTGCATAGTAGACAATCGTTTGATTACCGGAGGTCATTTCGATGCCGTAGTGTCCCAGCGAATGCCCACCAGTATGTACGAGTTTAATCCCCGGTAAAAAATCAGTGGTGCCATCTATCAGATCAAGCTGACCGGCATCTTTGAGCGGCAACAATCGATCAGGAATATAGACCGATGAGGTTCGCTCATCCGGATGAAGTGCCGCCTCCCATTCCCGCTTGGCGATAACATAACGTGCATTCGGATATCTCGGGCGATAGCCATTTCCATCACGAATCACTACCCCGCCGGAATGATCGGTGTGGAGATGCGTCAGCAGGATGTAATCGATATCAGTCTCTTTCATCTGCAAAGCATGCAGACCGGATGTAATCGCTGAGTCGCCGTCGGTGTTGTAGACCTTTTTTTCACGATCGGTGAGCGTATCGCCAAGCCCGAGATCAAACATGAATCGTTTTCCGTGTGCGGTGAGCACAAAGATATGATTCACCATCGGAATCAGATTCTGATCATTCGCCGGAAGCATCTTCGACCACATTGTTTTCGGCACCACGCCGAACATCATGCCGCCATCCAGCCCGTATCGATATTCCACAAACGTCTGAAGCGTAAACTCGCCAAACCGAATCATCCGCGGGCTTCCTTTCCGATCACGTGCGCAGCAATCACCAGCCGCTGGATTTCCGAAGTCCCCTCGTAGATTTCTAAAACCCGCTGATCACGATACAATTTTTCGATCACTGAACACTCACCTGTATATCCTGAACCGCCATGAATCTGCATCGCTTTGTCGATACAGAAATGCGCGGTCTCGGTGGCAAACAATTTTGCCTGCGCTGCTTCGAGAGAAAATGCTAATCCTGCATCCATCAGTTGCGCCGCTTTGTAGGTGAGCATGCGGGCTGCTTCGAGTTGTGTGGACATATCGGCGATCATCCATTGGATCGCCTGCAGCCTTGCAATCGGCACACCGAATGACTTTCTCGTTTTCGACCAGGCCACTGATTCATCCAGTGCCCGCTGCGCGATTCCGACCCCCTGCGCGGCGACACCGATACGAGCCGCATCCAGAGTTGAGAATGCGTACGACATCCCTTTGTTCAACTCACCGATGAGATGATCTTTTTCGACCCGCACGTTGGAAAGTGTTATCGCGCCGGTGGTCGCGGCACGCATCCCCATTTTATGTTGCAGCGTTCGCTTCTGCCAACCGCTTTGATTTGTTTCGACTACAAATGCAGAAATTTTTGGCTGTCCTTCAATTTTGCAAAAGAGAATTGCGACATCGGCGACATCCCCGTGCATGATGAATGTCTTCTCCCCGTTCACGAGATAGTGATCGCCGTGATCGACTGCGGTTGTTGTCATATTGGCGGCATCCGAGCCGCTGGACGGCTCGGTCAGAACAAATGCAATGATTCGTTTGCCGGAGATCAAATCGGGGAGATATCGTTTACGAAGTGTATCGGAACCAAAGTTGACAATTGGTGCCATCGCGAGTTCACCGATATTTGCAAGAAGCGCAAGAGCCGGATCGTGATAAAACAATTCTTCAACGAGGGTGATATACTCAAGACGACTTTTCCCCTGCCCGCCAAATGCTCTTGGATGCGGATATCCGATGCAGCCCGCTTCACCAAGTGATGTATACAATGCATGTGGGAATGGTCGTGGCTCGGTATGTCGATCCCAGAAATCTGAAACAGGGCTAAAGTGTTCCTGTGCGAATGATCGCGCGAAAGCACGAATTGGAGTCTGGCAGGGGTCGATATCGAAAGGCATGGATGCGCGCCAGTCTGAGGCGAGTTCCTCTGCTACGCCGGTCGCGCCGCGCGACGTGCTTCGACAGTCTGCTTCAGATACTTGATCGCATCCTCAGTCGGTGCGCCCGGAGTGAATATTTTCGCGACTCCAAGTTTTTCAAGTTCGGCTTTGTCATCTTCCGGAATAATCCCGCCACCGAAGAGCAGCATGTCGCTCGCCCCTCGTTTTTTCATCTCATCCAGAATCGCCGGAAAGAGTGTCATGTGCGCGCCGGAGAGAATCGATATGCCGATGGCATCGACATCCTCCTGCTGCGCTGCACTGACAATCATCTCCGGTGTCTGACGTAATCCGGTGTAGATCACTTCCATTCCGGCATCACGAAAAGCGGCGGCGATCACCTTGATGCCGCGATCATGTCCATCCAGTCCGGGCTTTGCAAGAAGTACGCGAATATTTCGTGTCATAGCTGGTAACGCTCTTTCTATTCTATTTCTATCGGAATGATTTTGTGCCGCCGATTGCAGGCCGCCCAAAGTCGTTTCCCGTCATAGGTCAGTCCACATATGGACGCATCTATCGGATACTGATCAATCAATCTTCCACTTTCTGGATCAATGCAGAACAGGAACTCCTGCTTGTCACTCTCTCCGGCATGCCAGAGATAGCGGCCGTCGGATGTCAGCCCGGAAGTTGTAGCACCAGTTGGGATTTCTTCCAACTCCTCGCCGCTATACTGATCGAACCGAATCACACTCTTGCGCACCCATGACTCTCGAAACCAATTGAGCCCGTCGGTACAGAGTCCTGAACATTTGTCGGTGGTTGTCAGTGATTTCCTGATCGCGCCGGTTGATGGATCAAGTTGATGAATTTTCAATTCATTCGGAGATGCCTGCCAGATTGAAGTGCCGTCAAATTCTGTATCGCATCCTGCATTCGGAATAGTGAACGACTTCTGAATCTCGCCAGTGATACTCAATTGATACAAGAGTTCAGTTTTGGCATCGTAATGCCAGAACCCATCCCCTGTCCAGGCAAGCCCACACTCATTTGTTCCCGGTGTGGGAAATCCGAGTGCTTCGTTGATGCGAATGGCTGTCATCGTTGTGCCCATGTGATTTTACGAAACCTGCATCGCCTGCGCGGATTCCGACCATTCCCCCCAGGTCGCGCGAAGAACATCACACATCTCACCGACGGTAGCATATTCACGGGCGCAGTCCATCATTGCTTCAAAGGTGTTTCCATCTCCCGCGGCAGCTTTGCTGAGTCGGTCGAGCGCAACCTGAACCGCGCCGTTATTGCGACGTTCTTTGACCTTCTTCAGATCAGCGATCTGACGGGGTTCGACGGTTCGGTCGATCTTGAGCACCGGAATATCGATGACTTCGTTTTCCATCACAAAATCATTCACACCGACAACGATTCGTTCTTTTGCTTCCAACTCCTGCTGATAGCGATAGGCGGAACGGGCCAGTTCACGCTGGAAGAAACCCTCTTCGATACAGGGAATCACGCCGCCGCGGCGATCGATCTCTTCGAAATATCGTTCAGCTTCGGCTTCCATTTTGTTGGTGAGTGACTCTACAAAATATGATCCACCGAGCGGATCGACCGTATTCACAACCCCCGTCTCATAGGCGATCACCTGCTGCGTGCGAAGGGCGATAAGTGCGGCTTTTTCAGAGGGGAGCGCAAGTGTTTCGTCCATTGAATTGGTATGCAGCGACTGTGTCCCACCCATGACACCGGCCAATGCCTGAATCGCCGTACGGACGATATTATTCTCCGGCTGCTGCGCAGTGAGAGAGCAGCCCGCAGTCTGAGTGTGGAATCGCAGGAGCCAACTCTTCGGATTCTTCGCCCCATATTTGTAGCGCATCCGTTTGGCAAAAATACGACGAGCCGCGCGGTACTTGGCGATCTCTTCAAAAAAGTCTGAATGAGAATTGAAGAAGAATGACAAACGCGGCGCAAAATCATCGACATTCAATCCCGCCTTGATCGCCTCTTCGATGTAACAGAAGCCATCGGCGAGAGTGAAAGCCAGCTCCTGCACCGCAGTAGATCCGGCCTCACGAATATGATAGCCGGAAATCGAAATCGTATTCCACTGCGGGACATTCTTGGTGCAAAACGCCATCATGTCAGTAATCAATCGCACGGACGGCTGCGGCGGAAAGATATATTCTTTCTGCGCGATGTATTCCTTGAGAATATCGTTCTGGAGTGTGCCGCGTACTTTCGAAAATGGAACTCCCTGCTTTTCCGCGACGACAAAATACATGGCGAGGATCATCGAAGCCGGCGAATTGATCGTCATCGAAGTCGACACTTCGCCAAGATCAATCCCGCCGAAGATAATCTCCATGTCAGCGAGGGTATCGACTGCGACGCCGCATTTGCCGACTTCACCGAGTGAACGGGGATGGTCGGAATCGTACCCCATGAGGGTCGGCAGATCAAAAGCGGTAGAAAGACCGGTCCCCCCTTGCTGCAGAATATACTTGAATCGTTCGTTGGTGTCGGCGGGGCTGCCCATACCGGCAAACTGACGCATCGTCCAGAATTTCGTGCGGTACATCGTATGATGCACGCCACGAGTGTAAGGGAATTCGCCGGGAAGCCAGATCTCTTCTGCGCTTTTGGCGTCGTTCTCGACGTCAAGCGGGGTGTAGAGTTCATTGATATCCATGCCGGAGACGGTGAAAAATCGGGGGAGTGATTTTTCTTTTCGTGTCTTTGCCGCGACGGTTTCCCACGTCTTAACACGCTCGGCCATCGCAGCTACAAATTGCTTATCGTACACGTCGTCTCCTTACAGGGCATCAAAACCAGCTTGGCTGGTTGTCCCAATTTCGGTCATAAAGAACCGCTCCACGAGCTGTCCGTGAAGATACTATCTCCGAAACGCCAGAACAACTCGAATTGGTTCATCCCTTTGGAAGATATGACGATTAGAGGGGTGCTCTTTCGCTTTCTACCTGTCGGGGAAAAGCTCTCCGACCGCAGGAGACCTTGCGTTGCAAGTATGCGATGCTATAGATTGTGGCGGTACAGGGTTACATAGGTCTGACAAAGAATGGATGTGGGATGAATCATCAGGGAAGAGAAAGTCGCTCACGAGTCATTTGGCTCGTTGCAATGCAGGGTGCTAGTTTTGGATTCGGAAGCGGTTTGTCGGGGTTGGTCTTGCGCGACACGATCAACTCGAACCTACCGTCACTCCTGTTCCTGGTCGGTGTCATTATGATGCTGCTTCTTTTCATTTCGGGGCTTCTCACGCAGGCAGCAAACGCTCACATATCCGGCAGTCCAAGTCCCATGAAGGCCAGAATTGTGACTATTGTCATGTGGCTACTCGGTGGAATGGCTATCGGACTTCTGTCTCGGTCGATAAGCCCGGGACTCTCATTCGATCTTCCGATGGTCTATCACTTTCTGTCTGTCGTAGTAGGTGCAGTCCTCGGACTCCTCCTCTCGCTCACTGTTCGAACGAGACAGGTCGCGGTATGATTGAAGTTACAGAATTGAATTGATTGAAGATGACTCTAGCCCCCCTGTGCTTACATGTACTTGGGGGCTTTTTTTTGTCCATCTGCTCCCCCTACCCAGTTCGCCTACCCAAATCCCCTTACCGCTGATACGTAGCAAACAGCGTATCTGCCGCCCCCCAGGGGTCAGCTTTGCGTGAATGGACGGATTCTACTGCCTGACGGAGCGATTCGGTCCCGCCGATTTTATCCAGAAAATCCCGTTCAAATCGTCCACGAACCGAGGACAAAATCATCCGCTCAATCTGTGCTTTCCGGTGCCGGTCAAACTCCCCGTTCGATCTTGCCCAGGTCAGATATTCATCAATTCCGGTCATCACCTGATCGACATTCTTTCTCGTCGTCGCTTCGGTCGGAATAATATGCGGACGCCATCCTCCGGGCTTCTCTTTGCGAACATCGAGGGTAAGCTTGAGTTCGGCGGCGAGACGTTCCGCCCCCGGGCGGTCGGCCTTGTTGATCAGAAAGATATCGCCGACCTCCATCAGCCCCGCTTTCATCGTCTGGACAGAATCCCCAGATTCCGGCACCAAGACCACCACGACTACATCGCAGGCATCGATAATATCAAGTTCCACCTGCCCGACACCGACGGTTTCAATCAGCGTAATCGGAAATCCGAAGGCATCATAAACAACGGTCACATTGCTGGTTGCAGCGGCAAGTCCGCCACGAGCACCGCGGGTTGCCATCGAACGAAAGTAGACCGAACCATCAGTCGGGAATTCATTCATCCGCACCCGATCCCCTAAAAGGGCACCACCCGTAAAAGGGGAACTCGGATCGACTGCCACAATCGCGACATCCTGACCAGCGGCGAGGAAAAGATGCGTCATCGCATTGACGATAGTCGATTTCCCTGCACCTGGAGGACCAGTGATACCAATACGTATTGATCTTCCCGCCTTCTGATACAGAGCGGCGAGTTTGCTCTGCCAGTCATCCAGTTCATTCTCAATTTGCGTAATCAAGCGCGACAAAGTGCGAATATCCCGAGTGGTGGTCGCCTCGGCAAGAGCAGCGGAGGACATGCTTTAGATTCCTACTCCGGATGGGCGAAGATCACGCAGACGAATCTGAATACGGGTGATATCGTTGTAGGTGTTGTATTCAATCGTATAGACCAGATCAATCAGCGCGCCGTTTACGGGAATCGCCCGCTTGAGTTCACCGAGTCCAAAGCCAATCGCATCGAATACTGCATCCCCTTTACGAAGGCGCAACCTGAGATGATTACTCCCGACGATATTCGGCTCTCCCAGAATTTCGACATTACGAGTCATAAACACCGGTCGCATGTTCTGTGGTCCGAAAGGAGAGAATGACTCCATATGAGTCATGAAAGTATCATTGATCGAGTTAAGCTCGACTTCGGCATCAATATGCAACTTCGGAATGATATCATCCGCACTCAATGTCTGCAGCGAGACCGCCATGAACTTTTCACGAAATGCCGGAATGTTTTCCGGTTTGATCGAAAGCCCGGCGGCGTATTTATGTCCGCCGTATCGCTCAAGCAGCGACTCGCATTCTTTTAATGCTTCGCAGAGGTGAAAACCCGGAATCGAACGTGCTGAACCCTTCGCTTCACCATCGGTGATAGCGATCATGACGGTCGGTAGATGATATCGCTCGACAAGACGACTGGCGACAATTCCGATCACCCCCTGATGCCACCCTTCTCCAGAGAGAACGATCGCGCGGTCATTGACCAGATCGACCATTTCATCTATTTGAGCGAGTGCTTCTCGAAGCGTATGCTCGTCGATCTCTTTGCGACGTTTGTTTTCACTTTCAAGGGTACGGGCAATTCCATTGGCGACGGTCTCATCACGAGTAGAAAGCAAACGGATCGCCGCGGTGGCATCCCCGAGCCGTCCGAGGGCGTTGATTCGCGGTGCGAGAATGAATACGGCATGACCGGTCGAAATATCTTTGCCAAGCAATCCGGAGATATTGGCGAGAGATTTGAGACCCGGTTTTGCGGTGCGTGAAATCTGACGCAACCCAAAATAGGTCAGCAGTCGATTCTCTCCGACTAGCGGGACGATATCGGCGGATGTGCCGAGCGCGACAAGATCGAGATGCTCCATCAGATCCCGATCATCCTGATTGAGTCGTTTGAATAATGCCTGCGCAAATTTGAAAGCCACGCCAACACCGGCGAGCTCTCCACCATAGGTGCAACCGGGCTGTTTCGGATTGACAATCGCGTATGCTTCCGGAACCACACTCCCCGGCTCATGGTGATCGGTGATCACCACTTCGATACCAAGTGATTTCGCGTAGGCGACCTCTTCGACCGCAGTGATGCCGGTATCGACGGTCACAATCAATCGGACATTCTGTGATTTTGCTTCGTCGATCCCCTCGACAGAGAGGCCGTACCCTTCCACCAGACGATTCGGCAGATAATAGACTACCTGCGCACCGAGACGATTGAGTGAAAGATAGAGAAGCGTGGTCGCAGTGATGCCATCCACGTCGTAGTCGCCGTAGATCATCACCTTCTCATTCGACATAAGCGCAGCAACCACTCGCTCGACTGCCAGATCCATTCCTTTCATCGTGAAGGGATCTTTCAAGGCAGTGAGACTTGGCTGCAGGAATGCATCAACCTGTCCAGCTTCTTCAAGCCCGCGGTTGAGCAGAATTGAGGCGATGGCATACGGCACACCAGTGGCCTGTGCGAGTGCAGTCACTCGAGTACGGTCTGGAGATGGAGCTAACACCCAACGCTGTTGGATTCGCCCGATATTCATCATGTCTCGCCTCCCGAAGGATGGAGGCATCGAAACGCAGGGGGATAAGCCGAGTTCTGTGCTCTTGCGAGTACCAGTCATTTCTCTGGGCCGACCATTACTGATCGGCTCATGCAGCCTACCCGAAACTCAAACGGGGCGAATCAACCCCTTGTTTCTGCTTGGCCTTGCTCCGAGTGGGGGTTACCGCCAAATCACTCTCGTGATTCAGCCGTGGTCTCTTACACCGCGGTTTCACCCTTACCTGATTTTTCAATCAGGCGGTCTGTTTTCTGTGGCCCGTTCCGTTGACTTACGCCACCCCGGGGTTACCGGGCACTCTGATTCTGTGGAGCTCGGACTTTCCTCACTCTATGACGGACGAAATTACCGTATAAAGCGCGACTGATTCCTCCTGCGGTTCGTTGCCTTCGTTTATTAACAACAACTATCTACTTGTTCATGCTATCGCCTAGAAATTCCGGCGATAGTTTGGTGCCTCTTTGGTAATCGGCACCGAATGCGGATGTGACTCGACCACCCCAGCGGAGGTGATTCGCACAATCCGCGCTTTTTGCTGAAGCTCGGCAATCGAGGCCGCGCCGCACAATCCCATTCCTGCTCGCAAGCCACCAACCAACTGATAGACCAGCTCGCTCATCTTCCCTTTGAATGGGACACGCCCTTCAACCCCTTCGGGGACGAACTTTCCACTATCAGTTTCCTGATCCTGAAAATAGCGATCAGCTGATCCCTGCGCCATCGCGCCAGCTGATCCCATTCCACGATACACTTTGAAGGAGCGACCTTCGAATAAAACAGTCTCCCCCGGCGATTCTTCCGTTCCGGCAAGAAGTGATCCGATCATCACGGCATTCGCGCCACAGGCAATCGCCTTGGTGATATCTCCGGAATAACGAATGCCGCCGTCGGCAATCACCGGGATTCCTTTTTTCGCGGCAGCTTCAATCGCCCAGAAGATCGCACTCACCTGCGGCATCCCCGCACCAGTGACAATTCGTGTCGTGCAGATAGATCCGGGGCCGATACCGACTTTCACCGAATCCGCACCGGCATCAATAAGTGCCTGGGTCCCATCAGTGGTGGCGACATTTCCGGCCAGAATCGGAATCTTGAATCTCTTTTTCAATTCACGAACCGTCGAGAGGACTCCCTCACTATGTCCATGCGAACTATCGACGACAAGCATATCAACACCCGCTGCGATCAGCCCTTCAACGCGTTGAATCGTATCGCCGCTCACGCCGACTGCCGCTGCAACACGCAGACGACCTCGGTCATCGACACAGGCGCGAGGGTATTGAATCTTCTTGGTAATATCCTTGACCGTGATCATCCCCTTCAGATTGAACTGAGAGTCGACAATCAGGAGTTTTTCGATCCGATGTTTATGCAGAAGTGTCTTGGCGGTCTCCATCTCGACACCTTCGAGAACGGTCACCAGATTCTCTTTAGTCATGACATCGGCAATCGGAACGGAGGTATCTTTGACAAAACGAAGATCACGGTTGGTAAGAATCCCGACCAGTTTCCCACTCTGCGTGATCGGGATTCCTGATATCGAGAATTTCTTCATCAGGCCAAGGGCGTCTTTAACTGTCCGATCAGGCGGCAGCGTGATCGGATCAACTATCATCCCCGATTCAGATCGCTTGACCTTGTCGACTTCATTCGCCTGATCGACGGGAGAGAGATTCTTGTGCAGGACTCCAATGCCCCCCTCACGCGCCAGAGCAATTGCAAGAGCCGCCTCGGTGACGGTGTCCATCGCGGCGGAGAGAACCGGAATATTGAGCGTGATTCCGGGGGCGATATTCGCGCGGACATCGACATCTTTGGGGACAACTGTCGAATAGCCCGGCACAAGAAGGATATCGTCGAATGTCAGCGCGTCATTGGGGAGAAGTGTCGCCATCGGGTTTGATCCCTACCTTTCCGGTTGTCGTGTAGAAACCGGATGATTGTAGCAGAGTTCCCGCAAGGAAACAGAACCAATCAATTGATCAAGATTATTGAAATAGGATATGAACACAGGGCTCAATTTGACTCCTCATCCCAATAGAGAAGTGACCCGCAGGAATCACAGGTGAAGATCCGATCATTGCGCATAATCTCCTGCACACGACGCGGGGTGAGGGCTTTGAAACAGGTCCCACAGGCACGTTTCCGAACCGGATTGACCACTTTTGCTCCCGGCCCTTTCCCTTTGCGGACTCGTTCATAGGTCGCAAAGCTCGGCTTCGGAATGGTCACAACTACTTCATTACGCTGCACTTGCTTGCCGCTGACTTTTTCGCCGATGCTGTCGACTCGCTGCTGAAGATTGGAGAGTTCCTTTTCGTTTTTCTCACGAACAGTTTTCTCGGTTTCAGACATCGTTTCGATTTCACGTTCAAGTGAAGTGATCTGATCGATCGTCTGCAGCAGAGTAGTCTCGTTCGTTGAAACAAAAGCGTTCACTGCATCAATACTTGCAATCAGGGCATCGTATTCTTTGTTGGTCTTAATCGCAGTCATCTGCGATTTGTACTTGGTGAGTTCCTGCTCTTTTGACTTGATATCAAGTTCGAGCGATTTCTGGCGGAGTTTCGCCTCTTCGAGCATCTGCTTCGCGTTGGTCAGACGACCGGTGATATCCGTGATCTCCCTGCGAAGATTCGCCATCATGTCAGGCAGGTATGCCTTGGATCGTTCCAGTTCCCCGAGGTCGTAATCGATTGATTGTAGTTTCAACAGTAATTCAAGATCAGGCAGCATCGGGGACGTAACCTCCATGTGGGCTCCTTAGGCGAGGGGAATCAGAACTAAATATTTTTTGATTTGAGGGGAGAAAGAAAGCGGAGTGAGTGTGGCCGATACAAAAAACGCATCCCGAGGTAGTTCCTGCGGAATGCGTACTCATTCGAGTCGTAGTTGCCTTTGCTCCGGCACGGCTGGTTGTCCCAGCACGGAATGTCCGGCGCGGTTTTGGCATCTGCTTCTGTTTCGGCGATTGGTGCGCGGTCATCTCCACTGCGGAATTATTCTTCTCTTCCTGGCTTCTCGTCCTGCGCGATTACTCGCGGTACGACTAAATTCACTTTTCAAATCGGTGACGTGTCACCGATATAAATATCTGGGCAATACAGGACTCGAACCTGTGACCTCTCGGATGTGAACCGAACGCTCTAACCAGCTGAGCTAATTGCCCGCTTGAAATCGGGTATGCGGCAAGTCTGGGCCCTGCAGGGCTCGAACCTGCGACCTACTGATTATGAGTCAGCTGCTCTAACCGACTGAGCTAAGGGCCCGGCGGTGGATACGTAGTATAGCTCTCCCGATTGATGAGGTCAAGGATCGCAGATTGGGGAGATCCCGGTGCCCCGCCCTTTGGGGATTCTCATTGCGTGGGCGGCAGACGCCCCCGTCTGCCCCTTTTCGCCTAGGTGGACCTTGGGCTTGCCCCGGGTTCCAGTGTCCTTCGCCTTGGTGGCCCGTGGGCTTGCCCCGGGTTCCAGTGTCCTTCTCCTTGGTGCCCCACCCTCGGGGTGGGTCTTTCGGGGAAGATGGCGGGGCAGTCCGCCGCGGCGGATGACCCGCCCTACAAGACCGTGGCCCTGCGATCCTCGCCGGGAATCATGAAAATGTAGCCCGACCCCGTGGGGTCGGATTTTTGTGGGAGGCAGACGCCTTCGTCTGCCCCATTTCAAAAAACTCCATGGGAACCCGGGGCAAGACTGCGGGCTAACCTCACGCCCTACAAAATTTCTGTCTCAGCACTCCTCTTCACATGCTCCAGCACGCGCATATGAATTTCGTGAACAATATATTCCGCATAGAATTTCCAGTATGCCGATGGAAATATCTCAAGTGAGTACCAAGTACTTCCTTCTAGTAAGGTATGACTGCTATCAATCGAACTGAGACGAAACTCTCCACGTTGAGAATCGAAGTATCCATCCAGGTGAGGCGCGTCGATCTCTCCCCAGATTCCCTTTTCGGTCATCGGTTTCGGCTGCGAGGTGACATCAAACCCAAGACGAGTTGGCTCCTCCCAGACGGTAATTGGCTCAACGAACGGGCCCGTGTTGAACTCGCAGTAGCGTACGGCGCCAACCCCTACGCCTTCGATTCTTGCGCGAATCGGATAGGCGATCCCCGATTTGTAAAGCAGTTCGGTAGGTTCCGGAATTTCAGAAAAAGTCACAACCTGAATCCAGACATCGGCAATTGGCGCATTGACAACGATAGAACTTCGAACTTCGCTTTGAATCTTCGGAGTGATCGCCTGTTCAAGAGAAGAGAGAAGACCTAAGACTGGCAGAAATACAAAGAGACTTGCCAATGGAGGAGAATAGACACGATCTGCAAGCACACTCCCCAAAGCTGCGCCAGCCAACCCAGTGACGGCGACCAGCGGCACTGCCATGAGGATACAAAAAACCCCTTCAATTGCGTACACAAGCAAGCATCCCGCCCATATCAGCAATGTTATCGACATGAGAGAAAGTGTCTTTGACATTGACTGCAATTCTCGACGATTCACCCAGTATCCAAGAGCCACTCCAAAAACGAATGGAGTTGCCGCAAAAAGGACGGTACCATACGAATTCACTACGAACACATTGACAAGGACAGCCAGCGTTCCAAAAAACGCCACTGACGCAAGCGGGATAATTGCTAGGAAACGTGTGTCTTCACGAGCTGTCTTTTCTTCTCGCGGATTCACCGAAAGAGGGCGAGATGGGGGAAACATGAGAAAGACGAGAAACAGGAGATTCACATAAGGGACAAAAAGGAAGAGTACGAGCCATGGTGAAAGCGCAGCATCAAGTGCACGACGTGCGGAAAGAGAAATCGCAACCCAGATTGAAAACAACGAGAGCGCATAGGAAACATAGAGTGGTAGCTTTGAAAACCCGGCAGGTCCATATACCCTCTCTCGCTCGCGAATGAACGGCGTGATGAATTCAAACGGGGTAAGCAAGTGCCCATTGGAAATGTAGAGTACCAGTGCCTCGATTCCATATTTTATGGCGAAAAACAAAAGCCCGTAAAATATGTAGTCCCTTTGACCGAGTGGCGCGCGAAAGTCGAATAGCGCTCTCATCCCCCTCCTACCTCCTCAGATACTCCGCAAACCGAGCACTAAATGATGACCGGGGGATATTGCTCTCCAGTTCGCCGTCATAGGCAATCGAAATCTGTCCTGTCTCCTCCGACACAATCACTACCACCGCATCCGAGACCTCACTAATCCCAATTGCCGCCTTGTGACGCATCCCAAACAGGTCGCGATAACGAGCGTCACTGGTCATCGTCAGCGAACATCCCGCCGCCAGTATCATCTCCCCCGCAATGATCACTGCCCCGTCGTGAAGCGGCGTTCGCGGTGTGAAGAGTGCGATGAGCAGCTCAGAAGAGAGATTCGCGCTGAGCGATTTTCCGGTCTCGACGACGTTGCGAAGTCCGGTACTCCGCTCGAAGACCATCAGCGCGCCATAGCGCAAATCGGCGAGTTTCTGCACCGCAGTATCGACCTGCGAAACTACCCGCTCGGCCTGCAACGGCACGAAAATACGAAACAGACGATTCTGCCCAAGATTCGCAAGAGCAGCGCGAAGCTCGGGCTGAAATACGACAACCAGTACGAGAAGACCGAAGGTTGTGAGATTCGAGAAAAGCCAGAGGACCCCTTCAAACTTGGCGACATAGGCAAGAATCGCGACGATCACCAGCAGCCCCAACCCGAGAATGATCTGCGCCGAGCGCGTGCCGCGCACGAGGCGGAAACCCTGATAGAGAATAAAGGCGACAATCAGAATATCGAGGGCATCATTCCAGCGGAAGGTAAGAAAATCGAGATTCGGAAAACTCATACGCTCGCGATCCTTTGCCAGACTTTGATTGCCTGAACCGTCTCGCGGACATCATGGGCGCGAATGATTGTCGCCCCTTGCTGCAGAGCGAAGATCGTCGCTGCGAGAGTGCCACCAAGACGGTCGGAGGGCTCCACCGCACGCGGATCGATTTTCTGAATGAATGACTTTCGTGACAGGCCGATCATGACTGTTTTCCCCAGTGCCGTAAACTCGCTCAGATGCCCGAGCAGCGCAAGGTTATCTTCGAGACGTTTGCCGAAACCGATCCCCGGATCGATGATGATACTCTCCGGTGCGATCCCCTGCGCTTCGGCGAATGCGATCCGATCATGAAAAAATGCGACGATTTCTGACACGGCATTCGTATAGGACGGCGACTGTTGCATCGTCTGCGGTGTGCCGAGCATATGCATGAGTATCACCGGCGCACCGGATTTTGCAGCGATATCTGCCATTCTCGCATCGCCTCGAAGAGCAGTGATGTCATTGAGAATCACAGCACCGGCATCAAGTGCACGCTGCGCAGTCTCGGCATGATAGGTATCGATTGAAATCGGAATGCTGCTTCGTTTAGCAATTTCACGAATGATCGGAATCACTCGCGCCTGTTCTTCCGATGACGAAACCGGCGCAGCACCGGGGCGAGTCGATTCTCCGCCGACGTCGATAATCATTGCGCCGTCGGCGATCATCTGCTCGGCGTGGGTGATGGCACGATCATGTGTATCAAACGCTCCGCCATCTGAAAATGAATCCGGCGTACAGTTCAGAATCCCCATCACAATCGGGGAGTCGAGTGAAATGAAATTCCCATTCGGTAGTATCAAATGTGTGACTCGCTGATTTTTCTCAAGGCTGGAATCCACTGCATAAAAAAGCCCCGCCGAGGCGGGGCTGTCAATCGACTATATTGAGAACTGCATCTTATGCCGGAACTGGCGAACCAACCAGAGCAGGGTCGCTGCTTGGGCGATTGATGATTTCGTCGACCTCGCGGCCGTCGATAATCTCTCGCTCCAGCAGTGCTTTGGCGATGGCATGTAGTTTTTCGACATGGCTGGTCACAATTCGCTTTGCGGTCTCTTCGGCAGATTCCACAAAACGGCGAATCTCCTGATCAATCAGTCGTGCGGTCTCTTCCGAATACTCTTTCTGATGCTGAATCTCCCGACCGAGGAAGATATGCTCATCAGTCTTGCCAAACGTCACCGGCCCGAGACGATCCGACATCCCCCAGTTGCAGACCATCTTGCGAGCGAGACGTGTTGCACGTTCCAGATCGTTCCCTGCGCCGGTATCAAGCTGATCGAACACGATAATCTCCGCCACACGTCCACCCATCATCACCGCAAGCAGTGATTCGAGATAGTCACGAGAATGCGTATGACGTTCATCAACCGGCAGTGACTGCGTCACACCGAGTGCCATCCCGCGCGGTATGATTGTCACCTTGTGAATTGGATCGGCCTTGGGAAGAAGCTTTGCAACGAGGGCGTGCCCGGCTTCATGATAGGCAATGATCTCTTTTTCAGAATCGGTGATGACCATTGACTTGCGCGCAGAACCCATCATCACTTTGTCTTTCGACTCTTCAAAATCATCCATCATGATCGCATCACGATTGCGTCGTGAAGCAAGCAGCGCGGCCTCATTCACCATATTTGCAAGATCTGCGCCGGACATACCGGGAGTACCGCGAGCCAGCACCGAGACATCAATCTCGGGTGAGGTCTTCACTTTGCGCAGATGTACTTTCAAGATTCCCTCGCGCCCTTTGACATCAGGAATCGCGACCACAATCTGACGGTCGAATCTACCGGGACGCATGAGTGCGGGATCGAGGACATCGGGACGGTTGGTCGCTGCAATCAGAATGACACCGTCATTTGATTCGAAACCATCCATCTCAACGAGCAATTGATTCAAGGTCTGTTCACGTTCATCATGTCCACCGCCGAGACCAGCGCCACGATGACGACCGACGGCGTCGATTTCGTCGATGAAAATAATGCAGGGGGCATTTTTCTTTCCCTGTTCGAAAAGATCGCGCACACGGCTGGCACCAACACCGACAAACATTTCAACAAAGTCAGAGCCGGACATTGAGAAGAATGGAACCCCTGCTTCACCTGCAACCGCGCGGGCAAGAAGAGTCTTCCCGGTTCCGGGAGGGCCAAGAAGAAGCGCGCCCTTTGGAATTTTGCCGCCGAGTTTTTGGAATTTACCCGGCTCTTTCAGGAATTCGATAATCTCCTGGAGTTCTTCTTTCGCTTCATCAGCACCGGCAACGTCGCTGAATGTTACTTTCGGGCGTTCATCGGTATTCAGTTTTGCACGCGACTTACCAAATGAGAAGAGCCCTTTCGGACCAGCCGCACCCTGCATCTGACGCATGAACAGAAAATAGAATCCGATAATCAGCACAAACGGTCCGACCGTCATGAGTATCTGCCACATGGTGACATCGGGTTCACGTGCGACGATCTTCACATTCGACTGTTCGATTCGATTCGTCAGATCATAGCTGTTGTCGGCGAATGGAATTCGGGTCGTAAATTTACTAACCGAAGTAGTCACCCGATTTCCAGCGAAGGTCGTCGGCTTGATCAGTTTTCCTTCAACTGATCGATCCGCCAGTACAACTTCGGAAACATTCTTCTGCTCCATCTGCGAGATAAATTCCGAGTAGCTGATCTCTGCCGTCCCTTTCGAGAGATTTGAAAGCACACTGTAGAGCAGGAACATGCCGAGGATGAGTGTCATCCAGAACAAAATCGTTCGGCCATAGCCGGGCATCTTCATCGTCGGTCGAGATTGATCAGGGCGCTTCGGACGATCCGGGCGCGGAGAATCATCACTCACGGTTACTTGTATCCACCTTCCAATTGCGTACGAATATCGAGCCCGGCGTCTTGCCATGCCCGACCGTCAGGGTTCAGGGTAAATATCGTCGGAAAATCCGTTTCGTCAGCTTCTTTATTTACGCGGGTTATAACCATCGGTTGTGGGTATAGTTCGCTGAAATTGAAGAGTACCCGGTAACTGATCGCACTACTCCGTAAGTTTCCCGATAAAGGGAAGATTCCGATGTTGCTGAGTATTGTCCAGCCCATAGCCAATGATAAACTCATTCCCGACGGTGAATCCCTTGTATTTGATCTCTACCGGGGAACGGCGACGCTGGGGCTTGTCGATCAGGGTGACCAGCGACAATGAGGCCGGGTTCATCCCACGAAGTTTCTCAATAATCATCTTTGCGGTTCGTCCTGACTCGATAACCCCTTCAACCAGAAGAACATCCCGCCCACCTACCGAAATCGCCCAGTCTCCGCCACCGAGATGGATTTCCTCGTCACGGGCGGTCCCTTTTCGGTAAGAAGATGCCCAGATGAACTCGATCTCGACCGGCAGATGGATCGCCCGAACGAGGTCGGCCATGAAAATCATGCACCCCTTCAGCACCCCGATCACAAGTAATTTCTTCCCGGGATAGTCCTGACTGATCTGATTCCCCAGCTCGGTTATTCGTTTGGCAATTGTCTCCTGATTCAGGAGGATTTCGACGTGCTGACGGGCAACCGGGCTCACAGGCAATCCTCACGAATTTCAAACTTCAGCTGAATTGCTGTTTTCGTAGCAGGGGTCAGTTTCACCCGATCAGCAATGACATGCCCGACTAGCCAGATAATCCCCGTCTGATCTGCCACGACCAGTTGTTCGTCTCGCATAAATGCCGGAAATTTTCGGTCGGTCAGGATATCTCCCACTTTCTTGCTTCCTTTCATTCCCAGCATCACGATACGATCGCCGGATTTCCACGGCCGCACTACCAATGGCGAGATAACTTTTGAGGCGTCTAACTTGACTGAATAGGGATCACCCGGAATACGCAGAATGCGAGTGTGCGAAATACTCATTCTTGCCCTGCCAGAAAAGAGTGAGACCGACTGTTTCCCTTTGGGAGGAAGCTCTATGACAACCTCATCCATCCGTACTGACTTCGGAGAGAGTACAAGCAGGTCCTCGACTTTGAACCCCGGCCATGAGCCCTGTCGAAGGGTCATCCCATCTGAGAGATTCACACTCTCCATTCGGTTCTGTGCGACCTCAATAGCCTCGCCCGCCTGATCGGGAGAGATTGTCGAAAAATGCGAAGTGACTCTTTGAACTCCCTCTCTGATCACATGGCAGGACATATCCGGAGAAAGGCGTGTAAACTGTTGTCGATCAACAAGAAGTTTCCCGCAGGGGGTGAGAAAACTATGCTGGTTCAGAAATTTTTCTACGAGTCCTCCAGTTTGCTGTGAAAACCTCCTCGCATGCAGGGAGTATCCCAGAAGAGCAGTTTCAATTGTCGGGAGGAGCTTTCTCAAAAGTGGAAGAATCTCTCCTCGAATCTTGTTACGTGAGAAACTCATATCTTTGTTGGACGAGTCCTTGAGGAATCCTCTCTTTTCGCGGCGGAGGAAGAAGAGGATTTCCGATTTCTTGCAATCGAGCAGGGGGCGAATAATCACTCCCCGGCGATACGGAATCCCCGCAAGTGAATCCAACCAGCCACCACGCAGGAGCCGGAAAAGTACGGTCTCGATCTGGTCATCCTGGTGATGCCCTGTCGCGATCAGGTTGGCTTTGATATGCAAGGCATGATCTTGAAGCAGTTGATATCGGACCTGTCTTCCTGCAGTTTCGAGTGAAATTTTGTGCTGACGTGCAAGTTTCGGGATATCTACCCGTTCGATCTGAAGAGGAACCCCGAGATTTTCGCAAAGTCGTTGACAATGAAGCTCTTCTCGGCGCAGAACTGCGGCCGGACGTAATCCATGGTTGACATACAGGGCGAAGAGCCGGAGTTTGAGGCGGTTTCGGAGCCGCCAGAGGGCTACCAGCAGCGCAGTCGAATCTGCTCCACCTGAGAGCGCGACCAGAATATGCTGTTTTGCTACTCCTCTCGAAGTCAGCTGATCGGGATGACCTACTGGTATCAGCTGCTGCTCCGTGATGGTCTGCATGACCCGTAACAAAAAAGGATCTGGTGAAGACATACTCTGCTAATGAATCGACCTCCTTGCTGTTTAGCAATCACCCAGGGCGAATGAGGTCGATGTGACCGGTCGTGTCCTGATCATTGCCGGCAATCTCGGTCGTTTCGGAGAAACCGACGGGGTGGTGACTACTTATTGGTCTCTTCTTCCCCTTCTGGCAGAGGCCGGGCTAGAGGCCGATGTCGTCGGCTATGGGCCGGAATCAAGAATCGACCGGATGGGTTCGCTGAGAATCTTCACACACAAGCCGGTGGTTCCTGCCAAAATTGATCCCCATCGCTGGATCGATCTCTTTCCGGTCTTCTCAAGCACCGCCCGAGAGCTTCGCAACACAAAATATGTCGCCGTTCAATCAAGCTCCCCCTGCCCACTTGGTTTGTTGGGAGTCGCCAGAGCGCGTGCGAACAATGCACCACTCATTGGACTGTATCATACCGCCCTTGATCATTACGTGGAGATTCGTTCGACTACCAAATGGGGGAAGCCAATCGGCAAACTGTTTGGCGGAATCATGCATTTCTGGCTGAATGTCTATTACAATCAATCGGCGTTGATTCTGACCCCTTCGCAACATACTCGTGATGAAGTCAGAGGAAGACTGAAGCCGCGGGTAGAAGTTCTTTCTCGTGGTGTCGATGGCGATCGATTTCATCCTCGTCATCGGACTCGTCCGCTTGATGACCGCCCGGTCGAAGCCCTCTATGTCGGTCGTGTCGCCTACGAGAAAAACTTGCAGCAACTCGGCGCGATGTTCGGCGGAATGCCCGATCTCAATGCCGTGATCGTCGGAGATGGGCCGTATTACGGAGCGATGCAGAAAGAATATCCAAACTTTCGCTATCTCGGTCGTCTCAAAGGGGAGCAGCTCTCCACTGCGTATGCAAATGGGGACTTTTTTGTCTTCCCCTCACATACCGACACTCTCGGCAATGTCGTACTCGAGGGTTTATCCTCCGGACTTCCGGCGGTGGTCTATGACAGTATGGGGCCGAAGGAACTCATCGAAGATCGAAAGACCGGATTCATCGCCCGTTCAGATGAAGAATTCGCCCAAGCGGTACGACTGCTTGCCACCGATCACGATCTGAGAAACCGAATGAAAATCGCGGCCAGAGCTGCGGCAGAACTACGAACATGGAAAGCAATCGCCGATCAGTTGATCGGCTACTATGAACAGGTCACGGGACGATCACTGACAGAGTCGGTCTCGCGTCTCAATACAAAACAACGCCTTATTCCTCAGGAGATTTCATGACCGCAGTGCAGATCATTCTGCTCATCATCGGAATCGTGCTCACCCTTGTCTTTCTTCTCACGTTGCTCAATCAGCTCAGCTACAATCTGATGAAGAAGCAGATCATCGGGAAACGAGACCGCTGGGGACTCAATATCTGCTGCGGAAAAACTGACGGCGGCGGCGTGAACGCTGATATTTTTCTTCATAAAGATGTCCCGAACTTTGTGCAACTGACAGACATTTACAATCTTCCGTTCACGAACAAGCAATTCGAGTCGGTCCTCTGCTCCCACACCATTGAACATGTCGATGATCCCGAACGATTTCTTGCCGAATTGCAGCGAGTTGGTAAAGAAGTGGTCCTGATCATCCCGCCACTCTGGGATATTTCCGCCGCCTTGAATATTCTGGAACACCGCCATATATTCCTTACGTTCAAGAAAGAACATCGAACTCTGCCGCGATACGTCGTGCTTCCCTTTGCTGCTGAAGTGCAGCGACTCATAGGACAGCGCATCCACGCGTAAAACGTATCCAAAAAATGAGCAGGGGCTTCTTCCGCCGTCAAACGGTATGAGAGAAGAAGAATTTCGATCCCCTGGTCAGCCGGTATGCTGCCCGTGACCGGGTTAGCGAATGATTCTGCAGCCGGAGTTTTTTGCATGTCCGATTCAATTGCTCATTCAGGATCAAGACCTTTGAAAATTTCTGTTGTTGGTACCGGCTATGTTGGGCTGGTGGCTGCGGCCTGTTTCGCAGAGTTCGGTCATACCGTCACCGCTATTGATCGGGATGAACAGAAGATCGAAAAACTCCTCCGCGGAATCATGCCGATCTATGAACCCGGACTCGAAGAGTTGGTCAATGGGCATCACGCCCGAAAAAATCTTTTCTTCTCTACCACCGTCTCAAGTGCAGCACACGCCGATGTGGTCGTTCTCGCGGTCGGCACCCCACCATTGCCGGATGGATCGTCTGACTTGCGCATGCTCTATGGTGCAGCAGAAGAGATCGCACCGTACTTGCAAAAGCATGCTGTCATTGTAATCAAGAGCACGGTACCGGTCGGCACCGCGCGCGGAGTGTATGAACATGTTGCCTCCCGTGTCACCCATGGTTCACCGATTGCCATTGTCTCTAATCCGGAATTCCTGCGGCAGGGATTTGCTGTCTATGATTTTCTCAATCCTGATCGAGTCGTGATTGGCGGCGCAACCATGACGGCTGAAAAAGTCATGAAGTCACTCTACGCCCCGATCATTGCTCGGCAGATTCCGTACCTGGAAACTAACAATGAGACTGCAGAGATTATCAAATACGCCGCCAATAGTATGCTCGCAGTGAGAATTTCATTTGTGAATGAGCTCGCGCTGTTGTGTGATCTCACAGGTGCCGATATCGCTCAGGTGACAAAGGGGATTGGTATGGACCCTCGTATCGGTCCTGCATTCTTGCAGGCAGGCCCCGGATATGGCGGGTCATGCTTACCAAAAGATGTAAAAAGTCTTTCCGCCGCGGCTCGTATGACCGGTATGGAATTTCTGATGGCACAGGCCTGTGATGAAGTCAATCATCGCCAGCATTCATTCGTTGTGGCTCGCCTTCGACAGATACTTGGTTCGCTGAAAGGTCAACGGATCGCACTCTGGGGGATGGCTTTCAAACCGAAAACTGATGACACTCGCGAATCGCCGGCGATGGCCGTGGCTGCTGAATTGATCGAAGCTGGGGCGCAGGTGATTGCCCATGATCCACTCGCTTCAGAATTGGCACAGCGTGAGTTGCCGGAATTGACTATCGCAGAGGACCCGATGGCTGCCTGTGAACAGGCCGCGGCGTTGGTGCTTATGACCGAATGGGATATTTACAAACAGGCCAACTTTCAGAAAGTCTACGCTCGTCTGGCACGTCCGGTTCTCTTTGATACGCGCAACGCTTTGGATGGCGCAGCTCTTCGTGAGATTGGACTGGAATATTATTGTATCGGAAGAATGGCTGCCTCGGGTGGCTCAATCGACGAGACAAAAAAAGCAGTGGTGGCACTTATCGCCGAACATCACGCTCGTCAGGAGAAAGAAAATCTCCCCACGCCGAGCACAGAAAAAACGACAAAGGGGACAGTCAGATCAACCCGCGTTTCATAGCGCCTCGCTCGTGAACTAAGAAGTCTCCTCATCGGCGACTTCGTCCGCTTTTCTCCTGTTTCTTGTTGGTCGTACTACCACTCGTTCTTCGTTTATCAGGTAAGGAGTGAGGAGGTCATACTGCTCGCGAGAAATCCTCCCTCTGGCGACCATCTCCTTTGCAAATGCTTTCAGATCAACTATCAGGTAGTCGTCGAATCCCCAGGAACGAATGAGTGCCTGTGCGTCGGCATTGGCTATTTCATCTTTCGTCTTTGTCACAATCGAAATTTCAGGTGTTCGGGTGATTCCGACTCGCCCGATAGGAGTCGGTACACTCGTCTGCCCCAACTCCTTCGCGACTTTCTGAAAGACCTCTCTGATTGCATCGTACTGGTAGGTCGCGTCCGTTTTCTTTTCCTGCAGATCAAACAATTCCAGAGCCAGCCGCTGAAGACTCTCCATGGATGAAATCTCTTCTCGTGTCGCATCGCCGGCCTCACCGGCGATAACCTGTCGATATTTTTTTACCGGGCAGAGCTTCTCGTACGAGCACCAGCGACAGTGCCCTCCTTCACGTTCGGGGAAATTCGTATCACGAACGGCGAGACGAATGTGGCGAACCTCCTCACGAATCTCTTCAGCGAGAATATCCAGCTGTTCTGATTCGAAGCGATAGGGGACCCGTTCGCCGAGGGTGAGAAAATGCTGCACCACTTCAATCGGCTCCAGATCGGGCCATTTCGACATCACCGCGAGCTGGTAGATTCCCATCTGTCGTCGAAACCGATTCCCATCTGCTGGGGCGAGACTGGTGCCGGTCTTGAAATCTGCAATTTCGATCACTCCATCCGGTCGTCGCCAGAGACGATCTATTTTCGCACTGAATTGAATCGGCGACTGGCTCCCCATCTGCGGCAGCGAGAAGGTCATGTTCTCTTCAACAATCAGCGACTTACCGAATGCCTGCTTGGCAAATTCATCATAGTATTTTTCAACAGCACTGCGTCCCATGTGGCGGAAATCATCGATGGTCTGATGCTCGGCGTCGACCACCACCGACTTTGCCCCTTCGGTCTCCCACTGGGCATCATAGTCAGCAAGGAGTGCGTCCTTTAAGGGAAGACGCTCGAAATTCGCGGCTTTGTGTAATTCTTCCAGCACACGATGAACAACGCTGCCGAGATAGATTCGCGCACTCGTTCGCTCAGCTACTGCTGGTTTTTCGATATACCTGAACTGATACTGCTTTGGGCAGCGACTGTAGGTCTCTAACTGACTGAAACTATAGCGTGACATGAACTGAAGATAAGAAATGAACCCGCAGGGGGGATATCACTTTTCGTTGGAGGAGAATGAGGGTAGAACGGTAAGAAACTGGACTGCGGCTAGCCGCGTTTTGAGAAAATAGAATGGATAGCATCCGCCCAGCTTTGGAGAAGATTGCCGGGAGTCTGCTTTGCTCTGAGCTGCTCAGCCGCCGTTCGAAGAGAGGCGACAAGGGTCTGGTCTTCAACCAGCCGACAGAGGGCATTGGAGCTCTGTTCGATATCCAGAGGGCGTACGGTCAGCGCGCTACCTGAGCCAGAAACCAAGCCCGGAAGCTCGACCTGGGGGACAATCGGGATAAGTCCTGAATCGATAGCCCGCTGTATGAATTCAAGAGAATAGGAGGTCTGAGCCACGATCAAGGCGACATCATAGTTGGAAAGCTCTGTTTCAAACACTTGTCCCTCGCGATGAATGATCACCTCGGCACGAGGGTATTTCTGACGAGTCCGTGACTCTATGGCTCGGAGTATTCTTCGTTCTTCTTCAGATGTTGCAAGCGCAAGTACCCGCGGCTGTATTTGACGAAGTGTATGAGATTGAGACTTCAGTTTCGAAAATGTATTGGGAGAAGCAACGATATGTGCAGAGTCGCCGTGTATCTCGATTTGATTCAATTGCATCCGGTCACTGACCAGCAACCCTTCCGACAACGAAATCAGATTTCGAAGCAGAAATTTCTGCCATGAGGTCTGATAGACCGGTAGGACTTCCGGAGCATAGATGAGGACTTTGCGGCCGGTAAGACGAGCGAGAAAACTGACCAGGAGTGACCCGACCAGAATCGAAGTCGGGATCTGCGTTGCTCGAAGTGACAGGAGTAACAATTTTGGAGTGCCAAAGAAGCCGTCACTGAGACGGCGAAAAGACTGCGGCTTGAACGGAGAGAACAGGGTTGCAAAAGAGATTTCACAAACGGTTTCGGATCCGAGCTGGCGGACGAGAATTTCAACAGGTGATGGTGACGGGCTGTATGCTTCTGACTGAGAGGTCAGGACAAGAACGTGTTTTCCCAGGAGAGCAGAACCAGCCAGAGGGATAATAGGGGGGGGCTGCCCATGCATTTTAGGTGCTCTCCCGATATTCCCTTGTTCTGAATCTGGCTGTAGTCGGTCTCTTTCCCTGTTCATCTCTGTTTATACAGCCGGATGAAGAATTGTTTCAAGTGGAAAACCTTCCCAAGATGCGTCCGATCGAAACATAAAATGGCGCCGAGGAAAACCTCGACGCCATTTCTTAATGACAAATTCTGTCAGTAATTTGAAATCAATTGCCCATTTGTTTCTTCGCGGCATTCTTCAGCTTGTCGTTTGCGTAAATCGCAATCTCGACCCGTCGATTCTGCTGTTTCCCGTCCGCTGTTGCGTTGTCCGCAATCGGCTGAGACTCCCCGTAGGCACGGATGATGAAACGATTGGACATGACCGAGGCAGCTTCCATCGTGTTGGCGACTGACTGAGAACGACGATTGGAAAGATCCATGTTATGCTCGGTCGTTCCATCAGAATCGGTATGCCCTTCGATCAGCACTTCGGTGTCCGGGTATTTATTCAGCACCGCCGAGAGATTCTGCAGATTTGTCACCGCTTCTGGGCGCATCGAGGAGGAATTCACGTCAAAGAGAATTCCGGAATTGAAGGTGATCTTGATCCCTTCGCCGACGCGTTCGACTTTGGCTCCTTCGAGATCTCTCTGGAGTTCAGCGGCCTGCTTGTCCATCTGGTTGCCGATATAGGCACCAGCAGCACCGCCAACGACTGCGCCAAGGATCGCGCCAAGGGCGGTGTTTCCAGCGGCATCCCCGATGACCGCTCCGGCTGCTGCGCCAGCACCGGCACCGATGAGGGCGCCACGATCACGATTTTTCCAGTTACTGCAGCCGATGGAGGTTACCAGCATGGCGACCACCAATAGACCGGTGAGAATGTTTTTCATGAGATCTACTCCTTTATCTCTTTGTACTTTCCTGAGGATTTTCGAACAGGTAATGAACATGATTCGGTGACAGACTTCAACTAATTGTCGGCATCAAAAGGGATCCCCTTGAATGAAAGAAAATTCGGAACCGGCGATTTCTCCGAGAGTCATCATTGACCCAACTTGTATTCAGGTCTATGCTCTGAAGGGAAAACTCGTATCAGCGAACAACTTAGAAGGATCATGACCTCATGCCCTATCTGTTTAGTAAATGCATCTGTCTGGAATCCCCCGACCAACCGAACATGGTTTCTTTCTACCGGGATGTGATGGGATTGCAGGTCGCTCATGAACATCCCGATTCGGCCGAGATTGCAGCCGGCCCGGTCCGACTCTTTCTTGATAAACGTCCGAATCTCAATGTCATATTCGAATTCCTCGTTCCTGATTTGGAGAGCGCAAAGGAAGAACTCCTTGCCAGTGGCTGCGAAGTAGTCAGATGGGAAGGAAAGGGGGGATGCTGTTATCTTCGTGATCCGTTCGGGCTGATCTTCAATCTCTACGAAGAACCACGTGCCTTTGGCGTGCCTGTGCAGACTGACGAAACGACAAACTGATCATCATACTTGAAAGGAATAGAAAATGGACTACTACGAAATCTGGTGTGATATCAAAGAGACTCGTAAGGATCTTGAATTCTGCGATCATCTGCACGCATATCTTGGTGCATTAAGAAGCGAAGGGTTACTTGAAGATTACAAAATTCGTCGCCGCAAACTCGGCTTCGGGCCTGCCGAACTGGGGGAATTTAATATCTCCATCCATACGAAGAATCTGGCGCAGTTAGATGATTGCTTTCAGCGAGTCGCCGCATGGGAACCGGCGATGACGCGATTACATGCCGCAGTATTCAGTATGGTCACGAATGCACGGTTTGGTCTGCTGCGAGATTTTCCCGATCCGGTGCGGATGACATCTCGTTGAACATGACGAATACCCCTGAAGAGCAAATCCAATTCTCAAAAAAAAAAAGAAACGGGAAACCCTTTTCAGGATTCCCCGTCAATTGTTATCGAGTGGCGAGATTCAGATCAAATACAGGCGTCCAGCGGAGCAAAGCTGATAAACAGATGATCAACCAGTTTGGTCAAATCACCAATATCAACACCACCGACCAGATCAACATTTCCTTCTGCCTCGCAGCAAAGAGGAGTGAATGAGATGAATAGATGATCAACCAACACGGTCAGATCACCGATATCGACCCCTTCACCAGCATCACAGTCAACGTTGCCTACTATCCCCACACAGCACGGTCCCGGAGGGGTTGGTGGAATTGTCTTGTTTGTCGTGTAGATGAAATCACCGGTATTGAACAGGTTCCCGTCTGCTGCATTCCCTGCGACATAAAATGTCACCGGACCAGAATCGGTCACCGGCGCAACCCATCGAAATCCCCAGCCCGGAGATTCATTGAGGGTCCCCTCAAATGTCCCTGCTGTGACATGCTTGAGATACTGACGACCGGAGATTGAAGTCGTCAGCTGCGTGAAGACTGATGTATCAAGAATCTTCCCGATTCGAACATTCGAGCTGCTGAGGGCAGTGATTTCGAATCCCCATCGCTCCTGCCCTGTGCGGCTCAGGTCGATTTCAACGGCGATAGTATCTCCAAGATCGTACGTCGCAACTGACGTTGTGAGTGCAATCGTCCCGCCTGCCATGTTGAGGGGATTGGTAAAGTGGCAATCAGTACAGACCCCTTCGCCGGGTCCGCCGGTCACACCGTCCGGCGGACCGCTTGAAAATCCAATGACTAGCGAGCTGCTTGTCATGATGACAAGTCCGATAGAAATGAGCTGTTTGATCCGCATGTGCTACTCCTGCGCGTTTTGACCAATGTGAATTGTTTGGAACTACTATCAGTCCGTAGACTGTCTCTGATGCTTAGAGTCTGCTTCGTGTGAAATCGTGCACATAAATCGAGAAAATTCTCAACCATCGCATATCTCTATCAGTTACCCTCACACCGCACATGAGGTCCTAGAAACCCGGAAATACTATCGGTCTTCAGAAGCAGGTCTTTTTGCCTTTCACTCTTTCTTTCAGGAGCACGCTGGAAGTGGCTGAAATGAGATGAAAAGGTGATCAACCAGTCTGGTCAGATCTCCGATATCGACACCCGGCAGACCATCAACATTAGCTTCTTCGCCGCAACAGAGTGGGGCAAATGAGATAAAGAGGTTGTCAACCAGCCGAGTCAGGTCGGCAATGTCAACCGATTCTGCGTTATCACAGTCAACATTTCCGACTATGCCGAGGCAGCAAGGTGCCTGAGGGATGGTGAAGTTTGTGGTGTAAATGTAATCGCCCGAATTATCGCCGTTAGCATTGCCCGCATTTCCTGCAGCGTAAAAGGTCACCGGTCCCTGAGCCGAAATCGGAGCGACCCAGAGGAATCCCCAGCCGGGTGAAGAATCTTGCGTACCTGCGAAACTGCCCAGAGTAGTATGCGCTGCATACTGGCGACCATTTTGGGATGCGAAATAGAGTTGCGTCCGATCTGATGTATCAAGGATGGTACCGATTCGGGCATTTGTATCACTGATGGCGGTCGCTTCAAAACCCCAGATGAGCCCACCGGGACGTTTAAGATCGATTCGTATCGCGATGGTATCGCCACGAAAATACTGAGATGCGGAAGCACTGATGGTCAGTAATCCACCGCCAGAGTTCACTGGATTCCCGGAGTGACAAACCGTGCAAAGCGACTCGCCGGGGGCCCCAGTCAACGGGTAAGGCGGACCAAAGCTGAAGCCAATCGCCAGACTGCTGCTGATGAGGATGACAAGCAAGATCGTCGTAATTTGCTTGAGGTACACGGAGAACTCCTTTTGGGATTACAGAATCCTACATTCGTCCGATTGAAAATGAATATACAGCTTTTCGTCCATGAGGACAACCCGCATTGGGGATGTTAAAACTGTACCCGACATCGTCCATTTCGTATACGTGAGGACATGAATTTGCGAACCAACTATGTATACCCTTATCCTCAAGACAGAAGACAACTTAGCCCTGCAATTGAGCACTGCATTCTCTTTGCAATGCTGCTGCTCATCGCATTCGCTCTGACCACCTGTAGTCCTGTCACATCTTATGGACCTCAGAACGGGAATCGGATCGTATCACAGAGTGTTGCCGATCCGGACTTTCGTTTCAATGAAAGCAGTTCCATCGGATTTATTCCGATCTATTTTCAGGACTGGTATCGTCGCCCCTCTCCGATGATTTCCGAACAACAACGGGAAGCACTCTTTCCGAATGAAGTGATGAACTTCCGTGAAGAACCGATCTTTTGGTCGCCGGGAGATAAGTCGCGAGGATTCTCTGAGCTGCAGGAGAAGCAGATGTACGGCTATTTCAAACAGGCGATGATGCCGCGAGGATATTCGGTCGCCTACTTACCACTGGAACGCCCCTCGCTGCACGGTGGTGGAACAAGCAGCGCACTGAACAAAGCTGGGATGTCAAACGAGCCGGTATCTCTTGAGAACCTCGATATCGATCTGCGCTATCTTCCTGATTCGGTTGGAAATCCGTCCGACAATCGTTGGCAGATGTTCACCATTCCGCTCACGCCGGATAAGGTCGCGGCAGACAGCGTGGTGGTCCGTTATCGCGCTGGGCAGCTCCCTGACCTGATCATGCAGGCATGGTTTTTTCAACAGGGTGCGGACTTCGTACGACCAGAAGCGAATGCTACCTCCGGTGCCAATCTGGTCACCCGCCCACGACCACGACCAGATGTCTATGCACAGGGGGTCTGGCTTCAGGTCTGGGCGCAACCGCCACACTATCGTGTCAATGTCTGGTCAGGAGCGATTCTGAGATCAAGTACCAAACCGGATATTCATCTGCAGGCAAAAGGGATGATCGCGCAACTTCTGGCGCGTGAAGATTTCCCGCTGGGACGCAATGCTCAGCCGATTTCGAAGAAATAACTCCTGAACTTTTCCAACATGACTGCGGGGTTACTTGCGACGGTAGGTGATTCGATCGCCGAGCTTGATACCGTGACGGGCGCGAAATCCGGCTGTTGTTTCCAATACAAATCGACAGAGTTCGGACGCGGGATATGAACCCTCATCAAATGGCGTAGTGTATTCATGGACCGTTATCAATCTCCCATCCCCTTTAATGAAAAACATATCAAGTGAGAGAATGGTATTTTTCATATAGAATGAGAGTCGCTGTTCCCTCTCAAATATGAATAACATCCCGCAGGTATCTGAGAGCTGGTCTCGGTACATCAGCCCAAGATTTCTCCCCGATTCGGTGTCAACTATTTCGACGGGAATGCTGATAACCGTGTCGTGAGTATTGCGTATGACGTAGATTCGTCCGTCCTCTTTGCAGGAAGGAATAACCGGCTTTCTTGACGGAGCATCACTTTGCGACTGGTTCTTTGGAATACTATCGCTTCTCGTGTTTGTCTGGGATGAGCAAGAGGAAAGAAGAAACAGAAGCGAAAAACAAAGAAGAGTTCCAGAACAGTTCATGCGAACGCTTCTCTACTTGCCGGATACGCTCTTCGGACGGTAGTAGTGGGTACTGGAGCCGAAAAAGAGTTCGGCAGATTCCATTATCGTTTCGGAGAGTGTCGGATGAGGATGAATCGACAATGTCAGATCACTCGCCGTCGCGGCCATCTCAATGGCAACCACCGCCTGTGTGATCAACTCCCCGGCGTTCGGTCCGACAATAGCGACGCCAAGAATTCGTTCAGTCTTTTTATCACAAATCAACTTAGTGAGACCATCTGACCGGCCAAGAGTCAGTGCACGACCGGACGCTGCCCACGGAAATTTGGTGACTACGATTTCACGACCTGCATCGCGTGCCTCTTTTTCGGTCATCCCACACCAGGCGACTTCGGGATCGGTGAAAACCACCGCCGGAATCGCTCGCGGCTCGAAGGCGACTTTGTGACCGAGAATCGCATCAACGGCGACATGGGCCTCGTGTGAGGCCTTGTGAGCAAGCATCGGTTGTCCGGTGATATCGCCGATGGCGTAGATGTCTGCGTCATCGGTTTTACGAGCAAGATCGACCTGCACGAATCCCTGAGACGTAATTTTCGCTTTGGTCTTTTCAAGACCAAAGCCACTGCTATTCGGGCGACGACCGACGGCGACGAGCACGTTCTCAAATGTTTCTTTTCGATCAGTGCCGTCTGATTTTAGCGTGACTTCCATCCCATTTTTTGATTCGGTCGCAGCAGTCACCGTCGTCTTGAGTAACACGGCAGCGAAATGCGGAGTGATACTTTTCGAGAGAACATGCACGAGGTCTGGATCAGCTCCGGGAAGGAGCTGGTCTGCCATTTCTACTACGGTCACCTTTGTTCCGAGCGCGGCATAGACTGAGCCAAGCTCGAGTCCGATGTATCCGCCACCGACGACCAGCAATGTCTTCGGAAGAGTCGCGAGCTCCAATGCACTTGTCGAATCAAGAAGTCGAGGAGATTTTGCAGGGAAGATCGGAAGGGTGATGGGAGATGATCCGGTGGCGAGAATAATCTTGTCGGGAGTAAGCTCTTGCGTCCCGCCAGCGTTGAGTGCGATAGAAAGTGAATGAGAAGAAGTGAATGTCGCCATACCTCTGATATGGGTCACTTTTCTACTTTTAACCAATTGCCCGAGTCCGCCGGTGAGTTTGCGAACCACAGATGCACGCCATGCGGTAAGTTTGGCGCGGTCAATCTTGGGAGAGGAGAATGATATCCCAAACTCATTCGCACGTTCGGATTCGTGAATCACCGCAGCTGCGTGCAACAGTGCTTTCGACGGGATACAACCGCGATACAAACAGACACCGCCGGGATTTTCTTCCGGATCAATCAGCGTCACCTGACAGCCAAGATCGGCCGCACGAAAAGCGGCGGCATAGCCGCCGGGACCGGCGCCGATGACCGCAACGTGGAGTGGCTTGTCGGGTGTCACTGACATCTCTACTCAACAAACATCGCGAAGGGATTGCTCAGCGACTCGACGACGAATGAAAGAAATGCCGCCGCTTCGGCGCCGTCACACATCCGGTGATCATACGACAACGACAGGGGAAGAATTGTCCGCGGCACGAAGGCATTCTCTTTCCAGACTGGCTGCACAGAGGAACGACTCATCCCCAGGATCGCCACCTGCGGCCAGTAGACAATCGGAGTAAACTGTGTGCCGCCGATACCACCTTGATTTGAAATGGTGAAACTTCCCCCCTCCATCTCGGAGAGAGCAATTTTTCGCGTACGAGCACGTTCTGAAAGATCAGCGATATCGCGAGCAAGTGTCACTATCGATTTCTGATCGGCATTGCGAACTACCGGCACCAGCAGACCGCGATCAGTCGCGGTTGCGATTCCGATATTGCAATACTCTTTCAGAATCAATTCCTGACGAGCCAAATCAAGGGAGCCGTTGAATTTCGGGAAACGTTTCAGCGCGCGAGTCATGACCGTCATCACAAACGGCAACAACGTGATTTTCAGACCGGCTTTCTCATAGCGGTGTGCGATGGTGTGGCGATACTCTTCGAGCGCGGTAATATCTGCATTATCGAATTGTGTCACATGCGGCACCGTCTGCCATGCAGTGGTCATCGAACGTGCAGTGACACTCCGAATGGCGGACATCGACTCACGTCGAATCATTCCCCATGCCGCAAAATCCGGAAGATCAGGCGCAGGTGCGATCGTGCTTCCGGTATCAGTCCCCGCAACAAATGCTGAGTTGATTCGAGATTTGACATGGGCTTTGACATCATCTTCAGAAATTCGCCCACTGCTCCCGCTCCCTGCGACGATATTCACATCTACACCCAGCTCACGGGCAAGTCGCCGAACCGACGGGGAAGCCGGTGCAAGATCACGCGGTGCGCTGGAGGTTGGAGCAATTACAACTTGAGGGGGTGGCTGCATTTGCTGGCGAACTGCATCTGACTTCGTGTCTACAACTTTTGTCTCAGGGACAATTGCAATCTTTGGAGATGACGGTGCTGCCGCAGGAACCGGTGTATTAGGTGCGGCTGCGGCGGTTGCACCGTTGGTGCTTTCGAGACGGAGAAAAATCGTCCCGACCTTGACCTTATCTCCAACCTTGACCGAAATCTCTTTGACCACTCCTGCCTGCGGCGCAGGGATTTCGACAACAGCTTTATCAGTTTCAAATTCGAGCAATGGTTGATCAGCGGTGACGGTTTGTCCCTGTGTGACAAGCAGACCGACCACTTGTCCCTGTTCGACTTTTTCGCCGATATCCGGAATTGGTACTTCGATAATCGATCCCATGATTCTTTACTTTCGTTCCGTCAGTCTATCGTTCGTTCATTCAGTACTGCTCGACCTGTCAGGCGGTCAACGGATTGACCTTCTGTGCGTCTATTCCCAGTTTTTTCATTGCGGCCACCGTCGTTCCGGCTTTCAGTTCGCCAGTTCGCTCCAATTGGCTCAGCGTCGCAATCACGACGTAGCGTGCATCGACTTCAAAGAAATTACGAAGTGCCGGTCTGCTCTCCGAGCGACCGAAGCCGTCGGTGCCAAGCGCGATGAGTGATCCCGGCAGCCACTTGGCGATACTGAGTGGCAAGGCACGGACATAATCTGATGCCGCCACAAAAACACCACTCTCACCTTCGAGCGCGGATGCAACGAAGGGCTTCCGATTGCTTGAAGGATTCAGCAATGTCTCGCGCTCGGCATCCATCGCATCGTAATATAATTCCTTGTAGCTGGTTACTGACCAGACATCTGCGCGGATACTGTACTCATTCACGAGCATCTCCTGCGCCTTCAGAACTTCGTTCAATATTGTCCCGCTGCCGAAAAGATGTGCCTGTGCTTTCCCTTTTTTGCCGGAGCTTTTGAAGCGATAGATACCACGAAGGATTCCCTCTTCGACCTCGCCGGGCTTCTTCCCTTCCGGCATGGGTGGCATCGTATAAAATTCATTCATAACCGTGAGGTAGTAGAGCCACGGTTCATTCTTCACATACATGCGCTCGAGTCCATCCCGAATGATCACCGCAAGTTCGAAGGCAAAGGCGGGGTCGTATGCTTTGAGTGTCGGATAGGCGAGTCCATACAAATGACTTTGTCCATCCTGATGCTGCAACCCCTCTCCAGCAAGGGTGGTCCGTCCTGCAGTCGCGCCTAACAGAAACCCCTTCGCCTGCATATCAGCGGCGGCCCATACCAGATCGCCGACACGCTGAAGACCGAACATCGAATAGAAGATAAAGAACGGAATCATATTCACACCGTGAGTGGCATAGGCAGTACCGGCGGCTATGAAAGAAGAAAGAGAACCGGCTTCGGTAATTCCCTCTTCAAGAATTTGACCATCACGCGCTTCCTTGTAATACAACAGCGTATCACGATCGACCGGCTCGTAGATCTGCCCGACATGGGAATAGATCCCGACTTTGCGGAAGAGTGATTCCATTCCGAAGGTGCGTGCTTCATCCGGTACAATCGGCACGATGCATTTCCCGTAAGTCTCATCAACGAGCAACTTTGACAGCAAATGCACGAATGCCATCGTTGTAGCCATCGTTCGTTCGCCGGAACCTTTGTAGAATTCCGCCCAGAGTGATTCATCAGTCGAGGGCATCGCGGGGGCCGTGACCATGCGCTTCGGCAGTGAACCACCTAGCTCTTCGCGACGGGCGCGAAGATAGCGCATCTCCTCAGAATCATCCGGAGGACGATAGAATGGGACTTTGTCGATGTCGTCATCAGAGATCGGGATGCCAAACTTCGAACGGAATTCACGAAGTTCTGACTCATTCAATTTCTTCTGCTGATGGGTGATATTCTTTCCTTCACCCGCTTCACCGAGACCGTATCCTTTAATGGTGTGTGCAAGAATGACCGTCGGTTGATTTGTCTGCTCCATCGCCAGTTTGTAGGCGGCGTAGACTTTTTCCGGGTCATGTCCGCCACGACGGAACCGCTGCACCTGGGCATCACTATAGTGACTGAAAATATCATGCAGCTTCTGATTCCCGTTGCAGAAATCCTGACGGATATAGCTTCCCGGTGAGACGACATATTTTTGATACTGTCCGTCCGGAATTTCTTCCATCCTCTTGATCAGTGATCCATCTGCATCGGCGGCAATGAGCGGATCCCAGTCTGTCCCCCAAATGACTTTGATTACTTTCCACCCTGCTCCGCGAAATGCCGCTTCTAATTCCTGAATGACCTTTCCATTCCCACGAACGGGACCATCAAGACGCTGCAGATTGCAATTAACGACGAAGACGAGATTGTAGAGACGTTCACGCGAGGCGAGGGTGATCGCTCCGAGTGATTCCGGTTCATCGATTTCACCGTCCCCCAGGAACGCCCAGACTTTTTGATCGGAGGTGTCGGCCATGCCGCGATCATGCATATAGCGATTGAATCTCGCCTGATAGATTGCCATGATCGGCCCCAGCCCCATCGAGACTGTCGGATACTGCCAGAAATCGGGCATCAGTTTCGGATGTGGGTAGGATGACAATCCCCCCCCATCGGCAAGCTCCTGACGGAAATGCTCGAGCTGCTGCTCGCTGATTCGCCCCTCTACAAATGCACGGGCATAGATTCCCGGAGCAGAGTGCCCCTGAAAATAGACAATATCGCCGGGGTGTTTGTCAGTCCGTCCGCGGAAGAAATGATTGAAGCCGATTTCAAGTAGAGTCGCAGCAGAGGCGTAGGTTGAAATATGTCCGCCAATGCCGGTAATCTTCCGATTGGCGCGCACAACCATCGCCATCGCGTTCCAACGGATGATACTCTTGATCCGACGCTCGATCTCACGATTCCCCGGGAAGATCGGCTGTTCGGTGGGAGAGATTGTATTGATATATGGCGTATTGGCAGAGAACGGGAGATCGATCCCGTGTGAACTGGCGCGAATCTGAAGGCGGCGCAGCAGATCAAGCACGCGTCCGCGTCCCTGATGCTGATAGATTGCATCCAGCGAATCGAGCCATTCCTGATTCTCAGCGTCGAAGTCGTTGTGTTTCCAGGACGAGTCAGTCATCGACATTGGGTACCTGCTTTATTGCTGATGTCTTCGCGGACTTCAGTCAGTTCCATTTGCAATAGGTCTCTTTGCTTCGCAGCAAGGCATACTCTGCCTTGTTCCTGCAACACTGGCATCACGGTTCCGGTTTCATCCGAGTCGATTCTGCCGGAGCGTCATCCGATACCTTTGATAAAGAAGCGCGAAAGTACGAGCCAATCGAGTGGGCGGCAAACCATTTTTCCCGCCCTGGGAAATCACTTCTGCACGGTCTACCGAAAGTATATCGGCGTAAATCGACAAGTCCGTAGAAGGGGAAAAACGAGCCGCTGAGTTCGCAGTTGATACCAGACATCTTCCCTCGTATCCTTCTCGCCGCAGATGAGATTCCACCCCTCTCCACATATCTGGCTAACAATGGACATAGCGCGGGTTAGTATATGAATCGTGACATTCTGGGAAGCCAGCGCTGGCTCAAGCGGCTGCTCTTTATTGCCGTCGGGATGGTCAGCTATCCGGTCTTCCGCATCTGGAACCCCTTACGAATTCAAGGGATAGAGGTATTGCACCGACTCCCCCAGACCGGAGTTTTGTTTGTCTCGTCGCACCAGACCTACTTTGCTGATGTGATCGCCATGATCCTGATCTTTTCCTCACTTCGAGCGAAATCGAACAAGAGTCACCTCCCCCTTCCCTGGTATCTGCCCCTCATCCGCACGAGCTACTACTACGTAGCGGCAGAGGAGACGATGATGTCCGGATTCATGCCCAAGATGCTCGCCTACGGTGGCTCGATTAATACTCGGCGCACATTTCGGGAGGCGGGTCAGGAAGTGAAGAAGATGGCTCGGCTGGGGGACTTCACGAAAGTATTCGAAGCCCTCGATGACGGCTGGGTGATGACCTTTCCGCAAGGAACGACAACCCCGTACGCCAAAGGGAGACGCGGAGTCTGTCATATCATCAAGATGAAACGACCGGTGGTGGTTCCTGTTGTCATTGGAGGTTTTCGCGCGGCATTGGGGAAACGGGGCTTTTCATTCAACAATCCCGGAAAGAAGACCTCCATTACATTCAAGGAACCGCTGGTGTTTGCAGATGATATGAATGCCAATGTGATGCTTCGCCAGATCATGGAAGCAATCGAGCAGATTCCCCCACCGGGGTATGTCGCACCGGTGGAACAGTCGGAAGGAAGCTCGCACAGCGACGACGCAGAGTAGCAAGGTGATTCTTTCGCGCGCAATTCGAAGAAGACCCTTCGACAAGCTCAGGGTGAGATGAAGAGTTGCTTGATTCGTTCCTGAATTCCTCTAATTCTTCATGCTGAGCCTGTCGATGCATCTTCCTCGACCAGAAAAGTATGATGACGGATTGCTCTCGTACATTTTTGCCGTATATTGAAAGCAGGAGTGGAATGACCATGTTGCTTCGCTTTCTTGTATCCCTCGCATTGATTTCAATCAGTGCACCTTCGACCTTCGGTGCTGAAATCGTATTCCAATCGGACTATCCCCAACTGAGTTTCCTGTCCACGGCTTGCCCATCATATTCTCTTTCAGGCGAGATTGACGGAGTCTTTTTACAGACCAGAACTGCTTTGAACGGAATAGATGATTCCATCCGAAGATTCGATCTCACCGGCACACAGATATGGGCTCGCTCTCACCGTTCTAATGCCGGAGTAAAAACCAGAGATATCTTTCAGTATGTCGATTCTAGCCATCAATCTCGTTACGTCGTTAGTGCACGTGCGGGTTCCAGCGGGAGTCTTTTTCGATTTGCAGTCGAAAGATTTGCCCCCGATATCCCAACCGACTCGACATCAGCGATCCTTGCATCAGACAGTCAATCTTTCTATTTCCTCGAGTTTATTGACCCGGCAAGTGTAGAATTAACGAGCTATGTCGACATGAGTATCACCGAATCACGTCGAATTCGTGTCGGAATGCGACATGTGCGACGTGAGAACTCCCCGGGCTATGATACGGAGTTTCAGAGCGATTGGATGGTTTACTGTGATCCAACCGGAGCGATCCTACCTTCCTCACGAAAAGTTGAATTCTTTTCTCCATATCAGTTTGTAAGTCAGCCCAGTTCACTGGAAATTTCCTGCATCAAGGGGTACCGCCGTTTTAGCAACCCCCCGTGGGAAAACTTCATGAGTGCAGGAATAACTATTCGCGCAACGAGTGGTACCATCTTACTGCAGAAGTGGACCGATAAGTTCAATGTAAATGATGCCTGGGTCTTGCCTGAAGAGGCGGCGAATCTCGGCGATGACTTGCTCACTCTGACCGTCGGTGTCGATCCGGCTGGAATTCATGGATCAGGCGCCTACCTCGCTCGATACAAGATGAACGAAGGCGGTTGGAATGAAATCTATTATCATGCTGCATCACCCACTTTTTACTATCTCGACCGAATTGAAAAGAAATTTCTCTGGTTGGATAACACCGAAGTACAGTCGGTTGATATTCAATCGGGAAGTAGGAGTCAGGAGATTCCTGTCGCAATTGGCTATTCATATGCAAAGTTCTTTCAGCCATACGGGACTTCTTCACATCGATTGCATCTTCTGACCATCAGCAACAAGACTGTAACGATTTATGATCTTAGCACGAAAACAGACGTCGGCGATGAGAGTCTTCCAATTCCCCATTCGATCACGCTCCATCAGAACTATCCGAATCCATTTAATCCGACAACCCGCTTAGATTTTGTCATTGAATCTCCCGAGCAAATCAGCCTGGAGATTGTGAATGTGCTTGGTCAGAACATTCGAACCCTGGCAAACCAGCGTTTCGCAGCTGGCAGGCATACCATCGAATGGGATGGCAAAAACCGCGAAGGGAACTTGGTCTCTAGTGGAGTCTATTTCTCAGTTCTAAAATCCGGCGATCAGACTCAGTCACGGAAGATGCTCTTACTGAAGTGATCAGGAAGGATTGATCGTACACGCAGTTCATCAGCAACTTCTTTGTGTAAACCACATCCTGATTGATACATCCGAATTGCTACATCACGACTGCAACATCCTGATTCCCTCATCCAGCACTTCTCCGCTTCTTCATGCTGAGCCTGTCGAAGCATCTTCTTCGTTTATCGAATGTCTAAAAAAGAAAGACCCTTCGACAAGCTCAGGGTGAGATAAAGAGTGAACCCCACCACAAAAAAAACGCACAACAAAAAACGGCGCATTACTGCGCCGTTTGCATGAATCTGTCGGATTCGCAATGTCAGGAAATCAGACGCCGACCTCATCTTTTCGCTGTACTGCTGTTTCGACGTGTGAACTGACTGCTACCGGGCGGAGCTGAATGATCCGCAGGAAGTGCATGAGCTTCAGAAGCGGGTAGGTCGGATCAAATTCGAATTTCTTCACCGCAAAATTCGGGCGACGTGGATAGCGATGGTGATTGTTCTGGAAGAGTTCACCGAGTGCAAGAAAGTCAAAAGGCAGGGTATTGCGGGAGTTGTCTTTGGTCTCCTTGAAATTGACATAACCATACATGTGACCACACCAGTTCACAATTGCGCCGTGAGTCGGACCCATCACGAAGTGAATCGGCAGCATCAGGAAGAACCACGGGGACGGAGCAAAAGCGATGTAGAACGCGGTGTAGGCAAGCATGAAGCTTACCCGCATGATCCAGCTTTCGCCGAGCTTTTCAAGAAACGGCCAGGAGGGGGCAGTCTCACCAAAACGATCTGAACGTCCCGGATTGTTCACCAGATCACTGTAGTAGTTATACGTGTAGGTCATCATCTGGAAAACATTCCGATGCTGATGTGGCGAATGCGGATCATCCGGACTGTCGCTGAAGGCATGATGCTCGCGGTGCATGATCGCATACGCGCGCGGATTCAGATACGAAGAACCCTGTATAAGAAAGGTGAAGAACATGAACACTTTCTCCATGAATGGAGAAAGCGAAAACATGCGATGAGAGGCATAGCGATGCAGAAAAACGGTCTGGCACAACAATGACAGAAACCAGTGAGCGATAAAAAAGATAATGATAGGCATTTCGTGTCCTTACGTTTGATTAGGCGTCAGGTGAGCAAGCGCGCTAGTGCGATCACTCAATGAGAGTGAACCAGTCGATAGTGTCCGACGATCCATTCGGTGCCGGAATCATAGCCAAATAACTCTTCACAAGCCATGAAAAAAATCCGCCATCGCTGCAACCATTTCCCTGCATCCTTCTCTCCATAATGAGAGCGAAAGAGCGATTTCACTTCGTCACGATGTCTGTCCAGATTTTCAAGCCAGTGGCGACTGGTTGTTGAATAGTTCGTCCCGTCCACTTTCCAGCTCTCTTCTACACGAAGATGATCAGGAAAGTTTGAAAAAATATCGAAGTTTGGCATGAGACCGCCACTGAAGAAGTAATTCGCCATCCAGTCATCCGCTCCGGTACTCACAAAGGGATAGCGGTGCGACTGATGACAGAAAATATGGACAAAAACTTTTCCATCCGGTGTTAACCAACTGGATACTCTGCGGAGCAGTTCCTGGTAGTTTCGCATATGCTCAAACATCTCGATTGAGACAATCCGTGAAAACTGCTGAGTCGGGGAGAATTCATTCATGTCAGTCTTAATGACGGTCACCAAGTGGAGTCCGCGCTCTCGTGCTTGCGCACGAACATAGGTCGCCTGATCCTGCGAGTTCGTGACCGCCGTAATTGGCGTCGATGGAAATCTCCTGGCCATCTCAAGAGTCAACGATCCCCACCCACAACCCAGTTCGAGAATCGAAGTGGCCGAGGATAATTCAGCCCGTTCTATAGTGAGATTCAGCATTTCCTGCTCGGCGGCATCGAGAGTTGTAGACTCTGATGGATAATATGCGGAGCTGTATTTCCGATGTTTACCCAGAACTAAACCAAAGAACTCAGGAGGAACCTCATAATGCTGCTCATTCGCCTTCTCCGGAACGAGCGCAAGAGCTCCACTTCTCATTGACATCAGAAATGCCGCTCTCTCCAGTTCAGATTCTGCGGCAGAGTCGGCAAGCCGCTTCGCCAACAGCTGACGAATCCCCTGACGAATCAGAAAATCGGGAATCATCCCGGATTCAGCGAGTTGAATAAGTGAGTGATTCACCGTCCCACTGCTCCGCGAAATTCCGCACGACCAAACAGTAGTTGCGAACTGCCGATGAATCGTTCCCGAAATCCTCCCTCGCAGTAGGCAAGGTAGAATTCCCACCGACGACGGAACGATTCGTTAAATCCGAGTGCCTCTATCTCCTCGCTTGCGGATAGAAATCGCTCTCTCCAGATCGAAAGGGTCCGGGCATAGTCGAGTGTGAAGTCGGCTGTATCGAGAAAACGAAAATCGGTCTTCTCTTTCATGGTCTGCAACAAATGAGCAATAGAGATCAGACAGGAACCGGGGAAAATCCTTCGCTGAATGAAATCAGCACTCCGACGATAGAGATCAAAATGCTGATCATTCATACTAATGAGTTGCAGTGCAAGCAGCCCATCCGGCGCGAGCAACTCCTGACATCTCTTGACAAAGAGAGGAAGAAACTCATAGCCGACGGCTTCGATCATTTCAACGGAGACAATTTTGGAAAATTGTCCGGATACATTCCGATAGTCCTGATTGAGGATCGTGACACGATGACCAAGTCCGGCATTTTCAACTCGCTCTCTTGCAGCAGTGTATTGGGCAGGAGAGATCGTAATGGCAGTTACCTTGCAGCCATAGTTTTTGGCAGCGTGAATCGCCAATCCTCCCCATCCACACCCGATCTCAAGCAGATGATCCTGCGGCGAGAGCGCAAGCAGTCGACAGAGACGATCATTCTTTTCAATCTGCGCTTCTTCCAATGATTCATTCCCTGATCTGAAAATTGCTCCAGAATAGGACATCCCCGGGTCGAGCCATGCCGTGTAGAAACTATTCCCCAGATCATAATGATATTCGATATTTTCCTTACTGGTAGTCAGCGTATTTCTGCGAAGACGATGCTGCCATCGATCAATATATTGACGGATGGTTGCAGAGCCGCCATCAAGTGTGGTCAAGGTTGAACGATTGCGAACCAGCAGGCGAATGACAGAAACGAGGTCATTACTCGACCACCACCCCTGCTCATAGGCATCCCCGGCTCCGTTTGTTCCCTGCAACATAAGGAGTTGATACAAACGGTGGTCATGAACTACGACTGACGAGCTGAGATCAGATGCAGTCCCAAAGTTAAACATCTCATTCCCATCCTGCAGATGGAGTTCACCATCAGACAGTGATGCAAGGGCACGATGAATTGACCGACGTGCAAGTTCAAATCGTCCGGCCATCATCGGATGCGAGGCCGGCATAAGCATTGAGAGTTCCTGTGATCTGTTCATTTTCTGGTAACCTGATGTAAAACAGATGAATGGGTGGTAGTTGTAACTGTATCCTGATCAGTTGGGTTCGGATGATCATGCACCGGCACCCGCTTGAGCCAGAGTCGGAGGGCTTCAAAGTGAATACGTGCAATTACTCGCGCAGTCAGAAATGGCTGTCGCAGGACAGCCGCAGCGAGAGATGCCGAAGTCAATGGCCGACGCTCGAGCATGAGGGTTGCATCAAAGAGTGGACTTTTCTGCGCGGTATCGTCGGCATCGAAATTCTGAAAGTGAAGTGTCAGGCGATCAGCAGGTCTGCTGAGCTGCCAGCGATACCGCTGTTCCATGGGATGAAAGGGAGAGACATGAAAGCTCTTCGCAAATGAAAATTCCCAGCCATCTCGAATCTCTTCCCCCTGTTCGACCGGTAATGCATAGGCATGACGTTCCTTCCATGGCGTGTTGGTAATTTCTGCAACCACGCCGGTGACCTCTGTCCGTTGCTGATTCAGCTCATAGTAAATCGTAACCGGATTGAACAGATATCCGAACTGTCGCAAGTGGGTGAGCATGAGAGACGGACGCGGAGGAGCTGTGAGCAACGTGTCACCACGCTGGGCAGCGAGTCGTTCGCTTATCAGCGATTGTATGTTCTGATCAACAGGTGCGATGTAATCCGACCGTCGAAACTGCGCCAGTGAAAGCCGACCTTGCGCACTGAACAGGAACGATTCAGGGAGAAAGTCGCTGATTCGATCCGGATCAATCAGCACCATGAAGATCGGCATGCGAAACTCATGACGCTTCGGTGAAAATCGTCGATGACGAATCTCCCCGACAAACAATCCCGGTTCAAGAGGCATGGAACCACTCATCGAGAACTCTCCGGCCAGTTGACACCGAGCATCGAAGCCACGTCTACTGCGCTTCGCATTCCATCCTCATGAAATCCGAATCCCCAGTATGCTCCTGCATAATATGTTCGCTTCCTTCCCTGAATCTCGGTCTTCCGTGACTGGGAAGCAAAAGTGGACGCAGCGTAGACGGGGTGAAAATACTCTTCGCGCGCAATGACACGTTCAGCGTTAATCCAATTGTCGCAGTTGAGCGATACACAATACGTTTCAGATGTCTGCAGCGACTGAAGCAAATTCATATTGTAGGTCACTGTAATAGCATCCTGATCCTTGCTAAACCGCTTCACATTCCAGGCCGCATTCGCGCGCCGATTTTTCGGAATGAGAGTGGTGTCAGTATGCAACGTCATGGCATTCGACTGGAATCGAATTCCACCAAGAATTTCTCGTTCAGCCAGTGATGGTTCATTCAAAATGGCAAGCGCCTGATCTGCATGACAGGCACAGATCACCGCATCCGCCGTGATCGAATTCCCTGATCGGAGTGTAACGGTGACATTTGCATCAGTTCGATCAATACGGACGGCGGCATCATTGGTAATAGTCGTCCCTGAAAAATTCCGCATCAGGGCATCGACATAGGACTGCGACCCACCGGTGACAACCCGCCAGACCGGTCGATTATCAACTTGCAGCATCCGATGATGATGAAAAAACTTTACAAATGGGACAACCGGAAATGAAAGTACCTGCATCGCACCAGTCGACCAGATCGCTCCTCCCATTGGAAGAATGAAGCGATTGGTGAATACATCCGAGTACCTATTCTGGGTCAAATAGTCGCCAAGTGTTTCAGAACTTGTTGCAGTCAGCACTGATGGAGCTTCTCGAAAAAAGCGAAGAATCTCCCGAATCATCAGATGATGATCGGGGCGAAAGATATTTCTTCGCTGGGCAAACAATCCGTTCAGACTACTGCCAGAATATTCGATGCCACTTTGTTCATCGGCGACACTGAAGGACATCGTCGACGGTTGCGTTGCGACACCAAGAGTGGCGAGCATCGAGAGAAACAACGGATAATTAAGTTCATTGCACACAATGAATCCGGTATCAATAGGAATCAACTGATTACCATTCTGTACTTGAATCGTGTTGACATGCCCACCAAGACGTTTTGCAGCATCGATCAGTGTCACCCGATATCTCTTTGAGAGAAGCCAACTCGCAGCCAAGCCGCTGACTCCCGCACCGACAACGACGATGTGAGCATGAGGAGAGAGGGGGAAGGTATCGTGAGAATTCAGCTGAGTTAGTCCGTCAGTTGCGATAATGTCGTTGAAGTGGAATCTGGCCAGTTTTGCGGTACTCGCTGAATGAGGGCTGGGTCGAAGCCGAGTGATGTAACTAAAGTGACGAGCTCATTGTATACGCCGTCCTGCATCTTTGGAGTTCGAGCCATAATCCAGAGATACTCCCGATTCGGAACGCCCACCACACAGTGCGAGTAGTCATCGGCAAGTGCGATCACCTGATACGGCATCTTGATCGGCCAGATGAATTGGACTTTCCAGTTTGCTCCGGTGCCATCAGGAATGACGAATCCAGTCGCGCTCAGTTGTTTTCGTTCGTCGGAACCCTCTTTTTCATAGGTGAAACGTATGAAAATGCTGCCATCCGGTTTTCGTTCGTAGTGCTCGATGGCATCAATCGCCCCCTTCTCGACAAAGGTCGGAATATTGGCGATGACATACCAGTCTCCCATGAAGCGATCCAGATCAACTTTCGGAACGGATGGAAGTGGCGGATGCGAATCGGTCCGTCGAAAAAAGATCAGATAGACCATGAGGGCACCAAGAAGGAGTAACAGAATTCGAAACATCATCTTCTTTGCAACCACGGAATAAAGGCATTGGTTCGTTTGATATACTCTGAATATCCCGGTTTATCAGTTTTCATACTTTCTTCAAGCAATGAGACACCAGAGACTTTCAAGAGCAGAAACAACATCAGTAGCGGGCACCCGACCAGCCACCATGGTCCGACCGGAAGAACAACCAGCCAGAACCCGAACCAGAGTGTTGCCTCGCCAAAATAATTCGGGTGGCGGGAAAATTTCCAGAGTCCGGTCGTGAGTAGTTTCCCCTTATTCGACGGATCAGCTTTGAAACGTGATAGCTGAAAGTCCGCAATTGTTTCAAAGAGAAAACCGATGACCCAGATGATCACACCGATAAGAGAGATAACACTGAATGAGTTTGAATCTGAAGCTATCCCGACACAGATTGGCACCGCGAGTACCCACATCAAGATCGCCTGAAGCAAGTAGACCTTCGGATAACTCAGCAGCCACCAGTGTGGTCCATTGTTCGCTCGCCACTTTCGATAACGGCTGTCTTCCCCTTTTCCAATATTTCTTCTGCCAATATGCCAGGCGAGACGTACGGCCCAGAGAAAAACCATACCAAGGAGAATCTGAGATCGAACCGGGTTTCCGGCTGAGTCGTCCTGTCGATCTGCAATGATAAACCAGAAGAGTGCCAGGATAAAAAAACCGGGACCCCAGAAAATATCGATGATACTCGCATCCCTGAGACGCACAGAAAGTATCCAGAGCAGGGTGACGATTGCAGCAATCAGCACTCCCCCTTGAAGCCAGAGTGTCAGGGGGAAATTATGCATGCTGAATCTGCTTCTCGAATCTGATAGAGAGCAAGACAAGTAATGGGAAAGACATACCCCAGATAAACGCCAGTGCTACCAGAGAGTTCATTTTTTCTCGAAAGAGAATTGCACCAAATGCTTCGCCGCCAAGAAATGCGACGGGACCGAAGATGACGCCAAGCAGAACAACTATCCATTTTTTGTCGTTTCGCCAGAGTCTCTTGCTCCAGCTCAATGAATGGTTCACTGTCAGGGCAAATGCAACCCAAAGAGAGAGAATCCAAAGCGGTGGGAAGAAGTCAATAGCTGCGCTGAATGAAGAATTGACTGAGCCAACCGGCAAGTCGGCTGCATATTGTAGCCACTGGCTCTTGGCGAGGAGCCCATCGGCTGCTATCCCCAACAGCAGGGCAATTCCTATGAGAAAAAGATCAGCCCTTCTACGCTCCATCGAGAAAAAAAGAAAATGAATGCCGGCAAAAAACAGAACTGCAATCGGACCAAAGAGAGGTTCACCGCTCCCCGCTCCGACGACAGATGCAAACCAGCAGCATTGAAAGAGAACGAAATTCGTAAACAACCTGAACACTGGATGCAATCAACTAGCGTTTGAGATGCGTACGCTGGAGACCGAAACCAAGAGCCCAGGCACGCACAGCCGATGTCGCCATTTCGGGGGGATCAATCAGTTCCTTGTTGGACGGAACATCGAATTGCCCTTCCAGTTCAAGCACCGAAAATCCATGCACGATCGACCAGACCGCAGTGGCTGCATCGCAGATGTCCTGCTGACTGCTGACTGAACCAACAAGAGGCGCGACCGCTTTCATGAGCGCAACATAGGCTGCTTCTGCCTGTGCGCAGTATTCCGGAAAGTCCTCCCTTGGTGGGAGTTCTTTGTGAAACATGGCGCGAAAATATCCCGGATTCTTTATTGCGAATCGGACATACTCCCCGGCTCCAACAGCGAGAGCATCGACTGAAGATAGCCCTGCAACTCGCGGATCTTCCAGGCGAGGCATGTGGGCATTGAACATCCGAAATCCCTGTTCGCCGACTGCGGCAATAAGATGACGTCTGGAATCGAAATGACGATAGGCTGCGACATGGGAGGTGCCGATTTCACTCGCCAACGAACGAATAGAAAAATCGGCATTGGAAGATTCTGTAAGTCTTGCGACCGCAACTGCAATCAGTGCTTCCCGAAGATTCCCATGATGATAGGCACCAAATGGTTTGTGAGTATCGCTGGCAGCATGATGCGCGGCTTGATCCGGCTGCTGAGAGACTCCGTCCTGTTCGAGCTTCTTCTTCATGGCTACCGGTGAAACATAGCAGAAAGCCACCCTGTTTCCAAATGTCGCTGAAAGCAAGGGAGGCTGACAGATACTCTGAATTGACGGCATGAAATCACTCATTCTATTGAATGCTCAAGAATTGGGTCATGGTTGTTGCTCAACGAGCATCGAAGCAAGCCGTGTTCGGAAACTACTGAAATTATGGATGCCGACGACCTCCATCTTTCCAGAATTCGACTCGTAGATCCCGGCTGCGCGTCCGCCGATAAAAATGACCACATCTCGCGGGATGAGACTTTGCAACTGCTCAATTTCAGTCTCAGCTCGAAGATCAACTGACGGAAAAACAAAACTGAGTGCCACTGCTCGTGCTTTGAGCACATTTACGGCTTGTGCGATCTCCACGGCGGAGAGATTTGCGCCCAGATGAATGGCTCGCCATCCCTCCTGCGATGTGATCGCGGCTGCGATCATTGCGCCCAGCTCATGATGTTGTCCTGTTGTTGTCGCGGTCAATAGTATTGGGGCATCTGGCAGAGGCTGTATCTTCATGAGCACAGAGCCGAGGAAGTTTCGAATGACCGTCGAAGCAAGATGCTCCTGGACAATTCTAAGTTCGTTGGAACGCCAGAGTCGACCAATCTCTTCAAGTAGAGGGACTATGAATTGCTCCAGCAAAGGCATCTGACCAAGACGAACCGAGGCCTCAAGGAGAACCGCATTCAGACGGACATCATCCAGTGCCTGAATCGCCTGAATCGAGTCTGCCAGAAAGTGCATGCTGCTTCTGGAGTTTTTCTGCGAGGTTTTCTTTTTCTCTTCAAATCGCGCGTTAGTAAACTCTTCAAGCTGCGCAGTTGGCAAAGATGCAATGTCACCAATGCGATGCCCGAAGTCCTGAGCCCGCTGCAACAACGTCAGGCGACGGATATCTTCTGCAGTGTAGAGGCGACGATTTGTTTCTGTTCGAATCGGCCTGACCGCATGATATCGTCTCTCCCACATCCGAATCAGATGCTGACTCAACCCTGACTGCATCGATGCAGCTTCAATTCCAAACAGCCCGTCCGGACCCTTATTCTTCATTGCAATATCCTCATGTACATAGTATCGACAAGAGTAGTCGATAAATGGACAATAAGTCAACAGAAATTATCGTAACAACCTATAAGACCTTATAAAATGACCTGATCCCTATGATGATAATGTACTCTATCATATTGTTCTGCAACTAGTTATAATTGATATTGAGAAAAATTTGACGTAATCAGAACTTTTTGAGCTGCAACTGGTTATATGCACAAGAAACAGACATTACTTGAACACAATTCAACGGAGATTGAGAAAGAAAATGAAACGTACTACTCTGATGGGCAGAATCGTCGCCCTCGCCGCCCTTCTCACCTTTACCACCATTGGATGTTCTGACGACAAGAACAACCCGGTCAATCCAAGTGCAAACACCCCGACCCTAGACATCGTTGAGACTGCTCAGGCCGCCGGTAATTTCACCACCCTACTCGCTGCTGCCGAGGCCGCTGGTCTTGTTGGTGCCCTCAAAGGGGATGGTCCAATGACAGTCTTCGCGCCGACCGACGCCGCATTTGCGATGCTTCCGGCTGGTGCACTTGATGCCCTCCTTGCTGATCCGGATGCCCTTACCGCAACCTTGCTCTACCACGTGGTTGCTGACGAAGTCACTGCCGCCGAAGTCGTCACCCTCACCAGTGCCCCGACATTAAATGGCGCGAATCTGGCGATCTCGATTACAGGTGACAGCAAGGTGAAGATCAACAATGCGATTGTGACCGTCACCGACATCAGAGCAAAGAATGGTATCATTCATGTGATTGATGCGGTCATGCTTCCCCCGACTGCCTCCTCCCCGGCTCTCACTGCCGGTGCCGCTGGCTACACCTTTGGTGGTGGCTGGATTGCTCAGGCGATCCGTGATGGTAAGCTCAAATGGCTGACGAGCCGTCTTTCCTTGTACACCGTTGCGCAGTTGACGGGACTTCCGACTCTCACTACTGCGGTGAAAGCGGCCGGCCTTCGCACGACACTGATCACCGGTGGACCGTTCACTCTCTTCGGACCGACAGAAGAGGCCTTTGCGGCACTGCCGGCAGGAACGGTTGCGTCACTTCTTCAGAATCCGACCGTCCTGCAAGATATCCTTCTCTACCATGTCGTCCCTGCAAAGGTCACTTCTGCGCAGGTGGTGACGCTGACTGAAGCGACGATGGCAAACGGTGACAAGGTGAGCATTGCGGTCAACGGCGGTGTCAAAGTGAATGACGCTAATGTGATCGTAGTTGATATCCCGGCGCGCAACGGGGTGCTTCACCTGATCGATGGCGTCCTGATCCCCGAATAATTCCGACGTCCCTATTTCTCTTCCTCCATACGAGAGCCGGATTGTTGTTTCGACAATCCGGCTCTTCATCATTGAGAGGCGTTTTTTTAGGGAATCAGAAAGAGCTACTTACAACACTCATGCACCGTCCGGGGATTTTCGGCCGCACGTTGTTCGAGATTCGGGCTGAGATAGGGAATCCCGAGCGACAGACCACGCAAGATCAGAAGAATTCCCATGACTAACGCACCGACCGGAATCAGCTTTGAAGAAAAATGGCGCAGCTTCGCAGGAAGGAATGCTCCAAGATAGGAAACCGTCAAAAGTGCCGGGATAGTACCAAGTCCGAAGAAGAACATTGAAAGTGAACCATCAATCCAGTTCCCCGTAGCTGCCGCTGCCGCCAGTGCGACATAGAGGAGTCCGCAAGGCAGAAAGCCATTGAGAAGTCCGATCCCGAACAGTGAGAGAAATTTCGGAGATCGAAAAAGTCTCGACCAAAAATCTCGTATGCGATTAGTAAGTGAAAGTAGCCATGAATTTGGCTGTAGTCGATGCAACGCACTCGGCACCCAAAGAGACAAACCAAGCGTAATGAGAATAATCAGACCGGCGATGAGCGAAAGCCCCTGCTGGAATCCGGCAAAAGAAAGCATCTGCCCAAACGATCCGACCATCACTCCGAGCAGCATATAGGTCAGCACTCTGCCGACATGGTAGGCAAGTCTATGCAAGAGCAGCAGAGTGCGGGAATGTTTCGTTGCCGGAAGGGCAAGAGCGATCGGGCCGCACATCCCAATGCAATGCAGACTGCCGACAATTCCCAATCCCAATGCTGACCAGAGAATCGGATTCATTTTGCGATCATCACTTCATGTTCGGTGCGATAACGCTGTCCGTTCATCATCCAGACCAGATCAGCTCGCCAGAAGCCGGGGCGCAATCTTGGATCGTGCAGATGCCCTGCTCCCTGTTCATTGAGTGGAACCGCGGAGGCGAAGTCTGATTGCTTCATCGAGGGGCGATAAAGAAGTAGACTACACGCCGCTATCTCAGTTCGAATCGTATCCGGAAACTGAATCTGAATCTCGGACATTGCAACTGAGTAGTGAAAGCTGGGCAATGACGGGAGTAACTGTGTTCGCTGACGCTCGTCGATTCGCTCCTGAAATGCCTGCCCCTTCGCGTAGTAATCCGGCTCGACCAGATCGACCTGCTGCATCACGGCAATGCCGACCAGACCGAACATGAACAAGACAAAGCCGATATACAGGGCGGCAATCCCCCATCCCCAACGAGATGACTTTGCCGTGATACTATTGTTTGTGCTCATCAGCTTCCCTTTCACGTTCAGATTCACGTTTCTGCTGATCGCTCGGACCGACAAACGTGGTCGATACTGTTTCAAGCTCCTCGCCGTTTGAACGGATTTCAATTCGTATCGGAGTCGTCGCGAGATAGAGTTTTTTCTTCGGAATTTCTATTGAAAAGACCGTTTCATCCTGCCCTTCCGGCGGCAATATCAATTCCGGTCCAAGTATCTGTATCGTCCCTTGTACTCCTGCCAATGAGAGCTGCAAAGGAAGCTCGCGCGGAGTTTTGTTTGTTCCTCGAAAGGTGTAGACATTTCGAATATTTCCATTATCAAGCTCTTCAAACAACGACCCCGTCGTCCGCAGAATGGCACACTCTATCGGAGTACGCAGTATCATCAGAGTCGAAGTCGTGATGAGCAGAATGACCAGAAAGACAGAATAGAGAATGATACGCGGTGTGAAGACGCGCTTTCCTCCCGATGCGATCTGATTCATTGAGGCATAACGGATCAATCCCGGTGCGAATCCGACTCCGGCCATCGTTCGATCACAGGCGTCCATGCAGGCAGTACAATTCACACACTCTAACTGGGTGCCATGACGAATATCGATACCAGTCGGGCAGACTTTTACGCAGACCGAACAGTCAACGCAATCCCCTTTCTCGATTCGGGGGGCTGAGCGTGAAAGCGGCGCGCGTGGTTCCCCTCGTTTGTGGTCATACATCACGACCATCGAATTGGAATCAAGCAGCACTCCCTGAAGTCGCCCATAGGGGCAGACGAGTGTACAGGCCTGCTCACGAAACCAGGTAAAGACCCAGAAGAAAACGAGTGAGAATACTATCATGGCGATAAATCCGACGAGATGCTCACTGGGGGGTGATGTCACGATCTCCTTGAGGGCATCAAAGCCAATGATATACGCAAGAAACGTATTCCCGATCAGGAATGAGAGGACGAAGAAAATGCTGAACTTGAGAGTTCGCTTACTCCATTTATCCGCGTTCCACTCCTGATGGTCAAGTTGACGCTGCGCCGGACCGTTCCCTTCGATGGCATACTCGATCTTTCGAAAGAGCATCTCCAGAAAGATAGTCTGTGGGCAGACCCATCCGCAGAAGAGTCGCCCCCAGATAGTGGTAAACCAGATGATGAAGACAAACAGGGTGATCGATGCCAGCACAAACAGATGTAAATCCTGCGGCCAGAAGACCAATCCGAAAATGAAAAAGTGCCGATGAATGATGTCGAACTGTAGTAACGGATGCCCACTGACTTTGATCAACGGAGCGAGAAAGAGAAAGGCGAGCAGAAACCAGGAGAGATAGGTCCGCGCGGTATAATATCTCCCCTGAGGTTTGACTGGATACACCCAAACCCGTTTCCCTCTCCTGTCCATGGTCGCGGGTTGATCGCGAAATGATTCTGTTTCACCCTTATTGGGCAACAAGTTCTCCCTGCGGCGGTTTTGCTTTTGGCGGATTGGTTCCTCGCAAGGTAAGCACGAAGCTGGCAACCTGCGCGATCTGATCCGGTTTGAGTTCGTAGCGCCACGTGATCATCCCTTTGGCAGGAACACCAAATTTGATTGTCTTCGAAATATTGTCGATCCCCGCACCGTGCAACCAGTAGTCATCGGTCAGATTCGGACCGATTCCCCCTTCCCCGAGTTGACCATGACAGTTGACACACTTGATTGTCCAGATCGCTTTTCCCGCATCCAGATCAGCCGGCTCGGTGAGTGCTACGTAGGTGGCGGTGTCGTCTTCACGTCTCTCTTCAACTCGAGCGACTTTCGGAGCAACTGCAAATTTTGGTGCGTTCGGATCTGCGTAGTAGACCGGAATATATTTCGGAATGATTCCAAAGTAATGCGGAGTAGGGTCGTAGCGTACGTAGGCGGAATTCATCTCGAGCTTGTATTCATCCGCGCTCAGATAACCTATCTGAAAGACATGGAAGTAGAGTAGATAGACGAACGCCCAGATAGTAGTAAGCACAAACAGCCAGACCCACCACTCCGGAAGATCATTGTCAAGTTCTCGAATCCCGTCATATTCATGATCGGTCATCAGCTTGTCATCAAACGGCGTTTGATTCATCTCGTTCATGATCGGCTCCTCTGTTCAGCGGGATGAGTTTCATCATCGACAAGTGGCAGACGAGAGAATCGATCGATATCTTTCTTGCTGAGCCGAAGGGCCCAGATCACCGCCACGATGAATATCAGGAGGGCGAACAGAAGTCCGACCATCCCGATTACATCAACATTCGAAATTTCAGTCAATGCTCCACGAAACATCAGTTTCCTCCTCCCGATGCACGCGCCGAATTCGATTCTTTCTTGATGTCCGTCCCCAATCGTTGGAGATAAGCAATGAGTGCGATAATCTCCCGATCAGTCGGACAGTCGATTCCGGCATCTTTCAGATTAACTGCTACTTTTGCCGACTGGGTAGCGACATCAGAGTTTGCGGTGGCATCATACCCCGGTGGGTACGGCACTCCGAATGTCTGAAACGCCCTGATCTTTGCACCAGTGGTAGTGGTATCCAGTCTGTTTTCTCCCAACCACGGGAATGCGGGCATGAGTGATCCCGGCGACATTGAAGTCGGGTCGACCATATGCTGATAGTGCCATGCATCCGGATATTTTCCACCCACTCGCATCAGATCCGGACCGGTTCGTTTTGAACCCCACTGGAAGGGATGGTCATACACATACTCACCGGCTTTGGAGTATTCACCATATCGCTCTGTCTCGGAGCGGAACGGACGAATCATCTGTGAATGACAGGTAAAGCACCCTTCACGTACATAGATATCACGACCATGCAACTCGAGCGGCGTCAATGGTTCGACCGCAGCGATTGTCGGAACGTTAGACTTCACGAGGAAAGTTGGCAACAACTGCACAAGCCCGCCGATGATCACGGCAACAAGGGAAAGAACCGTAAAGGGGATCAGTTTCCCTTCAAGCCATCGGTGTGTCCATTTCTTTTCAGTTGAATGGGAGGTTGCAACAACCTTCGCCGGAACCTGAACGCTCTCTTCGTCCAGTTTCCCTTTCCCCATTGTTTTAAGCAGGTTGTACATGCCGATAATCACCGATACAAGGAAAAGAGTGCCGCCGACAGAGCGGATGACATACATCGGTACCACTTGCAAAACGGTCTCCAGAAAATTCGGATAGCGAAGGATTCCATCCGGCGTGAATTCCTGAAGCATCAGCCCCTGCGCGATTCCGGCGAAGTACATTGGCAGGGCGTAGACCACGATACCAATGGTACCCAGCCAGAAGTGCAGATTCGCGAGTCGATCAGAATAGAGTGTCGTCTTGAACATGCGAGGGATCATCCAGTACAGGATCCCGAAAGTCAGAAAACCATTCCAGCCGAGTGCACCCACATGGGTGTGCGCAATTGTCCAGTCCGTGAAATGTGAGAGAGCGTTCACACTCTTGATCGACAGCAGTGGTCCTTCGAAAGTTGCCATCCCATATGCGGTCACCGCGACTACCATGAATTTCAGAACGACATCGGTGCGGACTTTATCCCACGCACCGCGAAGAGTCAGCAGACCGTTCAGCATCCCTCCCCATGACGGCGCAATCAGCATGATCGAAAAAACCGAACCAAGTGACTGTGCCCAGTCAGGCAGAGCTGAATACAGAAGATGATGCGGACCCGCCCAGATATAGAGGAAGATCAACGCCCAGAAGTGAATGATCGATAGACGATAGGAAAAGACTGGTCGATCTGCCGCCTTTGGCATGAAGTAGTACATAAGTCCCAGATACGGGGTAGTCAGGAAGAATGCGACGGCGTTGTGTCCATACCACCATTGTACGAGCGCATCCTGCACTCCTGCGTAGAATGAATAACTCTTGAACAGAGATATCGGCAGTGCCATCGAGTTGACGACATGAAGCATCGTCACCGTCACCCAGGTCGCAATGTAAAACCAGATCGCGACATACATGTGCGGCTCACGCCTTTTGATGATCGTGCCGAAAAGATTGATACCGAACGAAATCCAGACGACTGCGATCATGATATCAATCGGCCATTCGAGTTCGGCGTACTCTTTGCCAGTAGTGATACCAAATGGCAAAGTGAGCGCGGCGGCAACAATGATCAATTGCCATCCCCAGAAGTGGAATTTGCTGACTGCATCGCTGAACATCCGCGCTTTGCAGAGTCGCTGCAGCGAGTAGTAGATCCCCGCAAACATTCCGTTCCCCACAAAAGCAAAGATCACGGCATTGGTATGCAGGGGGCGCAGGTGTGAGTAGGTGGTTATCGGAATACCGAAATTGAGTGCCGGCAAGTAGAGCTGAACAGCGATCAACACTCCCACCAACATCCCGACCACCCCCCAGATGAGAGTAGCAATCGAGAAATCTCGAACGATGCGATTGTCATAGACAATGGTTTCAGTCGACATACTTCTGCAATCCTATCATGAATTGATTCTATCTTTCTTCGAAGGAGGGGAATCAAAAAGCATACGTTCCGCGGGTGTTTCGAGATCGTCGAATTGCCCGTCACGAGATGCCCAGAAAAAAGCGATCAGGAATCCACCGGCAACACAAACCGATGCGGCCAGGAGAATGATGATAACCGACATCAAGCCACTTCCCTTCGTACTCTGACTGCATATCTGCTCATCAGCACGGCGATAATCGCAACGGAGATGGAGCTCAGTGGCATGAGGATAGCGGAAACAAGTGGTGAGAGCTGACCCGTAACGGCAAACCAGAGCCCAATCACGTTATAGAGAATGGCAAATCCATAGCTGACGTAGAGTGATCGCTGCACACGTTTCGCTTCTGCAAGATAACGTGGGAGATTCGGAACTTCACTCCCCTTCATGATCGCGTCCGACGCCGGAGTGAATGCCGCACTGTTGTCAGTGACGGCAATGCCAACAGAGGCAACTTGCAACGCACCAGCATCATTGAGTCCATCACCGATCATCAAAGTGCGCGATCCATGCGATTCAAGTTGATGCACAAAGTCGCGTTTCTCACGCGGAGAGCAATTGACTCGGGTTGTGATCTCGGCCGGAAATGCTGGCATATTTGCATCATTCAAAGATAGAGAATCTCCCGTAAGAACTGTCGCATCGAAAGAAGCATTCAGCTTCTGGAGCGATCTGGCTATTCCCAGTCTAAAAGATGGTCGTTTTTGAAATGCTGCGACAATCCGATAGTTGATACTTACGGCAACATGAGAGTGCTGGACTCCCTGCTGACAATAAGAAGAACCATCAGCATTCAGGACGAAACTGCTCTTGCCTATTCTGACGATCTTTCCCAGCACGACTCCTTCAATCCCCTCTCCGGGGAATTCACGAAATTTCTCAATCGGGAGAAGTGGAGCGTGAGGATTCTGCGAAGCGAGGGCGCGACTAACCGGATGTGTCGAGTGACGAGCAAGTGAGGCAATAGTTGAAGCAATCTCGCTTGATATCTTTTCCCGCGGGATAAGCTGCAATTGATCCGGATTTGTAAGAGTCCCTGTTTTGTCGAGTACCACCTTGTCGATCATACTCAATCGTTCAATGACTTCCGGATTCCGAAGAAAGAGACCTCGCTTCCCCCAGATACGAGAGACGGTCGCCAATGCAAACGGACCTGCAATCACCAGCGCACAAGGGCAGGCGACGATCAAGACTGATGTGACCGTATGCCAGAGTTGACCGGGCTGATTGGCACTCCAATACCATGCAGTTGCCGTAGCAAGAAGCAGAACAACCAGCGTAAACGGCACTGCCACCTGATCAGCAATCGATCTCGATGGTGAAGGGTCTGATTCGACGGGAAGCTCAGTCCAGAGTGATGTCAGCACGCTTGACGGAACTTCCGTTGTCAGCAGAATGTCGATACTCTCACCTATCACCCTTCCTCCGGCAAAGAGCTTCTCACCGCGCAGCAAATTACTTGGTGTTGATTCACCGGTGACAAAGGCGTAGTCGACTGAACCGTGAGCCGCATCCATGATTCCATCGGCGGGGATGATCTCATTGTTACGAATAATGACTCGATCCCCACGTCTGAGTTGATCAAGCGCGACCGAGGCAACTGCCCGAGACTCTGGATCACGCCGAAGAACGGCAATGGGGAGAAATGATCGAAAGTCCCGATCAAAGGAGAGTTTTTCAAAAGTGAAATGCTGAACGAAGCGGCCAAGCAATAGAAAGAAGACCAGTCCGGTAAATGAATCGAAATAACCTGGTCCCGTTCCTGAAAGAACATCTGTACAACTACGCACGAACAGCATCCCAACGCCGATGGCGATCGGGAGATCGATTGAGATGGTCCGGTTACGAATCGCCAACCATGACTTGACGAAATAGTCCTGAGCGGAATAGAACATCACCGGAATGGAGAGGAACAGAGATGCAATCCGAAAGGTAAGTGTAAGATTTTCTGTCCCGATCTCTCCACCGGAGAGATAATCCGGAAGACTGAACAGCATGATATTCGCAAAGGCAAAACCAGCGACGGCAATCTGACGGGTCAGTCGACGATGCGGATGAGAGACCGGAGTTGGAGTATCAAGGGAGGCGTACGACAAAGAGGGTTCATACCCCAGTCGAGCCAGCAATTCTACCGCAGCGCGAAGGGAGGTCACCGTTGAATCAAATTGCAGTGTAAGCTCACGCACTGCTCGATTCACTCTCGAAGCAACAATCCCCGGTTGGAGTGCTCCCAGATGCTCAAGCAGCCAGACACAGGAACTGCAATGAATCTGCGGAACCGAAAATCTCACCTGACGGACTGTGCCATGCAATAATCGAGTCGCTTTTTCGATCACTGCCGGATCATCCAGATAAGCAAATTCCCCGCTCTGCCTGAATTTTGGCTGAATCCCGGGAGGAGTGTCAGACTTGTAGTACTGTTGAGCAAGTGATGACTGCTGCAAGAGACGATAGACACTCACGCAACCGCTGCAGCAGAACGCTTTGGCATCATGCTGCACGGCACTTTGGTCGCAGATTGCGCCACAGTGCAGGCAAAGAGTACGCGCATGCGATACGTCATGCACGAGTGAACTGGAAATAGTGGATTCTGTTGCAGCCGCAATTGTTTGGGTCATCTTGTTTCAGAGCCGCAACACCAGCGTTGGATTATCGCAGCCGCCCAAACCTAGCTTGAGAAAACTTACACACAAGATGAAAGCACACAGTGCACGCAACTTTATAAATATACTAATTAGTAAGTATTACTTTCTGACCTGAATGCTTTACGATTGTGCGAAGATTTCCAAAACAGGAATACTGCAGCTGATCGAACTGCTCTCGAAAACAAATGACCGGCGATATCTTTCAATCGCCGGTCACTGAAGCGAGCTCGCAAGCTCACACCAAAAGAATTAGAGAGGGACGCATTCTCTTCAGAGTGTCAGAATCAAAGTCAGCAACTCGTCCGCCTTTGTTTGCGAGGCTGCGTAGTCGACCGCAGCGACTGATGTCCGCAGATCTGCAATTTTCGAATTCAGCTGCGATGCATTCCCTGAACTCAGGGTGTGCACGAATCTGTCCCTGGTCCATTCGAGGGTCGACACAGCACCGAGCATGGCAGCCGGTTCATTTGCAACGATCTCAGTCATCAGTTCCAAAAGCCAGAGGCGGAACCGTTGCTTGTCGATGGAAGAAGGACTGAGGTAGCGTAAGCGGATATCAAACGCAGAGCGCGAAAGTTCGACCGCCGCTTTCTGTGTTTCTTCAGCACTTCTCGATGTGATTGATGCATTCAATCCGGTGAGTGCGTTGGTAAACTGAATGCGAAGTCGCGGAGGAACTGAACCGGACTGATACGTATTCCAGGCGGTAGTGAGTGCCGTTCTTGAGTTTTCCGCGGTGGTCCAGTCTGCAGTTTTCGCGGCAGCGTAAATCTGATCACAGCTGGTTGTAACAGTGGCAAGCGTAGATGGTTCGGCGGTAGCGATAGCATCGGTCGGCACCGCTACGGCAAGAGCTTCAAGATTACTTCCTGCACCGGTGGTGAATTCGCCATATCCCGGTGCAAAGGTTTTTGCTTCACGTGTCGCATCCATATGAAGCTCTTCCACGATTATCGCTCCGGTCACCGGACCTCGGGGGCCATCGACGGTGACACCAATCTGCTTTACCGTCACCTCTTCGAAAACAATACCACACGCGTTCTCGGGACGATAGACATCTCCAACTTTCGGACTCGCTGGCATGATCATCGCTTCCGGCCCTTCCTCTCCAGCCAGCCATGAACCGTTCATCTCGGCGACCGCACCAGCTTCATAGTTAAAGACATCTTCCCCAAGGTACCAGACTGCCCCCTGATTATCCTGTGCATACCAGTCGAGGGCTACTTCATGAATTTCGCCATCCAGAAATGCGCAGTATTGCGAGATCAGTGCTTGTACTGGTTGACCGTGGAGCTGAATGGTCTTGCTGCCGGGAAGTAGTGTTACTTCGGTTCGGAAGGGGAGACCATCAGAGAGCCCGGTCATTACATATGAATGCTGCAATGAAACCGGAAAGAGTGGATTGGAAACAGTAAGAGGAGTCGTGAAGACCGGCGTGTACTTGTCGACACGAAGATTTTCCGGCTGCACTGGCAGTGGTTCTCCATCCTCCCCTTCACAGCCCCCCGTTGGTTCATTCGGGCCGTTCTTGCTACAGCTCATAGAATAATGAATGAGGCAGACAGCGATGAGAAATGACAGGACCACTTTGGACAGCGACTGCACGCTCATGATATTCTCCTTCGTCAGGAATGATTCGTTGAGATCGTCTAAAGATCTCAGATGAGCTGTTTGCTGCATCCGCGTGGAGTATCGGAGATGTAGATGAAGTTGGAATGAAACAGGTGAGTGTTGTGATGATTACTTCTGTGAAGGAAGAAAAACATCAATCGTAAGTAGATTGAAATGAACGACACTTGAAATTCAACATTACGTTTCATGAATCATTCATGAACGAGAAAACTCAGTCGCCGCCGAACTCCAGCTCCCATCCAAAGAGAAACTGCCAGATAGCATCTTTGTGATACGTAATACCACCATCAATCTTAAGCGTTCGCGACATTTGGAATGCAGAGCCAATACCGATGCTATATTCAGTGCGTGACTCTTCAAGAGACAGCAGGGGAATCTCTAATTCTGTCGATACACTCTTCACAAAGAATTGTTGGACGGTTAACTCACACAGGAGATCGACGGTGGCCGTTACCTCGTACTCCCCAAATGCTTTGACTTCGAGATCATGGATCCCTTTGTGCTCGAAATGATATTCTGATTCCCATTCAAGGAGAAATTTTACGAATTGATGAGAGAGATTGACTCCGACTGAGGGAATCAGGACCAGATTCCTTGTCCGCTCACTCTGTGCTGTCAACCAGTTCGCTCCAAGCAGAAGCGATACAGACGGACGAATACGGCGATCTGACAGCAAAGTATACGTACACCTCGTTTCTACATTCCCCGTTTCGACCGACCACTCTTCACCCACTGCGTGAATGGCCGACAGATTCCAGTCGATGGTGGCTGCAAATCTTGAACTCAATGAAAGATCCAGAAACAGAGGAAGTTCCAGTTCTGTCTGATCAGATTCCGGCTGAAATTCTAATCCCGATCCGAAGGTGATTGATCGAACCGTTCGCGCATCTGCCGGGACCACACTTTTCGAAAATCGTGCCGACGCCGACGTAGAGAACAGAAACAAAGAGATGAAGACCATGGCAGAGACTTGCCTCATCCCCTGTTACTTTCCTTTCGACTGTGTAAAGTCGCTCTTGCTCGTGTTGCGTGAAAAAGAGCGCAGTTCAAGAATGTCACCATCTGTTGAGATCGACCTGACGAGCCCAACTCCGGGTGCATACCAAGATATACTATGTCCTGACTCCAGCATCGACCACTCTCTTACTCGCAGACAGTTCTCGAAATGCCCGGACGGAACTGAGACGGTATCCCGATTATGAAGTACCTGTGCCATCTCTTCACTCACATGCTTTGCAAGCGACCGGCGAAAAGGCGCAGTCAACACCGGAAGGGACGGGAGAAAGAGTCCCTCTACTGCATCTTTGACTCCGGACTTCCAGCTTCCTCCGGTCTTTACCTTATCTTTTCGATACAAGCGCTGGTGTTCGCCAAATAGCCAGACAGCCCCTTCGTGATCTTGTGCAAACCACTCAATAGACTCTTCAATCAATTTTCCTCGCCTTACAACCCGCTCTTGCAGCCCTCGGCACGTGACGCCATCAATGGTGTCGAGTAAAGGAGAGCTGCAAATCGATACTAAAGTTGTTTCGCCTCCTTTGTACTCGATGAATTCCATCCGGACAACTGATGCAAGCGGGAAATAGGGGTTGGTGATCTCCGCGGTTGAAGGAGTCGGCACTGAAGTTCGAGGAAAACGATCACTGGTCGATCTTGCTACTGCAAGCGTTGAGAGACAGAGAACAATCGCAGCAAAGAGACTCAAAAGAGAAAGGTGGACAGTCACACTCTCCCCCTATTTGTCCGCTTGTCTTGTCTGCTTTTTCAAAGGAAGTTGCAACGTAACCGTCATTCCTTTTGAAACTTCACTTTCAATCAGAACACTGCCGCCATGCATCTCGATCAGTTTTCGTGTGATGGAAAGTCCCAGCCCTGCTCCACCACGCTGTGCCCGCGCCTCAGGTGTTCGATAAAATCGCTCCCCGAGCCGAGGAAGGAGCTCTTTCGGCACACCGATCCCCTCGTCTGAAATAATCACGTGAGCGAGATTCTGTATACTGACAACCTTCAAATGTACATATACACCCTTCCCTGACGGCGTATACTTGCAGGCATTGTCGAGCACATTGAGAAACGCGCGACTCAACATGTCGCGGTCGCCGTCAATTTCGACCACTTCATCTATATGAAGTGAAATTGTCACTTGTCGCTTTTCGCTGATACGCTTCATCCGCGCAACACACTCAGTAATCAGTTCGTCGAGCCGAACCGGAGCCGAAACCAGTTTGCTTTGTGTCGATTCAAGGCGGGCTAGGTACAGGAGTGAATTCGCCAGAGTTGTCAGACGTTCGGTTTCATCAAGTGAAACCTCAAGCGATTCCTTCACAGGTTCAGCTGGCGATTGCTTGAGCGCATACTCCAACTCACTGGTAAGCACGGTCAGTGGAGTACGCAGCTCATGTGATGCGTCAGCTACAAATTGACGTTGACTCTGAAATGCCGCATCAAGACGAGCGAGCATCTCGTTCAGGGTAATCGCAAGAGAACGAACTTCGTCTTTGCTTCGGGGAATATCCAGACGAGTATCAAGTGTTTTTTCAGAGAGTTGTGACGCCGATTCTGAAATCTTCCGCAGCGGCTTCAGCGAATGACCGGTAATCCACCAGATTGCAAGCGAGGTGAAGATCAGGACGGCAGGAATCGAGAAAGAGAACAGCGTTCGAAGATCACTCAGTGTTTCCTGCAGACCCGTCAGTGGAGTAGCCAGTTGGGCGACATAAGGAACTCGTTCATCCATCTCGATCGGAAACCAGCGAAGGCGATAGGAGTGGTCCTGAATTTGTAGTGTTGAAAATGATGAGACAAGCAATCTATCATTCCGCCAGCTTGATTCGGAACTCCTTACGAGAATGGAATCCGGCAGGACCACATTTCCTAGCGAATCCCAAATCTGAAGCCGAACTTCAGCAAGTCCATCAGTTCGAATCTCATGAAAATCGTCAGCAACGGGAAAAACAGCTTCGAGGAGTTGTTCTTCCAGATCGGTTTCAATCTTTTCGCAGTGACTATCGAGACGGGCATCGATTTTGGCAAATTCCGCGAGTTTGGTTGAGTCATAGACATAGTATGCAAAGCCAATCAAGACGAGGCCGAATATCAGCATGCAGGCAAGGACGACGCGGGATCGAATACTGAGCATCAGAACCCTCGCTTTGTCACGGTTCACGCTCTGAGAACATGTATCCTGCGCCACGAACGGTATGAATCAATACTCGTGAGAACCCTCGATCAACTTTCTGACGCAGAAATTTCACGAAGGATTCAATTACGTTGCTCCGAGGCTCGAAGTTCATATCCCAGAGATGTTCTGAGATCATCTCGCGCGACACAATCCGATCAGGATGCATCATGAAGAGCTCCAACAAGGAGAACTCCTTCGAAGTAAGAGTAATCTCCTGCCCATCCCGCGAGGCCCGATGGGTATTCAGATCGAGACAGAGTCCGTACTTCTCGATTGTCGCTGTTCGTACATCGGTTCGTCGTCTGGTTAGCGATCTGATACGGGCAAGAAGTTCTCCGAAGTGAAAGGGCTTAGGGAGATAGTCATCCGCACCGACATCGAGCCCGCGAATACGGTCATCGACTCCATCAAGTGCAGTGAGCATGAGAATCGGAGTCTGGACTCTTGCTCGACGCAGATTTGCGCAAGTGACGATTCCGTCCTGCACCGGCATCATGACATCTAATATGATGAGATCATTCTCATTGATTCTGGCGAATTCCTCGCCGGTTGTGCCATCATGAGCGATATCGACCGCATACCCCTCGGCACGGAGAGACTTGGCGATCGATGCTGCCGCCTGGATATCATCTTCAATGAGGAGTATTCTCATGCTGTGCAGAAGATATCGGCAACGGAGATGAATAGGGGATGAAAATCAGAAAATAGTAGCGGCGCAGGGATTCGAACCCCGGATTCGTTCTGGGGGACACCACTCAACCCCAATTATCGCATGTGGTTATAAGCTAATCCATTGTTCTGTAACAAATTACACCGAGCCATACGGTTTGAGCAGATTCTATCAAATTTGCCGATGTATGCTCTACTTTGGTCACAAACTGGTCACACGTGCCTATAAGAAGGGCACGCTTCACCGCCACAAAGTGAGCCCAGTATGATCATAGATGAAAGAGAATGAGCGGTCGAAACCCTTATCTTCCAGATCGATCCAGAGGACGTATTATTCCTCCCGAAGAATTACAATCCGGCATAGGTGTAAAAGTTATAAACAGATGATCCACTAGGCTGGTCAAATCTCCAATATCAATTGAGCGGGCTGGGTCATTGTCACAATTTGCTTCATCTACGCAACAAAGCGAAGGAAAACTAATGAAGAGGTGCTCGACCAGATACACCAGATCACCGATGTCCACTGCTCCAGCGCTGTCACAGTCGACATTGCCTCTTATGGACTGGCAACACACAGAGGCATAAGTAATACTGTCTACAGTCTGGTTTCCACTCTGATCTCTAATCGAGAGTACGAGGGCGTAAGTTCCATCATACCAGGAGTCTTTCGGTAAGAAACCAAGGACCACCGATGATGTCGTTGAATCACGGCTTTCTACTCGGACAGTAATGTCACTCGTCAAGACCGAAATGCTCGAAACATCAATTCCCGTGGCAAATGAACCAGTATCGCTTACAACACAACGAATGGTGTCAAGACCAGTCAGGGTATCACTAATTATACTAAATTCGATTACTGGTGGAGTTGTATCTGCGGGCAAAGTGTCTACCCCAACAAAATAGTCTCCCGGCAAAGATATCGATCCCTTTACAGTATCTCCAATAATTGAAGAAACAACCTGCACAGCTGCCAAAGAGTCCCAGTAGTAGATGCGCATGTTCGGACGAAACGCCAACGGAAGTCCTGCCGCTGTGAGCATGGAGTCAGTCACTGTTATCGCGAACGGCAACGCCACTGCAAAGCTATCAATTTCGCTGGAATCCGCTTGCTGCAAGATGCGGATGTTGTATATCGAACTAACGGCGGTGACAGTCATGAGTCCGGAATCAACTGATGACAGCAGACTACGAGTTCTGGTAAAATCTCGCACGACTGCATTGTAAGGTCGAATACCTACAGCGCTGCCTGTCCCACCAGTCACTGTTGCTGAATACTGGACAACCTGTGCAATTGTTCCACTCGTGAATGCTGCAACGGGTACTGTCAGTCTCGATCCGACAGCATCAACCACACCTTCTGCTGTATTGCTAACGTATGTGACTACAGCACGTAGGGCGTTATTAAAAGCATCCTTAACCAACAAGTATGCACCATGAATAATGTCAGACATGACACTGGAAAATTCATCGTTGCCAGCGCTGACAAATGAGTCGTCAACGTAAGTAGCGGATGGATAAGCGCGGAGATCTGATCCCGCGACCATCCCTTGAGATACCACATACGATCGAGAATCGGCGATAGTTATGCCAAGGGAAGCTCCTAAAGAGCCACCAACGCCGGCTGACGCACTCAAGTCCAGATGCAAACTGAGATCATACAAGTTGGTATGATCAATCTTCTTGGTATACGGAACATTCCAAGTCACATTCTCTCTCACATATCGAAGAGCATGTCCCGTTGAGGTTGCGAATAACTGCCAGGGTGTCGATGTAACCATTTCGAATACTGGCTTTTCTCTGAACCCGATTATGTATCCATCGAGCAGTTTCCCTCCAACTAACTCAACAAAACCTGGCTCAAAAACAAAAGACGTAACTTCGATATCGTGCTGAACGGTGTGCAGCCCGAATGGTCTATCGTCAGCAGTCAAAGTCCCAATGACTTTTTTGATTTGCCGTTGATCATCGTAGAGTGCTCTCAAGGAAACTTCTCCACCGTGCTCGGATCCGATGTGTGGAAGAACCTCGCTTAGGTCTGGCAATACACCGCCTATTTCATTTCCAATTGAAAGTTGAATCAAGTTCATATCAAATTTTCCAGCAAATGCTGCGAATTTCTCGTGATCGTAATCTGGATATTGATCGTAGAATGAAGAGTGCTCGTAAGTTTTGAATCCAGCATGGAGTGATAAGTCAAGAGTGGCATTTGGACAGGTTATTCCGAGTGTTCCGGAGATTGGAACGTTTAGTGTAGACCCAAAGCCTGCAGAAGCCCATCCGACTATTCCCAATCTCGTGCCAGTGACATCCTTCACATCTTCCAAAGTTAGTTCAGGAGTACCAGACTTTAGAATCACATCAAGCAGTAGTGAAGCCGCAGGCGAAAATGGAAGCCCACCTGTGAAAACGGTCTCAAGAAACAGTCCTCCCATAAGCTTGAGCTGGTCTGGGTCGTTCTTATAGTCGTCAAAAGAAAATTCCTGGTCCCCTTGAAGCTCTACCTTCACACTCGCTTGTAGAATGCTATTATCAGTTGTTTTTGTACCGGGAATATCTACAGCCCCAAGTTCGAATTTGGGTCCAATTGCGGCACTGAAACGACGTTGAAATGTCATCGCTGGGTCGCTGCCCGATTCTCTTGCGAGCGACAATCTGGCACCTATTCCAAGTTTCCCTTCTATCGAGTTCCTCGCTCCATGAACACCAAGTGGGCCGAGCGCGACCGACCCTGCTGTCACACCGCCTCTGAGAGTTGCGCTTAGCAACAGATCCCAGTCCCTGCGAGATTCTCGTGGCTCAACTATGATATCAATCTTTGCTTGCTCAGAGACAGGAAGCGTTCGATTGCCAAGTTTGGTGATTACAGGCTGCCTGCTTCCAAGGTTGTCAGAAAATAGCGATGTTGGGATATTCAAGTCCACATACCCGTCTTCATCACTAAGCGCAGTCACTTGTTGACTATTGTAATTAGCTCTGACTTCAATGTTTTGCATAGGTGATGAGAATTCATCAACGACACGGAGATAGTAGTGACCTGTTCCACCCTGCATAACAGACAAGGTTGTTGGATTAGGATTTGGAACAATCCCTGCAATATATGGAGTACCAGCACTTGGCTGGAGACATGCGTTGTTTGAGGTCGCCCACGGCGTGTAGTCGACTTTGGCGGAAACCGAATCACCCGTGCCATCCGGATTAGAAGCGATGGATGGCCCGCTTTCATCCCCCCACCAATTATTCTTGGCTGACAATGTGAGGGCCGTTGTGTTATCTAATCCACGTCTTGAATGATCTTCGAGACAGTTGTACTCAATAGCAGGGGGAGGCACAGATCCGGCTACAACAATTCCGTTCGAAAAGTTAGCAATCTTGTTTGCAGAAGTTTTGGAGTCGTTTCGAAGATTTGTGATAGTGATCCCTGTTCCATTCCCTCGATACAGTTCGTTTCCTGTTATCGTGGCGGTGGTAAACCCACCGGGATTCCCCTGCACGACCATGCCATTGTAGCAATTGTTGAATGTATTGTCTGTGATCTCAATGGATGTGGTGATCGTTTGATTCGCGATATAGGTAAGACCAAGGCCAAAGCTTTCGAAGAATTTACAGTTTCGAATGGGAATATTCCGTTGATCGATATAGAGCATTGTACCATTACGGTTACCGCATTGCAAACCCCCATACCAGAACTCACAATGGTTGATGGTCACAGATCCGGCGTTATTCACTACTGTCACTTGTCTCCACTGACCAGGAGCCGGTGTGGTCTGGGTTCCATCACCATTGCTGTCTCCACCATGATCCGCCGCATCATCGTATTCAGATGTAAACACAATCGGATCGCCCACGGTACCGCTGGCCAACAGGATGCCCCCGCCGTTGACATCCAAAGATTTCGCTGCGTTGCAGTTACTACCAAAATACGCAAACTTAATGATCGTCCCTGGCTCTATCGTTAAATTGCCGCCAGAACCAATCGACATCGAATTAGTAATGTGATAGGGCAGGTCGATGCCCTGGCTGCTCTGGCCCCACTGTCCTACTGCGTTGACCGTTCCGCTGAGGGCGATTGCCTGTGACGTTGCGTCCTGAATCGTATTCCCGCTGTAGACTGGAAAGGCACCATCGATTTGCATAAATGGATACCGAATGGCAATCCCAATTACATTATTCTGTACCTGCGGTGAGCATTTCTGTGTTGCGATACCATATTCGAAGCCCTGAATCGCCAACCCGTCTACGTATCCGGTAACAGTATTACTTCCGATAACTGAATTGGATTTGACATTGATTGCCGTGATCCCTGTTCCATTCCCTCGATACAGTTCGTTTCCTGTTATCGTGGCGGTGGTAAACCCACCGGGATTCCCCTGCACGACCATGCCATTGTAGCAATTGTTGAATGTATTGTCTGTGATCTCAATGGATGTGGTGATCGTTTGATTCGCGATATAGGTAAGACCAAGGCCAAAGCTTTCGAAGAATTTACAGTTTCGAATGGGAATATTCCGTTGATCGATATAGAGCATTGTACCATTACGGTTACCGCATTGCAAACCCCCATACCAGAACTCACAATGGTTGATGGTCACAGATCCGGCGTTATTCACTACTGTCACTTGTCTCCACTGACCAGGAGCCGGTGTGGTCTGGGTTCCATCACCATTGCTGTCTCCACCATGATCCGCCGCATCATCGTATTCAGATGTAAACACAATCGGATCGCCCACGGTACCGCTGGCCAACAGGATGCCCCCGCCGTTGACATCCAAAGATTTCGCTGCGTTGCAGTTACTACCAAAATACGCAAACTTAATGATCGTCCCTGGCTCTATCGTTAAATTGCCGCCAGAACCAATCGACATCGAATTAGTAATGTGATAGATGGTATCCGCGTGCCACGTCTGTGTAGTATTAATGTTGCCGGAAACCTGTTTGACAGGGAGAGAACAGGCGTTGTCTACTTCTATGATGCTTACTGCAATGAAGAAGACAACACATCGAATAGCAATGAAAGTGAGGCGGCTCTCAGCTGCCTCACTAGCGGAAGCTAAATTACTTAAGTTAGTGGACATCCGGTATCTCCTCATGTGCATTTTAGAGCAGCGCCATCGCTTGGCATCGTGTCCGAACAATTGCAGGCTTCAGACAACACTTACTCAGTCTCCACAACTCATGAGTGGGAGAAATGTGATAAACAAGTGATCGATTAAGAGAGTCAGGTCAGCAATATCAACACTTTTGTCTTGAAAGATGTCTGCTTCCTTCATGCAGCACAAAGGGGCAAACGAAATAAACAGATGATCTACAAGTACCGTCAGATCTCCGATATCAACAGCGTCAAGGACATCGCAATCAACATTTCCAGTTGTTCCGATGCAGCAAGGACCTACGCAACCGACCGGTTCGCTACCAGCAAGTGCACAGTTTGACCCTCCAGTCGCAACGGAGTTATCACTTAGTTCAAAATTACCTGCAGAAGTGTCACAGAACTTAGGATTTGCAAGCGTGTCAGTTGTGTCGAGTGATCCCGACCATTGCGGCCCACCTATATTTCCAAAATACACATTGCAGCCTGATGCTGTGCTCCCCTTTGTAACACCCGATGAGACGATATGAGTCGATACAGAGGAAGAATCGTTGATCGGCAAATCGTATGTCTGAGTGATGCTATTGAAGGCGACAATGTTGCTCCTGAAATAGAGCTGATCAGTTGCGTAAATGCCAGTACCGTCTATTTCAACAGAATCTCTCCCATAGGTCATCATGTTTTCAACATCTTGAATCTTAGCAACTGCCCTGTTGAGTGCAACCGTGTTGTTCGCCACCGTTGCCACCGAAATTTCTGCTCCTGCGCCTTTGATTTTTAACCAACGACTACCCCCATGCGATTTAAGGATCGTGAGAGATACAGAATTGTTTGCAATTAGATTGTCGTTAAAGTCTAAATTCCCGCCAACAACGCACCCTCCGCCATTGCCGGATATACCGCTAGCTTGTCCTTCTAATTGCTCACCCCGTACGACTTCTACCAGATTGTCAATGAAAGAGTTACCAACACACGCTCCATGAGATGATAGGAGTAGCAATCCCCCACCGTTGACGTACTGTGGTTCGGGTCCAACACCTCCGGTGACTGTAATTTTGTTTCCCCGAAACACAGAGTTTGTTACTGATGAGAGGGCCTGAATATGGGCACCGCCGCCTGATGCGGCCCCACTCCCCTTAGATTGAGCACGTATCTCATTGTTGATGAATCGGCAGTTCGCAACTTCAAGTCCACCTTGGCCCCAGTACTTCAGTCCTCCCCCCTCACCGGTTCCAGACTGACAAATATTGAATGAAATCTCACATGAGCTGAGCCACATTGGCGCCGCGTCAGCTCCATAAATTCCCCCACCACTATTCGAAAGTCCTTCAGCCATTGGAGAGTACGAGTTCACTACATTTCTCGTTATAATGCTATTAGTAATCGTGCAAAATCCCGTTGTGTAAACACCTCCTCCACCAGACTCTCCGCTACCAATGAGGCGCGCTTCGTTGTCCGCTATTTCACTGTTACTGACAACGAGCATCCCTTCATTGTAGATTCCACCTCCGTAACGCTTGGCTCGACAGTTCCGAATTGCAATACTATCACAGTTCAAAATTGCCGCACGACTAAAGATGCCACCACCAACAGAGTCTGAGATGCCAGTCAGCGTCATGGCTCTTAGATAGACCTCTGATTGGGAGTCTATGGTCATAGCCCTTGTAGTATCACTATTGATGATACAGTCAGATGCGTCACCGCTACCACGAATGGTCACGATTCTACCCCATGGCACTCGTACATGCTCACGGTAAGTTCCGGGCATCAATCGAATAGTATCCCCATCGCCGTGAACAGTAAATGCGTGCATGATGGTCGCGAATGGCTGCAGGGAATCTCCGGTTCCCATGATGTCGCTGCCATTTGTGGCATCAACCCAGATATTGCTGACGATGTTGCATCCAACTGGTAGCGCACCGGATTGAGCACCACAAGGATTGGCATAAGGAGCAGCTGGAGACGATGCATCTATGCTAAAGTCGTTATTAATCAAGTCACAGAACTGTGGATCAAGATTGCGATTGGTGAGGTCGTTGTTACCAACAAATTCCTGAGAGCTCGAGTTGCCAAAGAAAATGTTGCACAGTGAGTTTGGAGAATTATTGAAGATTCCAGAGCCCGACTGCGAGATGCTCACAATCGAAGTATCATTTTGTGGAACAGTGCAAAGAGCAGAGTCTTGATTAAAGGCTGAAATGTTCCAGTTAAACTCCATGACATCCTGACCGATGTAAACACCTGCCCCTTCCGTTTTTGCTGAACTGCTTCCCCACGTCTCAACCGCCGTCGTAAACGCCCAAGCCTTATTTTTCGCAAAGGTATTACGTGCAGCAAAGCGTGCGCTGCGAATAACTGCTCCTCCGCCACCTGCATAGCAGTGATTGAAACCTGGTAGAGCCTCGCTGATCGATGCAAGAGCAGAGTTTTGAGAGAATACGTTTGTACTGCATACCGCACTGCTCCCTCCAACGAACATGAGTCCGCCAGCATAAGCCTGAGCAGGGCCGTAAGTTGGACCGAATGCTCCACAATTAGCAGATGCGGTGTTGCCGGATATTATGCATCCACTTAATCCACCTGTGCCAGTTGAAAAGTATATGCCACCACCCTCAGCTATCGCATTGACCGCGCTACCACCGATTGAGGCGGTGTTTCCTTCAATCCTGCAATCAGTAATGTTGCTTCCTCCCGAGCTAATGTATGCTCCTCCTCCTCTTGCCCCTTCTGCGTACTTCCCCCAATTCGATTGATTATTTCCCGTAAAGCTGCTTCGAGTGATGTTGACAGTAGGTGCAATCACCAATAATCCACCACCGCTTCCATCTCCATAGCAGTTGTTATAGAGAAAGCTGCTCTCGTCGATAGTCACCGTATCTCCAGAGATACAGTAAACCCCTCCACCCGAGGCTGCCCAAGTACCTGGCTCGAGTCTTGTACCGTCAGCAGTGTTTGCAAGAACTGAGCACTTCAAGAGACTTAACTGCCCATCTATGTAGAGAGCACCTCCCTGTGCGCCCCCATAGAGTCCATTCGTGGTATTATTTCTGATTGTGCTATTTGTCAGTGATATAATACCAACACAATAGATTCCCCCACCCTTGTAGCGTGATGCGGAATTCGTAACCACGATGCTGTCCGCAAGAAGTGAGGAGTTTACACATGATATTGCGCCACCAAATGTGTCGGAGATGCCGGAAAGTGTAAGATTGGCTAGTCGCACGATACAAGAATCTAGGATCTTCATCGCTTGAGAGGTGTTGCATTTCAGGGAACATTGTGCGGCTGCCCCACTTCCGAAGAAAGAAAGAGCTCTAAAAGGCGGAACGACTACAGACTCGCTATAAGTGCCAGGTCGAATTCGAATTGTATCGCCATTGAATGATATCGCCACCCCCCTTGCAACCGTCTTAAACGGGAGCGTAGGAGTTCCAAAGCCCGATGTGTCATTACCTGAGTTCGCATCAATCCAAATCTCTTTGGAGGAAACAGAGATTGGCAAAAACTGATGAAAGAGTACGCTTAATGTGATTACAATCGACAGTCTCCACATAGAGAATCCGACTCTGTTTCTACCCATATAGCAAATTAGGAACTGAATTCAAAAGTTGGAGAGATGTTATCGCAAAATGCAGCACTTTTGTTTCTTCACTGAGTCAGAATCTGACCAACTGACGATCCCGTGATGGGCACCCAGTTCGAGATAATCCTCCTGCAGAATTAGACCTCGAAGCAGCTACTCCCTTGCCGACCTCAGCGCACGATCACCCAACCAGAATCGGTCCAGTAGCGAAGTTCAGAATCTGGATGGCGCTCATACTTATCTTCCAACGCTGAATCGGAGCGTATGGCCCCTTCGCTGACCCAGCCGGAGTCTGTCCAGTAGCGAGTAGAATCAGCATGAAGCTCATGAAGAACTTCCAGGGCTGAATCGATCATCGAGCGATCTGGAAGTGTCTCACGAAAGCGTCGGTTAAACATATCGTCACTCGCTACATGGTCCAGACGCAAGTGCCACCCGACAAAATATATTAATCCGGAACCTTGTCCCGTCTCCGGTTGTGGTTCCGAAACATGAATCTTAATGAGTCCCCCTTTGCTAACCTCGTACATCGCATTTACGCCGTTATAGGAGCTTGAACTTGACTCTGTGGTCAGCACTGATGGATGAAATGAGAGGTAGTACTTCTGGTTTCCTTGTCTGACATTAGTGAGATTGACAGTTTTGTCAATATAGGGCGGAGACACACCGAAGAAGCCAGAATCTGGGAGTGCATACACGATTCCGGTTCCGATTCTGTTGTTGTAACCCGCAAAAATTAGTTCCGTCTTCCCGTCTCTTGAAACATCAAGAACCATTTTGGGATGAGAAATCCCCTGACTCACGTACCAACCGAGCAAATCACCGGTAGGCGACCATAGTCTAACGTGCGATCTGGCGGGAAGGTCTGTCGAGGCCCAAGTCAGGATTCTAGTGCCCCAAAGTGAATTCTTAATTATTTTTAGTGAGGTGTGGTAGCACAACTCATCTGTGCTGTCGGGAGGGTACTCGCCGACACTTACACACTTTCCATGCCACAATTCAGTCCCGTCGTCGTCGTAAACCACTATTCTTGAAACTGCGGGCTGATCAAGTTCTAAACCTTCCTCGAAAACAACAGCAACTTCATTCGTTTGGTCTGAATCCAAATTGACGCATTCCAGCTGGTCCTCATCAAGAGAATCCAACCTCGTCGGATAGGAAATGCGCCAGAGTTCATCCCCCTTTGCGTTCATCACGATCAGCTCGTCCTTCTCGGCGTTGATCTTCACCTTTGCGGGGCTTTCATCAAACCAAATCGCTGCTCGTGGGTAGACAACGGACAATAGCAGGTACGAGACAATCAGCAGAAACGGAGCGAGCACATACGCCGAAGTCGCATACTTCCCCGCGAGTCGGCTCACATACACGCCGGGACAAAGTTTTTCCGGACGTATCACGTTGTGGTTCTCAACCACTTCAGTGAGAGTCTCGGCGAATACCAGGCGTAATTTTCGCAATGGATAGTTCTGTGTGAGTTTTGCAACGATCAGCTCGGCCTGATTCCGATGAGCAGATGGCAGCACAACATACTTGAGGTGTGAGAAGAACGCCCTTCTTAGTTTCTGCTCAAGCGTCGCTTCGTTCACTGCTTCGAGTTTCCCCGCTTCACTAATCGATCCGATGAACGCCACTTCGGACGATACCAATCGCTCGGTGCGGGTGACTTCGTGCTGCAACAGCGCGGTGTATACGGCAACACTTGCCGCCAGCGAGAGGGATTCGCCGGTGAGGGCGGCCTGCTGGTCGCGCAGCTGGATATCAATAGACCAAACCTGTTCCCTATTCCCCTTCGCATACTCAAGATCAGTGAGCAATTTGCGTACTGCCTGCAACGAGCGACGAACCCCACCGACTGCGGGGTCATCAGAAGAGCGCAGCTGGCTTGCAAATGCGATCTTATCGGGGTGAACGGCTCCTTTTTCGTCCGTTCGCCTACCTGCAAAAGACAGCTGCACCGAGAGCCGGGCAAGACTTCCAATTGGAATCGGTATTGACGGCCCATCCTGAACACACAAGCACCACGCCTCCCCTGCTGTGTGCGATTCAATTTCCGTTTCCCATTCAGAGATAATCTTTTCGAGAAGAGCCGCGCTCTTCGGGCAAGATGTATCCAGTCTCCCTTGGAGCTGATGCAACTGCCGCAATTCACTCAAAGAACCACTTGTTGTAGGTTGCTCTTCTGATCGAGAAGTCTCAGACGTCATCTCGCTGAGGAGTGAAATCAGCTCTTGATGTGCCCCTACATAAGCGAACTTTTTCAGCAGTGCTTTGGAACACTCCTGTTCGGATGTGGAATCCCCCAGTTCTCTAAAGATTTTCAAGAGGATTCGATGATCGGTGATAGTTAGGTCGGCAAAACTCTCCGGGCTTGAAGCAGACCTGAGATGCCCTCGATATTCATCGATATAGATCTTCGCGGAAGGCACCTGAAGCCAGTCCCCAAGAATCGGCCACATTCGCATGAGAAGTGAAAGTCGAACCGTGCTGGACGGGGCATCTTTCATTTCTGTCTCAAGCGATTCGAACTGGCGTGCAAGTTCTACAGAGTTTGTCATTTAGACTCGATATATTTGAATTGTCCCATGTATTCCCGATTGTGCAGAGGGCATCGCAAACTCAAGTTCGCCGCCAGTCCCAAGCACCGAAACCCCACCTGCTTGACTGACAGCAACAACCTGATCCGCTTCTTTCTCAGGATACCCCGTCGCCCGCACTCGAACACTCTCCCCTCGCTGATTGGCTTCGATCCGAATCAGATTGCGATCATTGGGCGCATCGGAACCGAGGACAAGTTCGGTGGGCAGGCTCATGTCACGAAGTGAGGGAAGCTCATACTCAGCTGATGGGAGAGTGACTAGCCATTCAAGGTCGGCGACTTCAATCCCGGTGGGGAGATCGATCATCGCCTGACCCTCCTCATCTGTGACTACCAGAATTCCCGCCGAAAAGGACTGCAACAGTACTCTTGAGTACAGCGCCGGATTCTCGGCAACCACCTGAAGAAACAACTGACCGCTGTTCCCATTTCGGGCAAGGCGGAGTGTGACCGGCGGATCTTCACAGACGTAAGTTGCAATGCCAGCATTCCCCTCGGAGCTCTTCTTTGCACCATCTGCTGCAAGGAGATATTCTCGCCGTATCTTTCTTTCCAGCGGATGTAACCTCACGGACAATCCTGCAAACGCAGCCAGGTAGCTCCTTCTTGCCGCACTGAACATGGTCGGATTCATCATAAGCCGTCGCGTTCCCTGTTCCAGACAGATCACAAAGTCTCGAATCCCTGCGCAAAAGTCGCAGGTTGCTATGTGGGAGTCGCTCATTGCCCGCCACTGAGGATCACCTTCCCCGCGGGACAAGCGACTCCAATCTTCAGCTGACAAATGGCGACCTAGAGTATCCATACGATCAGATGCCACTTCCATTCCTTACCATCTAGTCACCAATTTCATGATTCGAGCACCTTTTTCAGGTCATTTTTGAGGCGATCTACAAATTTTAGGTAATGATACTTGTACCGTGTTTCGTACTGAGACAGCTGCTCGACCGTCGCGACTTCACGAAAATACTGCGCCAGCGAGTCATTCCCGGTCCCTGCGAAGACGTCTTCCAAGTACAATCGACAAGCCGAGATAATGGTGTGGAGTTCGGACTGATCGAGCCTTCCATTTTGGCTGTTGAATGAATTCGCCCACTCTTCCAGACCCGCGATGGCGGCCTCCCCCTCCCTGATGATGTTTTGAATCTGGGCATACTCCTCCGGAGATGGAATCCCCGAAACTAGCGAGACACTGTCGTTCACGAATGTCTCACGCGCCTTTACGAAACTGGTGACGAGCGTCCGTTGCGAAAGATAGAGCTGATAATCTGAACGTTTGAAAAGCTCGTCGAAAAAGATCCGACAGGCCTTTGTGTCGGTAGTCGAATGTTGAAGTGAGACAATCGCGATTTCGTACGCGAGTTCTTGCGTGACCTCTTTCAAATCTTCTCGCAATCCACTCAAGTCGGATCGTGTAATTGAATCTGGAGTATCTGGAACTGACCGATACTCAGGTTCTCTTAAAATGTCGTTGAAACGCCTTCGCGTATTATGCCACTGACGGTTTCGTTCACGGCCAGCTTTAACCAGTCCCTGACGGATGTGACGGTAGAAAAACGGGAGAAATAGTCTTTCGAGTTCTGACTCCGAAATTTCAGTCGGATCCTGAATTCCGACCGACGCGAAATACTCGTAGATGAGTCCGAACGGTTCTTTGTTGGGGGAGATAAACATGAGCTGGATTGCGTCGCACGCCAATTCCTGAACGGACTCTAACGAATCGATATTGCCAGTCGGAAGTCGCCACCCATGTGCCCGGAGATAGAGTAGTCTTTGAAATGCAAGTGAGTTACATCTCTTGTAGAATGGAAAGAATTCGGATTTTGGGGAAATGAGAAACTGCTTGAGCAGCAATCCCAGTCGGTGTTGATCCTCTCCGGTCACAGTATCCCTCAAACCAGCAAGCTTCAGGCCGCAATGTCACGCGATTCACTACCTCGCATAGAACTGCTGTGCGAGAGTTTGCGATCCGTAGTAATCTAGATCAATTGCTCCAAATCGTCAATCTCGCTATTGCCCCCCTCTTGCCTAATCATTTGCTAAATAACATACTTCCGGAAACCAAGAGGGAGCCTGAAGCTTAACAAATGCCCGATGTCACAATAGAAAACCCTGTCCTGAACTCACCATTCGGAGTTCCTGCCCGTCACTTTCGATTTGGGAAAGATGGCATAACAGATGAAATCGTAGAATCTCGCCGTACCAGCATCTACTTCTCTCCGATCAAGGGCGCACGCAAAAAATCCTCTCAGCAGATGGAAATTGCAAACGCATGGACGGCTGACCGTATCGAAGAAAACAAACTGGTCAATCGGATTCGTGAACGAGTCGCCGCATGGCGGAGTGGGCGTCACGCTGGGATAACAAGCACGACTCGCCGCTTGCTAGATCATTGGACTAATCAAGATCGCGAGAACAAGCTCTTTTTCTGTCAGATCGAGGCACTGGAGACTCTCATCTACTTGACCGAAGTGGCGTCCAAATATGGTGATGGGTGGATTGAAAGTGATTTGCGAGCAGCCAATGATTCCTCAAACCCTGGTCTAAATCGAGTTGCCAGCAAGATGGCAACAGGGTCTGGTAAGACCGTAGTAATGGCCATGATCATTGCCTGGCACACTTTGAACAAACTGGAAGACCCACAAAATGCTCGATTCTCTGATACCTTTCTAATCATCACCCCCGGAATCACAATTCGAGACCGTCTCCGAGTGTTATTCCCGAATGATGCTGACAACTACTATGCAAAGCGAGATATTCTACCGAGTGATTTACGTGAACGGCTTGGGATGGCGAAGATTCTGATAACGAACTTTCATGCTATGAAAGCTCGTGAAACGGAAAACGCTTCTCGCCTTACAAAAAAGATTCTCGAAGAAAATGGCAAAAGCCCGTTTGTCGAAACTCCTGATCAAATGGTTCGACGAGTTTGTCGTGAGTTTGGGTCAAAGAAGAACATCGTAGTTCTAAACGATGAGGCACACCATTGTTATCGTCGCAGACCAGAAGCTGACATTGACTTGGACGAGTTGAAAGGGGATGACAAGCAGGAAGCAAAGAAGCGAGACGAAGAGGCTCGAATTTGGATTTCCGGAATCGAAGCCATCAAGTCCAAGCTTGGTTTGCGGGCGATATATGATCTCTCGGCGACCCCCTTCTTTCTGCGAGGTTCTGGGTATCCTGAAGGCACGTTGTTCCCATGGGTGGTCTCTGACTTCTCCCTGATTGACGCAATCGAATCGGGGATTGTGAAAGTCCCAAGAGTACCAACAGAAGACAATTCGGGTACAGGTGTCCTGCCTACTTACAGAGATATTTGGACACGCATTCGAGAAGATCTGCCGAAGGCAGGTCGAAAGTTTTCAGCTATTGCTGGGGAGCCAAAGCTGCCGGTCGAACTGCAAGGAGCCCTGCATAGTCTTTATAGCAACTATGAAAAGTATCACGACCGATGGCAAGGCGATGCCGACTCCGTCGCGCGCGGTCAGACTCCGCCAGTATTCATCGTCGTGTGTAACAACACGAGCGTTTCGAAATTGGTGTATGACTACGTTGCTGGATGGGAAAAGTCACTTCCAGATGGTGATACCGTACCAGTCCCCGGATCACTTCCCTTGTTCAGCAATGTCGATCATGATCAGTGGCTTAGCCGTCCAAGAACTATCCTTGTCGATTCTACTCAACTCGAATCAGGCGAGTCGATGTCTGAAGACTTCAAAAAGATCGCCGCGCGAGAGATTGAAGAATTTAAATCTGAGTATCGCATTCGATTCCCCGGTCGGGATACCGACAAGCTTACCGACGAAGATATTCTTCGTGAAGTCATGAACACCGTCGGCAAGCGCGGAAAGCTCGGCGAACATGTCAAGTGCGTTGTGTCGGTCTCGATGCTAACCGAGGGATGGGACGCCAATACAGTCACTCACGTTCTCGGAGTTCGAGCTTTTGGCACCCAACTACTTTGTGAGCAGGTGGTTGGTAGAGCACTTCGCAGAACAAGCTATGCCCCCGACGACAATGGAATGCTAAATGCTGAGTATGCCGAAGTCTACGGCGTCCCTTTTAGCTTTATCCCTTGCTCAGGTTCGGCTGAATCTCAAAAGCGAACCGGCCAGGATACAACAAGAGTACGGGCACTTGAGGATCGTATAGAACGAGAAATTCGATTTCCTCGACTTTCCGGCTACCGCTACGAAGTGACCAGTGAGACGCTTGCGGCAAATTTCACAGAGGAATCACGCATTGCCCTATCAACTGAGCATTTGCCCACTGTCACGATCAATGAACCAATCGTAGGCAAATTAGCTATCCATACCCTTGACGATCTCAAGCGTCGTCGTCCAAACGAAATCGCCTTCATGATCGCGAAAGTTCTGCTTGAGAAATATTTCCGCGACTCCGATCCAAATGATCCTTCCATCACTAAAGATCGTCCCTGGCTATTCCCACAACTGCTCGATATCACCAAAACCTGGATGGAGCAATGTGTCACCTGCAAGGATGACACTTTTCCTCAGTTGCTGCTGCTTAATAGGCACGCGCATGATGCCGCTGATCGTATCTATAGAGCAATTCCGTCGGCCACGCCGGGCGAAAGCGTGCTGAAGCCAGTCCTCAAACCGTATGATCTCTGGGGTTCGACCAAATTTGTCGATTTCGATACTACCAAACCAACTTACGCGACTCGCGTCGACAAGTGCCATCTTTCTCACGTTGTTGCAGACACGACCTCATGGGAGCAAAAAGTAGCGCAATCACTTGAATCAATGGACGAGGTCTATGCGTACGTCAAAAATCAGAATTTGAATTTTACAATTCCCTACTCTCTGGACGGAGAAGAACGTCAATATCATCCGGATTTCTTTGTCAGAATTAACGATGGACATGGAACTGAAGATCTTTTGAATCTCATCGTTGAAGTGTCTGGTCAACAGAAACGGGACAAAGCAGCCAAAGTCTCAACGGCTATCAACCTCTGGATTCCGGCAGTACGGAATCATGGCGGACTGGGACGTTGGGAATTTATTGAAGTCGATGATCCCTGGAATGTGAAGTCACTCATTCGAGACCACATGCATGATTATAGGAAAAGAGGGTAATTCAAATGGCGATTGAGCAAGTAAAGATGTACGAAATAGTGGATCGCTCAGTGAATCACAGTTGGAGTGTACCCGAATTCCAAAGAGGTTTCGTCTGGAAGGCTACTCAAGTGAGAGACCTTGCTGAATCTCTATGGTTCAATTATCCGGTTGGTAGTTTATTGGTGTGGAAGAGCAACGAGAAAGTAAATAGTAGAGGAACAACTGACGCCAAACCTGTGGACCAGTGGTTAGTCGATGGGCAACAAAGAACAACAGCACTCTGCATACTCTTTGGTCGCAAGCCATACTGGTGGACATCCGGCGATGATTGGAATAAGCTCCAAACCAAGTATGACGTACGTTTCGATGTAGCAGCAAAGAAAGAGCCATTCTTTCTTGTAGCAAGCGCTGCAATTCGTGCCTCAAAGTCACCTCGTTACAAAAGATTGTCGGATTTGTTGCTACTAGATTTGTCAAAGCCAGAAGGGCAAGAACAATTGCGGTCTATGGCAAAGGAAATCGATGCTGCAAAAATATGCGACGGGATGGACGCGATGGCTATTTACTCGCATCTGGATCAGGTCCGCAAGATTCGAGAAATCAACATTGTGACGGTAACAGTAGATCATGAACTTGAGGATGTAGTTGAAATATTCTCGCGACTAAATAGCAAAGGCACAAGAGTCACAGAAGCAGACATTTATCTTGGCATTGTGGCGGCGAAAAACGCCGGCTGGGTAAAAGACTACTTTCTACCTTTTCATGGTGAACTCAAAGACTTTGGCTTTGATATCGATCCAAATCTGCTATTTAGGAGTCTGACAGGGGTTGGCATTAAGAGAGTTCGCTTTAAGGACATAGATGATAAATTTTGGGAACCCGACAGCGTAGTAAAAGCGTTCGAACGCACAAAATCGGCGTGGAGAAAACTAGTCGTTCGCTTCAGAGAGTATGGAATTTTTGGAAACGAACAAATGCCGACAGAGGCAGCACTTGTTACATTAGTCACCATCGTTGATAAATTTAATGATGATGCGAACTTCGCTCTAGCGCTTTACTGGTTTCTTCAGGCCTCACGATTGAATCGATATAGTTCTTCTGGAACATCCACTCTTGAAGAAGACTTGAAACTTATCGATGAGTCAGCAACTTTTCGCGATGCAATTTCACGTCTGTTAACAACTGTTGATGTGTCGAAGCCAATCACAAAGGATGACTTTCTAAGCGACTACGTTGATTTCAAGTTCGGGCGTTTTCTTCTCTATCTACTAGTTTATCAAAACAAAGCTCAAGATTGGGATGAGTCCGGCCAGAGGATTGGATTTGACGGTGCTGAACTGCTTGTTAACTTCAAGCCACAATGGCACCACATATTTCCCAAAAAGCATCTAGAAAAGGGTTCCATTGACGAAAACTTAATAGATGCGCTTGCAAACATAGCGGTAATTGGTCCCAAGATAAACATCAAGATTAGTGCGAAGGAACCAATGAAGTACGTCACAAGCTACAAAATCAGTGAGTCAAAGTTGCATCAGCAATTCATAGATGCCAGTTTCACTGAAGTCGATTACGCTGGATATGAAGATTGGCTCAATAAGAGAGCGAATCTATTGTCAGCCCGTTCAAACGATTTTCTTAGCACGCTACAGAAAGTAACTGCCACATGAAGCGAAAAGCAGGCAATTCTTCGACTAAGCGGAACCAGTCGACCAAGCTATCAAGAATTTCGCCAGAAAAAAAAATCCCTGTTGAGCTGATCAGGCACAAGGACAAGAGAAAAGTGATTCCCACTCAGGAATTACGTGGCTTTGTTAAGGAAGACGAAGAACACCCAAAGATTATGCTTTACCCGCGCGATACATCACTTGATCCGCAATTGGTATGGAAGGGGAAAGACGAGCAGGATGCTGCCGACCTCGCCGTTCCGATTGTGCCAATTTACATCCAGGAAAAAATTCATCCCAAAGTGATCATCGAGAATGTGCGGAGCGAAGCAGCTAAGGGGAGAGTCGAATCGGAGCTCGACCTCTTTGGTGATTTCAATGGCATCCCCTTCGACAAACAGGTTGACTTTTATCAGCAGGATGGAAACTGGCAGAATCGATTAATCCTTGGTGATTCCCTACTGACGATGACTTCTCTTGCCGAGAAGGAGGGGCTTAAGGGTAAAGTCCAGATGATCTACCTTGATCCGCCTTATGGGATCAAGTTTGGATCTAATTGGCAAGTCAGCACCCGTAAGAGAGACGTGAAAGACGGAAAGGCAGAAGATGCAGTCCGACAGCCTGAACAGATTCGAGCTTTTCGCGATACCTGGAAATTTGGAGTGCACTCATACCTTTCATACTTGAGAGATCGCCTCGTGGTTTCGCGTGAGTTGATCAATGAAACTGGAAGTGTGTTTGTTCAAATTGGTGATCAGAACGTTCACTTAGTTAAGTCTCTTCTCGACGAAGTTTTTGGCAGCGAGAATGCAGTTGCCACGATTGCATTTAAGAAGACCGCTGGGCTTTCGAAGGAAGAGATGTCGTCCGTGATGGACTTTGTCCTTTGGTACGCAAAGGAAATTGACGTACTGAAGTCGAAGCGAGTATTTTCAACCAAAGATCTTGAAGATGACGGTGCATACGTTTACGCAGAAAAGGCAGATGGCTCTCGATATAGAATCAAGAATCAAGAGAATTTAAGTTCGCTGAAGAGCGAAGGGTCAAGATTGCTACGTCATCAAATTTTCGCTGCAGCTGGATTGACAAAAAGTTGTGTTTATCCGTTTCGATATGGTGGCAAGGAATTCAATCCGCCAACTGGAACAAGCTGGAAAACGAATGAAGTTGGGGCAACTACTTTGGCAAGGGCAGGACGACTTGAAATTTCAGGGAGGAGTCTAACGTACGTTAGATTTGCTGAAGATTTTCCTGTCAACCCGATAAATAATTTTTGGACCGACACTGCGTCAGGGAGTGGTATGGACAAGCAGTATGTAGTTCAAACATCCACAAAAGTAATAGAGCGCTGTGTGATGCTTTCCACCGACCCTGGAGATCTGGTCCTTGACCCCACGTGTGGCTCCGGAACCACAGCCGTTGTTGCCGAACAATGGGGGCGCCGATGGATCACTATCGACACCAGTCGCGTTGCTCTCACCCTCGCCCGTACTCGACTCATGGCCGCACGATATCCCTATTATCTTCTGGCTGACTCACCCGAAGGACTCATGCAAGAAGCAAAACTGACTGGCAAGGTGCCGCCCGTATACAAGACTGACAATGACATTAAGAAGGGGTTTGTCTACGAACGAGTACCGCATGTCACTCTCAAGTCGATTGCCAATAACCCCGAAATCGACGGCATCCACGCGAAACATCAACAGACACTGGAATCACTTCGGGCAGAACTAAACAAAATGGCAAAAGGGAGTTGGGAAGAATGGGAAGTCCCGTTCACTGCCGAAGCCAGTTGGTCAGACACACTGAAAGCAAAACACTCGACGTGGCTGGCCAAACGCCGCGAGCGGCAAAGTGAAATTGATGCAGCGATCTCTCGACATGCCGATACAGAATTGCTCTATGACAAACCGTACCAGGACAACAAGCGAGTACGCGTGACCGGGCCATTTACGGTCGAGAGTCTAAATCCATTTCGCATGGTAACGACCGAAGATCGACCGACGAGTGAGAAACTTGCCGCAAGAGACGCGGAGCCACAGTTCTTTCAGATGGTATTGGAAAATCTTCGCAAAGCGGGTGTTCAGAACACTCGAAAGAATGAACGAATCAAGTTTGAATCACTCACTCATCATGCTGGCACCTGGATACAAGCAACGGGTGAATATTCAAGCACTGACGGGAAGACAATGCGCGCAGCGATCTCAATAGGCCCTGAGTTCAATGCTGTCCCACCACAGCAGATTCGAGAAGCAGCTAAGGAAGCCGTCAAGGGCGCGGGATTCGACATCCTGCTTGTCTGCGGGTATTCATTTGATCCACACGTGAGCCAGGAAGTAAAAGATTACGGGAAACTAACTGTACTGACTGTGAGAATAAATGAAGACCTTAAAATGGCCGATGAATTACTCAAGAAAACCGGTTCCGGTAATCTCTTCATGGTGTTCGGTGAACCGGATATCAAAATGTCGACCCAAGAAGACGGCAAAATCACAGTAGAAATCAAAGGCCTTGATGTCTACGATCCGACTACGGGTCAGATTCGGAGCTCATCACCTGATGAAATTGCCTGCTGGTTCATTGATGATGATTACAATGGTGAGAGCTTCTTTGTAAGGCAGGCATATTTCACAGGGGCGAACGATCCGTACGACAAACTCAAGCGTGCTCTGCGTGCAGAGATTGATGAAGCCGCTTGGTCAATGCTCTATACGACTGTGAGTCGGCCGTTTGATCGCCCGTCGACGGGAAAATTTGCAGTGAAGGTGATCAACCACTATGGGGATGAAGTCTTAAAAGTGTACGAAACAAAGAACCAGCGGAAGTCGGGCGCTTAGGATCCGGTAGCACGTGAAGTACTACACAATATGTGAATTACGATAGTCTCAAACTCAGAAAAGTCATTGACTACCAACACCTATGTTGGCTTTGTGCAGCATCATGCTCTATTTTTGAGACTATTTCTGCTTCTGGTAGAACTCGGGATTGATTCTGAAACTGGCCGTTCTGTACGTTGTCGCATTCGATTCGTAAAGTCTTGCGTGGCAATGCCGTAGCTTTCAATTGAAATTAAAAATCATCCTTTAGTCAAAAATCTACTTTCGGTGACCTCACAATGTGATGTTCTCCAACTCATCACAGCTAAAGCAAATAAGAGATTCCGAACTTTAATTTCAACTCCACTGCATCGAGTAAGAATTGAACTCTATTAAACTCACCGACAGTGATAACACTAAATGTGACAACGCCAAAAGAAAAAGTGCTTGATCTATTATAGTGAATCCACGAACTCTCCCTTGCACAAGCAGGGAGATGGATATGGACGAAACATTTGGAGACAGAATCCGGAGAGCCCGGAGGAAAAAAGACTGGATGATTAAGGACTTGATCGAACACGTGAAACGTGATGGGACTCAGTTGACGCCGTCCTTTATGACGCGTGTGGAGCAGTACGGCGAGGTGCCGGGGCCTGATCTGATCATACGGATGGCAGAAGTACTTGAAATACCGCCTGAAGAGCTTTTTCGGCTTGCAAAGGTCGTTCGTGTGAAGCGAATTGAGCGCAACATCGAAGAAGTCTATCGGGAAACATTGGCTCTGTATAGAAAGCAGGGAGTGCGTGGCGAGAAGAAAAAGAAGAAGTAAGGTCGAAACGTAAGCTTCCCTGTCAAGCGGACAGTTCTAAAGTAGAGTTTTCTCGTAATTGTT
>CAZFGK010000013.1:0-84240 GCA_964518635.1 uncultured Ignavibacteriales bacterium
TCGTTCCGATATTCACGTGGGGCTTCGTACGATCAAATTTCTGCTTTGCCATGACGCGCGTATCCTCCGTCGCACTGCGGTCGATCACCTGATACAGATGTGATCGCCTTCAACTTTGTGTTTCAGTATCTGTTACTATCCGTCTGATTTTCGAATGATCAAGAGGACGATCTGACCAAAAAAAGCCCGGAACCAGGATTGAACTGGCGACCTCGTCCTTACCAAGGACGTGCTCTACCAACTGAGCTATCCGGGCGCAGTGGTCGTCATGTCGTCATCTTGATCCGCGGAAAATGGCAGACCCTGCCACAGGGCAGACGTTTAAAATACATGGCGAGATTCTAAAGTCAAGCCCCACAACAGAAACGGAAGAATCGTCCGAAGCACTTGCGGCAAGGTCGATCTAACCTGTTGTGCTGCAATAGGCGAACTAGTTTGGGAACTTGGCGAGACTGTCGATCAGGGCCTGGATTGGGGGTTTGTCGGCGGGGGGAGCTTCAGAAAGTGCCTGATTTGCCAAAATCACTGCAATGGCGCGGGCCTCCGGATTTGAACCGTCGGAGGCTTGAAAAAGTACAGAAGCAGCGAGTCGAAGGTCGGACGCATCCTCAATGAGTGCCTGTGCCATCATGGCGTAGACCGCCTGGCGATTGTTAGCAAGTCCACCGCGACGCTCGTACGGCGTGCGATTTGTGTCGGCGATAATTCCCTTCACTTGCTCATTGAGTGAGATCAATTGTGCAGTAACCGGGCGGTCACGACGAGAGACTTGTGGCGGTCGATGTTCGATGCAACCGCTACAAAGTATCGCAACGGCTAGGAGAAGGAAATTCGACAGAAAATAGTTTTGGAACATTCTGCTCACTTTGAATGAATAGAGCTCGGGCTTTCGAATATCAAATAAAAGGCACAGCATTGCGAACTTTCAACGTAGATCGACCTTCGCAATGATACTCCCCCTGCAGCCCTACATCGTATTTTTTCCCTTTGTAGCCCGACCCCGTGGGTCGGGTTCATGGGCTTCTTTTCTTGTTATGCGGAGCTTGTCGAAGCATGACTTCACAGGACTTCTCCGAAAGTCACCCTTCGACAGGCTCAGGGTGACAAGACAAGATCAGGATGACAATTTCAATATTATGTAGCCCTACCCCGTGGGTCGGGTTCTTCAATCTCGACTTTGTTTGATGAGGAAAATCAAAAAGTGGGAGACGGGATTCGAACCCGCGACCAACAGCTTGGAAGGCTGTGACTCTACCAACTGAGTTACTCCCACGGCAGACTGATCATAGGATCAGGAATTTGTGGTGAGTTGGCAAGTGGGGGATGAAATCTCTTGAGATCAGAAGTTGTTGGACGATCAATCAGGAAATTGAAGCATAGGAGACCCAATAACTCACGTACTATATTGCAAATCGATAATGCCACTCTACGCCGCTACTCAACTCTGCCGATTCTATACTCGTGGGCCACAGGTCATTCGTGCGGTCGATCAGGTCGATCTCACTATCGAACAGGGGGAATTTCTCGCAATCGTTGGATCATCCGGCTCGGGAAAGTCAACGCTTCTCAATCTCCTCTCCTGCCTTGATACCGCCACATCTGGTAGCATCACATTCCAAGGTGAGCCATTCTCCTCATGGTCAAGACCTCAAGCAGCGGCATATCGCGCGAAACACATTGGTATGGTCTTTCAGGCCTTCAATCTGATCCAGCATCGCACGGCGCTTGAAAATGTCGAGCTTGCCCTTCAGTTCACCACAACGCCACGAGATAAGCGACGAAGTCTATCCACCGAGATGCTTGATCGTCTCGGATTAGGAAATCGAATCGAACATCGCCCCGCTGATCTTTCTGGTGGAGAGCAGCAGCGTGTTGCCCTTGCACGAGCATTAGTCAAGAGCCCGAAGGTTTTGTTCGCCGATGAGCCGACAGGAAGTCTTGATGAGGAAAACTCTACGCAGATCATGCAGTTGCTCTCGGAACTGAACCAGAGCGGTCTCACCATTATCATGGTCACTCATAATCTTGCGCTCGCATCTCGCCACGCCAGCACCGTGATCACTATGCGCTATGGGAAAATTATCGATCAGTATCGTCAATCCTCTCAAACTGAAACTGAGAGTGCATGACACTTCCCGATCTGATCTCGACCTCATTCGGTAATCTGGCTCGCATGAGACTGCGAGCGACACTCACGATTGCCGGAGTGGTAATTGCCGTCGGGACATTTGTTGCGATGCTCTCTTTTGGGGCCGGTAATCAGTTATATGTCAGTGAGCAATTCGAAAAATTAGGACTCCTCCATACGATGCAGGCATTCCCTCTCTCTTCGAGAGAAGCAGCTGATTCTGTGAAAGTTCGTTCGCTGGATGACTCGGCTATTGCCGAGCTGCAGAAGATTCCCGGGGTTCGGCTGGTCTTTCCTTTCGATGCGATGACGACTAGTGTTTCATTTCGTGATACGACCATCAGTATACGCACACAGGCAGTCTCACTGGATGTCCTTCAAACCAAGTGGTTCGCGCTGTTGTCTGCAGGGGAAAAATTCACGAGTGACGCCGCCAAAAAGGGGCTGGTGACATCACGATTCCTTCGTGAATTCGATGTTAAAGACCCGGATTCAGTCATTGGAAAGCAGATCGTCCTGACTGTTCAGCGGTCCTCCCTCGACAGTGGCATTGCGCAGCTCTTTCCGCCGGATCGGGAGTATTTGCGAGAGAGAATCAAAGAGATAACCATCGACTCTTTTCGTCAGAGAGACTATCTCACCAGACTTCTCAAGACAGAAGCGAATCGCACAGTAGCCAAATTTCTTGAAGGATTCACGCAACACCGCGAGACAGTCCGGGAAACATTGACCGTCTGCGGGGTGCTTCGCGCGGGTGGCCCACAGGAACGTGTGCTCTCTCCATTATTTATACCAGTTGCGACATCGGAAAAGCTCTCATCAGGTTTCTCATTCGATGATCCGTCTGCTCTTTTTGCAACCTTACAATCGGGGAATCTCTTTCCTGTTGAGGGAACGGGTAACGGCAAGAATTTTTCGAAAGTCACTCTTGATGTAGAACCGACGGCGGATCAAAAGATGATTGGCGACTCGATCAAAGCGCTCGGTTTTCGATCATTCAGTTTCGCCGAGCAGTTTGAAGAGATCAAGAAGTTTTTTATCTATTTTGATCTGGGGCTGGCGATTGTCGGATTGATTGCGCTGGTGACTGCGTCGCTGGGAATTATTAATACTCTTGTCATGTCGGTACTCGAACGTCGCCGAGAGATCGGAGTCATGAAATCGATTGGGGCAGACGAGCGAGATATCAGAAACTTATTTCTGACCGAATCGGGCATCATCGGTTTTGTCGGCTCTCTTTTAGGGATAGCCCTGGGCTGGGGAGTCAGCCGAGTCATATCATTTGTAGCGCAGACTTTTATGCAGAGCGAGGGGATCGACCCATTGGAACTATTCGCGCTTCCCTACTGGCTTGTATTTGCTGCAATTGCATTGGGTACATCAGTCAGTCTTCTCGCAGGACTTTATCCCGCAGCACGCGCAGCACGTGTCGATCCGGTTGAAGCCCTGCGCGGCGACTAATCTGCTGACAAGGAAGCTCTAACAGATTTATTTGAACAACTTAGGATTTCTCGCAAGAACTTCTTCTGGAACAGTCCATACTTCGGCTGTCTGATCAAGACTCCCCACAAATGCCCATTTCCCACGTATTGACTTACCCGAAATTTCATGAACACTGGTGTAGGCATTCTCCGGTCCGCCCATCATTGCGACCAGAAGAGAATCACTGCCAGACTCTGTCACCGGTGTCAGAAAACCAAACCCCCAGTAATTATTTTTCGGATTCGAATCGAAGAGAATGTCTATCACGAGGTTTGATTCGCGATAGGACGTAGCAAAGCCCCCCATGCTCGTGAATCCACTGGCAGAGAGTTCATGCTCTCCGTTTCGCTTCAGTTCGCGCAGTGAAAAAAGTCCACTGTCTCCAGTTACACTCCAGCCAGTCTTACTGGTAGAGAATGTCCCCCAGGTTCCATCTGCCCAGAAATAGTAGCCGAAACTCTGAGCAGTGGTGTCGAGCAAGTCATACCAGGGAGTTTTCCCTTTCCACTTCGCTCTGATCTCTGGATGAGATGATTCTACAGGAGTGGCTTGCCACGCCTCGGCGAGCTTTTTCTGTTCCTGCTCTGGAAGTCGTAGTTCGCCAAGCAAAACTATGTAATAGTTGTCCCGATCTTCTGTGTCGCTGCAGCGTCCGGTATAAAGTCTCGAACCGTCAAAGATCGATATTCCGCTCCCCTGGTACTCCCCTTGTTGCACCAGAATCTTGTAGAACTGGAGTTCTTTCCCCCGTGCCGTGGTCACGGACTTCCATTTGGTGAGTTCCACTTTTCCGGTCTGACCGGACATGCCGGACTTTCCATACATGCCTGCTTCCTGAAACTGGTAGCTTCCAGAGAGATCTGCGCCATTACAGCCCGGGAAGAAGTCTTCAATATCTTTTGCCTGGGATGTCATTGAAAACAGTATCAGAGCAATCGCAAAAAAAACTGCCGAGGATGATATCTGAAGATATTGCAGGTTGCTACTGTTGGTAGCAAACCTGCTCGTGGTAGTATGCTGTTTCATGGTAGGGTGGACGAATGTAGACGCACACCCCGTGCTGTCAACTGATTTGGGTTCACCGAGAGGGGAACACGGAAACGAACGAGTAAGAGGCGCGAGAATACTTACATCTTCGGCACCGCGATCATGACATCGACATCTATCTTCCACTCCCCCTTATACACTTTCCAGACCCGAACGTAGTGACCATTGAATTCGTTCGATGCTGCCTCATCAGCAATTGTGATATCGGCCGTGCCATAAGCGACTGCAAATTCCCCACTTGCGGCGGCTTTGGTCTCCACGACCTGAAATTTCACTTTGGGAGAGCGGGCGAGAACCGATTTCATTCCTTCTACTGGACCGAATGCCGGGCGCATCCTCGGGCGATTAATCTGACAGAGCTCTCCAAGATATTTTTCGAATACTCCCAGCCCCTTTTCATTCTGTTCGGCTACAAACTTTGCTTCCATATCGGCAATCGAGAGCACAGGCGACTTCGATGGGTGCGCATACGATTCATGCCGCGCAAAGTGCTCGACGGTGTCAGCGGGATCAGCCGGAGTGCCCAACCCCATATCGACCCAGTTTTTCCAGATTCCCTTCTCCTTTTTCCAGACGGAAAAGAAATAGCCATGATGTGACGTAGCCGTATCGGTCCGGTCAGCTTTGTACACGTACGGCCCGGTGGTATAGCCCAGATCACCTGATTGTGCGACATCGGCGTAGAGTGGTTCCCAGTCGAGCCAGTCTCTCTCTTCAGGTTTCGGATCCGGCACTGCCTGCCAGTGTGCGATGGCATTGACACGCTCGCCAGAACCTGGAAAAATCATTCCATCGGTTGCGAAGGCACTAATGAAGGCGTTCCTGGTGTTTGTTTCGCGTGAGATCTTGGCAAAGTCCTGTTCAGCTTTGATAAGAGTTTCGAGATTTCTGCTTCTTGAATCTGCTTCTTTGGAGGTCGATGCTGAAGTCATGACGATTGCGAAGAGGATTCCGATAAGTGGACGCATGATCTTTCTCCCGCAAGCTGTTTCATTCGTTATACGGCTAATTCCGAATCAGGAGACGAACGACAATCGTTCTTGTGCAGTTGCATGCAGCGAATGGAATCTACTTCATCCCCGCGGCGGGATTGACCAATTGAGCTTGCGCCTGAGGATATCGTAAAACGAAGAGGGGGCAATGCTTACCAGTTTGGCTCGATGTGACGAACGAGAGATTGAGACCAACTCCCCTTCTTCAAGCGTCTCCATCACCTGACCGTCGATAGTAACCACTGCCTTTCGACCGGTAGTAATCACTCGACAGGTGAGCCGAGTATCAGGAGGGAAGATAATCGGACGCATGGTAAGTGAAAAAGGAGAGATCGGCGTTGCGATGATGGCATCGATATCGGGATGCACGATCGGCCCTCCGGCTGCGAGGTTGTAAGCAGTCGATCCAGTGGGGGTCGAGAGAATCAGTCCATCGGCGGTGAGTGCTGCGACTTCGCTACCATTCGCGTAGAGGGCAATCGAAATCACGCGGCTGACATCACCATGATGGATGACCACATCATTGAGTCCGCTCGGCATCACCAGTGCAGGTTCGCTGGAATGACGCTGAATCGAGGTGCTTAGCATCATTCTCTCGGTGAGACCATAGTCGCCGCTTTCGACTGCTTCCATTGCAGAAAGCCAGTCAACTCCGGGGACGGGAGTGAGAAAACCGAGACTCCCCAAATTAATGCCGACTACAGGAATGTCGACCTCAGAAGCTGAACGAACAGCCGAAAGGAGTGTTCCATCTCCTCCCATCGAGACAATAATATCAGTGTTCTGCTGTGCCTCACCGGGAAGCACCGTGCGAGAGTCGTGGGTGAGTTGATTGAGAAGTTCGGTTGAGGCAACAACCTGATGCTTACGCTCAGCGCACCAGGAAAGGAAGGCCTCGACGGTCCCTTTTGCGTGCGGCCGCTTGAGATTTGCGATCAATCCGATACGCATGATTGTTATCGATGACGAGGGCTACGCGCTCTGCTTGCGTGAGTCTCGGTTGCGAAGGACCAGCCGGGACCAGATGGTGTCACGCTTTGGCTGATCGTTATCAGACGAGATCTCTGCTGCCAGAAATGTTCGAATCTCACGAGCAATTATGGCTGGAGTCAGGCCAAGCTCAAGCATCAGTTCTTCACGATCACCGTGAGTGACAAATGCATCCGGAATGGCAAACAGTTTGAATCGTCCGATGTAACCCGCACTAAGGAGATGATCGGCGATCCCCTGTCCAAATCCGCCGCGTCGCTGCCCCTCTTCGGCAGTGAAGATCACCGAAGCATGGCGAGTGATGTTATCAAGCATCTCCCGATCGAACGGTTTCAAAAAACGAGCATTTACCACACCGAGTGAGATTCCTTCGGTCGCCAATATTGCCGCGGTCTCATTGGCAATTGCTACCATGGTTCCGGTGGCAAGCATGACGCTATCGGATGGCTCGGTGATCCACTCCCATTTCCCCCACTCAATCGGCTGCACTTCAGCGGTCATCGGCACAGGGGAATTGTCGCGGGGATAGCGAATAGCAGTGATACCCGGCAGATTCTGATCCGCGGTGTGATGCAACATCGAACGGAATTCATTCCCGTCCTTCGGCGCAGCAAGGGTCAGATTCGGAATTGTCGATAGATACGCGATGTCGAAGACACCATGATGCGTGGGGCCGTCATTCCCGACAACTCCCGCTCGATCCATGCAGATAGTCACCGGCAAATTTTGAATCCCCATGTCATGGATGAGCTGATCATAGGCACGTTGCAGGAAGGTCGAATAGATCGCGACATACGGTTTCACCCCTTCAGCAGCAAGTCCGGCGGCAAAGCAGGAGGCGTGCGCCTCGGCGATGCCGACATCGAAAAAGCGATCAGGAAATTTTTCGGCATATTCAACCAACCCAGTACCCGAAGACATCGCGGCGGTTACCGCCACGACCTGTTTGTTCTTTGATGCGAGTTCGACCATCGTGTCGCCGAATATTTTCGTATACGAAGGATTTCCCGCTGCCCCTTTTGCCATCGTACCGGTGACTTTGTCGAATTTCGAGACGCCATGATATTTGAAAGCATCCCCTTCGGCTGGGGTGTACCCCTTCCCTTTCACCGTCGCAATGTGCAAAAGGATCGGTCCTTTGACATGGTTCAGATCTTCAAGGGTGCGAACAAGTGCAGGGATATCGTGCCCGTCGATGGGGCCAAAGTACTTGAAACCAAGCTCCGCGAAAAATTGCCCGGGAACGAGGAGTGATTTCAGTGAATTCTCCACGCGGACAATAGTCTCACGAATCCGATCACGCCGTTTGAATTTTCCGGTAAGCTCCCAGATTTCCGAACGAAGCTTGAGCATTCGTTCGTCGGTCATCAGCTTGGTGAGATAGGTCGAGAGTGAACCGACATTCTTAGAAATCGACCAGGTATTATCATTGAGAATCACCAGCATGTTTTTGCGCATCGAGCCGAGGTTGTTCATCGCCTCAAAGGCAAGCCCACCGGTCATTGAACCATCTCCGATGACAGCAACAACCTTGTGATCTTTCCCAGCGAGATCACGCGCAGTAGCAAATCCCAATGCAGCAGAGATTGAAGTCGAGGCATGCCCTGCCCCAAAATGATCGTACGGGGATTCTGTCCGCTTGCAATAACCAGCAAGCCCATGATACTGACGGAGGGTATGCAGATGTTTGAGACGTCCGGTCAGGGCCTTGTGCCCATAGACCTGATGACTGACATCCCAGATTATTCTATCGGTTGGTGTATTGAAAACATAGTGCAGAGCAATAGTCAGTTCGACAGTCCCCAAATTCGACGACAGATGTCCGCCAGTCTGGCAAACTGCTTCGATGATCTCCTGACGTAACTCAACAGCGACATCATTGAGTTGCGGTACGGTGAGTTTACGTAAATCAACCGGAGATTGAATCTGTTCTAAGTAACTCAATTCAGTTCGCTTTCAAATCTGTTCATTGAATCGCTGATAATCCACCCAGCGTTTCTTAGTAGGCTCGTTCCCCGACAAATCGAGCCAGCTCGATCAGGTGGGGGGGACGTTTCGCTCCGGAATCATACATCTCAAGGAGACGAATCGCCTCATCAATTAATCGTCGGGCATCGATTTTTGCCTGCTCAACCCCCACCACCGCCGGGTAGGTTGCTTTGGCGTTTTTCAGGTCAGAACCGACCGGTTTGCCGAGAAGTTCTTCATCCCCTTCAAGATCGAGGATATCATCGACGATTTGAAACGCCAGACCGATCTTCTCGCCAAACTGACCGAGTAGTTCGATCTCCTGTTTTGGGGGATTGGCTAGAATTCCGCCAATAACCACCGAAGCGCGAATCAGGGCGCCGGTTTTGGTACGGTGCACGTGCTCAATTTCTGGCTTGGTCAGTCGTTTTCCTTCCCCCTGTAAATCAGCCACCTGACCACCGATCATCCCGGCGGTACCGACTGCCTCGGCAAGTTCCATCACCGCGGCAAGCGAGCCAGTTTCAGCCATCAATCGAAAGGCGATGACATGGAGGGCATCCCCGGCGAGAACGGCGATTGCTTCGCCGAATTTCTTGTGAACAGTCGGTTGACCGCGACGGAGGTCGTCATCATCCATACAGGGGAGATCATCATGAATTAGCGAATACGTATGCAGGATTTCGAGTGAGGCCATCGCCGAGGACAACGGAGACGACCCTGTTGTCGACTTTCCACTGGCAAATTGAAAGGCCGCAGAAGCCAACAAGGGACGGATTCGTTTCCCTCCGGCCATGACTGCGTAGTGCATTGCTTCGTGCAGAATCTTCGGTTCAGCTGACACAGGCGGGAGATAGGATGGGAGCAGTTTTTCAAACTGTCTCCTTGTCTCTTCGACAAACGAGGTTGCAGAAAGAGTTACGGCAGAAGTCGTATTACTGCCCACTTTTTCCTTCGCTCTCATTGATTGAAAAATCCGTGAGTGTCCCATCAGCAGATAACAATTTTGCGACTTTCTCTTCAGCCAGGGTCAGCTGCTGATTGCAGCGACGAGCGAGAGCGATCCCTTCAGTGTAGAGCTTGAGAGAATCATCAATCCCGAGTTCACCATTTTCCAACTGATCGGTAATCTCTTCCAAACGCTCAAGCGCGGATTCGAAAGAGACGGCATCAGACTGATTCGATTGCTCTTCAGTATTCGGCTTCGTTCGTGCCACTAGCTGCTCGATTTCTGTCCGAAGGGTTCATGACTCAGAATAGTAGAAACGGTCGAGCGGACTCTGCCGCGAGAGACAATTGTCTCGATCTCAGAGCCGACTTCAACCTGGCTGCTCTCTCGCAGGACGGATTGATCCGAAGAGAGTACCGTCACGGAATAGCCGCGGGAAAGAATCTGCAATGGGGAGAGGGCTTCCAATTTTGCCACATGTAAAGATAGTCGGTGACGAGGCCCTTCCACCAGTTTTTTCCCGCTCTGAGCGAATCGCCAGAGAAGCTGATCGAGTCGCTGACGATGTTCGGCATACAGTTGTTCCGGACGCCGCCAGAGGGGGCGTTTCAAGAGAGAGTCAAGCAGCTCACGAACCAGTTTCGCTCGTCGGCGCAACGCTGCCATCAGATCAGTCATGTGACGCTGTATTTCGTTCTGCACTGCTATTCTATCCCAGATCACCAACTCCGCCGCTGCAGAAGGAGTCGGCGCACGCAGATCGGCGACATGATCGGACAAAGTGGTATCGATTTCGTGACCGATTGCACTTACTACTGGAATGCGCGAAGCAGCTATCGCCCGAACGACTGGCTCGGTATTAAACGTCCAGAGATCCTCAAGGGAACCACCACCACGCATGACTACAATCAGATCGACCAGATTGCTGGCGTTGAGTTGCTCAATGGCAGCGACTACGGTCACCTCTGCCCCATCCCCCTGCACTTTCGCAGGGGCGATGATGAGATCGATCAAATTGTTTCGACGATTCGCGATTTGAAGGAAATCCCGCACAGCCGCGCCGGTCGGTGAAGTGACGAGTCCGATCCGCTTCGGATAGAGTGGTAACTCCTGCTTTCGTTCGTCGTCAAAGAGCCCTTCTTTGGACAATCGTTCGAACAATTGCCTGAACGCAAGCTCAAGAGGACCAATACCAACCGGTAGGATTGTCTTGGCGGAGAGTTGATAGTACCCCCCTTTTTCATAGACGGAAATGTCGCCGTATATAAGAACCCGCTGTCCGTTCGAGGGCTGAAACCGGAGTTGTTCTCCGAATGAACGCCACATCGCTACCGGTAAAATCGCCTGATCATCCTTGAGTTTGAAATAGCGATGCCCAGATGAGTGGTGGACGTAATTACTGATCTCCCCTTCAATCCAGAGGTCACCGAATTTTGGTTCGAGTGCCCCCTTGATCAGTTTGGTGATGGCACCGACTGAGAGGGGCTTGATCTGATCTGATGAGGGCGGCATACCGTGAAGCTGATCATTCAGCGCAGCCGTAGCAACCACATTTGTTGGAGGAATCTACGAGACTGAAGAGGGGCTCTCTGTATCGGGAGAGACCAGGACGGAGAGAACCGCGCGAATTTTCTGTACCAGATCGGGCGTGATTCCGCGTATCGCCAGCAGCTCTTCGTCCGTTGCGGCGGCGATTTTGACTGTCGAGCCGAATGCTTTCAAGAGTGCAGTTCTCTTCGCTGGACCGATCCCTTCAACGGTATCAAGCTCCGAGCGAAATGTTCTGGTTGAACGGACTTTTCGGTTGTACTCGACACCGAAACGATGGGCTTCGTCTCTCACGAGTTTGAGCAGACGAAGCCCGGCAGATGCCTTCGGCAAGGTAACCGGCCACTCCTGATTCGGGAGGTAAACCTCTTCGAGTTTTTTAGCCAGTGAGATAATTCCAGGGGGATCAATCCCGAGTGAGGCAAGCTCTGCAAGAGCGGCATTTAGTTGCCCCTTGCCGCCATCGATGATGGTCAAATCAGGAAAGGGTCTCTGCTCTTCTCGCCGGCGATGAAAGTAGCGACCGACAATCTCCCGCATCATGGCGAAATCATCCTGCCCACTGACCGACTTGATCTTGAAGTGACGATACTCCCCTTTGCGTGGTTTTCCGTTTTCAAAGAACGACATCGAGCCGACGACATCAGTCTCGCCGGTGTTGGAGATATCAAAGCAGACTACCGTACGAGGGGCGTTGGGCAGATGCAGATCCTGCTGCAGAGCGGTGACCATGCCGCTGGTTCGATCTCGCTGCTGTGCACGCTGCAGGAGAAGATCATCAAGTAGCAACCGTGCATTGCGGGAGGCCATATCGGAGAGCCGATTATTCGATGATCCCTCCGGAAGTCGCAGTCGGACTTTGGTCTGATTCGCTTCACTCAACCACTGCTCAAACAATGATGACTCTTCCAGTTGAAACGGAATCAGAATTTCATCGGGCAAATTTGGCTGATGTTGATAGTACTGTGATAAGAATGCATGCAGGAGTTCGACCTGAGTATCCTGTTCATGCCCCTTGAGTTGAAAATCCTGCCTGCCCAGTAAGATTCCGTCTCGGATCTGCAACACGACCGCAACAGCATCCTGTCCCTCACGTGCGAAGGCGACAACATCCTGATCTACTCGTTCGGCCAAATCGACCGCCTGTTTCACTCGAATCGTCTCAAGGGCACTGATTCGTTCTTTCAACTCACGCGCATCTTCGAATTGCATCTCGACTGATGCCGCACGCATTTTTCCATTCAGCTCATCAAGTAATTGACGCGACCGTCCGGCGAGAGCAAGACGAACCGCTTTGATGTTCTCCGCGTATGATTCACGAGTCTGAAACCCTTCACAGGGGCCGCCGCATCTCTTGATATGGTAGTCCATACAGACTTTGTAGGGCTTCCCCTCAGGATGCGGGATAGTCAGCGAGCAGGTCCGAATCTGAAACAGCCGTGAAAGAAACTGAATGGTCGAGCGCATCGCCTTCGCGCTGGTGTAGGGGCCAAAATAGGTCGCGCCATCTTTGTCGATACGCCTGACAATCAGCACTCGGGGGAACGGTTCGTTGGTAATTTTGATATAGGGGAAGTGTTTGTCGTCGCGAAGAAGGATGTTGTAGCGGGGTTTATGCTCACGAACCAGATTCGCTTCAAGAATGAGTGACTCGATCTGATTTGCGGTGACCACCATCTCGATATCTGCGACTTTCGACACCAGTGCCGCTGTCTTGGGCTCTTTCGGACTTTCACGAAAATAAGAACGGACTCGAGACCGGAGTGACTGCGCCTTCCCGATGTAGATGATCTTCCCTTCAGCATCCTTGAAAAGATAGACCCCCGGACTGTCGGGGAGATGCTTGAGGATGTCATCACGGCGGTCATTGGTAATTGTCATCTGGTTCTCAGTGGTTTTCGGCTACAATCTGTGAATATACTGAGGCAAACCAATCGGTGCAGAAGATGTTCACCCTAAAAATGGAGAAAGTGAGATTCTCTAAAAAAGTACAACGAGCCGAGCTACCCGGCAATTTGAAGCAGACGCTTTGCTCCTGCGAATCGCTGGGACCAGTATGGCTCTGACAGACTAGAGACAATCACCCCGCTCTTTTCAGAGACGTGAATAAACTCTCCGAAGCCGACCGCAATCCCTACGTGGCTGATCTCAGCGCCGTTTGTCTTGAAAAAGACCATATCACCATAGGCAATCCGAATTCTGTCTACCGGAGTTCCCTGCTCAAACTGTTGCGCAGAAGTTCTGGGAAGTTGGCGGCCATCGAATGCCTCAAACACACCGCGAGTGAATTCCGAGCAATCAAGAGAACGATCACTCTGTGCTCTTGAGCGATGCGGGCGGCCAAGTTCCTTCTGGAGAATTATGCCGAAGCGGACATATTCAGATGTTTTCCATCCAGCCAGTGCTCCAGAGAGTCCTGATGAAGAAGTCGAGCCAGTCGTGTTGCCGGTTGAAGTCGAACGAGTCGTGATCACTGGCGTCGCATTCGGGGCACCATAGCGCTGTACCACCTGACATCCGGAACTGAACAGACCAATCACTATGGCAATTCCCAGATAGAAGTGTGCCGCGTGATTCGGTTTATGCAAGCTGTGGGTAGGTTTGTCCATGACGTCGCTTGTAGTATAGTCGAGTGATGAAAAGAAGCGCAATAATGAACACCAGATAAGCTGGATAGTACCAACAGGCCAGAAGAGTCAGCAGGAGAATCGGAAGTTTGGCTGCAAAGCGATAGATCGGGGCTGCGTTCGCAAGTGCAGAGACTATCGAGAGGAGAACCGATATTCCGGCGATGCCTGTCTGCAAGTGATGGCCCGATATCCATGAAAAATAACAGGCCACACAAAAGAAGATTGAAGCAATGAGAGCAGCAGTGCGGGGAGAATAAGCAACCGCAAGTGTTCTCTTCCCTTGTGCGAGGTCACCGACTCGATCTGGAATTGTAGTGAGAGCAGTCACTCCAGCGACCGCAAAGAAGAAATACTGAGGGTTGTTCCATCCCAGCAGTCCGATATCGTGCATATTGAAAACCGGCATCACCAGCATGGCGGTGAGAAATCCGACCCCCATTGCATTCGCAAAAATACCAAGCCACGGACGATCTTTCAGGCGAAATGGTGGGGACGAGTACAAATACCCAAGCACAACCCACTGAATGACAATAGCCATCACGTGAATAGAAATGAAATAGGCAAGACCAATTGCCAGAAGATTGAGCATCACAAAAAGCCATTGAGAGGTACGAATGGTGGATTGTGTCGTTGGAAGGATGCCGAGTTTCTGATTCACAGTGTCTGTCTTGAAGTCAAAGACCTGATTTAGATAAAGGGAAGCTGCCGCAGAGAGGGAGAGAATCAGCATGATGGTGAAATGACGGGAATCAAAAGTCTCACCGGAAAGCTGGTGGTGATCATGGAGGGAAACCAGAAAGATCGACCAGGCCGGTAGATGGAGCATCGGTCTGGCTGCGAAAATCCAGTCAACAATGTTCACCCGTACAGTGTGCATCAATCAATCTTTACAGTTATTGGTAGAGGAGAACCAACAGGAGATAGAAGGCCGGCGCAGCAAAAAAAAGTGAGTCAAACCGATCAAGCACCCCCCCATGACCGGGTATTAGATGTGACGACTCTTTCGTCCCAATCGATCTTTTCCAGATCGATTCGACCAGATCACCAAATTGCCCAAAGACGGAAATGACTAGAGCAGCCGCGATCCCCATCCCAAGTCCGAGCGGCTGCACTCGCAATTGAGCAACAATTGTTCCCGCTATGACCGAGAGCACAAGTCCGCCGATCAGCCCTTCCACTGTTTTCTTCGGCGATATTGAGGGTGCCAACTGGGTCTTTCCAATGCGATTTCCTATGAGCATGGCTGCCGAATCACCAATCCAGACGGTCACGAAAAGCATCAGTAGAAGATCCCCTCCGCGAATCCCACTCTCCGGGAAGACGGCCTCCCACTCCCCGAGACGGACGACCATCGGAACGGCGAGCGAAACATAACAGAATGCCCAGAAGAATCTGGTCATCTTCTGAAATCGATCTGCCGCACTCCCGCTCCAGCGTAGCGAAATGATTGAAAGGGCAATCATGATGACCACTACCAACGGAACATAATAGAGAAAAATATCGATCTGACGCGCCGTCGAATCAACTCCTGAAGTCCACAGAAGACGCTTCGCTACGGGGACAAACGCCAGTACTAATGCGACCGAGAGGAGAGTAAAAGTGAATGATGGGGGACGCTTCCCCTCACCAATCATCATCTCCCAGAGTGCCACGAGTGCAACCACCAGCCATACCCCAACCAGCCACCATCCCCCTTCGTAGCCGGTCCAGAGAATGAATGGAATCCCGACCAGTGCGACTCCGATGCGGGTGATCAGATTTGCGCTCAGCTGGTAACCTTTTGAAGGGTAGAGATTCTCACGCTATGCCTGTTCCAGTTGATGACTCACTTTGCCGAATCGTCTCTCTCGCCTTTGATAATCGGCGATACAGGCAAACAACTCGTTTCTCCCAAAATCAGGCCAAAGGGTGTCGATGATGCACAATTCAGTGTAGCTGGTCTGCCAGAGGAGGAAATTAGAAATGCGCTGTTCACCTGAGGTTCTTATCAGAAGATCAGGATCTGGAATACCGGCGGTGTAGAGAAAACTGGCAAAAAGTTGCTCATCAATCTGAGCAACTTCGAGCCGACCAGCACGAACGGCGGTTGCAATTCCACGGACTGCATCCAGAATTTCTGATCGTCCTCCGTAGTTAAGAGCGAGATTCAGAATCAGCCCTTTATTATTGCGTGTGCGATAGATTGCCTCTTCGAGGACGACTCGACGCAATCTCGGAATCCCCTGCAGACGACCGGTGACAATCAGACGGACATTATTTTTCATCAGGTCATCGAGTTCGTCGATTGTCGTGCGGGCAAGGAGTGTCATCAGGGCGGTGACTTCACTGACCGGACGTTTCCAGTTTTCGACTGAGAAGGTATACAGTGTCAGATATTTGACACCGACTTCATGGGCAGCTTTGACCACGGTCTTCACCGCCTTCACTCCTGCCTCATGCCCACCGGTGCGCGGGAGATTCCGCGCCGCTGCCCAGCGACCGTTTCCGTCCATGATAATCGCAACATGGGCGGGGACTCGATCCGGTTGGCTGAGAATGAGCTCGACAAGGGAGTCGTTGGTGGTCGTTTTCACTTCAGTCAAAAGTTAGAGCCAGAAGGCATGCGAAACAAGCAAAGCAATTTTGCGAGTATGGTTCACTTTATAAGTCGAAGACTGTCGATCTGCACCGATAGCTGATAGTTCTCCTGGCTGAGTATCCCTTTCTCAACGACGACTTCAAAGAAGGATACGGGATACAACCCCCCTTCTAGGGAGACTACTTTGATAATCTGACTTCTTCGACGTGTGTCATCATCCACCGGCAAGCTCAGATAGAATGAACTGGGGAGATACGTCGCACGGTCAACATTGACGATGCCGACCGATCCAAATGCAGCCGAAGAATCCATATCGATATTCAAGGCGAGTGTTGTTCCGCCTGTGTCATTCGGGAAAAATGAAGCTCGATAGGACGATTTCCCCAAATCAGGACAGCTGAATGATCTTTGCTCGAGAATTTTCGCGGCACCGGAGGTGACTCGAACTGAGTCAAGAATCCCGTCCTTCCCGAAAATCTCTCCCGCTGACGAGTCCCGCTGAATGACATTGCGATCTTTGTCGTATCGGATGTACCGCGCTCGAAAAGTCCCTGAAACGACCTGCCCGGTCGCTGCAACCTGTCCTGCAAGGAGCTGTGCCTGTGTCTTCTGCCAGACATACCGGGCAAAGTCCTCGTCAGTGTCGGCTCGCACTGGTCGAGGGAGAGCATGCAGGAGAAGCCCGACGAAAAAAAGAGCCAGCAAAGCCCCAAGAAAAAAAGACCCTCTCATTTTCGAAAGTCGCATCGTATTAGTTATACGTCCGTCGGGAGATGTTGATAAGGTGGAGAAAATGGAGGATTCTATGACTGTCCGAGAATTGCTGCAAAACAAGGGGCGAGAGACGATCACCGCCAGCCCGGCGATGACAGTCCCGCGAGCCATGGAACTCCTTATTCAGCATCAGATTAGCTGTCTCCCGGTGGTCGATCTCACCCACCGTCTGATCGGCATTGTCAGTGACAAAGATATTTTCCGGCTGATCCACAAATACCCCTTCGAATTCCGCACCGCCAAGGTCGGTGATATCATGTCGACGGAAGTGATTATCGGAACTCCGACCGACGACCTCATGTATATCGCGGGAGTAATGACCAGAAATCGAATTCGCCATATACCAGTCGTTTCGGATGGACATCTTGTCGGTCTGGTTTCTATCGGTGACATCGTGAAGGCACGGATGTCAACGGTCGAGACTGAAAATCGCTATCTCTGGCAATATATCGAAGGTAGTTATCCGGCCTGATTGCAGGCCGTTTTCTCAATCGCTGAGATTAGAAATTTCCCACAGCTTTAGTCCGCCGAAAACCAGGAGGAGTCGGCGGACTTTCTTTATACTTCGAGAATTTCCGCTTCTTTCTTGCCTAAGAGTACATCGATTTCCTTGATGTGCTTGTCAGTCAATTCCTGGACATCTATCAGGGCATTCTTCTCTTCATCTTCTGAAATCTTTTTGTCTTTCAGGAGTTTCTTGAGATGCTCATTTGCTTCACGGCGTACATTTCGCACCGCCACACGCCCCTCTTCGGCGTAATGCTTGCACTGCTTGACCAGCTCTTTGCGGCGTTCCTCGTTGAGAGCGGGGATAACAATACGAATCAGATTCCCATCGACATTCGGATTCAATCCGAGTTCCGCTTTGGTAATCCCTTTCGCGATGTCGCCGATCGTCCCTTTGTCGAAGGGTTGGATGGTGAGCAATCGCGGCTCTGGGGCGGAGACTGTCGCCAGCTGATTCAGCGGCATGAATGATCCGTATGCCTCAACTCGCACTGAGTCGAGCATGTGAGTGGAGGCCTTCCCTGCCCTGACCGTTCCAAGATGGTGTGACACCGACTCGACCGTGCGATGCATCTTATCGGTCGTATCCTTGAGTGTTTCCTTAATCATATAAAAGCTCCTTCACGAGGTCTTCAGATCGACCTGCAGACTAGGAAATCAGTGTTCCGAGCTGTTCTCCCAGCATGACTCGTTTCAAGATACCGCGAAGGCCGATATCAACAACTCGCACCGGGATATTGTTTTCTTTCAGAAGAGAAATTGCAGTGGAATCCATCACGCGCAATTCGCGAGTGAGCACATCCATAAAGCTAAGCTTTGAATAAAACTCTGCATCGGGAACCTTCTTCGGATCTGCCGAATACACCCCTGTAACATTCGTTGCCTTGACCATGATGTTCGCGCCGATTTCGACCGCGCGAAGAGCGGCGGCAGTATCAGTCGTGAAAAATGGATTACCGGTCCCAGCTGCAAAGATAACCAGTCGCCCTTTTTCCATATGTCGAACGGCGCGTCGTTTGATATAGGTCTCGCAGAAGGCTTCGATTTTTACAGCGGACATTACGCGTGTATAGACGCCCTTTTTCTCGAGGATATCCATAAGGGCGAGTGAGTTCATGATCGTGGCGAGCATTCCGATATGATCACCGGTGACACGGTCAAGTCCGCGTTCGGCTGCTTTCATGCCTCGGAAGATATTCCCGCCGCCTACCACCACGGCAAGCTGCACGCCGGTTTCTTTGACAGCGATGATCTCATTGCAGATTGCTTCAACAGTGGGGGAATGGATGCCGTAGTCGGTGGGGCCCATGAGGGCCTCACCCGACAGTTTCAACAATACGCGGGTGAATATCGCTTTGCCTTTATCTGATTGATCGGCCTCGCCGCTCATAGTGAGATTACTCTCCCAGACGGAAACGGGTGAACCGATTGATGCCGACAGTCTCACCGATCTTTGCGCCGGTTTCTTTGAGCAGATCACCGACCGTCTTGTCGTTGTCTTTCACAAACGGCTGCTCAAGCAACACAATTTCGGCGTAATATTTCTCGATACGGCCATCGACAATCTTTTCGATGATATTCGCGGGCTTCTTGTCATTCTCGGCCTGCTTGCGGAAAATCGCCCGTTCATTTTGAATCATCGTCGGGTCGACTTCATCGCGGCGAACTGCCGCAGGTGAGGTTGCCGCAATGTGCATTGCAACATCACGGGCAGCCATCTTGAGATCTTCCGGTGCCGGACCAGATCCGCTTCGCGAAATATCAACCAGTACGCCAAGCTTGTCGCCGGGGTGGATATAGGTGGCGAAGTAGCCATTCCCTTCATATTTCACAAAACGCTTGAACTGGATATTCTCACCGACTCCGGCGATGACTTCCTTCACGCGAAGATCAAATGTCTTTCCATCGACTGCCTGTTCGGCGACTGAATCACCGGTCTGAATCTTGCCGCCTTCTCCGTTGACCTTTGCGACAATCAGTTCAGCAAGCCCATTCACAAATCCCTTGAACTGATCCGTACGAGCTACGAAGTCGGTTTCGCAATTCAATTCGACCATCGCGGCAGTGTTGCCGCTTTGAGCAGTGACAATGAGTCCTTCGGAAGTGGCTCGCCCTTCTTTCGAAGCGGCCTTTGCAATCCCACGTTCACGCAGAATTGTCATCGCTTTATCAAATTCACCGCCGGCCTCCGACAGTGCCTTTTTGCAATCCATCATCCCTGCGCCGGTTTTATCACGCAGGTCTTTTACTAATGAAGCAGAAATCTCCATGGTGCGTCGTATCCTTTGTAGGGTCTCTCGTTCAGTCGGTCGCTTTGTCGGTCCGGTCATCCGGCATGGTAAATGTCGACAGCTTCTGCTCCCGTTCGGTATCAGCAACACGTTCGAGCATCTCCTGATTTACCATTGAGCGGGCATCCACTGCCGCCTGCACCAGATCACCTAAGAGCAGACGAATCGATTTGATCGCGTCATCGTTGGCGGCAATCGGGAAATCGATCGGATCAGGATCCGCATTGGTATCGAGAATGCCGATGATCGGAATACCAAGCTTCGAGGCCTCAGCAACCGCAATTTTCTCTTTCTTTGCATCAACGACGATCATCAATCCCGGAATCGACGGCATATCCTTAATGCCACCCAGGATTTCATTCAACTTGATTGCTTCGTTGGTCATGATCGAGCGTTCTTTTTTCGTGAACTTCGACCAGGTACCATCTTCACGCATCCGTTCGATTTCGCGAAGCTTCTTGATCGAGTTCTTGATCGTCGCAAAATTGGTGAGCATCCCACCCTGCCAGCGTTCGACGACATAATAGCCGTTGCAACGGGGAGCCATTTCAAGAATGACTTCGCGGGCCTGCTTCTTGGTGCCAACGAACATGATCGACTTCCCGGAGCTAACTACTTCGGTCACTTTCCGCTTCGCCTGTTCGAGGGCATTGATGGTTTTCTGAAGATCGATGATGTAGATACCGTTGCGAGCGGCAAAGATGAACGGCTTCATCTTCGGATTCCAACGACGGGTCTGGTGTCCGAAATGGACACCTGCTTCGAGGAATTCGCGCAACTTTGGCGTGATCATGGCAGTACTCCTGCGTTTTGGTTGGGCACCATCTGATGGTCATCCCGTGCAGTCTCTCGCCGAAGCGAGACCATCTGCAAAGTCGCATCAGACTGTTTATTTGACCCTGAGTATTTCTCAGGGTCATCAAATATTTATCAAAAACTCGCTCGAATTGTTTCGAGCGAGTGCTCAATCAATCGACTAGCGCTTCGAATACTGGAAGCGTTTACGCGCTTTCGGACGACCGTATTTCTTACGTTCGACCATACGAGAGTCACGAGTGAGCATCTCTTCTTTACGAAGGAGCTTGGTCGCATCCTCTTTCATCTTCACAATTGCACGGGCGACCGCCAGACGAATCGCACCGGCCTGACCGGAGCTCCCACCACCCTTGACTGAACAGGCGATATCAAGACCACCAGTGAGGTCTGTGACGAGGAGTGGTTCGGTGGCGTGGTTGACGAGGGTTTCGCGGCAGAGGTAGGCGTGAATGTCACGACCATTGACAACGAAGTTCCCCTTGCCGGGGATCATGGTTACACGGGCAACCGCTTCTTTACGGCGACCGGTAGCAGAAAAAGTCATTGGACGGGCTGTAACCATGAATCAACTATTCCTTTTCCAGCTTCACCGAGACGGGACGCTGAGCGACGTGTGGATGTTCCGAACCGGGATAGACATGCAAGTGAGTCAGAATCTTACGACCCAGCGAATTCTTGGGGAGCATCTTGCGGACTGTCCACATGAAGGCGCGAGCCGGATGCTTGGCGACCTGATCACCAATGCTGGTCTTGCGCAATCCACCCGGATAGCCAGTGTAGTGATAACGAAACCGTTCCTTGGCTTTGTTGCCGCTGACCTTGACCGCGGAAGCATTGATCACAACGACGTGATCGCCACAGTCCTGATGCGGGGCAAAAGTCGGCTTATGTTTGCCGCGAAGAATTTTCACCGCCTGTACGGCAGCTCGTCCGAGAGTCTGATCCTGCAAGTCGATCAACACCCATTGTTTGGCGTTTGGATCGATTGCGGAAATAAGTGTCTTGTTCATGTCTATCCTATCAACGGGTCAAAAGTACCAATTCAAAATCTGCTGTCTGGAAAGTGGGTCAATCACCGGACAAGCAAGAAAAGTCCCCCATTCCGGGCGACCAGAGCCGGGAAGGATGCAGGATTCCGGGCGGTATGTCAAGGGGGAGTCTTGGGGTCGCCTATTTGGTCGATTTCAAGGCAGCCGGATTGGAATAAACCCACTGAAAGACAACGACTTTGGGATAATTACCGAACCCGGGGTCTGTGATCATGACCAGCGACCGAATGCCGTTGACCTGCCCAATGGCGATCCCCTCGACCAGACCATAGAGAAGATCTCCCGTGTCGGTGCCGGTCCATTCGAGAGGGTGATCGACGAGTTCGTAGCGGGCCTGGGTGATGATTGAAATGGGACCAGTCGCTTGATAGATTTCTATTGTCCTCGCTGGTCTGTTCACAACAAGAAGATCGTAGGTCTGAGTATCGATGCAGAGAGCCGAATATGCTGACCGAGTTGCGGCAGCAATGACTCGTTTATCGTCAGCATGTGAAAAGGCCGGTAGAGTTCGGGCAATATCGATCATTTTGCCTTGAGACGAATCATCACCGAACGGATACCCGTAGTATGCTACAGGACCGCTGAGTGACAGAATCTTTGGAGACTCCCGCTCTTTGACGAGATATATTCTACTACCCTGAACTGCGATTCCCTCTGCATTTGTATTGACACCCAGTTCATAAGGTCGAGTAAGAACTAGAGCCGAATCATGCCAACAGGAATCGGAATTGAATCGGAGAGTCAGGATGGGCAAAGAATCATGTAGTACGCGCTCACCACACAACTTTAGTCGAATACCAAAGGAGTCAGATCGCTGGACTTCCACCCCTTCAAGATCATAGTAGGTCGTGTCACCTGCGATACTCAGCTGCCGCAGGTCTTCAATAGAATCTGTCAGGCGAAATGTCGCTAACTGCGGAATCCCTTTGTCGAAGCAGGTGATGAACTGTTTGGTGAGCGGATCATACGCCAGCCCCGATGCCTCCCTTTTCAGCGGAAATTTCAGCACATGGGTCGCCATCACTTTTTGACCATCCGGCATCACCAGAAACGGCATCGTATCCTGATCGACTTTTGCAGTAATTGACGATGCAGAACAAAGCAGAATGATCGAAAGCAAAAAGCGATACATCAGGTTTTCAGTGAGAATGGCGTGAAGTCGGTGTTCTTGTCATAGTAGTCTTCGTTCTCAACACGTTTCAGGAATTTCACGAATGCATAGGTAAATGGAGTAGCGAACACTTCCCAGAGGACTTTGAGTGCATAATTGACGAGCATCACTTCAATCACCTGTTCGTTCGACCAGATTCCCCAGAATGCGACGGGATAAAATACCAGAGAATCGATCCCTGCGCCAACGATGGTCGAGCCGATAGTACGGGTGAAAAGCCAGCGACCATTAGTCATGATCTTCATCTTTGCGAGCACAAACGAATTGGCAAACTCTCCAATCCAGTACGCACTGATCGAGGCAGCGACAATTCGCCATGTCGAACCAAACGCACCTGCAATGATCTCTTGCCCTTCCCATCCATCAGCAGCGGGAAGATTGACCACCGTCCATGCCATCAGAGAGGCAAATGCCAGTGCTGCGAAACCTGCCCAGACCACTTTTCGTGCGCGGGCATAGCCGTAGACTTCAGTCAGGAAATCACCAAACAGATAGGAGATCGGGAAAAAGAGAATCCCCGCGCCAGCATTGAAACTGAATCCACCAAAGAAAAACTCCGGAATTGTGAGTGTCCAGATTTTCGCCGGACCGATCAGATTAGAGCAAAGGAGAACGGTGACAAAGACCGCCATGACGAGATCGTAGTACTTGTAGTTTTGCCGATGGGTCACACTGACTCCGTTCTGCTCATTTCAGGTAGAAGAATGGGGATATTGCAGAGCAACATCCCCATGTATTCACAGTTCCATACGGGGCTATTTCTTTTCCATCACCATCGGATAGATGATACCAGCCGCCAGACCACCGAGCATCGGACCAACCCAATAGACCCAGATGTTATCGAGCCCACCGCCTAAGAGAGCCGGACCAAGATGTCGAGCAGGGTTGGCTGCCCCGCCCGTGAGTGGACCGGCCATAAGGATATCAAGCGTGAGAGTGAGTCCAATGAATAGTGCCCCAAGCTTTGGAGCTCTATTGTCTACTGCCGAACCGAAAACAACAAAGACCAGGAAAAATGTAATGACCGCCTCGGTAACAACTCCCATAAGAGGAGTAACTCCAATTGCCGCATTGAGTGATGGGGTGCCCATCCCAATGGTTGTAAGTGTATCGACCGGAACGACAATTTTGATGAGAAGAGCAGCAACAACGCCTGCCATACATTGAGTAATCACATAACCGAAAAATGTACCGAGATCGATTTTCTTCCCGATGAGCAGACCGAAGCTCACCGCAGGATTGAAGTGCCCGCCTGAAATATGGCCAACCGCGGTCCCCATGGCGCAGACAACTAAACCGTGGGCGAGTGCCACACCAACGAGGGTGCCTCCTCCACCGGCTATTGCCGACGCTGCTATAGAACCTATTCCGATGAAGACTAGAGCGAAAGTTCCTATAAACTCGGCAAGCAGTGCATTCAATCGCATCGCGAGATCCTTTCTGCATGAGTTGATTGTCTAACCAAGAGAATCATATCATCTACCGCTCAGAAACAAGTTTGATTTCTTCTATTCTCAGTTGAAATCAGATGACTCAAAAAAAGGAGCCGATTGGATCAGGTCGCTTGAACTTTGGAAAAGTACTTGTCCCGAAAGTGCAATGAGACGCGGACGAGCAGAACAAGAACAGGAACTTCGACAAGCGGTCCGACTACAGCTGCAAATGCAACTCCCGAATTGATTCCAAAAACGGCTATGGCAACGGCAATGGCGAGTTCAAAATTGTTGGATGCGGCGGTAAAACTCAAAGTAGCTGATGTGCTGTAATTTGTTCCAATACGGTAACTCAGAGCGAAGCTGACAAGAAACATGACGACAAAATAAATGAGCAGTGGGACTGCGATTCTCAAGATATCAAATGGTATCTGGACAATCATTTCCCCCTTGAGCGAAAACATGACAAAAATGGTAAAGAGCAGGGCAACAAGCGTGATAGGACTAATCACAGGGATGAACTTCTGATCATACCACTCTTTGCCACGGAGGCGAATCATCACGAATCGCGTTACAAATCCGGTCACGAATGGAATCCCGAGATAGACGAAAACGGACTCGGCAATCTGTCCCATCGAAATATCAACAATTGCCCCATCCATTCCGAAAAGTGCCGGTAACTTGGTAATGAATAGCCAGGCAAAAAATGGGAAAAACAGGATTTGAAAAACTGAATTGAAAGCCACGAGCCCAGCTGCATACTCAGCATTCCCATCCGCGAGGTCATTCCAGACAATGACCATCGCGATGCACCGGGCGAGACCAATCAGAATCAAGCCGATCATGTACTCTGGTTGTCCCGAAAGAAATACCAGAGCCAAAAAAAACATGAGAATCGGCCCAATGATCCAATTTTGGACCAAGCTCAGGATAAGAACTGGTACATCGCGGAATACTCTCCCAAGTTCTTCGTATCGGACTTTTGCCAACGGAGGGTACATCATCGCGATTAGCCCAACGGCTAGTGGAATGTTGGTGATTCCTATTGAGTATTGGTTCCAAAAATTCGCAATCCCTGGATTCAAATTCCCTACTGCGACCGCAACTACCATCGTCAGGAAAATCCACAGTGTGAGGAAGCGATCCAACAGACCTAGTCGTTTTGGATGTTCACTTAATCGTTTGACCATCTAGATGAAAAAAGTAGCTGTGCCAGGGTCAAGCAAGTACAAATGTTACGAAGTCGACGGTTTCCCGATTATCTGGGAAAAGCACTCGCTCAGTCCTTATACGGATCGCGAATATCTGGTCCGGCCATCGCGACACCAATCGGATTGAGGACATGGATAATTTTGATCGTTCCCTTATGATACTCCAAAACTTCGGGCAGTCGCTTGTAACAATGAGGGGATTCATCGACATCGGCGCCGCGAAGCTCTACGCCACTTCGATTCACCCACTCATTCATATCTTTGCGTGTGACTACGCCGGGGGCAATCACCTCACCTGTTTTCCAGTCTCTCTTCCCACGTGCTTGCGTACGAGACATCGCCCGACCCGCTCCATGAACAGTTGAGTAGAGGGCAGTTTTAGATTCTTCACTCTCGATTCCTTCGAGAATGACACTGATTTCCCCCATACTTCCGCCGACAAAGCCACGCTGTCCAGGAAATGCAGGAGTCGCCCCTTTGCGCACGACCCAGAATGATTCACCGCCGTGCTCTTCTCGCCATGCGAAGTTGTGATGGTTGTGCACTTCATCGACCGCATTCGCACCGAGCACGCGAAGAACTTCGCTACAGACCCAGTCTCTTCCTGCGTAGGCATATCTTCCCGCCAGATGCATGAGTGTGATGTAGTCTACTCCCAGTTCACTTGATGCCGAAATCACGCACGGTTCGACATCCATTCCATCCTTTGCCCCCGCCTGCTCAAGAAAGTAGGTCGCGGTTTTGTGCCCGAGACCTCGTGAACCGAAATGCACCCCGACCCAGATACGATCCAGTTCATCTGCAAAGATATCGACGTAGTGATTTCCGCCACCAACCGTTCCAAGCTGTGACTCGGCGAGCTGCTTGAGTCCAGAGGCAGGTTTCAGTTTCCATGCAGGATCATCGAAGAGTTCATGATCGACCCGAGTCTTGTTTTTTCGTCCCATGCCGAATGAGACACGATGGAAGATCGCATCCATGATTTTCGAAATGTCACGACGGACATCGGAGAGATGTGCATCGGTCAATACCGCTTTATTTCCGCAGGCAATATCAAAGCCGACTCCAGAGGGAGAAATAGAATCCCGATACGCAACAACTCCGCCAATCGGGACAGCATACCCTTTATGATGATCGGCCATGAGCGCACATTTGTCGGCAGTGGTTGCACAACGCTGAATCTGAGTGACCGACGATTCATCTGGATCCCCCCAGACCGGAATCTCTCCGAAATATTTCACGGCATTCTCCTTTTCAGGACTATACCGAATGAACCGCGCGAATAAAAGAAATCAGTGAGGTTTGAGTGAAGAAGAGATCGAGTGGTTTTGCAGGAGCACCAGCTTGTTTGATTTCGCCATCCCATCTCGTTTGGCGCATTTTCCGCAGTGTGCCATGCGGAGTCGTTTCCGACGCGGGTACTCAAGTGAACATTGAGGGCAATGATAGAGAAATTTCGCCGGACGTCGAAGTGAGGGATGACTCGTCGCGTACCGACTCGCCCCGACTCGTGTGGCTTCTGCTTTGAAATGTCTGTCATGTGTCGGATTGAGAATGTGGATCATCTCATGCTTCAGCGTATCTCGAAGCTGCTCCGGAAAAAGTTCATGATATGGGATGCCGAGGCGAATGGTCTTCTGTGATGGCGTGTATGAACCCGCAGCACGCATTCGTGCAGAGTAGATGATCGAAACCTTCGGAAGTTTTCCTTCAAAATACTCATTATTGATTTCGTCAAACCAGGTCGAAACTGTCTCAATTGGCGGAAGTGACGATTTCGTACTGCTCTTTCGAGCTATCTTTTTCGGACCAGGTACGCTCTGAATAGTGGGCGAGGAAAAGAGATCTCCGACAAATGAACTCAGCACCGCCATCAGAGATTGTGATCTGCAATTCCTACGCAATGGCATGCTATGATGTTCGTCGACCCGGTTTCACGCCGGTATCGGTAATAAAGGCACTGACTAATTCTCCCGGAGTGATATCAAAGGCAGGTGAATAAACAGGGGAATTTTCTGGTGCAGTTGATTGACCGAAGGTGTGGGTTACTTCCCGTGGATCACGTTCTTCGATCACAATTTCAGCTCCTGAATCCATTTTTCTGTCGAAGGTCGATTCGGGAGCGGCGACGTAGAAAGGAATCCCCAGCGATTGCGCGATGACCGCAAGACCATAGGTGCCGATCTTGTTGGCAGTATCTCCGTTATTGGCGATTCGATCTGCGCCGACAATGACTGCCTGTACTCCGCGAGTTTTCATCACCATCGCGGCAGCGTTGTCGCAGATGAGGGTTGCATCGATTCCGGCATGAAGCAATTCCCACATCGTGAGCCGCGCTCCTTGAAGCACGGGGCGAGTTTCATCCACAAAGACTCTGGGATTTTTCCCTGCTTCCGCCATGGTATAGAGTACGCCAATCGCGGTGCCGATCCCGCCGGTTGCAAGTGCGCCGGTATTACAGTGAGTCAGTATGACTGCATCTTTGGGCAGGAGATCATTGCCGAATCTCCCTATTGCTGCACACATAGCGCGATCTTCATCATGGATCGCCCTTGCCTCAGTCCAGAGGATATCGAGGGCCTGCTGATAGTTCTGCGGACCTTCTGCAATATAGGCACCAACCATCCGATCCATCGCCCAGAAGAGATTCACCGCGGTTGGTCGAGACTGACGAAACTCCTGAGCGAATTCTTCGACCTGATCCTGAGAATAGCGTCCGGTCTGCTTGACTGCCATCGCGACACCATAAGCCGCGGCGATCCCGATTGCAGGAGCTCCGCGAACAACCAATCGTTTGATCGCCGATATGACCTGTTTGTAATCAAAAAAGTCATGGTAGATCAGCCGAAGGGGTAATTGAGTCTGATCGAGTACGCGAAGCTGCTCACCGATCAGTTCCAGCCCTTTGGGGACTTCAATTTTCTTCTGAGACGTCATAGGAGTAGGCATGACGAAAGATGGCAACTGAATTTCATGATGGCAACTAAAGCATGAAGTCGCAGACGATTGAAGTGCCCAAAAAGAAAGCGCCAACCCCAGAAGGGTTGGCGCTTGAAAGTGCGTAGTGTCGACTTAGAATCGAAATTACTCGACAGTGATTTTCTTGGTCAGCGTGATTCCGCCGCGTGGATCACTGTCTGAGGCGTTGATGTTATAGTCGCCGACGATGTTTGGAGCTGTCCAGACGAATCCGGTTGCTTCCCCGTACGAGTCAGTTTCCTGAGATGCGCCACTCATCGTACCGCCTGAAGCGGACAACAGGATGGTATGATCTCCGAGCGGATTGTTCGAGCGATCGGCAATAGTCACGGTGAATCGTACGGTTTCACCCGGAGCAACCGTTCCCGGACCGGTGATGATGCAGTTACCAGCGTAGGAATCACCAGTAAGCAGTTGAACCGAGAAGGAACTATATGCGCCTGATGGGGCCCAGTAGGCCACGACATCGATAGCCCCGATACCGTTGTCATTTGCTCCAGTGATGGAATAGTCACGCTGGAGAGATCTGCCGGTCAAAGTCGAACGATAGGAGGAGCTGGAACAACCATCCTGAAGCGGGCCGGCAGAGACACTGACAAAGAGTGCTTCTGCTGAAAATACCGTTCCGCCTTCAACCGGTCGGTTGTTCAGATCGACCCCGATCACCGTTGCATGTGCGACTGCCTGGATGCTTGCTTCCATGCTCACCGGAACGCCAAAGACAATCAAACTGTCAATTACGTGTGAGTTATAGAACCAACCGGTATCGACGACAGTCCCGCCATTGGTTTCGGCAATCACCGCGACCAGACCCGGGCTGACGGCGTCAACGTTTAATCCGGACAGCCAGAGTGAACTTGCCACACCTTCGTGATTTCTTGTACGTGCTTCGGTGGCTTTCACCGTTCCTTCATCAACCGTGAAGTAGACTACGGTAGAGTCGTTCACAGGGTTGTTGTATTCATCTGCGACTAGAGCAACGATTTTGTTCTGCTCATTGACATTGTCCCAATACGGAACGTTGCAATCTACTCCCGCCACCACGATCCGATACGGCGGACCGGCCGCAACCAACACCTGAGTTGCCTCAGAGATCGCGCTGTCGGCCTGAGCACGAATGCGCACGGTACCGGACTTGAATCCAGAACGAATCGGAGCAACTGCAACACCCTGTCCATTGGTGACTGCCTGATACGGACCGTACCCGGCGTTGCCGAGACTTTCCTTATCCGGGTCACCCGGATCGGATGGGCCACTGACGATAAAGAAGTTGATCGCGACCCCTTCCGGTACGCGATTACCATAGACATCATAGCCGATGGCACGAACAGTCGAGGCCTCGACACCGCCGGTTCCCTTCACTGAGAGCTGAACCGTATCACTGGCGAGATAGATCGAGTAGATGCTGGTAGTCGGATTGACCTGCACCTGAATGTCTTTTGAACCGCTGATCCCATTGTCATTGACGCTGGCTTTGATATATACCGTTCCGGCATTCGGGCCGGAGGCATAACGAGCGGAGGCAGTTCCTGAACTATTCGTGTAGACGACCGCCTGGATAGAACCGAGGGCATCCCAGGTGTTGTTTGCATTTGCATCATACACGAGTGAGTCAGCACCCGGTGACCAGGAACCATTGTTGTCGTTGTCGATGAAGAACTCACCGGCAGCAAGACGAACAATAGTAGATTCCGGAGCTGGCTGACCAGCTGCATCGGTAACCGCGATATTCAACGTCGCTGAATCACCACCACCTGCAAAAATCAAAGAAGGGTTGGCAGATACCTGAACATTGCTGGTTCCGCCACCACCGCCACCGGCTGTGACAGTCAGCAGGATGCTACGTGTGATTGCGCCACCATTGATGGAAGCAGTGATTGTCACTGTTCCGCTGTTGGTCGCCTGGAAGGTACAGACTGCGGTTCCAGCGCCGTCAGTGGTATCGACTGACGGAGCGAGATTCCCCAGCGTGGTCGGGGACATTGAGAATGTCACCAACATGCCAGCGTTCGGGGCGCCATCTGTTGCTACGGATGCTTCGATGAGAGCGGAGCTTGACGTTGCAAGGACCGTCGTCGAAGCACTGAGGTTGATGGAGGTTCCACCGCTGATTCCGCCGTCGGTCGCAGGGGTCTTGGCACTTTCGCATCCGGTGAGCAGTGACACTGACACCAATGTCAGCACTGCTGCAGCTGCGCGCAGATTTCGCCAGATGGTGGCGTTCATAATCACTCCTTGAATATGTGTATTCGTCATGTTGAATTCGTTTGGTTCTCGAGTACGAGACAACCGAGTGCCTTGCCCTCTCTGTCATTATCGTCGGTGGGTCAAAAATGATTAGCGACTCGAAACAAAAAACGCCCCGGATATCCGGGGCGTTTATCATTCAGGTTGGAAGCTGATAGCGAATTAGTTCTTGGTCGCCAGTTCGGCGTCGACGATCGTCGGGGTGACAAAGATCACCAGGTCCCGATTTTCGGTCTTCGACTGACGGTACTTGAACAACGCGCCAATAATCGGAATGTCCTTCAGGATCGGTACGCCGGTCTCGGAAGAGACTTCATCCTGCGTGGTCAGGCCACCGATAACCGCGGTCTGCCCGTTACGGACAATCACATTGGTTTCAGCATTATTCGTATTGATGATCACGCCGTTCGGATCGAACTGATAGGTCGAACGTTCCGGCTTGAGTGACATCAATATCTGATTTTCGGCGGTAATGTGCGGGGTGCAGACGAGGATCGTACCGACCTGCTCAAACTTGATGACCACGTTGCCGGATTGATCAAACTGCTTGATCGGGACTTTCTGACCCATCTGAATACGAGCTTCTTTGTTCTCGATGGTCGTGATTTCCGGATGAGCGACAATCTTCCCTTTACCGGAGGAGACCACTGCTTCAACAATCGCGTCGATTGTGAAGCCCTTCATGAGCGCGGTTACTGAATAGCTGGCACCATCATTGGTTCCCTTATTCAGCTTCACGCCACCTTCCTGGATGAACTGATTTCCGCCCTCGGAGACATATGTACCGTTGACGGTCCAGTCGAGTCCAAGCTCTGAGAGTCCGTTTGACGAGACTTCAAGAAGCTGAGCAGAGATCTTGATCTGACGAGCGGGCATATCCAACTTGTTCACATATTCAAGTACGGCTGGGATATTGTCCGGTACTTCCTGAAGGATGATCGAATTGGAGCGAGCATCCGATGTTGCAAGTCCACGTGCGGTAAGCAGTGACTTGACGGCCTTCACGATATCATCTGAAGTCGAATTCGAAATCTTAACAATTTTCGTTTCGAGCGGAACCAGCTGCTGCTGTTCCTGCGAGTGCTTGTTCTTTTCGGAGACTTCCTTGCGGTAGTCTTCATTCAATAGCACACGAAGATACTTATCCCCTTCCTGAACGACCGAAAGGTCGTAGGTGTTGGAGATGATGGTCAGGGCTTCTCGCCACATCACATCGCTGAGCTTAATAGTGACCGTTCCCTGTACTTTCGGAGCGATCACGATATTGACCCCGCCGTAGTCAGCCAGAAAGGTAAGGACCGAGCGAATGTCCGCCGATTGGAACTGTACGTTCTTAATCGGCTTGGACGGATCCTTGGCCTCTTGTGCTGATGCCGTCGGCATCAGGCCGAGGGTCAGTACGACCACTCCAGCGAGGGTGCCAATCAGGTGAGCAAGTTGCCGTTTCATAGTTCCTTCCAACCTTTCCTTAGATTTCTTGCATTTTCAAAGCGAGGGTGCGGCTCCAGCCGTATTCGAAGATCTGGAAGAAGACACGATCCTCTTCCACTCTCAGGACATATCCGTTGCGAACCTTATCACCACTCTTGAGGATGTAGCTGAAGCCATCATTGTCTTCAAACAGAGCCGCATTCTTGCTGCCAGCTTCGGACTGCAATACACCGACCATCTTGAGCCCTTCCACACTTGGAATGCGCTGCTCGGTCGGCGAGGTGTAGGCATATTTGTTGTCAATCAGTGTCGCAAACGGATCCCGTTTTCCGGAAGCCGTGTACTTGATGACGAGACGCTGCGGGAACTGGGCGATCATCGTCCCTTTCACCTTCGCGCTGGTGGCATCACGACGGAACCGAGCGGTAGGACGCTGCTGCGCCGATTTGTCATCTTCTTCGTTTAACGAAACGGCCGGTTCATAGGCCCAACTTTCGTCATCCAGTGTTGTATCTGCTTTCGCGTTTGCTGGATTCGACTTAGCTGCATTTACATCCGGAGTCGTCGCTTTCTTCGCATTCGCAGCTGCGATGGCGGCGGCGGCAAGCGGATTCATCATCGTCGGCTTGTCCGACGGCGTACTCGCGGTAACCGGCGCAGTCGATGATGCAGGAGTGACTGCTTTTGTCGTTTCCGACGCAGTTGATGGCTTAGTGGCAACCACCGGCGATGGATTAGAAACTACCGGAGCAGTCACCGAAGGAGTTACGGTCGGCTTGACGACCGGATTGCTGGCTGTCGTAGTCGGCGGCACTGCCGGTTTCATCGTCGAAGAGGTCGTTGTTGCAGGGACCGGCTTAGTCACTGGAACGGTCGCAATCGAAGTCTTCGACTGATCGACGGGCTTTACTGCTGGTTGCGACACTGGCTGCGTAGCTGGCTTGGTGGCGAGCGATGAATTGACTGGCGACTTCGGCAATACAGACGGAGTCGTCGTTGTCGGCGTCGCTGGTTTCAGCGGAGTGGTGGTCGACGGTGTGACCGGATTCGGTTTCGTAACCGGATTAGCCGTCGAGTTTGTATTCGATGACGTTGTCGTCTGCGATGGTGTTGTTACCGGGCTTTTCACTTCACTCTTTACCGCCGGAGTCGTCGGTGTCATGACCGTCGGCTTCGCAGTTGGCACCGTAGGATTTGAAGCGACCGTCGGGGTCGGCTTCATCGTCGTCGGAGTTGTTGTAGCAGGCGTCGATACCGATGTCGTCGGCTTTGCAACTGTAGGAGTCGAGCTGCTCGGAGTCGAAGATGCAACTGTCGCTGGTTTGTTCACAACAGGAGATGGTGTTGTCGCAGTCGGCTTTGGCGTCGAGGGCGTCGTCACCGTCTGAGTTGTCGACGTGACTGGCTTCGGCGAAGTTGACGGAGCAGTCGTTGTGTTCGCGAGTACCGGTGTGCTCGGCTTCGGCGAGGCAGTCGGGATAGGCATCGTCATTGAAGGGACAGCGCCGTTGCTGCTCCAGGCCGGAAACGGCGTGGCGGATGCATCGGCAACACTCACTTCAAGTGAGTTCCCGTTCTTCTTGATTTCGTAGATTGCGGCCTTCGAGAGATCAAGCACGACGCGAACAACCGGTGACGGAGTCACGCTATATTGGCTGGTCCGAATCGCCGTGACAACAGAGGCCGGCAGTTTCCCGAAACTCTTCTGAGCCATCTGATGGATGGTTCCGTTCAGATCGACAATGATACGATCCGGTTTTCCATCTTTCGGAATTTCCGTCTGGTGCGTAAAGGTAAAGCCGCCATTTGCCTGAATCGACACGATCGACTTCCCCGGCTGATGTGAGAGAGACACTCCTGTCACAGGAGAACCCTTCACTGACGGAGTTGACGGAACGGCTGTGGACACTGTATTGGTCTGCGTGGCTGTGGCAGTAACCGGTGTTACTGTCTTCACCGGAGTTGCAACGGTTGTCGCTTTCGGTTGAACCGAAGGAACCGACTGCACCGGAGGTGGGTCACCAGCAGAAACTGACGCGGCGACAAAGATCGCTGCAAGAAGTGCTGTCGAGATAGTCTTCATATTACTTCTTCTCCGGGAAGGTCAGTTCAGCAAGCCGCTCTTCTTCTTTGACATAGTAGGTCGAGAGCGTGAAGGATGCCGAGATAGTCTCTTTTTTCTTACCGACTTCAATACGACCGTTGTCGCTCTCCCCTGACTGAGCTGATTTCTGATCCAATGCCCTGATCTGCATATCCTGCAGATTTGCAATGAAGGGGAAGTTGGCAACGTAGCCGATGAATGCACCGAAGTCGTGGTAGGTGCCGGTCATTTCGATTTTGAACGTCGCCTGGTTATAGAACTCATGTGAGTTTACCGGTTCCGGTTCGACTTTGGTGATGCGCGTACCGGTCAGCGATGACGCGGTATGCAGTTGCACCAGAATCGACGGAATCTGCTTCACTTCAGGAAGCAAGGTTTCGATCTCTTCGTAGCGACCAACCAGTTCTTCGTATTCGAGTTTGAGCGCATCAAGAGATTTCGCTTTCATCTCAACGTTACGAAGGTTGGTGGTGATCATCTCGAACTCCTGACGCTTGGCATCGATCTTCTCATTGTACTGCGAGTAGACTCGCGAGTACCAGAAGTAGACAACGATGAACAAGGCGAGCGCGCCGATGACAATTTTCTGAGTAGTGGGGTTCTTCAAATCCATGATCGACTCCCGTTAGTTCGTCGCGCCGTCGTCATCGGCCTGGGGTTCAGTGTCCTTCTGCGCCAGTTCCTTCAGCTGCAGATCGGAGAGGAAATGCATATCGGCCGAGACCTTAAATTTATAGGCCCGTTCTTTCTTTTCTGACATGGATGCCTCAGTGCTGGAGAGCAGTTCGACATTCTCAAAATGCTCGGAGCGCATCAGCTTGATCATGAAAGCGGCAAGTGAATTCAGCGTAAAGCTGTACCCTTCGATCTCGACCGGAATCACTTTCGGCTGTGCACCAGTTGTGGTGGAAGTGCTCTTTTCGTTCTTTGCAACTTCCTTGCTTCCTCTTGCTTTGCCGGACTCTTTGGCGTCCGCGGCTTCGGCGTCCGATTTCTCGGCAGCTTTCTTTTTGGCATCTTTGGCGGAAGCGGTCAGTTTCGGAGAGAAAGTCTCCATCCAGACAAACTCCGGCATATTTCCGGAAACATCCTCAAGGATACGCACCCAGGTCGTGCGATAGCGATCAAGCTCTTCGACCGCATTCATGCGCTGGGTGATCTTCTCTTTCACATCAGTCAAAGCGTCGACCAGCTTGATATCCGAAGCAAGCATGGCGGCACGTTGGCTAGCTCGTTCGATCCCGGCTTCAAGCTTGGTAAGACTGTTCATCTGATACCAGGTGATCCCGGAGAGTGCCGCGGCAAAGGCAACAATGCCAGCGATCACGTAGATGCCGGACTTGCCGAACGAGATGACCGAGCCGGACTTGTGATACTCTTTGGGGAGGAGGTTAATCTGAATCATGGCTGCCTTACTTCGCCTTTCTCATCGCCAGCCCGACCGAGACCGCAAGCAGCGGGGCGATTTTTTCCGGCTGCAGATACTGGTAGTGTTCGGGGTCGTAATCGACATTGCGAAGCGGATTGAAAATTTCAAGCGGGATGTTCAGACGGGACTGGAGATACTCAGGCATGAAGGGCATCAATGCCCCGCCACCGGAGAGGACAATCCAGTCGACTGAATCAATCTTGTTCTGTGATTTGAAGTAGGAGAATGCCAACTCGATGCCAGAGATCAATTCGTCAGTCGCCGAAACAACCGTCGCCTTGAACATATCCTGATCGATGGTTTCGACCATCTCCCCTTTCAGGGCTTTCGAGGTCAGCTCGGCGTTCAGACGAAATTCACGCTGAACGGCGTTGAATATTTCGCGGGTCCCGGAGGAGACGTCACGAGTCGCGACAAACAATCCATTGGAGATATAAGTGATATTGGTAACATCGTGCCCGATGTTCACCAAAGCGGTAACACGGGTCGGATCGATTTCGTAGTTGCTCTCATAAGCGTTGTAGATCGCGAAAGCGTCGTCATCGACAATCACCGGACGAAGACCACAGTCTTCGATCAGTTCCAGATACATTTTGAGGAACTCTTTGCGCGCAGCAACGAGCATGACATCCATTTTGTTGATGTCGTCATCGGTCTTGATGACATGGTAATCAAGACTGACATCATCAACATCGAAGGGAGCGCGCTGTTCGGTTTCGAACAGAATCGCCTGTTCGGCTTCGCTGCCGGTCTTCTTGTCGATGGTGAACTTGTCGGTCATGACACTGTGACCTGAGATGGATACCACCACGTCCTTGATCTTCGGATCGGTCTGATCAATGAGTGACTGTATGCCAAAGATGACTGCTTCCCGGTCGCGGATTTCGTCGGCGACGATGGCGTCGGTCGGTAATTCCCGCACTCCGAGCGCAGAAATAGTGTACCCACCCCGAGCGTGCTCGAGACGGACGAGTTTGACCGAATTGGCACCGATGTCCAATCCAACTGAGTTTTTCTTCTTCCGTGACAAAAACATACGCGACCTTTTCTGGCTTGATCGGACACTGGGCAGCCGATCGAATGTTTTCGCGTTTCCGCGTGATGTCCTTCGATGTATCGGCAGCTTGTGGGCTTCGTTGAGCGTTTTTCGCGCTTTTTCTGGATGTTCATGTCAGGTTCAGATGAAAACAGGGCTGAAACGGCTCGGCTGTTCAGTTCCTGAACAAAACCGGACAGAAAAACGCCCCGGCGGGTGGCTCTCACCGCCGAGGCGAAAAGTATCAGAGAGGGGAGAAGATCGCGCTACTAGTAGAGATAGGTCGACTGAGCTGTACGACCGGTGGCACCAAGGACATTATTGACCCCGAGTCCGCTGACATGCTCGGTATAGGCGATGGTCCAGAAATTCCCACCACCGACAAAGTTCGCCGAACCATTTGGACGAAAGACAATGGCATCATTGTCTACATCCGAACCGATCCAGAACATCTGTTCCGGAAAGGTATCGACTCTGATTGCAGTATCCCCGTTTTCAAAGGCCGGCGTGGACGGGTTGACTACATCCTTGAAAATTGTAAACGACTTGGCCTCGTTGTCGAGGAAGACGCCATATTGCTCTTTGTCCGTAACCGCCATCGAACGGGCTAGTTTGAGTGCCGAGGTCAGATCACGGTTGGCACTACGCACCTCCATACGATCCAGAGCAGTCTCGAATTTCGGAAAGGCCATGACCGAAACGATGCCGACAATGGTTACGGCGGACATCAGTTCCATCAAGGTCATTCCACGCTGATTGAGCACTTTGTTCTTATTCATATACTTCTCCTCGGACAGGGGGCTGGACGCTTCTGTCCGAGCCTGAGATTGCGAATCGAGTGCCAAGTGTCCAACAAGTGACGAACAAGGGGAATGTCTCGTAGAAGGTGCGCAGCTGTTCTATAGACCACAACAGGTTAACAATTGAGCCACCTCATGCAGGCACTTCCCGAGTCAACTGAAGGACAGACAAAAGTATGGGAACTGGTCGATACTCTTATGCGTTGACGCCGCTAGAGAATTGTGTACTCTATGGGTGTACTTCTGCGGTTTCTGATTCGATCGGAGATCCTCCCTAAACGGGATCTCCACAAGTGGAGAAATACTCATGCGAACGAATCGTTTTTCATCATTCCCTTTTTCAACCCTCGCGCTCTTCTTCTGCGTCATGCTGCTTACTTCCAGTCTCCATGCGGGAACGACCCTTCCGGGGCTTACTAGCAAACCAGTGCTGCTGGAACGGTCCGCGGTGAAGGATGCAGAAAAGTCTGAATTACGAACGGTTGAGAAAGATCGGTTTCGGGTCTGGGTGACATTTCGGGACAAAGGGGTCTTCTCACAAACCGATTTCAATCGTGTTTCGTCAGTTTCTCGAGTGACTGATCGCTCACTGGCCCGTCGCGCAAAAGCCGGAATTGATGAACCTCAGTTTCTCGATCTGCCGGTTGTTGAGAGCTACGTCGAGCAAGTACAGGAGACCGGGGCCAATATCCGGCGTCGTTCACGCTGGCTGAATGCTGTCTCAGTCGACGCGACCAGCGAGCAATTGCAGGCAATTCGCGCTCTTTCCGTAGTCGCATCGGTCAGTTCGGTCGTCGGATATGGCGGGAATAGATTGGTGAACGAAACGCAGGAATCGCCGCGTATTGAGAGTATTGTCCACGGGACAGCTCTGAGTTACGGCTCGTCCTTCAATCAGCTTGATCAACTGAAAGTTCCAGTGGCACACAATCTCGGTCTTACTGGTCAGGGAATTTTCCTCGCGCTCTTTGATACTGGATTTCGAACAGGTCATGAAGCATTCGCAACATGTCTCAGTGAGAGTCGCCTGATCGCGCAATATGATTTTGTCTTCAATGATGGTGTGGTCGACAATCAACCGGCCGACAATACCACTGCGTGGAATCACGGATCGTATATCTGGTCAGTATCGGCTGGTGAAAAAAGCGGGACTATCTATGGCCCTGCATACAAGGCATCCATGGTACTTTGCAAGACCGAAGATGTACGGAGTGAAACACCGGTAGAAGAAGACAACTGGGTCGCGGCACTGGAATTTGTAGATTCCATCGGCGTTGATGTGGTCAGTTCTTCCCTCGGTTATCTCGACTGGTACACCTACGCAAACTTCAATGGAAACAGCGCAACGATTACCCTCGCCGCCAACACTGCGGCAGCACTTGGTATCGTCGTCTGTAATTCGATGGGGAATGAAGGGCCAGCGGCAGGAACGCTGACCGCACCGGCGGATGCATTTGATATTCTTTCGGTCGGATCAGTCACCAGTATTGGAAGTGTATCCAGTTTTTCATCAAGAGGTCCGACATTCGACGGACGCATCAAACCGGAAGTAGTGGCACGAGGATCAGCGACCTATGCAGCTTCAGCCTCCGGCGGGACTACCACCTATTCTTCTCCATCTGGTACTTCCCTCTCAACCCCACTTGTAGCGGGAGTTGCCTGCCTCCTGATTGAGGCGCGCCCCGGCTTTACACCTTTGCAGATTCGTCAAGCACTGATGGAGAGCGCAAGTAACTCCCTCGTTCCGAATAATGACATTGGCTGGGGGATTGTGAATATCGAGAAAGCTCTCGACTGGGGGCTTGATCTGACTGCCAGCACTAATCTGGGTAATGCCCCACTTGGTGTGAACTTCACTGCCACCTCTCCACTCAGCCCGACCAGCTATCTCTGGAACTTCGGCGATGGTGGTACTTCAACTTTGGCGAATCCATCTCACACTTACATCAATGGCGGAGTGTTCGCTGTCACCTGCACCATCACATCTGCTTCCGGTACTCTGATCGACACGGTGAGCACGCCGATTACCGTTCAGGCAAACCAACTCGTGATTGCGACAGATTCTGTCTATGCCGGACAAACAGGCCAGCTTGCCTTGACACTAAGCACGACAGCAGTCCTTGATGAGTTGACGGTTCCACTGAACTTTGACACTGCTCTTTCGGTAGTCTTTCAATCAATGACTCCGGGTGTAAATGCTGCTGCGATGGACAGTGCGATGTTTATCGTAAGAGACACGACCGCAGGAGAGTATGTCCTTAGATTTGCCGCTGGTGCGGGTTCTTCATTGCCGGTAGGAACCTATCCGCTGGCTGATTTGACATACAAGATTCATCCGTTCGAATACGGGAATCGTCAGAGTGAACTTAATGTCGAGACTGTAGCAGGGCATACGCTCATTGGGAACGGTCCGCTCGGACCGAGTATCCCGACAGTGACGAGTGGGATGGTACGCAGCTTGTATACTCTCCGTGGAAACGCGGACAATTCACCTGAACTCTCAATCGATATTGGCGACCTGACCTATCTGGTCGACATGCTCTTTATCTCATTCACTCCGACGGTGACTATTCAATCGGGTGACTGTGACGGAGATTTCTCAATCGACATTGGCGACCTGACCAGAATGGTGGATTTCTTGTTTATTACCGGTACCCCATTCCCGAATCCGTAAGACTCGTCTCACACGATTTGTGAGATACAGAAAGTCCCCAAATCCTTGATCAGGTTTCGGGACTTTTCTTTGAGTTAGTTCAAGTGATAGCTAGATCGTGAACTTTCCGTTTCGATGAATCGTCTTGCCGTCGGCTTCGATCACTCCCCCCTGACGAAGATCGCAGACCATATCCCAGTGAAGGGCACTATGATTTTTTCCGCCCGCTTCAGGGAATCCGGCTCCGACTGCGCAGTGGCAGGTTCCGCCGATTTTCTCATCAAAGAGAGTGTTCTTGGAATAATTGGTGATCTGGTAGTTCGTACCGATGGCAAACTCACCGATTGTGCGTGCCCCTTTGTCCATGTTGAGCATGGCGGTCAAATAGGCAAGATTGCTGGCTGCCTCTTCTTTCACGACACGTCCGTTCTTGAATGTCAGGCGAACGTCATTGACCTCTCTCCCGCTGTAGACACAGGGGAATGAATAGTGAATTGTTCCATTCACACCTGTCTCGTGCGGGGAGGTGAATACTTCCCCATCGGGAAAGTTCTGATCTCCGTGGCAGCTGACCCATTTCCTGCCATCCACTTTGATCGACAAGTCTGTATCATTCGAGCGAACACGAATCATCCCAACTCGTTCGAGAATCTTGACCAGTCGCTCCTGTTCGGTTCGAATCTTTTTCCAGTGCTTTATCGGATCAGCTGAGGTGATATGTCCGGTGCCATAGACAAAGTCTTCGTAGGTGCGAAGTGACATACCGGCATCCTGCGCCGCTGCATGTGTGGGAAACTGTGTCCCGACCCAGCTGAGCTCTTTCTTTCCAACTCGCTGAAATATTCGTTTCACAATCGGGCCACGTGCTTTCTGGCGAAGGGCCTGACGTTTCGGGTCGGTACCACCCAGATACTTGGTATTCTGATCCCCCCAGACGACTAAGAAGCAATCCATCTTCTCTGCTTCAAGCTTTGCAAGGGGGGAAACAAAAGAGAGCTGTTTGTCATTTCCGAATTTGAGCATTGCTTCGATGAATTCAGGAATGATGGTGTCAATGTAGGGCTGCCCACCCGCCTTGACCACTTCTTCCGCAGCAGCGATAAGGAGCGGCAAAGTGACCCGCTCACCGGTAATCTTGACCAATTGACCGGGTTTTACTTCGAGTGAATAGTGAACAAGAAGATGGGCGAGTTTATGGATTCGTGCGTCGGTCATCGAATATTCCTTTTTCTCATCAGTGTCATTTTAATACTGAGTGAGCCCTTCATGGGCAAGCAGTTGTCGTTTGAGTTCGATCCCTCCCCCATAGCCGCCAATACCATTCCAGGCAACGACTCGATGACAAGGTACAATAATGGGAATCGTATTTGTGGCATTCGCCGAGCCGACGGCACGGTATGCCCGAGGGGAGCCGGAGAGTTTTGCTACATCGCAATACGAACGTACCGTCCCAAACGGAATCTCTGCGACCTTTCGAAGGACAGTCCGTCGAAATGGGCTGGTGTAGACCTCCCACGGAACGGTGAATTCAGTTCTCTTCCCTGCTACATACTCTCGCAATTGAGTCATCGCTAATTTGAGAACCGGATTTGAGCTGATTCGATCTGAATCGGGAAGCAATTGCTGAAGCTTCCGATGAAAATAATCGTCATGATCTTCCCCCGGCAGTGAGATCAGCACGACTGCGTCCTCAGTAGCCGCGATTGAAATCAAACCAAACTTCGAGCGAATCGTACCGGTTGCGACAGTAGTACGCCCTCGATTGACGGCAGAAAATCGAGTTTCCGGCTTGATTAACTTAGACTGCTCGGCGAGTCGCATGATGTAACTCCAGACGTTTCATGATCGCAGGTAGTTCAGTCAGATGTTCAATTTTTTCATCGGGACAAGATTTCAACAATGCGTCAGGCCAGCCGTTCTGAGTGATGTCGTAGATTGATTTCACCGCAACAGAGTAGATTCCGAGTTCTCTCGCCGGAAGAATATCATTTTCGGTGTCGCCAATGATCACGCAGTCATCCGGTCCAACACCCAGTCTCTTCATGGCAAGAAGGAAAGGTTCAGTGCTTGGCTTAACGTGCGTGACCTCATCCCCTCCGACCCAGACACGGAAGTATTTACTCCAGCCGAATCGGTCTATCACCTGCTCGATATGCAACCGACGTTTGGTCGAGACAATCCCCATTTGGTAGCCCACTTCGTGGAGCTCCTGTAGGGTATCTGCTACGCCGGAAAGCATTGTTGCTGATTCAGCAACTTCGAGGTCTGCCTTTTCGAGAAAAAGCTGCCGCAGGGTTTCGTAGGGGGCTTGGGTGAAATGCGGAAACATGACTTTCAGCGAATAGCCGATCCAGGGCTTGATCTCTTCTGGCGAACGAGTGGGTTCGCCGACTCCGGTCAGGGCGTGGTTAACCGCCTCGACGACCCCATCGGAGGAATCTATCAGGGTCCCATCCAGATCAAAAAGAAGAGTACAGACGGAACGACCTGACATGGGAGGTATGTAACTCCATCTATTCGCCAAGGTCAATCCTATCCTCTGCAAATTTGAAGGAGGAATGAACTTCCTTTCCCCATGGACGGTTCTGTTGAGCAGTCAATGCACAAATCGACGGATCAGGTGAAGCTCTCAGATCTTTTCTGGTCGGAAACGGGGGTTGACCGCTATCTTTCCGTCGATCAGGTAACAGATGCCTGTTCGTTCGCTTGGCACTGAAAAAGGGAAGAAAATTCTGAGCCAGAGCGACAAATGATCAGTTCGAACGTACAAAAGCTGGCCGAGGAGATCGGAATCCTTGACCCTGACCCCGTTGCCTATAGATTGGAAAGCTTAGATGACTCACGACGACGGCACCGTACACCATCGCTATCAGGGACAGCCACACACCACCCCACCTCGGTCAGGCGATACACGCCGGGCACCATGGAGAGACCAGATGTTTCGTTACAGCTTGCAGCTTTTCGGGATTACCGTTTTTGCCCTCGGCTTGATCTATTTTGCGGCCCCCGGGGAAGCGAGTCAGACGACGGATAACTCTCCAAATCCGTACATGGCTGAAATGGAGCAGATGTACGCGGCGGATACCCTGCACATCGATCTCTCCGAAAAAGGGAAACCGATCTCAACCGGCGCGACGAAGAAGCCGTCCCTTGATGAATTCCTCAAGCAAGTCAATAAGCTCTCACAGGTGGCAGTGACTGTCAACCATGAGTACATGGAAGAAGTCGATGTCGAGAAGATGGTCCAGGCAGGGATCAACGGAATGCTTCAGGATCTTGACCGTTTCTCGGTTCTCATGGAAAAATCGAGCTACGACGCCCTGATGGAGAGCACCTCCGGTCATTACAGCGGACTTGGGATGGTGATCGATCAACGGGACGGACAGATCATGATCAGCTCCCCGATGGAAGGAACCCCTGCATTTCGTAAGGGGCTTCGCGCCGGAGATCTTATCATTCAGATCGAAGGAAAATCGACCAAAGGGATGACCACCAGTGACGCCTCCAAGCTGATGCGTGGCCCGGAAGGGACACCGGTCAACCTGACCATTCAGCGTGAAGGTCTGACTGAGCCAATCGACTTCGAGATTACCCGTGCCAATATCACACTGAAATCAGTGAACTATTCTGGTGTTGTTCCGGGCACAAATGTCGGGTATGTACGTCTTTCCAGATTCGCCGAAGAGACCAGTCATGAACTGCGTGAAGCGATTTCGGCATTGAATGAACAGAATGTCTCCGGACTGATTTTCGATCTTCGCTCCAACGGTGGCGGCTTGCTAGATCAGGCGAAAGAGACCGCCGAGCTGTTTGTAAAAGAAGGGTCCCGTCTTGTTTCGACCAAGGGGCAAGACCCGCAATCAGAGCGAGTCTATGTCTCCGAGCGCCCCCCGCTCTTTTCAGATAAGCCGATGATCGTTCTTGTCGATGAGGGGACTGCTTCGGCATCAGAAATTGTTGCTGGTGCATTGCAGGATTGGGATCGTGCCCTGATTGTCGGCAATACCACTTTTGGCAAAGGGCTGGTTCAACAGGTTTTCAACCTCACCAATGACGGCAAAACCGCAGTCAAGCTGACAACCGGCAAGTATTACACGCCAACCGGTCGCTGCATTCAGCGTCCTGATCGTCAGAGCAAAGATGGCTCAGTTGTTCAGTCGGGTGACGAAGAGGAACTGGAAGAACCGGATTCACTCGGGACGGAGAAACGGGAAATCTACTACACCAATGGCGGACGAGTTGTCTATGGTGGTGGCGGAATTGTCCCGGATGTTACCCTTGACCGTGAAACATGGGAAGCGATTGAGATCAACCTTGAACGGAAATCTCTCTTCTTCGATTTCGCAGTCAAGTATGTCGCCGAGCATCCTGATGTCTCTCCTGCTTCCTTTACGCTGCAGGATGCGGATGTCGCGCGCTTCCGTGGTTTCATCAAAGAAAAGAAATTTGAGTACAAGACCGCCCTCGAAAATGAACTGGAATCACTGAAGAAGACTGCCAAGGAAGAAAAGAAAGAAGAACTCTTTGCTCCGTCGATTGCCGAGATTCAAAAACTGATCGACAAGCAGAAAGAGGCGGATTTCACTGCCAGCGAAGATTACATTCGACGCGCCCTTACCCGCGAAATACTCTCCGCTATCGGTGGAGAACGTGGAGTCTACGAACAGCAGATTTTGAAGAACGACAAAGGTGTGCTGGAAGCAATTCGCCTTCTCACTAAGCCGGGTGAATACACACGGACGATCAAAGAAGGTGTTCGCAAGCAGGGTTAATTGCCCAGCAAGCACGAACATTTTTACTTACAAAAGAAAGCACTCTTCTAAAGAAGAGTGCTTTTCTTTTTGGAATGTGTCTGAATGCTACTTCGTACTGTCGGGAAGTTTCCCTGTCGCCATACCGCTGGTGTCGTTATCAAATCGCTTCAATAGCCAGAGCGAATCGGTTAATGCAAAGGTCAGCACCAGAGGTCGAGGTTGCAGATCAGCAGTATCTACCATCGCGCAGTCAACTCGTGCTCGATTCGCCGTGTACGCTATTCGTACATCAGCAAGACGGCCAAACGAAAACTCCCCATTTGATCCATAGGCGAAGCGCAGTAGAGAGTCTGAACTGAGTCCGGCATCCAGCAATTCTACCGACGAGACCGAATCAATCGCTGCTCGATTCGACTGCTTCATGGCGTTCTGAAGTTTCAAGACTTGCGCACGAATTGCCGGAATATGATCACGTGACGGAGGAGCCGTATCTTTCATACAGCTTATTCCCGCAAGCAACGACGCAAACGCGAGAAGCAATAGCGGAGAATGAATCCTGCTTCGGCGGAGATTCACTTACTTCCCCTTCGGCTTGAGAGTCAATTTGTAGTGCTGATTAACTGAGGGTGTAATCGTCCCCGCCTTCACCAGACGATTGGTCGTTGCAGTAGCGACCAGATTCCAGAACCAATAACGAACTGCTTCGGTCGGCTGCAACGATGCCTCTCCCATAAGGGCTTCGAATTTCTTCTCGTAGCCAACGATAAACGCTCGCGGCTCTCTCTCAAAAAAGGCCATCACCGGTGTCAGGAGCTGGGCGTCGAAAACATACGTCTCAGCGATCTCTTCTGATGGAAATCTCCAAGATGGATGATCCATGAGGTTTTTCGTTGCCGCCATATCATTCGGACAGCTGACTTCCGGGACCCGACCTCCGAATTGTATTTCATACGCGCCTGAAGAAGTATTCAGATTGAAATATTGCGAGCCGTTCAGGAATTCTCCCCCTGCTACGGCGCAGAGATATTTCGGGTTTCTGCTTTCACAAGGATCATTGCGTTCAAGCAGTCCAACTGGCCCCTGGGGGGAGATAAATCGCTGACCAAGATTCGTCCAGAGAGCCATGGCCGTGACCAATGGGTAGGTAAAGTAGAGAACCTGCCCACCTCCCATGAAATCATTGGAGTCTTTCAGGAGGGAACCGGATTTGACCAGACTATCTCGAAGTTTTGGCAAACCAGCGAGACTTTTCGTCACGGATCGAGCCAGTTCAACTGAGAGAGAGTCAGCGAGAAGGCGTGCTTTCTCGGCGGTCTCTTCACGAACGAGAGGAAAGGTAAGGCGGGTGACACCGTCTTTTCGAACAAATACTCCCATATCGGTCAGACTATCGATCAATTGCTGAACCGTCGTGCTATCCGCAGTCGTTCGCCTCGCGATCTCTCCGACTTCGATATCTTCATCTACCATTTGCAACAGAATGTGACAGAGCTCATTGTCGAACATGCGGCTATTAGTGACAAACGGCGGAAAGCTGAGCTTGCGGTTTAGATACGGTTCCATCACTCTGGGTTGATGAAACTGAAGGGTGATCGGCTGCTGAAAGACTCGTTGCGATTCGATCAGGGCATCCAACGTATCGAAGACATCGTAGACGTTAAATTCGACGGTGGCCTTTCCAAAGTTTCCGGGGACTTCGATTTTCGTCACTACCGGCAGTTTCGCTTCCGGCTCAAGCAGAACGTGACGACGTGTCGAACGAACCGGGTTCATGTAGACACCCTCGAATCTGATGGTCGTCACAATCGCCAAAAAGCGAAGATAGTCGCTCTTGTTCTCGACCACGAATGAGGCGTTCTGCCTCCCCCATTTTGGAATCGGGATGTCGAGATCAGTGATGATTATGTCGGTCGGTTCCTGCGCACTCAAATTGGATGAAGACAGAAAACCGAACGTCAACAGAGCAAGGATAATGGTCGAAAAAATGCTTCGTTTCACTGGATACAGACTCCCACAGTTTTAAGTGACATCCCTTGTACACGCTACGCCGCCTGAGGATGACGAGCGGCCAATTGCCCACAGGCGGCGTCAATATCCAGGCCGCGGCTCTTTCGAACCGTCACGGCAGGAGTATAGGGGTAGAGTTGCTGGGCAAACCAGTCGACTTTTTCATCCGACGGACGCGCAAAACCAAGCCCCTGAATCGGATTGTAGGCGAGCAGGTTGATCTTGCAGGGGATCCCATGAATAAGATTGATCAACGCGCGAGCATCGGCCGCACTGTCGTTGAAATGATCGAACACAATATACTCGAACATGACCCGATTGCCCGTTGTCTCGGCGTAGTAGCGAATTGACTCCATGAGCTTCTCCAGCCCGAAGGTATCAGCGACGGGCATCAGGATTTTTCGTTTCTCCTGCGTCGCGGCATGTAAGGAGAGAGCGAGACGACTTTTCAGACCTGATTCTGCCAGTTTTCTGATTTTCGGAGTAATTCCGGAGGTCGAGATCGTAATCCTCTTCGCGGCAAAATTGAAGGCGAGACTATCGGAGAGAATCCGAATCGACTCGATGACTGCGTCGTAATTGTGAAGCGGCTCCCCCATCCCCATAAAGACGATATTAGTAAAAGCGTCATCTCCAAATTGATCCCTGAGATGAACCACCTGACCGAGAATCTCTCCTACGGTCAGATTCCGCAAAAGCCCCATCGTTCCTGTGGCACAAAAACGACAGGCAAGGGCACAGCCGGACTGGCTGGAGATACAGAGAGTTCGACGGCCGCCATCGGGAATAAGCACACTCTCGATCGGTTTCCCGTCGGCAAGGCGAAAGAGATACTTGCGTGTTCCGTCCGTAGAGACCTTTTCCTGTTCCAGGGCGAGTCTGCTGATAGAAAAGTGCTCAGTCAGTCGTTGACGTAGCGGCTTGCTCAGGTCGGTCAGATTGTCAAACGACCGAGCACGGTTGTAGTAGACCCAGTGGTAGACCTGCTTGGCGCGATACTTCGGCTCCCCCCACTCGGTGAGAAGGGTTTCAAGCTCGGCAAGCGTCCAACCGACGAGATCAGTACTCCCAAAGGCAAATGAGTCAGGTTGCGAGATTTCCACGATAGGCGGAATGTACGACCGAATGTCCATTTCGCAACTTCCCTGCGGTTTAAAGGATTTCAGGCTTACGAGGGGTGAATTTCGGGCTGAATCGGATTGCTTCGTTGACCAGCAGGCATGTTTGGGGGTATCTTGCTTTTGAAACGGGGTGTGGCGCAGTCCGGTAGCGCGCTTGCTTTGGGAGCAAGATGTCGGAGGTTCGAATCCTCTCACCCCGAAATTTTTCAAATGAAGGAGTTCACTTAAAAATGCTCTTCCCTACTTCGGGTCAGCGAAAGTTTCTTCCATTTGCCGCTGGTCTTCTCTTTCTCGGCCTTACCTTTTTGAATTATAGTCGAATCGACAGCACCTCCCTGTCCGTGTCTGACACAATGGTCAGTTTCATTCCTCAGACCATGATCTCAGCAATTCTCTTCCTCTCGATCCTGTACTTTGTTCGCCGAGTATCAGGTCGCAAGAGCAATCCTGCTCGTTCGTGATTAGCACAATTTATTCTTGTCCTGTACTCCATCTCAAGCCGGGGAAAGAAACTATCCTCCTGCAGCGACATCCCTGGATATTTTCAGGTGCGCTTGAGAGATTTGATCAGATTGCGCATGGATCAGTATGCCACCTCGCGACTGAAACTGGTGAGATAGCGGCCACCGGAACATTTTCTAATCGTGGCGGGATTGCGTTTCGAGTATTTGACTGGTCGACAGTCTCTCTTGATACCGAGTGGATGGAGCAGAAAATCAAGCTGGCTCACCGTCGCCGAGAGCTTCTTGGTCTTGCAGGTAAAATGCAGTCGCCGAACAAATCCGGCTATCGAATCGTCCACGCGGAAGCAGATTCACTTCCAGGGATCATTATCGATCGATACGCGGATACCCTTGTTATTCAACTATCTACTGCCGGAGCGGATGGGCTTCGCCAGACCATTCTCGACGCCCTTCAATCTCTCTTTCTCCAGTGCAATATAGTTGAGCGATCAGACTCCCATTCTCGCACGTCAGAGGGGCTCCCTGCGAATTGCACCACTCATTCTATCAGATCGAGTGAGACTGATCTTTCAGAAGTCTGCTTCGAACAGGATGGGATGAGATTTCTTGCCCATCCATTAACCGGACAGAAAACTGGCTTCTATCTGGATCAACGAGACCTGCGAGTGGCTCTACGCAATCTCTCTCGCGGAAGGCGAGTCCTCAATCTCTTCTCCTATACTGGCACACTTGGGCTCGCAGCTGCGCTTGGTGGGGCAAGTTCGGTGCATCATGTCGATGCCAGTACTGATTCTCTCGAATTTGTAAGAAAGCACTGGGAATTGAATGAGTGCGAAACAGCTTTTTCCATAGAAACCGCTGACATATTCCAGTGGCTTGGGCAATCGACCCATGAATCGTACGACATGGTCATCCTCGATCCTCCGGCGTTGATCAAATCACAAAAAGATGCGGAAAGCGGACAACGTGGCTATCATTTTCTGAATCGGGCGGCGATGCGTCTTCTCTCTCCGGATGGAATCATAGTTTCATCAAGTTGCTCACAGTATTTCAGTCAGGATGATCTGATGACCACCATTCGTCGCTCGACACAACAGAATCTGCGGGAGGCCGACCTCCTTGCAGTCGTACATCAGTCGGCTGATCATCCAAGGTCACTCTACTTTTCAGAATCTGACTATCTTTGCTCACTGACTTGTGTCATACGATAAAAAAAACGTGATTCATCTTCCTGATTGACGACGGAATCATGTTAAGTCATACTACCCCCATCACATTGCCATTCCATCATTGAATGAAATAAGGATACAGAAGTAGCCGTGGAATTTCTGCAAGCAGCAATCGATCTCTTTTTGCATCTGGATGACCACCTGGCCAATCTGATCAGCCAGTATGGAGTCTGGACCTACGCGATTCTTTTTCTGGTGATTTTTTGCGAAACCGGACTGGTGGTGACCCCATTTTTACCCGGCGACTCACTTCTCTTTGCAGCGGGGGCGTTCGCGGCGACTGGTTCACTTAATATTTTCATTCTGTTTGCTCTGTTGATCATAGCAGCGATTCTGGGAGATGCGGTCAACTATGCGATCGGAAAACGTCTCGGTACAAAACCGTTCGACAACCCAAAGTCGAAAATTTTCAAACGAGAATATCTCGACAAGACTCACGCTTTCTATGAAAAATATGGCGGGAAGACCATCATCATGGCGAGATTCCTCCCTATCGTGCGAACCTTCGCTCCATTCTTGGCGGGGGTTGGATCCATGACCTACTCGAAGTTCGCAATGTACAACGTTTCCGGGGCCTTCCTTTGGGTTCTGGTTTGTGCGGGTGGGGGATTTCTCTTCGGTAACCTCCCGTTCGTGAAAGAGAATTTTTCACTGGTCATCCTTGCGATCATTATCATCTCGGTTCTTCCTGCGGTGTTTGAAATCATCAAAGCGCGACGAGAGAGGAAGTAGTCCTTTCATTGTATTTCATCAGCCGACAGACTGAATCGGCGGACTATTGGACTTCCAAAAATTCAGATGACGAACCACATATCAGTGCTCTATCTTTCCTTGAAATGAAATACATCACGCTCCCGTAGCTCAGTTGGATAGAGCATCTGCCTTCTAAGCAGAGGGTCACTGGTTCGAATCCAGTCGGGAGTAGAGTATCAGAATAGGATGACGTGACCGATCTCTTTCTTCACAATCTCCTCTCAGCGCCTGTTCTGAGCTTCTTTCTCGGTGTCCTCGCGGTTCGGATCAAGAGCGATCTTCGCATTCCCAAGGTCCTCTACATTGGCATCTCGATTTATCTGCTCTATGCGATCGGCATCAAAGGGGGTGCCGCTCTCGCCACGACAACCTTTGAAGCAATAGCCATCCCCGCACTGGTGACTCTGGCTCTGGGGCTCATCACCCCTCTGGTGGCGTTTTTTATCGCGTTCCTGTTATTCAAATTCAGCCGCGAGGATGCTGCCGCCCTAGCCGCGCATTACGGATCAGTCTCGGCGGTGACCTTCATGGCGACCCTCGCTCTATTGGGAACCACCGGCATTGCATACGAGGGATACCTCCCTGCCCTCCTTGCTATACTAGAAATTCCTGCGATTGCAGTTGCACTGTTGCTAGTTCGTTCAACACCGACCAGTGGCTGGCTTTCGGCCTTGCGAGAAATTATGTCGCTCAAGAGTGTGCTTCTGCTGTTCGGTGGTCTTGTGGTCGGTTTTTTCATCGGTACGGACGGAATGCAAAAGGTCGCGCCATTTTTCATCGATCCCTTCTATGGAATACTGACCTTCTTCTTGCTGGAGCTTGGTGTTGTAGCAGGTGCGAGAATTGGAGATTTGCGCCAGCGAGGCGTGTCGCTTCTCATGTTCGGACTGTGCGTCCCACTTCTCAATGGAATACTTGGCATTGTCGCGGGAAATCTGAGCGGACTTTCAGTAGGGGGAACGACCGTGCTGGCGGTGATGGCATCAAGTGCGTCCTACATCGCCGCGACTGCTGCTGTTCGCGTCTCGATCCCCAATGCGAATCCGGGATATTATCTGACTTCTGCTCTGGTGATTACGTTTCCATTTAATATTTCAATCGGGATTCCGTTGTATCTCTGGCTGGCGAGAGTGATACATGCGTAATCTTGTTCTATTGCTTGCACTCTTTACCATTAGTTGTCACAGCTACCGTGAGGGATCTCCGCAATGGTACAATAAGTGGTACCTTGAGCGGGCAAATCCCGGGGACTTTGAGATGCGGTCAATCATACTTGAATATTGGGATCGGTCATACACTGATTCAATGAGTCACCGCTGTGAATTACAGTATCCGATTTTTGTACGAGACACAACTTCTAAGATAAATCAAACCATTCGGTCGGTATTATCAGAGTATATATCAGGAGTTGAAGCAGCATCCAATCTAGATAGCATTTTTCGTGCTTTCGCCTTCACAAAAGTAGCAATTGATGCGCAGGAACACCGAGGGGAATCTGGATGGCACTACGGTCAGTCAATCCGCACTTTATCGGTAAACCTGCTTCACCAAGACGAGCGAATTGTAACTCTTCTGATCAACTACAGTTCTGGCTCAACTGCTGTAGACCATGGATTCGGCGACTGGCGACCGTTCACCATAAACATGAGGAACGGCCATCTCCTGAATCTGGATGACGTTTTCGTTCCAGACTTTCGTCATAAACTCGATTCAATAGTTGTAACGCGGTATCGCACGAGTACGAGATTAGAACTAGAACGTCTGAGATCAAAGTTAGGGTTCACTTGGGAAGACCCTCCTGACACTTTGGGATGTGTTTCGGATACATTCTTTGTCTACCCCAACAACAAATATGTGTTGGACCCTTTCTGGGGAGTCCGGGATTCTATGTTCAGGACCAATTACACCTATCATTATGATGTAGAGTACGAAGGATACATGTGGCCAGAAGAGATGCCCGTTTACATACCAATCCGCGAACTTGCCTCAATCATTCCGGAGACAAGTCCGCTCTATCATCTCATCAAGAAGTAGATATACACCTGCCTAACTCAGCGACACCCGAAAATCAGAGCCACACTGCGGGGTCAATCCCTTTCCAAATACTTCCTGCATCATCTCAAGTGGCACCGATGGGCCCGCCCCGTTGCAATGAGCTTCAAATGCACTCACTAAGGCAGCAGCAACTTCCTCGGCAGTCGACCCTTCGATATGCCGACGCTCGAGCATGGCGACCATTTTTCCATCTTTGAACAAGCCGACACATGGAGAGGATGGCGGCACACCGACCATATAGCTGCGTGCTTTGTCGACGGCATCCCGATCAAGCCCGGCAAATACTGTCACAAGATTGTCGGGGATCTTGGCGTTTTGAAGAGCGAGGGCAACTCCCGGTCGGGCATTCCCTGCAGCACAGCCGCAGACCGAATTGACTACTACAAGGGTCGTACCCGGCTTCGCCATTGCGGCCTCAACTTCTGACGGTGTGGTTGCGGATTTCACCCCGATGGCATCAAGTTCCTGCCACATGAATTTGACCATCTGACGATCATATAACGGCTGCTGCATCGATAAACTCCTTTTGATTGTTGACTCTAAGATAGTATGACACTTGAAAAACACCAAGATCAGGAAAGTTCCCATTTTGAAATTGCTGGATTGCCAGAAAAGAAAAAACCACGGTCAGGGCAGGCTGACCGTGGTAACCCAAAGGACTAAAACATGAACACTCTTCGTCTTGTGATCTAATTTATGCACTCTTGGCGTAGACCTGAACGGTCTGGTGCGCCCGCAAGTCATCCAGTGTCAGACCAAGTGACTTGATCATGCAGGACTTGCAGACGCCGGATTCGCCGACTTCGGAGAGTTTGATGGCAAAGGTTCTGGATGTCGGGAAGTTATCCCCGACCATCCGGACCGGAAACTCACCATGATCAGCATTATAGATATTCCCTTTGACGATAAAACCGTCTTCAGGATTTCGTATCACGTTGTTGCAGGAATCGCAGACTACAAATTCGCGGACCATGTTCGTACCCTTTCGATCTGTCATGAGACAGTTTTGTGTAACTGGGGGGTAGTAGTGCAAGCGGAATGCCCAACGACAGTCAACGAGTTAACACGCGATAACTATGGAGTATCCAACGACTTCCCTCTCTCTGCTCAAGTGACGAACAGCGAAAAAGACCTCACGAAGTTGCAAAGACTCGCGCGAATTCGACTCGAAAGATGAAGGGGGAGGGCTCAAAGGTATTGACAGGGCTAGCATCCATGTGTTAGACCTGTGATTGTCGACGGCGAAAATCGTCGGCTACATTTCAAATCGCAAGGTGCCGACCGGATGGTCGGGTAATAGGGAAGACGGTCGAATGCCGTCGCAGCCCCGCTACTGTAGCGGTTACTGATATGCAAGATGCCACTGATGGAAATCGGGAAGGCGCATGTCGGGTAATACCGAAGTCAGGAAACCTGCCTTGTGAAACCGTTCTGTGCATGCAACTGGCGTGGGCCATTGGTATGCCACCAGAACAGACCTGTGCCCTGCACGTTGAGGTCATGTTCGCTCATTCGTACATCGTTCTTCCTGCTCGTCCCCTGTGCTGGGCAATGATCGCTGTGATTCTTTGCTTTGCAAACGGAGTTGCGCAGGATCATGCCTCACTGGTCAATCTGAGCATCCGTGTTGTTGATTCATTGACTGCTCGCGGCGTGAGTGATCTCACCGTAACTCTTCTCCCGATTGGTATTCATGAAAAGACCGACAAACAGGGGGTTGCTTCCTTTCGAGCAATTCTTCCCGGAGAGTATCGCGTCAATATCTCAGGGAGAAATACCCCTGCCCATGCGACAGCGACTTTGGTGCTGCACGAACATCAGTCAATCTCACTTACCGTTCCCCTCGCCATTCCACATGCACTTCCCGATTCGATCATCGTGCAAGGAAGACGCGTATCCCCTCGTGATGTTGTTGTCATCACCCAGGAGGAGTTGCGAAAGAGTCCCGCTCAGAGCGTGAATGAAGTTCTCAGCGGGCGATCCGGAATTGTACTTCGGGAAAATCGAAACGGGGATGCTCTTCTCTCAATCAACGGCTCGGAGCCCCGTCATGTACGCATCCTTCTTAATGGTCAGCCGATCCAGCAGAATCCGGATGGCTCTACCAACCTCTCGGCAATTTCGATTGCAAGTGTGAAAGAGATTCGTATTGCAAAGGGAGGATCAACGTCCTCTTCTGTTCCGGGTGCGCTTGGAGGAAGTATTGATATTCGCACGGTTATCCATGGATTGCTGGAAAAACCAAGCGTAAGCCTGATGACCACACACGGTGACTGGGGGGCTGAGCAGTATACCGCTCATTCGACACTGACTGATCAACCAGAAAATCTATCCGCTACTTTCGACTGGCAGCTTCAACGGCAGATCGGAGGATTCCCGTTTGAATATACGGCGCAACCATCTCCGAAATCTCATACCGGCATTCGAACTAACAATGACTTCCTGACTCGGATGCTTTCCGGCAGCGTCTCCTATCATGATTTTTCATTCAATCTGTCGACTTCAGAATCTGAGCGTGGATTGCCGGATCGCGCATCAATGCAGAATATCCATGCACGTTCGGAAGACACTCGCAAGATCGCGTCTGCTCATTGGAGTAGCGCGCTTACTGTACACTCTGAAATGAGTGCCTCTCTTTCCTATCAGAAATCATCGAATCGAGCGGTTGATACGTTGACCCTTCCCGTTTCCTCCCGTTTTGACTCACGCTACGAGACCAGTGTGACACAGGGGAATGCCTCAGTAGTTCATGATCTTTCGAACACTACGCAGCTGAGAGCTTCAGTAGATGGCAGTACCGAACGGATTCGCCATCAGGATGCAATTCGCACTGGCGCATCACTCGGCACTGCTGACCGCAACTCTCTCGGGTCGGCACTGACCATCACGGAGCAGCGCCAGCTTCCGTCATTCTTCTACTTCTCTGATCTGAGCAACTCGGTAAGTGCCCGTTACGATCTGATTCGATCCCAATCAGGGCGGAATGATACACTACTGAGCTCTCGCGCAAATCAGATCTCTCCGGCACTTGAGATTTCTCTGTTTCGAAAAGGCGTTATCTCCCCGCACCTGAGTGCTGGTGCTGGATCAAACTGGTCGGCCCCGTCATTGACTTCCCTGTTCTGGCGGCGGGATGCCCGGAGTGAGGGGAATCCATCTCTCAAACCGGAACATGCGAAGAGCACTCATGCCGAGATTGGAATCGTTTTCGATCTGAAGCACACTGAGCTTGAAGCGTCGATGCGCTGGCATCAGACTGACTACACTGACCTGGTGATCTGGCGACCTGATTTTCGCGGAGTCTTTCGTCCTGTCAATCTGGCCTCTGCAAAAATATCGGGAAGAAGTGATCTGCTGTCGCTGAGTCTCCTGGATCGCCTCTTTTACTTCTCATATTCGAATGACCTGATTGATCCTCGAAACCGAACTACCGGAATCGACTTCGACCAGCAACTCACTTTTCGCCCCCACTTTGTGACCCGCCTGATCGGCGAGGTTCGGACAGAGCATTGGGAGATGAAATGCAGTCACGAGATTGTCGCGCGAAGGTATGCCACTGAGAGCAACACCCGCTGGTATGATCCCTATACGGTGACCGATCTTTCCGCAGGGTTGAAATTTTCCTACTCGTCATTCGACATTCGCTTAGGGGGCGAAGTGAGAAATCTCTTCGATCAATCCTATGCTCAGATTGCGCACTATCCGATGCCGGGACGGAATGCGGCGTTTTCCGTCCGACTTACCTTTGATCCAACAGCTAATAAGAATTAAAAATAGAAAGAGAGAACCGAATGAATGGACGAGCGAAGTTTCCAGGAGTTTTCGTGGCATTGATGGTAATTGCCACTTTGTTTACTCAGCAGACAATCGCAGCCGAACCACATGCGTACGTCGTAAATTCTGTCGGAGAGACAGTCTCTAAAGTAAATTTAACCTCTGGCGCGATTACGAATCATATCCTCCCCCTTGGCTCGGATATCTCCTCGGCACCGAACCAGGTTCTTCTCTATGGAAATCGTGGCTTTGTCACCAATTCACTCACCAATGAAGTGCAGGTCATTGATGTTGCCGCAGAATCGACCCTGACGTTCTGGCCGATGCCCGCAGGGAGTAATCCCTATTGGATGTCTATTTATGATGAGCAGGCTCTTTTCGTCTCACTCACTCTTCTTAACAGTATCGCACGAGTAGATCTTCAGACCGGAACAATTCTGGGAATCGATAGCGTCGGACTCTCGCCGCAGCAGATGCTCATTCATAACCATCTGTTGTATGTTTCAAACACCGGACTTGATTACACGACGTTCAACTACGGTCAGGGGACCCTCACGATCTGGGATATTCGGGAAGATTCGATTCTTGATGTCATTCCCGTCGGGACCAATCCTCAGCAGTTGGCGTTAGACGCTAATAATCGCATCCATGTAATCTGCACGGGAAATTATTTTGATCGATCTGGGATTGTCTATGTGATCGATCCGAATACGCAGTCGGTCATTGATTCGATGCCAACAGGTGGATCACCGGGAGGGCTGGTGATAACCGATGACAATCATGGCTGGATTGCCGCCGGTGGATTCGCCACAAATGGCGAGCTTTATTCCTACGATGCGGGCAATCTCACTTTGTTCCGTGATGCAAGCAACCCAATCCCAACCGGACTCGGATGCACAGCAGTAGAGGGCTGGAAAGAGAACAGTGTTCTGGCGATCACCTTTGCAAATCAGGTAGAACGTATCTCTTCTGATTACTTAGCCGGTCCGACCTATGGCGTGGGATCGGGTCCGTCTTCGCTGGCTATCAATTACCTATCAGGGGATGTTGATGGGACCTGGTCGGTGGATATCGCTGACCTGACCAGAATGGTGGACAACCTTTTCATATCATTTGCAGTCTTTGAGTCACCGCGTTGGCGAGGAGATGTGGATGGGGAGCTTGGAGTAGATATCGGTGATTTGACACGTCTCGTCGATCACTTGTTCGGTTCCTTCACTCCATTGCTGCCGGGAGCTCCGTGGATCCGATAGATTTACCAGATGATTCTCTGGTGATCTTTGAAATGAGAAGTTAGATTGCGGAGATGGCACATGTAGTCACTGAGCGGTGTATCGGCTGTAAGCATACGAATTGTGTTGCGGTCTGCCCTGTCAACTGTTTTCGGGAGGGTGAAAACTTTCTCGTGATCGATCCGGATATCTGCATCGACTGCTCTCTCTGTGTACGGGAGTGCCCGGTTGAGGCGATCTTTGATGAAGTCGACCTTCCCGATGAATGGGCAGTATACAAAGAGCTGAACGCACGACTCTCTAAAAATTGGCCCGCTATCGCTCAGCAGAAGAATGAGCTGCCGACGGCGGAAGAGCTACGCGAGACATTGCCGAAACGTCACCTTCTGATCGAATAGAATTCTACAGAAACGACATGATCTGAGAGAGTGGCTTTCGGGGCATATCCGGAACGGAGGCATCCTCCGCTGGATAGCCAGCCACTAGGAGCATGTACGGCCGTTCATTCTGAGGACGTTCGCAGAGTTCGCTCAAGAATCCCATTGGGGAGGGGGTATGAGTCAACGTTGCCAGCCCCGCATGATGAAGAGCGGCGATAAGAAAGCCAGTCGCAATACCGACCGATTCAGGGACATAATAGTTTTTCAACTGCTTCCCTTCGTGCAGTGAATATTTCTCTTCGAAAATGACGATGAGAAAAGGGGCAATCTCAAGGTACGGTTTCTGTTCATCCGTTCCGAGGGGAGCGAGTGCCTCCCGCCATTCATCCGAGATGCGACTGGTGTAGAATTCTGCTTCGACCTTTTCCGCCTCTTCACGAATTCGCTTCTTTCGTGATGGATCAGTAACAACCGCAAAATGCCAGGGCTGCTTATGTGCGCCACTGGGGGCAGATCCCGCTGCGGCGATTGCCTGTTCGATAACAGAACGATCAACTAAACGATCAGAGAACTGACGAATTGTTCGTCTGCGCTGCATCGTTTCGTTGAACGCAGTTGCTCGCGAGAGCATCTCAGTGGCAGGAATTTCTCGATATTCAGAGTATGGGCGCGTTGGAAGCCGGGACATAAATCCCCCTATGAACGTGAGTTGGAGAGTGTATCGCTTATGCTGCGAAGCTGTTGCTCAATTGAATCAGGAGTTTGACCGCAAAGAGTCAGATGCCCCATCTTTCTGCCGGGGCGGGCACTTTGCTTACCGTACAGGTGAAGATTCAGATTTGGATTTTCAAGAATCGAAACCCAATTCGGCTCATTGTTCGTCCATCGGTCGCCGAGAAGATTGAGCATACCCGCTGGATGAATGAGTGAGGGATTCCCTAACGGAAGATTACAGATCGCGCGAATGACCTGCTGAAACTGACTGCAATGGGTCGCTTCGATGGTCAGATGCCCTGAATTGTGCGGACGAGGCGCAAGTTCGTTGACCATCACACTCTGATCAGAAAGGACAAACATCTCAACCGCCAGTATCCCGACCAATTGCAGCTCTTCGGCAATGCTTCTTGCGATGTCTATTGCCTGCTGATGGACCTTCTGAGAAATCCGCGCAGGAGCAATTGTCATATCAAGAATGTGTTTCTTGTGGATGTTCTCAAAGACCGGATAACAGGCAATCTCACTTCTCTCATTACGTGCTACGATCACCGAGCATTCCATCGAAAATTCAACGAACGATTCCAGAATGCATTCTACACTTTTAAACGAGCGGAATGAATTTCGGACATCTATCACAGAATTGACCTTCGCCTGCCCTTTTCCGTCGTACCCCATGCGAGAGGTTTTGAGCACCGCAGGAAAAATGAAGTCCTCCGATAATGCCTGAATATCTGCCTCCGACTTAATCGAAACGAATCGTGGCACTGGTACACCGATTCGTTTCAGAAATCCTTTTTCCGAAATTCGATCCTGACATATCGATAAAACAGATGCTGACGGGTGCAGTCGAGAATGATCTGCGGCGGTGGTCGCGGCGATCATCGGGACATTTTCGAATTCGTAGCTGACAACTGCGCAGGAGGAGGAAAACTCGGTGAGCAGTCCTTTGTTGTCATATTCTCCCACCCATTCCCTGTCACACAGTTGTCCGGCAGGTGAATCTGATTCAGGAGAGTAGCAGTGCACACGATAGCCAAGCTGACGTGCGGCAATCGCCATCATTCGTCCGAGTTGACCGGAGCCAAGAATTCCAATTGTCGCTCCGGGGAGAATTACTTTCTCGCTCATGAAACATTCTCGGTCAATGCCGGTGAAACTGATCTTCTGGCGTGACTATTCAAGCGATTCGCGGCGTACTTTACTGTTTTGTGCTACGCGAAAGGCAGTGAGTTTGTCAGCCAGAGAGGAATCCTGCAGGGCAAGGATCGAAATTGCCAACAGGGCGGCATTCTTTGCTCCTGCCTTTCCGATAGCAAGGGTCGCAACTGGAACGCCAGAGGGCATCTGGACAATAGACAGGAGTGAATCTATCCCTTTGAGACTCTTACTCTCAACCGGAACGCCGAGCACCGGCAGGATGGTCGATGCCGCGGTCATACCGGGCAAATGTGCCGCGCCCCCAGCACCTGCGATAATCACCTGAAGCCCGCGAGATGCGGCACTTGAGGCGTACTCCATCATCAGATCGGGGGTGCGATGCGCCGAGACCACTCTCTTTTCATAATCAACGCCAAATTCATCCAGCATTTCTGCCGCTTCCTTCATGGTATCCCAATCGGAGCTGCTTCCCATGATAATCCCGACTCGCGGTGATGGTTTCGGTTCGGTCATCTCGTTACTGTCCCTGCGCTAAGGTATATCCTGCTTCGCCGTCGAAGTCATAGAGGCATTCGATCTTCACGAACTCTATGTGAGCTGCGGTCATTCTGTTTAAGAGCGAAGCAACCCGATCGTGAGGAGAATTCATCTCTTTGGGACCAAGGAAACGGCAGCGGAATTGATCGGTACAGAAAGTCTCCGGGAATCCATCCGGCCAGACCTTTACACCACGATTACTCAGCAGACTAAGCACAAAATGCTCTCCCTCGGTCGCTTGCTTCATTTCGGCGGCGAGCTGATCTGGCTTCCCTTTTGTCCACTGAACGAAGACATCAACCCCAGCAAGTCGTTTTTTTGCTGCCGGAGGTGCGGGGCGAAGGACGAGCCGTGCGGTATCGAGTGTTTTGTACTCAACTGGCTTGAGTGTGTTTGGAACTTTGCCCAGGTTGCTGATGACTGCATCGGCAAACTCTTTCGTTCCGACTTTCTGACGGCTATTGCTCTCAGTAAAGATATCGTAGGTGTGAATTCCACTTTCAATGGTCGTCAGCCAGGCATTGTGGACGCGGGCCGCTACCTCCGGTTGACCGATATGGACGAGCATCATCACCGCACCAAGAAGCAATCCAGACGGATTCGCCATATTTTGACCCGCACGACGAGGGGCAGAACCGTGAATCGCCTCAAACATTGCGCACTGAACGCCGATGTTGGACGAACCAGCCAATCCGACCGAACCAGCGATCTGAGCTGCAACGTCCGACAGAATATCCCCGTACAAGTTCGGCATCACGATGACATCGAACGCCTCTGGTGTATCTGCAAGTTTCGCTGCGCCAATATCGACAATCCAATGTTCCTTTTCGATATCTGGATACTCGGTACCGATTTCATCAAAGACTTTATGAAAAAGCCCATCGGTCATCTTCATGATATTGTCTTTGGTAAAACAGGTCACCTTCTTGCGACCGTTGGCGCGAGCATATTCGAATGCATACCGAACAATTCGCTCAGAGCCGGGACGAGTGATGATTTTCAAACACTGATAGACCTGGTCGGTCAGACGATACTCGATGCCAGCGTACGTATCTTCTTCATTTTCACGAACGATCACGACATCCATGATAGGATGCTTAGTCGAAACAAACGGGTGATAACTGACACAGGGGCGAACATTTGCGTAGAGTCCAAGCGTCTTCCGGGTAGTGACATTCAGACTTTTGAAGCCGCCCCCTTGTGGCGTGGTGATTGGCGCTTTAAGGAAGACTTGTGTCCGACGGAGCGACTCCCAGGAGGAGGGATCGATCCCCGCGCTGTTCCCCCGCATATACACTTTTTCGCCGATTTCGATCTCTTCAATATCAATCATGGCTCCGGCTTCCTGCATAATACGCAGGGTTGCCGCCATGATTTCCGGTCCGATGCCGTCGCCATGCGCGACGGTGATAGCACGCCGAGAGGCCATGCGAAAACTCCTTACTCATTCAATTTTCAAATCAACTGATGCAGTCGAAAGAGAGGACTCCCTTCGCTGTCAGCGCGGAAACTGTGATTATAGAACAGCGACCCAGAGAGGTCAATTGATCGCATGACCTTCAAAAATCAAAAGAATTGAACGTTCCGGATGAGAAATAGCGACAGGTGACAGTCCGATCATTTCCTACACCGTCTAGACTGGTTACTTGAACGAGGGTATTCAGGCAAAAGGAACAGTTTTTCTGGCTGACCAGAAGCCAGTCTCCGGGCAGGATGGCAATTTTGTCACCTTCGTGGATCGTAACAAGCTCACTTAGCTTTTTCATGCGAGATCGCAGTTGGTTGATATCGCCTCGAAAGGAGAGTTTGGTCAGCAGATTCTCGCGGAGAAAGCCCTCCTGTCGGGAAGGGGAATTCAAGTAGTCGATTCCATCTTTGGAGAAAAAATAGAGGTCGTTCAGGGTGTCGCGTGCTCCTACTGTTTTCTCTTCCTCGAAATTGAAACCGTCATCTTTGGCCCCGGATTTCCCACGACCGCGAATGGGAAGGCGAAATTCCCCGGTCGGTCGACAGATCGCACCTACCATTTCTCTACTGCGAGCTTCGGAGCCGTCTGTGTAAACAACCGAGACGGTAACAAGCAACGGCATAAAGTTGATTAATCCTTCGGAAACATACTCGATCCAGGGATCGCTGATATCAACGTCGCCGAGAAAAAGATCGCCGTTGAAAGGTCCACAGGGTATAGAATCGGGAAAGCCCTCGGGCTGCTTCTGTCGCGGGCATACAAACACATTGTACCCAGCGACCCCTTCCTCAGACTCCATCGACCAGCGAACAATCAATCTCCGTGACCCCGGCTCGACCTCAATTTGCGTCGGAATCGGTCGCTTCACCCCTTCAATTGGTCTGACCAGTGGTTTCCCAGCCCCCCCGGGCGAACAACCCTGCAGAAGCATTACGAGTGGCAAAATCAGGGTGAAAAGTAAAACTGACAGAGATGACATCTGGCTCAAACTATTGAGCTGCCGATGCAACGTCAATCTTCGAATCTGCGTATGAACTCTGGACTCCTCCCCTTCTTCGCCGAAATCTGCTTGCTCACTCTTGCCGGATGGGTGACCTTTTGAAAGCAGCAGATTTTTCCCTGACCGGGCAGCCAGTTCAGGGAGGGTAAGACGAGACAAGAGTTGTACGACTGAATCGATTAGCAGAGGAGAAGCTATGAAACTCGGTGTTCGAGAAGAGCACGGTATTCTGATTCTGGAGCCACATGGAAAGATCATGGGCGGTCCGGATGCTACCGCGCTGCAGGACAAATTGTATGAAGCAATTGAACAGGACAAGAAGCGGATCGTTATCGACCTCGCGCAGGTCGACTGGATGAACTCGACCGGACTCGGGATACTTATCTCCGGCTTCACCACCCTTCGCAATAACGGCGGCATTCTCAAACTTGCGAATGTGACCGACAAGATTCAGTCACTCCTGACCATAACTAAACTGGTCACTGTTTTTGAAGCCCATGACTCAGTCGATTCGGCGGTGAGGAGCTTCTCTTGAGCAGACTCTTCACTTTCTTACATAATGAGCTTCCGAAGCACATTGTCGCTGGGGGGTCGCGCGAATGAGCCAGCCCTCACTCAATCGTCAAGAGCTCCGTGTCCCCTCAAACATGAATGCCCTGGTTGCCATCGATGACTTTGTCGAGGGGCATCTTCGTTCCCTCGGTGCTCCAGAGGTCCTCATTGCGGATATCGCTATCTCCGTTTCAGAACTCGTCACCAATGCGGTGATTCATGGGAATGCCCAGGATCCTACCCGCTTTGTTATTGCATCTATCGGATGCCAGCAGGGGAAGATTGAAATTTCAATTGGAGACCAGGGGAATGGTTTTCTCCCTGACGAAATTGCTGACCCGCTTGCAGATGAAAACCTTCTGAAAAGTGTCGGGCGTGGTGTCTTTATTGTCCGCGCGCTGATGGATTCTGTCAGCATCGACCCGACACCGCACGGTACCACCATCACCATCACTAAACAGATCTCATAGATCGGCGGAGATGACTCTCTCCTCTTTCATAAGCATTGCGGCCTTTCTCTGTGGTGCCTATTTGCTCTTTTTGGCCATCACGGTCGTTCGCGGCAATTTCACTATTGCGGTCAACAGGCGCGCCGGTCAGGTCTTCTTCTTTTCTGGATTGGGGGCACTCACCTGGGCCCTTGGACAGATTCTGAATACTGGGCAAGAGCAATCACGAATTGCCGACATCTGGCAGCATCTGCATTACCTCTGGCAACTCTTCTTCCCTTGCCTGCTTCTTTTTGCGCTGACCTTTCCGGTCGACAGGTTGCAAGTTTCCGGAAAATTCCGAGTAAGCAAGTGGATATGGCTGATATTCGTCCCCGGACTTTTGCATGTACTTTTGCTGATTCTCTTCTCTGATGTTCGCTCGGTGATCAGTCTCCTGAACAGCGGCACCTTTCAGGAAGGACCATTCTCTGTAGTCTTGAAACCAATCGCCGATCTAGGAATGCGTTCGGCGGTCGTACTGAATCTGGTGGTCGTTTCGCATCAGTTGATTTTTGGTATCGCCAATCTGGGGATGCTTTTCGGTGCCTGGTTCGCATTTGAGACCGCCAAGGGCTCGGTGCTCAATCCCCGGTTAGTCAAGCAGACAGAACTGCTTCTCTGGGGGATGCGCGCTCTGGCAGTACTTTATCTCGTTGCTTTTGTTCTTACCCATTTTCTGCCGGTAGAATATCTTACTTACGCTAATCTCCTGCTGATGGCACTCCTGCTCCTCGGCGTCATCGTCGTAACCGTAGCCGTTATCAATAGACAATTTCTGAATTTGCAGCTCGCCTTTCGGCAGTCACTGCTTTATACCATCGTCTCAGGTGTCTTGGTTGCGTTGTATGTGCTCGCCGCTTTTCGTTTTCGTGACATGTTTACCCCCGTGCTCGGTGAGCAGGCCGAAATGGTCTCCTGGATGTTTATTGCCGTTCTTATTGTCTTTTTTCAGCCGATCAGCGGCTGGACCGATACACTCCTACGCAGCATGTTTATGCGTACCCAGGCCGACCACCGGTCGATCATTGAACAGTTCTCTCGCTCTATTATCTCTCAGTTTGAATTGGGGCAATTGCGTCAGGCAGTCGATGAAACCCTGAAAACTGCGTTGCTGGTCGATCGAGTCTATCTCTGTTCCTATGATGACTATCTCGCCGAATATGTGGTCACCGAAGGGAATTCCGCCGAGCCGATAATGATCATCGACCGAGCCGATCTGATGCTTCGAGGGATCAACCAGCTTGATAGCCCGACCGGTATTGCGACGCTGGAATCGTATCGCGCCGGATCTAATCTCTCCGGGTTTCTTGCAGAATTCGAAGTCCGCATGATCGTCCCAATGAAAGATGGTGAACGGCTGGTAGGGTTTCTTGCCCTTACTGCAAAAGCGGCCGGATATCGCTACACGCCGGATGACATGAATCTGCTGGGGGTCCTCTCCAATCAGATGGTCACTGCTCTGACTAATGCGCGTCTCTATACTGAATCTCTCGAGCGAATTCGCTTGCAGGAAGAGGTCAGCATGGCCCGGCAGATTCAGCTCGATCTGCTCCCCAAGAAACCACCGACGGTCCCGGGGATTACCATCGCTGCAGACTCTGTCCCCTCTCGGACAGTTGGAGGGGACTTCTTCGATTTTGTGTATTCCGAGGATAGGGAACGGATCGTGCTGGTCATCGCCGATGCCAGCGGCAAAGGAATGCCCGCAGCACTCATGGTCGCTCAGATACAGGCAATGATTCGCAGTGAGGTCCGTAACGGAAGTGACATCGCGACGATTATCAATAATGTGAACAGAGAGATCGTCGCGACGACTTCTCCTGAAAAATATGTGACCCTCTTCATGGCCGACTATCGACCTGCAACGAGGGATTTTTTCTACTCGAATGCCGGACACAATTATCCGATCCTCGTACGTGACGACAAGAGTATCGAATTGCTCATCGACGGGGGGCCAATTGTCGGGGCATTCAAAGAGTTCACCTTCCATGCAGTCAAGACCTCGCTGCAGCAGGATGATCTCCTTTTTATGTTTACGGACGGCCTTTCAGAAGCGATGAATGAAGAGGGAATCGAATTCGGTGAAGAACGACTTCGCGCCCTGGTACTAGAGCATTACAACAAAACACCACAGGATCTTGTTACTCTCTTGCAGGAAGCGGTACGTCGACATGATCAATCAGATCCACCTCAGGACGACAGCACATTGATCGTCGTGCGCGGTCATCTTTTGCAGCGTTGAGACATACAATACTCATGAATCAGACATCTGTTCTCTCCCCCAGCATACATCCGCACTTTCGTTTCTGTCCAATTTGTTCGACTCAGCTCACCACCGTTCATGAGAACGGAACCCCACGACTTGCCTGCAGCTCGGCAGCATGTGAGTTCATTCACTATCGAAACCCCGCACCGGCAGCCGGAATTTTGCTGGTTGAAGAAAATCGAGTCTTGTTTGTACGTCGCGCCCACGCACCAAGAATAGGTTACTGGTCACTCCCCGCGGGATTTATGGAATGGGAAGAACACCCGAGTCAGACTGCCGTTCGGGAGGCAAAAGAAGAAACCGGACTTGATGTCGAGCTGACTCGACTCTTTGAAATCTATTCCGGACAAGATGATCCAAGAACTCATGCTGTCTTGGTGCTGTATGAAGCAAAGCGTCTATCAGGGACCCTTGTCGCAGGAGATGATGCCTCGGAGGTAGAGTTCTTCCCGCTTATTGATCTTCCCGAACAGATTGCATTTCATTCACACCGGCAGGCACTTCAGGATTATCTCCGGCGGTACCGGTGATGAGAGTGTTTTCTAATCGAATACGAGCCCAATTCTCTTCGCTCGTAGCTACGGTTCTTTTGATGTGCGCGTCGAGCGCGTTCTCACAAGAGAGTTCGACCGCAGTCAACAAGCTGCAGCCAATTGTCTCACCCACTCGTGACAGCGCAACTCCCGCGATTACTTTTCGAGCATCACACGATTCTCTGATCATTACATCGACCAGAGGCAATCAATCATGGATGATCAGAAAAAGTGATATTTCCAAATCGGATGGTCGACTAACCTTTGGAACTGGGCTCTTCGCCACTGACTCGACACTAGAAAGCTCGGCACCTGATGAAAGCAGTGTTGTACTGCTTCGATTGAACGACATCTCGTCAGTCATGACCAATCGAAACGGAAGCATAATCGAAGTGCTTCTCTTCACGAAACCAGCCGACAATCCGGCAGCACGTCTTCGACGAGGGAATCTTGCAAGAGGTGTTTCGGACATACTCGTTGACTCTGCAAAATTCGTCCGTGGTTCAGTCATTGCCTTAGGCGGTACGATTGAAGTCGCCGGTGAAATCGACAAGACCGTCTTCTCGATCATCGGTAATATTAAATTGACCGGCAGCGCACTCGTGCGGGGGAACGTGGTATCACTCTTTGGAAATGTTGAAGTCAACGACGGGGCACGATTCTACGGCGAAGCAAGCGGCGCGATGAATGGACGAAGAAAATTTAGGATTCTGACATCCAGCCAGTTCGGAGTCGATCCTGTTTTCAGCTATGATCGAGTTGACGGTCTCACTCTTGGACTTAGCGCAAGCTATCCGAACGACCGGAGACAACGTTGGAAACTTTCGACTCAACTTGCCTATGCTCTGGCCAGTGACCGCGTACGTGGCAATGCGCAGATCACCTATCAGCTCCTGAAGAACAAGCAGCTCAGTGTTTCACTCTCCGGTTATCGTCAGTTGAGTCATGATGATGATGATTTGACGACCCGTTTTGAAAACACCGTGCTTGCCCTGGCTTTCAAAGAAGACCTCTGGGACTGGTATGAGTCGACCGGTGGGGCATTCAAGCTCGAGTGGAAATCGCATTCTCGCTGGCGTATCGGGATTGGATATCGAAACGAGCAGATCGAGTGGCTCCCTACGCAGGTCAATCTCTGGGCTCTCTCCGGAGGTTCAGGAGGAAGTCATCGTTTTCGGGAAAACTTTTCGACGATTCCGGAAGTCTACAGCTCGATCTCATCTGACGATTTTTCAGCCAGTGCTCCACAGAGCAAAATGAGCGAACTTTTTGCGCGCATTGAACTCCCCAGTAGTCCGATGATGAAAAATTACTCTGAGTCCGGTTTTGCAGGGGAGCTCTGGGGGGATATCGGAAAAATCGGTATCAGCACTGGAAGTGCTTATTCACGAATCGGAGGTTCAATGCTCCGATCCCAGAAACTCCATCGACATGTCACAGGAATCGTCGGATTTGAAGGAGCGATTGGGAGTCGGAATCTGCCGAACTATCGAATCTTCTCGATCGGCGGTTTCGGAACAGTCCCGGGCTATCGACTGAGAGAATATTTTGGGAACAGTTACTACTATTTCAAAACGGAACTCCGATTCTCATTGAAGTCGAAAGTTGCGGCAGTCGGCCTGTTGGCCGACTATGCCCGGATCAACCTGTCCCAAACTCCCGGGAGTCTATTTGACCTCTCGGACGTCGGAGTACGGCTCTATCTCTTTGGGCTGGTTCACCTTACAGCTGCTGCCCCGATAGGGAGCGAAAATGACCGTAGAGTCAAGTTCTGGCTCTCGCTCCGTCATCCTTTTTGAACAGCAAGTGAGCTCTCTTTCTGATTGAATCGGTCTCGTAACCGAAAACCTGACTAGAAGTTACCCCAAACCAGAAATCATCGTTTTTTCCCGTACATCGTCTAACCCTTTCGTGGGTGCTGCCGATATTTCTTTGGAATAAAGAAAGAAAGCCAAAGAGATGTCAGACCAAATACGCTCTACACATTCTCAGCAGACTCAGACCCAGAACGGGAACGATCATCCCTCTGTCATGCTTGATGAACTCATCAAGCAGCTAGATGGCGTCGTTGTCGATAATCCGCGGCTGGCCAATGCTGATGATCCGGCAACTCCGCAGGCAAATGATCTGCGTGCGCTTCTGGAAGTCTCTCTCGCGATCACTTCGACTCTTGATATCAACGCCACTATTCGTCTTGTGCTGACCAAGGCAATCGAGCTGATGGATGCCGAGCGAGGCATGATCATGCTGCTGGTCAATGATACCGAGCAATTTCGCGCCGGGATAGACCGGACGGGACGGACTCTGCATCGAAATGACTTCCCGGTCTCCGACACCATCACCTCAGATGTATTTCGCAAAGGGGAATCGATCTATACTTCGGATGCCTCGACCGATGACCGCTATGCCCTGCAGCAATCGATCGTCGCGCACGGGCTTCGCTCGATCATGTGTGTCCCACTCAAGATAAAGGATACTGTGATCGGATTGATCTATGTCGACAATCCGTACGATTCCAAAGTCTTTCTTCGCGCCGATCTTCTGCAACTTGAATTGTACGCACAGCTCGCAGCTTCGGCGATCTATAACGCTGATATCTATGATCGACTCCGTCGTATGGAGCGATTCAATCAGTCGATTGTCGATAACTCTCCAGTCGGACTGATGGTAATCGACAGCGAAGGGCATCTGAGCGCAATCAACAAATCCGCCCTTGAAATCCTCGAATTGAATCGTGACCAGATTCGTCTGTTTGGACACGATCTGATGCCCACCCGTCTTGCGGAACTTCTCCCTGAAGCGGAGTGGCGACGTTGGCGTACGATGATCTCGGATGTCGTGACTACACAGAGCGAATTTTCTGAGAGTCGCCACTACCATAATACCGGCTATGTCGAAAAAGTGCTCTCTCTTCGCCTCTCCCCTATCGATGACCTTGCTGCAAATCTGAAGGGGATTATCGTGACACTCGAGGATATCACCGAGAAAGTCACAATGGAGCAGTACGTCATTCTCTCTGAGAAGCTGGTTGCACGCGGCGAAATGGCTGCATCGGTTGCCCATGAATTGAATAATTTCCTGACCATTATCTCCAACAATGCAGAAATCATGGCAATGAATCTCGACCGAGGTCTTCCGGACAAGGCGAAATTCAATGCCAAGTCGATCCTTGATAATGTCTTTCGGATCAAACGCTTCGTCGATAGTCTCATGGACTTCTCCAATCCGGAAGCCGACTATATCAATTACGACATCCGCCAGTTGGTGGATGATCTTCTTTTTTCACTCAAAATTCAGCCACGCATGAAAACGGTGCAGTTTACCGTTGACATGGGACAGGAGATTCCCTCCTGCGAGATTGATGTCGGTCAGATTCAGCAGATTCTCATCAATCTGCTCAACAATGCCGCCGACGCCATCCAGGAACGAGTCAGTCGTCTGGGAGAATCCGATCCGCCCCACATTCGGAAGATCGGGCTGAAGGCCCTCTATGACCAGACAACTGATCTCGTACATGTTGAGATCAGCGATAACGGCATTGGGATGAGCCCGGAAGTGCAGGGGAAGATTTTTACCCCGCATTTCACTATGAAAAAAGGTGGTCACGGGCTCGGCTTGTACAATTGCCTGAAAATCGCCAAGCAGCATGGCGGGGCAATTACGGTCAACTCGACGCCGAATATTGGGACGACCTTTACGCTGAGTATTCCACGGACTCGCCCGAAAGTCGAAGTCAAGCCGTAGACGGTCTGTCACGCGCTGTGGTGCGGCGATGAAACAACTGACTGCATTTCCAATCACCGAACGCCTCAGAAAGCTGGGGAAAGGTGGAACTGCAGAGGTCTATCTCACTACTCTGCCGGATGGTCGCTCGGCAGCTCTCAAAATCCCCCTTGAACAGACAGATGAACTTCTCCGTCTCGCTGCTCGTGAATTTGAACTGATCGGCACACTCACCTTCCCCGGGATCGTCCGATTGCTTGCTCCGGCAGATCAGGGGAGATTGCTGCTGGAATACTGTGCAGGGCCGACTCTCGACGAATATCGCGGAAAGCTCCCGGTCGCTGATACGCTTGAAATCATTTCGGCAGCGGCGGCATCGCTGGAGTTTATTCATGCCAGTGGTATAGTGCATGCTGATATCAAGTCGCAGAATATTTTCATTCCTGCTCTTCCCGATCAATTTGATTTCGGCTCTCTCTGGTTTGCAAAATTTTCTGATTTCTCGCTCGGCAAGAAAATTGGAGAGTCAGACGATCTTCGTCTTGGTCAGGGGACTTTCGGGTTCATGTCCCCTGAATTGTTAACAGATCGAAAGAGCAGCATCGCAAGCGACCTCTTTGCCTTCGGCGTCATGGCCTACGAGCTGCTGACTGGCATCCATCCGTTTCTTCGCGGTAGCAGTGACCCAATGATTGTCTCAGCACGGGTCTGCGAAGGAACGGTCGAACCTCCGTCACAACACCGAGCAGATATCTCGCCAGAAGTAGATAGCATCATTCTCGGTCTCCTGGAAAAGGACCCGTCGAAACGAACTCAGGCAGCACTCCACGTTTGTGAGACCTTGCACGGAGTTGGCGTTAAGTATCCATTTAGAAAAGCCCTCCACCCGCGATGGTTCCCCAAAGAAATGGTGCGGATACCAGATGCAAGTGGGCTTGCAGAGGTTGAGCGACGACTCTGCGTGACCGCGTCCTTTCGCAACGAGTCACTACGATACGAAGACCAATCGTTTCAGTTGGTTGGAGCATTGCGAATACCGTCACGCTTTCGCCGTCGGCTGCTAAAGAAGTTTTCCGGAATGACAATGAGTGAAAAACGAAACCGCATTTTCTCAGCTCTTCGCTATCTTGCTGCGAAAACCGGTGATTCACACTCTCTGTCCATCGGCAATCTGAAGCATGAGCTCTTGTTGCAACTATTCAGGCCGAAAACGATTCGGTTGGTTGCACAACGTGAGATTCTCAAGCTCAAAGTTCACGGCGAAGGTTGCACCGATGCCGCGTATCTTGCTCGCCTGAATCTTTTGGCCGGTCACTATCAGGATGCGACAAGACTCGGCTGTGATGCGGCAACGATCTGGTCAGAACAAGGCAGAAGCGTGCAGGCAAACACTCTTCTTCGTCTGCTTCGAGACGAAATGCGTGGGACAGGAAACTCAACGCTTGAACGTCAACTGACGCTTGAGCGCGCGTTTGTCCTTCGTAGTGCCGGTTCATTGCCTGAATCTGAAGCGGAATATCTCAGAGTCATTGATCTTTCAAAATCCTTCGCACCGGATGAAGTCCTTGCAGATGCCCACAACGGGCTTGGTATACTCTACCACCAGCAGGAAAAATTCGAATCCGGAAAAACTCATCTGGAATCGGGGCTTTCCCTCTACGAATTGTTCGGGAATCAACTTGCCATCGCCAAGACGCAAAATAATCTTGGAAATCTCTACTGGCTGGTTGGCGATTTTAACTCTGCGCTCAGTCACTACCGACGCGCACTCCACCATCAGCGAAAACTGGGTGCCGATCGTGAGGCGGCCTCGACCATCAATAACGCCGCGACTGCCTATTGCATGAAAGGGAGATTCGAGCGATCTATTCGCCTGTTTAAGACTTCTTTGGAACAGAATAAAGAGATGGGGATCACGGTCGAAATCGCTCGCACCCTCAATAATCTCGGCTTCGTCTATCACACAACCGGACGTGGCGATGAAGCCGTTGATGTACTGAAAGAATCCCTTTCACTTAATCGCAGAATCGGCAGTCAAAAAGAGATTCTGTTCAATCTTGAAAATCTCGGGGCTGAACTCTTTGCCTCCTGCCGACTGACAGAAGCTGAAGAGTCTGTCCGAGAAGGAATCGAGCTTGCTACAGCTATCGGCGACACTCCGCATTTGGCACAGCATTCTCTCCTTCTTGCATCGATTCGCAGACGACAAGGGAGACTTCAAGAAGCAGAGTCCCTGCTCTCAGAGATTCTAACGCTCTCGCATGATCTCGACAGCCGATCAATCGAATTAGGTCTCAAGTATGAACAGGCACGTTTACTGGAAGCAGTCGGACATATTGATCAGGCCGTCCAGCGTGCTCGTCAGCTCTTTGACGAGGCCCGCGAGCGAAATGATGAAGGGTCTATGATAAATGCTCTGCTGATGCTTGCCAGACGAGATGGCGGGATCATGTCAGTTGAAAGCAACGCAAGACTCCTGTCAGGCGTTTTTCATGCTCGAGAGCGAACTCAGTGTGCATATGCTGCTCTTGAACTAGCTCTTGAGGCAAATGACACGCCTCGAATTTCCAGAGCAATGGAGATAGCTGCCGCCAGCCCGATGGTCACTGGACTCGAAATGTGCAGCACCTCACTCTCCCTTGCCGATGCCTTCATTCGGCTTGGAAAACCGGATGCTGCTCTCAAGTTGATCTCTCGCGCGAAATCCTCACGAGAGGGAAGCCAGCTCTATCCTGAAAGAGTCCGTCTGGAAGTTTTGAGCGCGACCCTATCACTTGAACGTCATGAGTACGACTCCGCCTTTGCCTCGATCAGAAAGGGACTCGAGTTCGCAATGCAGGTTGTCGGAAAATTATCAGAGCAGGAGAAGGAAGTCCATCAATCACTCCCTCTCTTTCGAAGACTTACTGAGCTGGTCGGAGCGATTAGAAGTCGCTTACAAAAAAAAGAACGGGCAGGCTGAGACAGCCTGCCCGCACGCGTTTGGTCCAGAATTCTTACTTCTGGCCGCCCTGGCTAAGGCCTACTGGGGCGATACGTGCTTCGAGCACCTCAACGGTAAGTTTGAAATCCATTGGGTCACCTCCTTTAGGTGGTTTTTCTCACTCCTTCTCCGCGCGAGATCAGAGTGTGCGACTAGTCTCATTGATTTTCACGACTCCACTATGGAATCGTACCAACCAACTGTGTGAAACGTATTGAAAAGTCTCATTCTGTCAAGCACTCTGTCAGAGGTCGATGTACTTTCTGATAAACCATACATCAAGAGAAGGAAAACATTTCCGAGCAAGACATCGTCACACAGTAGCTGAATGTGACGACTGCGCTGCAGACCTACCAGAGCCCCCAGAACTCTACTCGTGTGACAGACATAAGCTTACGCCACAAAAGCGATGCAGCGCTTCGCTTCCCAATTTCAATCTTCCCATACCCCACCATACCTTCGCGAAGCATGCCGGATTCATTCGGCAGAAGTGCCGCGACCAAGAAATTTCCGCGTAGTGAGTCATTTTGCGCGATCACCGGTACGCGCACAATCTGCCCCGAGAAGACGGTATCGGCGTGTGAGCGAACTTTCACCCGTGCGGTCTGATCGAGCCAAACCAACGGAAGATCAATGTCTGCAACTGGGATAGAGACTTCCATCGTGTCGGTGGAATGAATCGAGAGCACACGCGACCCATCTCGATTGACGAGAGCTATACCACGGATCGGTGAAATAATCGACTGCGCCTCTACCTGAGTTCGAAGAAACATCAGCCGCGCATTCTGCTTATCAATCTCATTCACCAGTACTGATTCTTCCTCCGGGCGAGGAGGTGAAGCCACCAATCGGAATGTAGATTCACGATTGCGAAGAGTTGCCTCGGCCATGGTCACCGCTGTGCGTGAGGATTCAAGCTGCGAGACTGGTAAAAGCTGCCTGACTGAGAGTGATTCAGCTCTGGCAAGATCGCGACGCTTTTGTGTCAAATCTGCTTTAGCCGCTTCCACCTGCGCCTGAATTTCGGCGACGCGCTCTTTCTTCGGCGGGGCTTTCAAAAGAGTCAGCTCACTTTGGAGTCGTGCCAATTCTGCCTGTGCCTCGTCTAGTTGTCGTGTGACTTCGTTCGATGCAAAAATCGCGAGGGTATCTCCAACCGCAACTACTTCCCCGTCTGCGACCATCGGCACTAGAGTAAGAGATGCAATGTCGTTCGTCGCTGGCTGGAGAAATGAAGTCTGACGAGAAGGATGCGCCCCCCCGTTCTGCTCTTCCCGTTCGAGCAGACCCGCATCGGTCAGCCGAATTTCAAACGTCCGGTGTGCGCGAAGTGATACATCGCCGCCGGCGGTATGAGGGAGTGGGTAAAAAAGAAACAGCCCCAACAGCGGCAAAAAGATAACTGCCGAGCGAATCAGACCGATTTGTTTCTTCTTCTCTTTTGTCATGTCGTTCAAGAAAGATCTTGCTGACTTCCCGGTCCGCCAGATCGACGGAGCCAAGATAGCGGCAACGAGGACTGAGTACAACAGAACTCCAGCGACTCCAAACCAGCGATTCGAGAGTAGGCCAAAGAACCAGATTGTGGCAATTATGAGGACGGTCGTGTAGAAAATGGTCCCGAGTCCAAACCAGAAGAGCCGACGACTCTGTGATGGTGTGACCTGCTGCACCCGTTCTGAGATACCCAGGAATCTTCGCACTGGCTGCATGACACGGGTGAGTGCTTTCTCTCGCAAATTCGGAATCCCCCAGATATCCATCAGCATGTAGTAGCCATCAAGTTTGATAAAAGGAATGAAATTGAAAAAGAAGTTGATCCACGATACTACCACCGTCGCAAGGGCGAACTGATGGATGAAACTGCTCGTTTCAGTCATTCGCCAGATGATCGCAGCCATCGACAGAATAAGTAACTGAGCAATGAGACCCGCGGCAGATACCGCTACCCGCTGACGAGTCTGTTTCAGATTCCACGCTTCAGAGACATCACAATAAAAGCAGGGTTGAAAAAAGAGAAGCATGAACCCCATACGAGTGACTGAACCGCCGAAATAGCACAACAGTACCGCATGAGCCAATTCGTGAATGGAAATCATCACAAAAGTCGCAGCAAGAAGCGTGAAGATCGAAGTCGCTTTGCTCAGGAGATCAAGAGAAAGGGAGAATGCCGTGAGATTCGAAAAAAATATGGCGACCCCGGGTATTCCAATGGCGAGTGCGAGAGTGAATCCGAACCAATTATGAAAGGGTCGATAGACTTTCTCAAGGCGATGAATGAGAACTTCTGGATTGAGCCGACCCAGATAGATTTCGGTAAGTCGAAATGGTCGTTGTGTATCTTCCCTTCCGTTTGCGTCACTTGATCCGATGGTATCAGTTTGCTCTGTTGAAACATCAGAACTCTTCTCGGTCAGATTCATTCGACTGAGTTCGTGAACGAAGGTCTCGATATCGACGTTGGTCAGTTTCTGTTCGAACTTGAAATTAAAGGCGGCAGCAAGTTCCCCGGGGGCAGTCTCTCCATCAAGCCGTTCCAGTAACCACGCTGCGGGGGCTCCAAGGCGATAGAACTGCCCGTTGCGAGGATCCATAACCGTGAAATACTCGGTCCCACCAATTTCAATCGGTGTGATCGAGAGATCGGCACGTCGCTTTGGGTAGGTCGGTGAGGGGTTGAACTCTGCTTCCACAGCAATAAGTATAGAACAGGAAGCTGGAAAGCAGAAGAGTTGGCTGGAATTTGCGTCCGCCTCCAGACCCAAACCGGATGATGACTCAGTTGGATAAGGTCAGGATGGGAATTGATTTCCACTTTCTGCCGTTCACTGCATTTTTTCCAAATAGGATAGACAATTTTGATCTTTTCTCCATCTTTCCCGACTGAACAGTTACAGGCCGCCCACATTGGCTGCCAAACCGAGGCGTGAAGAAGAGAGGAAGAGTGTAACATGAAACATCCCGTCGTCCATTTCCAGATCGCCGGACTCGACGGCAAGAAGCTGATTGAGTTTTACCGGCAGCTTTTTGGCTGGGAGATCAATGACAACAATCCATTCGAGTACGGTGAGGTGAAGCCCGAAAAGGACGGAATCGGCGGCGGCGTGATGAAGGCCCCGAAGGGGGCGGCATTTCTCACCTTCTTTGTTCAGACCGATGATGTTGCCGCACATCTCGAACGCGCGGTCAAACTCGGCGGCACGATCGCAGTTCCGGCGCAGGATATTCCGGGTGTTGGGACGACCGGATTTTTCAAGGATATCGACGGAAACATCGTCGGGCTTTTCAAGCCGTCCTGATATTAGGCGGTGAATTCATCACCGCCTTGACAATTTGCCTGATTTCAGCGACCATCTGCGCGTATGAAAAACCGCGCAGATGTGGTCATTATTGGAGGGGGAATCATTGGTTTGGCGGTCGCCTTCTATCTGGCCAAAAACAAGTTCGGCTCGATAGTTGTCGTCGAAAAAGAGCCCTTTCTGGGGGCAGGTTCGACTGCAAAAGCGGCTGGCGGAATACGGGCGCAGTTCTCCAATCGAGTCAATATCGAGATGTCGATTCTCTCGGAACGGCTTTTTTGTCAGTTTCAGGAAGATACTGGCTATGATGCTCATTTCGATCAAGTCGGTTATCTCTTCCTGCTTTCCAACGAACGTGATCTCGACACCTACAAAGCAAATGTCAAACTCCAGCGATCGCTTGGGTTGCGGGTTGAACTCATCTCCCCCGGCGAAATCAGCAAAGTCGCGCCGCATGTGATACTTGATGACATCCTCGCCGGGACATTTTGCTTACAGGATGGACTCGGTGATCCGAGTCAGTTTCTTGCCGGTTACGAGCAAGCCGCCCGCAAGATGGGGGTTAGCATCGAAACTGAGACCTTTATCACTGCCATCGAAACTCGTTTGAATGAAGTCACCGGAGTAGTGACTACTCGCGGACATATTTCAACGCCGCTGGTGATCAATTGCGCCGGTGCCTATGCCGGACTGATTGCGTCGATGATCGGCGCGGATCTTCCAGTCAAACCGTTCAAACGTCAATGTGTCACCACTGGTGAACTTTCTTTTGTGCAGCCGTTCTTCCCGATGGTCGTCGATGTCTCCTCTGGATTGTATTCGCACAAAGAATCGAAAGGACTGCTGCTCGGTTGGGCAGATAAGGATTCAAAGAGTTCATTCGATGTCTCCGTCGATCCTGACTATACTAACGCAATTCTCGAACGCGCCTTGGCTCGAATTTCTGGTCTGGAAGAGGCAACCGTCGCAAATGTCTGGGCGGGGCTCTATGAAACAACGCCAGATCATATGGGGGTCATTGGATGGGAGCCGTCGATACGTGGGATGATTCACGCCTGCGGATTTTCGGGGCATGGCTTCATGCATGCACCAGCGACGGGAGTACTCGTTTCCGAGTTAGTGATCGGTCAGAGGACCAGTATTGAGATAACTGAACTTCGTCCGGATCGATTTGGAGTTGGGGAATTGGTCGAAGAAGGAAATGTAATTTAGCTCTGGTCAGCTTGACCGGGATCCAGATCGATCATCGTCGAGCCATCCGCATACGGAATCGAGCGGACTTCCCGCAGGTTCATCATCTTCTGCGTTACGTCCCGAATTCTCATTGCTGATTGCTCTATCGTCTGCAGTTTTGCGATCGTTTCTGCCGAAAGCTCGTTCGAGCGAAGCATCATCAATTGAACATTTCCGAGAATCGCGGTCAGGGGATTATTGATCTCATGGTTGACAGTCACCGCCATCTCGGCGGCAACAGTACGCCGTGCTTTGTCCACATCAGCCGGAATCGCGTTCGGCTGTGCCGTTGTCGATGGAGAGGAATGCAGGGCAAGAACAATCGCAAGGGCGGAGGTAATTCCTTCGAGAAAGAGATCTTCACTGACCAATTTTCCTCGTCCTTGCTGCAAGCCTACTGCTGCGCCGATCAGGTCATTCCCTCGCCAAAGCGGGAGTGAGAAGGCCTGAAATGGCTGCGTACCGCCAAAGGTCAGATAGGCGGACTCAAGGGCACGGTCGCGCAGATTCGAGAAGATTCGCTGCTCAGCCAACTGGAGTCGTTGATCGGCATCCGAGCTGGTGGCGGCGCTGGTAACGAGCTTGAAGGAGTCCCCTTCGGGGAGATAGAGCCCTATTGCCTCGAGCGACAGCAATTGACAGAGTGACCGAAGCGCTTGCTCCAGTGATTCAGTCAATTGTTCTCGTCTGGCTCCGGCATGTGCCAAGAGCGAGAAGAGTTCGAGTCGCTGTTGGTAGTTGTTGTTCATTATTTGATCAGACGAATTCTAGTCGCGATCTGATCCTCTTCCTTCCTGATACAGCATAGAGCAAGCGGCTCACCGAATAGAAAAACAGGCGAGATTGTGGGTACAAAAGGAATGTAGCGTGAAGTGAGAGAAGAGAATAGCCCAAGAGAACGAAAAAATGATTGGCGAACTGAAATTGACCGAAGATTGAACCGGATTGCATCTTTTGCAGTTTCCTGAGAATGAACCTCTCCTCCCATCTTGATTGGTTGACATCCACCCCCCTCCCACCTAGCTTCCCCGCCTTGTTCTACGCGGAAGGGATAAAAATCTGATGCTTGAGTCGGCGATTCATGACAAATGTGGCCTCTTTGGAATCTTCGGGAACCGTCGCGCCTCAGAATTAACCTATCTCGGTCTTTACTCCCTCCAGCACCGCGGTCAGGAATCGGCCGGTATAGTCAGTGCCGATGATAAGAGACTCTATGTCCATAAGGACATGGGGCTGGTTGCGGATGTCTTCAGCAAACAGTCGACGATGGAATCTCTCGTTGGAGATAGGGCTATCGGACATACCCGCTACAGCACCACCGGCGGTTCACTGGATATCAATATCCAGCCCCTTCTGATGCACAGTCGCTCACAGTCTCTGGCGGTGGCTCATAACGGGAATCTGACCAATGCAATTGAACTGAAAGCGAAGCTCGATTCACAGGGGGCAATTTTTCAGTCGACCAGTGACACTGAACTGATACTGCATCTGGTCGCTCGCTCGAAGAAGAAAACGACCATCGAACGTATCAATGACGCGCTCCGTCAGATCGAAGGGGCATTCTCTCTGCTCTTCCTGACCGAGAATGGCATGATCGCCGCTCGTGACCCGCATGGATTTCGCCCCCTGGCCCTTGGGAAATTTCGTAACAGCTGGGTGGTTGCATCCGAAACATGTGCCTTTGATCTGATCGACGCCAAGTATGTCCGGGATATTGAACCGGGAGAGGTCTTTGAGATGACCCCCAAGGGGACCACCTCGTATCATCCGATGCCGAAACGTCCGACCTCTTCCTGCATATTCGAGTATATCTATTTCGCTCGTCCCGATTCCAGAATCTTTGGCGCGAGTGTCGATAAAGTGCGTCGTCGGCTCGGTCGCCAGCTTGCTAAAGAACATCCTGTCGATGCAGACGCAGTCATCGGAATACCTGATTCTGCGAATACTGCGACTCTTGGCTACTCAGAGGAATCAGGGATACCGTTTGAAATTGGACTGATCCGCAATCACTATGTGGGGCGGACATTTATTGATCCTCATCAGAAAATTCGAGATCTGGATGTCCGTGTGAAATTCAACACCGTCAAAGGGGTGCTCAAAGGGAAACGGCTTGTCGTAGTGGACGACTCTATCGTACGCGGGACAACTTCCCGAAAGCTGGTCAAACTCCTCCGTGATGCGGGCGCGAAGGAAGTGCACTTTCGAGTCTCTTCCCCGCCGATTATCTCCCCCTGCTTCTTTGGTATCGATATGCCGACCAAGAAAGAGCTGATTGGCGCGAATATGAAGGTCGCTGAGATCGAAAAATATCTGGGGGTCGATTCGCTGCGCTATCTCTCGATTGAAGGGATGCTCTCGCTGCCGTCACTTCCCAAGACTGGCTTTTGCAGTGGCTGTTTTTCAGGGAAATACCCAGCGAGAGTGCCATCACAGAACGGCAAACATACGCTGGGCTGAGAGATTCTCCTCAGCGACTCGCAAAAATAAGACCGAACACAATTCTGCGTCCGGTTTGAATCAACTTTAGAAAAATACCATATCTACAGCACCGCGAAGACTGCCGTGCGAGTCAGATTCATCAATTGCTCCGGGAACAATCCGATCGAAAGAGTGCCAACCGCTGCGATCATAATCACCGCAATTGCCATTGGCGTAACTGTTGCTGGAGTGTAGTTCCCAAACGGTTCATCGAAGTAGCTCGTCTTGATTACCCGGAAATAGTAGTAGACTGAGACCAATGAGTTGAGCACCCCAATCACGGCGAGGCCAACAAAGCCCGATTCGACCGCTGAAGAGAAAAGATAGAACTTCCCGAAAAATCCGGCAGTCGGAGGAAAGCCGGAGACTGCGAACATGAAAAGGGCGAGCATCAACGCCAACCAGGGGTGTGTCTTCGCCATACCGGAGAGCTCAGTGAACTCTGATTTCATGCCACTGCGGGTCTCTAGCACCACCAGCACCGCAAATGAACCGAGCGTGAAAAGGGTATACGCGCACAGGTAATAGATCGCAGCCGAGACTGCTTTATCTGTCCCCACTACCAATGCGACGAGCAAGTAGCCCGCGTGGGCAATCGAGGAATAGGCCAGCATTCGTTTGACATTGTCCTGACGGAGTGCCAGCAGATTCCCGATGGTCATGGTAAGCACGGCCATCACCCAGAAGACCCAGACGAGGGCATTAATGTCGTTGTAGGCATAAGCAAATGTCCGAAGGAGAACTGCGAAACCCGCCGCTTTCGGACCAATCGAGAAAAATCCGGTGACTGGAGTCGGGGCTCCTTGATAGACATCCGGTGCCCAGGCATGGAACGGTACTGCGGCAACTTTGAAGCTGAATCCCACGAGAATGAGTGCGGCACTCACCCAGAGATAGAGTGCGCGAGTCTGTGAGATATACTCGAAGTTTGCGACGAGAAGTTTCAGATCGGTAGATTCGGCGGCACCGTACATGAAGGCGATCCCCATCAGGAGAAATGCCGACGCGAAACTCCCCATCAAAATATACTTCAGGCCGGATTCATTCGATTCGAGAGATCGTTTATTGAATGCGGCCATGATATAGAGCGGCACAGACATGATTTCGAGACCCAAGAACATCACCACCAGATCAGTGGTGTTCGCCATGACCATCATGCCAAAAGTCGAGATCAGCAGAAAGACATAATATTCCGGACGCTCAAGCCCTTTGGCTTGCAAATAGCGATACCCCAGTGCCAACGCCATGATCGAGCCAAAAGCAAAGAGCATGCGGAAGAAGATCCCGAAGCTGTCGCTGGTGACCATTCCCCCAAAACCGACCCCCTGACTTCCCCACTGCAAGATGGAAAGGACTAGGGCAGTTCCGAGAGAAAGAAATCCGATGACTGCGGCAAATAGATTTGCTGCTTTCAGCCGTACGGTAAGCAGAATCAAGAACGCACCGATGAGCAACGCGAGTTCGGGCGCGATCAGCGCGAAATTAATCTGTAATGTCGAAACGTAATCCATAGTCATATTTGTCAACTTCGTTCTTTGGTCAGCTCACCCGTTCGGTGAGTTGCTTTCGCTTCGCGACGACCGCCGCGATGAGTTTAGACCCCTCAGCCCCCTCCGAATCCGAGCTGGATGTCGCCGTCGCCGACGATCACTGGCACGATATTCTTTCCACCCGACAGAGAAAGGAGCTTTTCCTTCGCACCGGGTGTTTTTGGGACATTGATTTCAGCGATGAGTGCGCCAAGTTCGGAATAGTGTTTTCTCGCTGCCGCGCAGTACGGGCAGCCATCCTTGACATACATGGTGATCTTGAGAGTCGAATCGATTGAATTCATTTTTCCACCTCAGCACTAAATATTTCAACGGCAGGAGCACCATGCGTAGCAATTGACTGCTCGAGTGCCTGACGGGTCGAAGTTACGGTCGGTGTGATATGATTAAGGAAAGAACCGGGTTGTATCCCGATCCAGAAAATGAAAATGACAAACGGAACGACGATCACCCACTCTCGTGGAGTAAGGTCTCTTAGGTGCTGGTTCTCTGCACTCGTGACTTTGCCGAAGATGACCCGCTGATACATCCAGAGCATGTAGCAGGCGGCCAGAATTACACCGGTAGCCGCAAAGACTGCCCACCACTGGTTTGCTTTCCACGTACCTAAGAGAATCAGAAATTCACCAACGAAACCATTGGTGAACGGCAATCCAATTGATGAGAGCATGACAATCATGAAGACCGTCGCATAGGCGGGCATGACATTGGCAATGCCGCCGAAATCTGCAATCATGCGGGTGTGACGACGATCATAGATCATACCGACCAACAAGAACAATGCCCCAGTCGAGACACCATGATTGAGCATCTGCAAGACGGCCCCTTCCATCCCCTGTTGGGTGAAAGTGAAGAGTCCGAGCATCACGAAGCCCATATGCGACACTGATGAAAAGGCAACGAGCGATTTGATATCTTTTTGAACGAGCGAAACGAGTGCGCCATAGATGATCGCTATCACTGCCAGGACTGCGATATACGGTGCGTAGATCACCGTCGCATCCGGGAAGAATGGCATACAGATACGAATAAAACCGTACGTCCCCATTTTCAGAAGAACACCAGCAAGAATCACCGAACCCGCTGTCGGTGCCTGCACGTGTGCATCCGGCAACCAGGTATGCAGCGGCCAGAGTGGGACTTTGACTGCAAAGGCGAGGGCAAAAGCGCCAAAGAGCCACAATTGAGCAGTGACCGAGAGATTCGAGGTCATGATCCGAGTCATGTCGAAGGTGTATTCGCCGAGAGTCTGATGATGATGATAGGCAAGATACAGAATTGCAACGAGCATCAGCAGTGAGCCGACCATCGTGAACAGCACAAACTTGATCGCCGCATAGACACGCCGTTGCCCACCCCAGATGCCGATCAGGAAATACATTGGAATCAGCATCACTTCCCAGAAGACATAGAACAGGAAAAGATCAAGTGAGCTGAAGACTCCAATAATGCCGCTCGTAAGAAGAAGCAGACAGGAGTAATACCCTTTGACTCCTTCAGTGATCGAACTCCAGGATGCCAGGACACAGACCACCAAAAGCGCGGTGGTAAGCAGTATCATAAGGAGTGAAACTCCGTCGATGCCAAGATGGTAAGAGATCCCCATCGATGGAACCCACGGGAGATTTACGGCAAACTGCATTCCAGAGGCGACTTGATCGAATGACGCTGATACAAAAAGGGAGAGGATGAGTGTGACAACACTCACCAGAAGGGCAACCCCTTTGATAGTATTTCCCTGATTCGCTGGAACCATTGCGATGAGCAACGCTCCGATCAGCGGCAGAAAAATGGTAGCAGAGAGTAAATCCATTATTTTCTCCCTACCATATCAGATATCCAATCAGGAGTGCGACTCCAGCAGCAAAGATGGTAGCAGCAGTGCGAACTCTCCCCGATTGCGTGATGCGCAGGGTATCCCCCGAACCATCAACTAAGAGTGCGAGTCCGTTGGCGATACCGTCGATAATGACAACATCGATGATTTTCCAGAGTCCAAGTGAGAGGACCACTATCGGTCTGATGATAGTTGCGGCAAAAAACTCATCGACAAAATACTTGTGATAGAGAATCCGATGAACACCGGTAAATTTCTGCTGCAACTGAGTCGCAGCTTCCGGTTTTTGCAGATAGAAGAATCGTGCCAGGAGGATAGCGACGGCGACAAGGGTAACTGATGCGACCATGAGGAGCCATTCCATCGATGTATCAGCACTCCCCGAGGCCAGCGGAATCGCCTG
>CAZFGK010000014.1:0-83479 GCA_964518635.1 uncultured Ignavibacteriales bacterium
GGGTCGACAGCAATTATCAGATCGATCTTTTTCAGGATATTATTCGCGCGATCTCTGATCTGACTCGCGCCGATTACGCCGAACATCCCGCTTCACATCATGTAATCGCCGATCATATCCGCGCGCTTTCATTCTGCCTTGCCGATGGTGCTAGTATTTCAAACGAAGGGCGCGGCTATGTGCTGCGCCGTATACTCCGACGTGCGGCTCGTCACGGACGTCTGCTTGGCGCGCATGAGCCATTTATTCATCGCCTCGTTCCGGTCTTAGTCTCTGCGATGGGGGATGCCTACCCGGATTTGAAAGAGCGTGCGATGCAGGTAGAAACTGCGATCAAAAACGAAGAAGAGGCATTTGATAGAACACTTGAGAATGGTCTCGAACTTTTCTCAGCAGTAGCGAAGAAACTTAAATTAGTTGGCTCAAAAGTTGTACCCGGCGATGAGGTTTTTCGTCTCTATGACACCTATGGGTTCCCATATGATCTGACCGAGATCATCGCCCACGAACGCGGTTTTACGCTTGATACGTCCGGATTTGAAGAGTCAATGCGTCAGCAACAGGAACGCTCACGTGCTGGAGCAAATTTTGGTGGAGCAGCGCGTGAGCAACTGGATGTTTCAGTCGTTCATGATGCTCCAGTCACAGAATTCTCACGTGACGGTCTGACGGTCAACACTTCACTTATTCGAGTGCGTGCCTTACATGCTGCCGAGCCGACCGATCCGGAGGTAGCGGTAATTCTTGATCGCACACCATTCTATTATGAATCGGGCGGTCAGATCAGCGATGTCGGGATACTCTTTGCTGATGGTATTGAAATTCAGGTGACCGATCTGTTTCGCCATCAGGATGTCTATGTACACATGGGACGTTTCACGAAAGGGTCGTTCGCACAGCTTGAATCATTGAAGAAGATTACCGCACAGGTCGATTTCGCGCGTCGTTGGGATATCATGCGCAATCATACCGCGACCCATCTGCTGCATGCATCGCTACGGCGACATCTGGGGACACATGTGAAACAGGCGGGATCGTATGTCGGGCCGGATCGACTCCGCTTTGATTTTGCACATCATCAGCCGGTCAGTGCTGATGAAATGATGAAAATCGAAGCAGAAGTAAATGATGAAATTCTGCGCGCACATGATGTCATTACCGAAGTGATGGATCTCGAACAGGCGAAAAAGACCGGTGCGATGGCGCTTTTCGGTGAAAAGTATGCCGATAACGTTCGCGTCGTGCAGATCGATAGCTACTCGAAAGAGCTGTGCGGCGGCACACATGTCGAGAATACCAGTCAGATCGGATCGATGTATATCACGCTCGAAAGTGGTGTCGCCAGCGGGGTGAGGCGTATTGAAGCAGTCACCGGGCATGGGGCCGTTCGCTTTGCACTCAAAGCAAAACAACTGAAGCGATCACTCGCTCATCGCTTGAACAAAGCAGATGATGATATTGTTGATGCCGTCGAGCATCTGCAGAGCGAGATTTCCAATCTGCAAAAAGAGAACAAGCGACTTAAGACCGAAAGGTTCACTGGTGGTGGCGGAACCGCAGCCGGTACGATGAGCACGATTGGCGCACTTGAGTTCTATACGCATGATTTTGAAGAGTCTGACAAGGAAAGTATGACCGGATGGGTCGATAGTCTGAAAAATAGCAGCAATCCACGAATCATCGTTGCGTATGGCCGTGTCGATGGGAAACCAGCAGTGATCGCAGCTGCATCTGAAAATACGAAAGTAGATGTCGGCGCGATTCTCAAAGAGCTGCTGCCAACGCTCGGTGGTCGAGGTGGCGGAAAAAGTCACTTCGCACAAGGCGGCGTCGGAGTCGATGTGACTTCTGATACCCTCTTTTCGAAGATTCAGTCTCGTCTGAATGGTGGCAACGCGCATGACTAAGTGCTGGAGTAAACTTCGCACCGATGCCGAACGTCACGGGGGAGGGTTCTTTCTTCTTCTTGATCCTGATCGGACGCCACAGAGACGTCTGAGTGAAATCGCCGAATCTGCTCAAAATGCCGGAGTCGATGCACTACTGGTTGGTTCATCATTTACGATGGTGCCGGATTTTGATAGGTCAGTGCAGTCGATCAAACGGCACACCTCAGTACCAGTTATTCTTTTTCCCGGATCACACGCACAGATAACTGGTGCGGCAGATGCGGTATTATTTCTTTGCATGCTCTCATCACGCAATCCGGCGTTCCTGGTCGATGAACAGGTGAAAGGTGCTCCGCTCATTCATCGGCTGGGATTGGAATCGATTCCTACCGCATATCTGTTGATTGAATCAGGATCATTGACTTCGGCGCAATTTGTATCGAATTCATTTCCGTTGCCGCGTGACAAGCATGATCTGGTTTGTGCGCACGCCCTCGCAGCGAAATACATGGGGATGCAGGCAGTCTATCTCGAAGCTGGTTCCGGCGCGAAAGATCCTGTACCGCCATCACTCATTGCTTCGGTTGCAGCTTGCAGCGGGCTTGATATTATCACCGGCGGCGGAATTCGCCGACCAGAAGAAATTTACACTCGCGTTGCAGCCGGCGCAAAGTTTCTGGTTGTTGGCGATCAGCTCGAGCAGTCGTTCGATCTTTCTCTCTTGCGTGAACTCACTGCCGCCGCCCATCCACTTACCAGTGTGATCGTAACATAAGAAATGAACACGAACGAAAAAATCCAGCAACTCAAACGTCAGGTTGATGATTCCGTACTTCTCCGTCACGCTGCATTCGAAGCAATCGGAAGTCGTCTCATTGAAACTGCACATCAGATATCAGGGGTGATCGGTGCTGGCGGGAAAGTCATATTCGTCGGCAATGGTTCTCTTGCAGCTATCGCTGATCTGGTGACAACCGAGTTCATTGCACGAATGAGTTCGGAACGTCAACGGCAGGCCCTTCCGGTGATGACTCTCGGCAGTGATGCGGCGCTGATCACTGGAATCGGTGATGATTATGGTTTTGAGAATATCTACGCCCGCCAGATCGAAGGGCTGGGACATAAAGGGGATTTACTTTTTGTGCTTTCGATCACGGGCAACTCTGCCAATCTCGTGCGTGCGGTCCAGGTTGCCCGAGATCGCGGCTTGTTGACTACGGCACTGATCGGAAATCAGACTGGTCGTCTGGTTTCACTTGTCGATCGCGTCCTGTTGATTCAGCATCCGCTTCGGCAACGACTGGAAGAAGAGTATCTGTTCCTTTTGCATCTGCTGGTCGATATCGTCGAGCGTGATCTGCTGACGTGAGTGTGCCTGTGGCTCGAATGCTCTGGCGATTGCAGGCCGCCTGTGCTTTTCTTTACATCGTTGGTCTGACTTTTTCTATAACGGTCTGGCAATACTCTCTCGTCGCCGCCCTGCTCATCACTGTGGTACGATTCATCATTGAGCCTTCGCAACGAGCCCTCTTGCCCGAGCTGCGCTGGCCAGCGGTTATCATTCTGCCGTATGTCGTCTGGACGATGATCTCTGCAATCGTAATGAACTCACCGGGAGCACGATTTGCAGGGGTAAGTGAAGAATGGCTCTTTCTGGCCATTCCGGTGATATGGTCGGTGGTGCTCACCTCCCCTGCCAGGTTCCTGAGCGTATCTTTCAGGACAACGGCAATAGCGGTGATTGTCATTACCGTCGCGATGGGGATGAGCTACTACTTTGGTCTCAATCTTCTGAGACCACATGATCCAAATTTTGCGTTGAGTGGCCAGGCCTCCGGCTCTTTTGGGCTATCGCTCACCTTTGCTGAAGTCTTCCTCGGACTTGGAGGGCTTTTTCTGTTAGTTGCCATTTTCAAGATTCAGGGTCGGCGAGAGACATCTCTATTCTGGCTGGCTGCGATTGCTGCGCTTACGAGTATTGTAATGAGTAGCTCCCGAACCGCGACCGCGGCGGTTATATGTATATCTGTCGGTTGTGCGCTGTTTTTTTGGAGGAGAATTACTTCGGTAACGAGACTTGTCCTAATGCTTCTTCCGGTCGCAGCTGTGGCGGTTTCGCTGCTGGCCAGCGGCTATTTTCTTCAGAGAATGTCTGAGCATCTCACGCGCGATGTTGGGAGCGAATATTCGGGAAGCAGGCAGTTTATCTGGAGCCGAACGGTTGATATGATTGCAACCCATCCAGTGTTCGGCGTTGGGCCGGATGGCTTTGCCCGTGACTACGCGACTCGCCTGCCAGCGGGAACACTCCCACAGCACTTCTTTGATCATGCCCACAGTGATTTTCTCAATATGACCGCAACTCGCGGCATAGCAGGCGGTGTACTCTATCTCCTTATGTGGGGGTTAGTCATGATGCGGGGGGTACATCTGTGCAGGAGAGAATGGGGAACGCAAACTTTTCTGAGTACCCTACGCCTCGGCGCGGTAGTCGGATGCATCGGATTGGTCATCTGTGGGATCACTGAAGCGATCTTTGTTGACGAAGAAGTCCGCGGGGTAATCATGCTACTATGGGCGTTGCTGCTGCTTCCCGCAGGATTGGTGAAATCGGAAGTTCATGACAATTCGAACCAGATTCATATTTCGAATAAGTGATTGTATTCCTCCACTTGACCCGGTCTGAGAAGCTACTATCTTCACTCCATGCCACCAGCCCCAAAAGCCCCCGTCGCGAAAAAGCAAAAATCCACCGGTCCGGTTGAGACAGTCAAATGGCCGTTTGGAAAGCGGAACTACATCTTCTTTGGGATTGCCGCCGCGGTGATTATTGCCGGATATCTACTTTTGGCTCAGGGGGATATCAGCATGGCGCCACTTCTTCTGGTGGTTGGCTACTGTGTTCTGATTCCACTGGCGATCATGATCAAGGATCCTGATCTCCATGGTAAACAGACCACTTCTGTTGAGCCGACCGAGTAATTCGGTCGATTTCGGCCTGCGTTTTCCCAAAATTTGAGTCATTTCTACTTGAGAGTCTGGTGCATTGCCTGACTTTTGGTCAAACTGCGTCCGCCATCAGAAAGAAACGAATCGCGGGGCTTGCCAAGATCGGGGGGGTGCGTATATTCGCCGTCTGCCTTACCGGGCACGTTTGTCGGTGGGGGAGGTATGGAATCGCGTAGCGCCATGACCGGCCGTTCTGGTCCTGCCTGAATGTCTCGGGCCTGGATTTGGGGTGGTTAGCTCAGCTGGTTAGAGCATCTGCTTTACACGCAGAGGGTCATAGGTTCGAATCCTATACCGCCCATTTTTTTGTGAAGTCTGACTTGTGAAGTGACATGTACATTTTGGGGTCGTAGTTCAGTTGGTTAGAACGCCTGCCTGTCACGCAGGAGGCCGCGAGTTCGAGTCTCGTCGACCCCGTATTTTTTTGGAGCACAACATGTTGCTCTGGTGAAGAGCAGCGGAATGATTGGAGGGCAATAATCATGGCTCAAATTCCAAAGAAAGTTTCGGAGCGATTTGTAAAGCGTCTAGGATTTTTTCAGAAAATTCTTCAGGACGCCAAGGACCGCGATCTGAACGAGTCCAATACTGTCACGATAGTTACTGACATGCTGGCTGAGTTATTTGGCTATGACAAGTACATAGACATTACGAGTGAACAGTCGATAAGGGGCACTTATTGCGATCCGGCTATAAGGGTAGGCGGTTCAGTCAAGTTCCTTATCGAAGTCAAGGCTATAGGGCTTTCTCTCAAGGAAAATCACTTACAGCAGGCAGTTAACTACGGCGCAAATGCCGGAATACCCTGGATTGTTTTGACGAATGGTGTCTCTTGGGAAATTTACAAACTCAAATTTGACAAGCCAGTAGACAGGGAAAAGACCTGTTCGTTCGATATCCTTCAATGTAATTTCCGAAAATCCGAAGATCAGGGTCGACTCTTTCTTCTTTGCAAAGAGGGTCTAGCAAAAGATGCCATAGGGGAATATCACGAACATGCGCAGAATGTGAATCGTTTCGTTGTGGCTGCAATTCTTCAGACCGAGTCAGCAGCAGAATACATTCGGAAAGAATTACGCAAATTATCGTCAAACTCCAAAGTCAGGTTAGAAGAGATCACTTCAATCATGCCTGATGTGCTCAAAAGAGACGCTATCGAAGGTGAAGCCGCGAAAGCGGCTGCGAAGAAATTAAGTAAGTTTCATCGGAGACTCGCTCGTACGAGTAGGAACACTTCATCGCAATCCTCAAGTAACATCGAACAAGAGCCTTCCGAACAACCGACTGAAGAGTAGCGGATTTAAGACTCCAAAACATTTTGAGGTCGCGAGTTCGAGTCTCGTCGACCCCGTATTTTTTTCTATATACGGCAACAAGTTACGGGTATTCTTGTGTCTGGGGCTTCGTTTTTCTTGTTACGTCGTATAAGTGCTCTGAGAGCAAAAGCATTATCCACTTGACTAAAAGTCCAAATAGCCGAGAATTGAAGTCATGAAGATCGTTCACCATCGTTCACAGATCACCAGATATTGGATTGGGCTGCTGTTTGTTGCCTTTTCATTTATGGCGGACTCTGCATTGGGGATCATCGAGAACGGCTGTCACGATCATTGTACTGCAGATTTGAAGAGCACACATGAGTCTGATGATTCAAATCAGTCCAACTCCGAGAATCACGAATGCGATCACTGCGTTTGCTGCACGAACATTTGCAAGATTCCACCGGCTGGTCAGCGTGTCATATGCCTGCTGACGGCTTCGCAATTCGACAAGCTCTCAACCGAGTCCCTCGTTATTCCCCCTTCTCCTACCTCTGATATCGATCATCCCCCACAGAATCTCTTCTAACTCCTGCCAGACCGGACTACCCGGTCGGCGATCTCCAGACCACCTATAAATTAGCGTCCGTTGACAATTGCAGGACGATCATGTTCTGCTTCATTTACGGACGTGAAATTGGAGAAAGACGAAAATGATGTTCTCAACTTGCAATAAAATTTTGAGAGCTGGCTTCATCGGCGGAATAGTCAGTATGATCCTTCTGGTTGGCCTCATGGCCAGCTGCTCGAATCAACAATCCGCAGATAAAGCTGAGATCGTACACGGCGAAGGAGACGGTCATGATCATGGCACGTCAACCGGTCATGCATCTGATACCACTCTCTCAAACTGGTGTGTTGAGCACGCAGTCCCTGAGTCGAATTGCACGCGTTGTCATCCCGAGTTAATCGACGGCTTCAAAGAACGAAACGACTGGTGTGCTGAGCACGGAATCCCTGAATCAAATTGTCGTCTGTGCAATCCTGCTTTACGATTCCCGCAGGAAGGTCTGCTCGAAGCAAATCGCCATGCAGAACATGCTCAGGCAATTTCGGTCGAACTGTATCATCGACCGAATAAATTAATTTGCGCTACCGACGGTGCCATTATTCGATTCGCGAATGCGTCGACTGCAGAAAGAGCAGGGGTTTCGGCCGTGCCGGTATTAACCTCAAAGGTCGAATCGGTCGTTGACGCCCCGGCGGAAGTACTATTCGACGAGACTGAATCCTACGCAGTCACGACTACTATCCCATCGACTGTTGTGCGATGGCTTGTCTCCCCGGGTGAGCCGGTAAATCGAGGGCAGCGTCTTGCCGTCGTGCAATCCCCCGAGATTGCGACTCTGATGTCAGACTACATTTCATCACAAGCCGAAGCGCGTGTCGAAAAGGAAGAGCTGAAAAGATTCTCCGAACTGGTAGCACGGAATCTGATCAGTCAGGCAGAGAGTGATCGCCAGAAGGCAAAGACGGAGGCGGCTGTTTCTCGTACAGTTGGAGTACGAGGATTGCTCATCGCTGCCGGCATCGACAGTGCAGACTGTGAACGAATACTCGCGACTGCATCGGTAACGAATCAGTTTGAGATACGAGCACCAATGAGTGGAATAGTGACGGCACGCTATGCGCAACAGGGTGTACTGCAGGAGCCGGGAAGATCATTTCTTCAGATTGCCAATCCGCGCTCCTTGTGGATCGAAGCACAACTGACCGAATCTCAACTTCGTTCGGTGAGTGTCGGGCAGTTACTTATTTTTGGCTTTGACGAAAACCGAGGAGCGAGCAAAGTCGGTGCAAAGATCATCTGGAAGTCAGATATGCTCGATCCTCACACGCGTACCGGAACCATTCGTGCACAAGTAGTCGACCAACGAGCTTCACTGCATGCCGGGGAATTTGGAAGAGTGAAAATTTCCATTTCAGGTGAGCACTCGGTCAAGCTGGTACCAAAAGGGGCGGTACAATGGGAGGGCTGTTGCAATGTCGTGTTCGTACAGGACAACGTACAAACATATCGCCCACGCAAAGTTACGATTCTGGAATCGGACGGTCAGTATTACCAGATTGCAGATGGTCTCAACGGTGACGAACGAGTGGTTGAGTCAGGTGCTTTTCTTTTGAAGACCGAGCTTCGCAAGTCCAGTCTCGGTGCTGGATGTTGCGCAATCGAACCGGCGGGCTGAGGCACCATATGATTGAAAATATTGTCGACTGGTCGATTCGCAATCGTCTGGCGGTACTGGTGCTCGCTGCATGTCTGAGCATTGCAGGAATCATAGCCGCAATCAATCTCCCTTTCGATGCCTTTCCTGATACCACCCCTGTCATGGTGCAGGTCAATGTTGCCGCTCCGGGGTGGGCTGCGGAAGAGATCGAACGGTTGGTTACTTATCCACTTGAGCAGGGGTTGACAGGACTCACAGGACTTGCAGAGATTCGTTCTGTTACGAAATATGGTCTGAGTCAGATTACGACGATCTTCAACGACGATATCGATCTCTATCTCGCCAGACAGCAGGTAAGTGAACGACTCCAGGCAGTTGAGTTGCCTGTAGGTATCGGACAGCCCGAGCTTGGACCGGTATCAACAGGACTCGGCGAGATTTTTCACTATGTCGTAGTCAGCTCATCGTCTGACGCAACCGCTGCCCGGACTGCGCAGGACTGGATCGTAAAGCCGCAACTTCAATCTGTGTCTGGGATTGCCGAGGTCAACAGTTGGGGAGGATTTGAAAAGCAGTACCTGATACTTTTCAAAGGTGAGCGGCTGGCACAATACAAACTCACTCTTGAAGAATCTATTGAGGCAATCGAAAAAGGGATCAGCAACGTTCCGGGTGGTCAAATCACACGCGGAGGGGAGATGACCATCGTCCGTGGGATTGGAACCGTCGGCACGGTCGAGCAAGTCAGAAAACTGGTCATTGCGACGATTGATGGTATAGCTATCACCATCGGTGATATTGCCGAAGTCAGCATCGGACATGAGAGTCGTAGAGGGGCATCGACTTTCGATGGTCGTGGCGAAGCGGTACTCGGGCTCGGATTCATGATCACCGGTGAAAATCCGGCGGCTGTTTCTACACGATTGTCCGAGCGACTTGAAGAGGCGAGAAAGAATCTTCCTGATGATGTGACGATCATGCCGGTCTACGAGCGTACGACTCTCGTTCATCAGGTTCTCGAAACAGTCGAACACAATCTATTCTTCGGAGCAATACTAGTCATTGCGGTGCTTTTCGTTTTCCTCGGAAATTTTCGAGCAGGATTGATTGTTGCATCAGCAATTCCCTTGTCGATGCTTTTTGCCTTCGATCTGATGTCACGCGTCGGAATCGCAGGAAGTCTGATGAGTCTTGGTGCGATCGACTTTGGTCTAGCAGTCGACAATGCAGTCATTCAGGTGGAGAATGCGGTTCGCCGTTTGTCTTCATCGAGTAGTGAATCGAACCGTCTTGAAGTAATTCGCGATGCGATTCTTGAAGTAAGGAAGCCCACATTATTTGGCGAGCTTATCATCATCGTAGTCTATCTACCGATCCTGACGCTACAGGGGATTGAAGGAAAACTCTTTCAACCGATGGCCTTGACGGTTGTGTTCGTTCTGACTGGATCGCTCCTGCTTTCCTTCACTGTCATCCCCGCACTCGCGGCATTTGTACTGCCTCGTATGGGTCATTCGCGTGAGCCAGCGATTGTTCGATGGCTCACGGCAGTCTATCAACCTGTACTGCAATGGACACTTCATCATGCAAGGTTGGTGATTATTGTTGCGCTTGCAATGGTGATTGCCGGAGCAGCACTCTTCACCAGACTGGGTTCCGAATTTGTTCCACGATTGAACGAGGGGGCTATCGCGATCAACTTTGTACGACTCGCGGGCATCTCTCTTGAAGAGACTATTTCACTGAACACCCGAATTGAGCAGAATCTGAAGGCAGAGTTTCCGGAGGAAATAGATCACATCTGGTCTCGCTGTGGAACAGCCGAGTTGTCTACCGATCCAATGGGGCTCGAACTCACCGACATGTTTATCACTCTGACACCCCGTGCTCGATGGACAAGAGCGAAGACTCAAGCAGAACTGGTGACGAAGATCGACTCCTCACTTGCCGATATTCCCGGGCAGAATCGTATTTTCACGCAACCGATTGAGATGCGTGTGAACGAGATGATTGCTGGTATCCGCTCAGATATTGGTATCAAACTCTTCGGGGACGATTTTTCAATATTGGAACAGCACGCAGAGAGAATTGCACTGATAGCCAAAACGATCGAAGGAAATTCAGATGTTTCGGTTGAGCAACTGACCGGGCAACAGCAGCTGCAACTCTCTCTTGATCGTGAACGATTGTCGCGGTTTGGTCTGACAGCTTCTGAAGTGCTTCTTGCTATCGAGACCATTGGCGGTGTGAAGGTGGGGGATGTTTTTGAATCGACACGTCGCTTTGATCTGGTACTGCGTATCGATACTTCCGGAATTTCAGGAGTGGAAGACATCAAGCGGGTTTTTGTTCAGTCGCCGACGGGGGCGAGTGTCGGACTTGATCAGTTGACCACTGGACACCTTGATATTGGACCATCGACAATAACCCGAGAGTGGAGTCAAAGACGAATCGTCGTCTCCTGTAATGTTCGCAACCGAGATGTCGGTTCATTCGTTGAAGAACTCAGAAATCGCATTGATAAGGAACTGTCACTACCCGCCGGGTATTTTATCCGCTTTGGTGGTCAGTTTGAAAATCTGGAGCGAGCTCGTACCCGGCTGCTGCTTGTCGTACCTGTTGCACTTGCTCTCATTTTCGCTTTGCTCTATCTGACGTATCGATCATGGGGGGACGCAGTGTTGATATTCACCGGCATCCCGTTGGCAGCACTTGGTGGTGTGCTTACTCTTTTTGTTCGGGAAATGCCGTTTTCCATTTCGGCTGGAGTTGGATTCATTGCCTTGTCTGGGATTGCAGTTTTGAACGGACTCGTGTTGGTTTCAGCAATCCATCGAAATCGCTCAGAAGGGGACGGACTTGAAGAGGCAATATTCAGGAGTGCAATCGGTCGTCTCCGACCTGTCTGTATGACTGCGCTCGTTGCTGCAATCGGATTTCTGCCGATGGCGGTTTCGACGAGTGTTGGAGCCGAAGTTCAAAGACCTCTGGCGAGTGTCGTGATCGGAGGAGTTCTCACGTCCACGGCTCTCACTCTGATTGTCCTTCCGGCATTGTACTTGGTATTCAGGCGGCAGAAGCAGACCAAAGTGCATGGTTGACGAGCAAGTATCAGAAGTAAGCCGGTTTTTTTGTAACTTGTTGCAGTATCGCCTAAAATGACGCATTTTCAGGATTAACTACGAACAGATGCACGCACCAAACCGCCAGCATCAGGAAAACTGAGAGATCGTGTCACTAGACGAATCGGACGACAAAACGCGCATGCACGCCATGCTGACCGGCGGCACCATGGTGTCGCATTACCGGATTGTCAGTAAGATCGGTGCCGGAGGGATGGGGGAGGTCTATCTGGCAGAAGACACCCGTCTCAATCGGAAAGTCGCGCTCAAGTTTCTCCCCCTTCATCTCGTCTCGAATAACGAAGTCAAATCCCGTTTCCTTCGCGAGGCGCAGGCAGTCGCCAAGCTCAATCATCCGAATATTGTCACGATCTACGATGTGAGTGAGTTCGAAGGAAGACCCTTTTTCGCGATGGAACATGTCGCGGGGAATCTTCTCCATCATTTCGTTCTCGAGAAGCCACTCCCCCTTGATGAGATCATCGAATATGCCGTGCAGGTCTGTCAGGGGATTGGTGAAGCCCACCGTTCGGGTGTGGTACACCGGGATATCAAGACGACCAATATCATCGTCGATACCAAGGGACGAGCGCGATTGCTCGATTTTGGTCTGGCAGCTGTTGCCGGAGATGACAAACTCACCAAGACTGGGTCGACCCTCGGTACAGTCGCGTACATGTCGCCGGAGCAGGTATCGGGAAGAGAGATCGATCAGCGGTCTGATCTTTTCTCCTTCGGCGTGGTCCTGTATGAACTGCTCGCCGGACGTACGCCATTTCGTCGCGACAGTGAAGGGGCGACACTTCGCGCGATCATGCAGGATATCCCTGAGCCGCTTGCAAGATACAAGGCGGATATCCCACCACGACTTCAGCAGGTGATTGACAAGCTCCTCGAAAAAGACCGTCAGATGCGTTATCAGACGGCTGAAGATATTATCGCAGATCTGAAACGTCTGGTCTACGACTCACAACAGACCGAACAACGCACTTCGGTCACGTCGACTCAGCAGGCCAAGTCGCCAATGAAATTGATCGCCGGGATCGCAGTGATTCTCACTCTTGCGACTCTTGGTTATTTCTTTTTTCCTCGCTCGAATTCCGATCAGGTTGCAACTGCCGATGCGATACCGATGATCGCGGTGCTGCCATTTGAAAATCTTGGGAACGCCGAGGATGAATATTTCTCGGATGGAATGACTGAAGAGATTACTTCACGACTCGTCGGTATCGCTGGACTGGGGGTGATCTCTCGCAAGAGCGTCATGACTTACAAAGGTTCTGACAAGAGTCTGAGTCAGATCGGCAAAGAGCTCGGAGTCCAGTACATCCTTGAAGGATCTATTCGCTGGGCGAAAACCGATGGTCGCTCCAAAGTCAGAATTACTCCCCGGCTCATACGAGTATCTGATGACCGCAATATGTGGGCCGACAACTACGAGCGCGAAATACTCGAGGTCTTCGCCGTTCAGGAAGATATCGCCACCAAGATCGCCGCCCAGCTTGATCTGACGCTATTGGCATCCGACCGCAAAGAACTCGCCGTTCGTCCGACGCAGGACTCAAGGGCGTATGACTACTACCTCAAGGGAATGAACGAGCTCACGCGCGAGTTTCAGGGGAATACATTCATAGCGGCGGCCAATCTGGATAGTGCAGTCATGCTCGACTCTACCTTCGCCCTTGCCTATGCGGGGCGGTCTCGGGCCCACACTGCATTGGGCTTTGGTGACCCGAAGGGGGAGCATGCAAAGATCGCACGTGAGTCGTTCGTACGGGCACTGCAACTTCAACCCGACTTGTCGCACGGACATCTGGCGGCTGGGATGTACTACAATCTTATCGAGGAAGACTACGACAAATCGCTCGCCTCTCTTGATCTGGCCGTATCCGAACTGAACGGTGATGCCGAAGTGCTCTCCAGTATCGGCATGGTGCAATGGCGAAAAGGGATGATCGATGAGCCCAACGAGAATTTCAGAAAAGCCTGCGAACTTGATCCGCTGAATTCTGCCGTTCACGCCCGCCAAAGTGGATTTTTCAGCTACCGAAGAATGTACGCGGAAGCGGAGCAGTCGATCAATCGAGCTATCGGACTAGAACCAAAAGTCGCCGGGTATTACGGGAACAAATTTGGCATCATTGTCAACCGATATGGCAACCTGGCCAGGTGCCGGGAGGTCATTACCGAGGCGCTCAAACATGTTGACACGCTGGATCTCGTTGGACTCATAATGCCCGATCTGTCCGTTCAGGGGGGATTCAATCTCGACTCTCTGCTCGGTTTTCGCCCTCAATGGTACGAACATATGGCCGACAGCGGCCTCACGATGCATCGATTGTATTTGGATAGCCTTCGAGAGGTGAACAGCCCTGAACTCGCCCTGGATTCACAGAACTATTACTCTCCATGGTCAGCGAGCGAGCTGTATCGTGCCGCTGGAAATGCAACGCTGGCGAAGGTGTACCTCGACTCGGCAACTGCGGCGGCACGGATTTACGTGAGAAAGATTCCCACTGATTTTCACGCTGCCTCAGCTCTCGGGCTCCTGTTGGCTCAGTCTGGTTCCTGCAAAGAGGCCATAGAATACGGGAATCGTGGAAAGGATCTCCTGTCGCTCGACAAGTGTCACTGGTGAGGACCGGGACAGGTCATGGTCATGGCCATCATTTATGCAAAGTGCGGAGAGTACGACAAAGCGCTCGACGAAATTGAAATACTGCTCTCCGAACAAACCGACGTCTCGGTCAATTTTCTGAAAATGAACGGCAACTTCGAGCCGCTTCGTGCCCTGCCGCGATATCAGGATATGATACGGAAGTACAGAAGTACTGCGTCGCGACTGTAGCGAATCTTAGATTGTGTGTGTTGATGTTTCTCACACGATCTGAAAAGGAGTTTACGCATGAAGATGATATTGCGAATTGCTTCAGTCACTTTCTTTTCAGTGTGTAGTTCACTTAATCTCTGCGCACAGACCGATACCTCGAAAATAACCAGAGCAGAAGTCGCAGCCGCTGAGCAGCTCTTCGGACTTTCATTCACCGAAGCCGAACGGGACAGCATGCTCGATGCGCTCAAAGAGTACGCCCGTAACTACGATTCACTTCGCACGATCAGATTATCAAATCAAATTCCTCCTGCGATCACGTTCAATCCAATTCCCGTTGGCTTTCGCATTCCAACAGAGAGTAGAGCCATTGAACTGAGCCCAATGAGCAATCTCAAACGGCCGAAGAAACTGAATGATCTTGCTTACTACACCATCCGCGAACTCGGGGAGTTGCTGCGCACTCGTCAGCTCACTTCTGTCGAACTGACCACCCTCTGTCTGAATCGTCTGAAGACATTCGACAATATCCTTCATTGCGTGATCACGCTGACTGAAGAACGCGCTCTCAAACAGGCGGCCCAGGCCGATGCCGAAATCGCATCAGGAACATATCGCGGGCCATTGCATGGGATTCCGTATGGTGCGAAAGATTTACTGGCGGTCAGCGGATACAAAACGACATGGGGATCGGTGGCATTCAAAGATCAAATAATCGATACAGACGCGACGGTTATTCAAAAACTCGATTCTGCCGGCGCGATTCTCGTCGCCAAGCTGACACTCGGCGAGCTTGCCTGGGGGGATATCTGGTTTGGAGGGAAAACCAGAAATCCGTGGGATACTTCACAAGGTTCAAGCGGATCTTCTGCAGGGTCGGCATCGGCAGTTTCGGCGGGGCTTGTTCCTTTCGCGATTGGTACTGAAACGTGGGGATCGATTGTCTCCCCATCGACTCGCTGCGGTGCGACCGGACTTCGCCCGACGTATGGTCGAGTAAGCCGGACTGGTGCGATGGCACTGAGCTGGTCGATGGACAAGATCGGACCGATTGCACGAACGGTCGAGGATTGCGCGATTGTCTTTGATGCAATCCGCGGAAGAGATGGCGTTGATCAGACTCTGTACGATACCCCGTTCAATTACGCGCATTCTGTCGATTTTTCGAAGCTCCGTATCGGTTATCTCGTGAATGAATTCGCATCCGATACGACCAACCGTGCAAGCAACAATGCAGTATTGGAAACATTTCGCTCGCTGGGAGCAACGCTGCGACCGGTCGAGCTACCCAAAGCTCCGATTGAGGCGATGTCGATTATTCTTACAGCCGAAGCTGCGGCGGCATTTGATGAACTCACCCGCAGCAATCGTGATTCACTTCTGGTGCGGCAAATCAAGGATGCCTGGCCGAATGTGTTTCGTGCATCCCGTTTCATTCCGGCAGTTGAATATATTCAGGCCAATCGTTTTCGGCATCAGATGGTTCAAGAAATGGCCGCGCTCATGGATTCAATCGATGTGATCATCGCTCCGCCATTTGAAGGGAATCTTCTACTGCTCACCAATCTGACCGGACATCCCTGCGTTGTGCTTCCTTGTGGCTATGATGAATCAAACCACCCGAAGAGTATCACTCTTGTCGGCGGACTGTTCGACGAGGCGACTCTTCTTGCAGTGGCAAAGAAATATCAGGATGCAACTGACTGGCACAAACGACGACCGGGGATGTTCTCGAAGAAATAGTATCGTATCCAAAGATGACTGGCAGTGGTGTCACCTACTGAGAGTGCCAACACCTGTTTGTTTCTTGAAGTTGTCGTTCCCAAATGGTCTGAGAATGATCTCCTCGATAAAGAAGTAGAATCAACAGTCATAGTGCATACGAAGCCGCGGTCTTGTGGACATGTGCACAGATCCAGTCACAAAGTCGCAGGGAATCCCTGTTCTTGAGGCCATAGAACACATACGAACCCCGTTTGGCTTTCTTGACAAATCCTGCCCGAGCGAGAATAACCAGATGTCTTGAGATGTTCGGCTGAGTCCAGTCGAACATGCCCACCAGTTCCTGCACCGATCGTTCCTTATCTTTCAATGCCTGCAGAATTCGCAGTCGGGTTGGATCGCTGAGTGCCTGAAAACAAAGCGCGGCCTGTTCCAGGGTGAGGTTCCGGGCGCGTGAAAAACCGCTTGCGTCTGTCTTTTTCATGTGTATTATATAACTATATGCTTATATCATGTCAACAGAAAAGCGGTAGGAGATAATCGTGCACGTACACAATGCCGTTCGAGTAGTCGCCGGAGTCATGGTGCTCTTCAGTCTTGCCCTGAGTCATTGGGTCAGTCCGTACTGGCTCTTTCTGACCGCCTTTGTCGGAGTGAATCTCATCCAGTCGGCATTCACCGGTTTTTGCCCGGCAGAAATGCTGTTGAAGCGATTCGGAGTAAAGGGGTGTTCATGCGACTCAAAATCGTAGTTGTAAGTCTCTTGCTCTTATCTCTTCTGACTAACTGTCGAGAGACGGTCCCTGATGAAACCGATCAGCCGCAGACCACTCCGAACTTGGTGAAGACTGAATTCGTTGCGTTTGCGAAAGACCCTGTCAGCAGCAGCTATGCAGGCACGGTCATTCCTCAGAACCGAGCAGTCATACAGAGCAAGCTTCAGGCATGGGTCAAGAGTATTCCGGTATCACTGGGCACGCGTGTATCAAAAGGAGACCTGCTGATCGAACTCGACAGCCGTGATTTGGCAGCACAAGTATCGCAGGCGCAGTCAGTGGAATTGAAAGCAGCTGCAGATCTAAAAAGACTCGAAGCGTTGCTCTCCCGTAAGCTTATTTCTCAGCAGGAATATGATGCCTCGAACGTTCAGGCCGAGATTGCCAAAGCGTCTCTTCTGGAAGCACAGGCCATGTTGAGTTATGCCCGAATACAGGCACCATTCAACGGCACGGTGACACAAAGATTCGTCAACGTCGGAGACCTGACACAATTTGGAATACCGCTCATCACGATAGAAGAATCGGGACCTCTTCAGTTTTCAGCCATGCTGCCGGAATCTCGACTTGGGCACTACAGGAAAAGTGATAGCGTGCAGGTACATGTTCCGTCCATCGACACGACGATAACAGGCACGGTCTTGATGATTGCAGAGAGTGCTGATCCGGCAACGCATTCGTTTGAAGTACGCGTCAGCTTTCCCGTCGTACTAAAACTCAAGGCCGGCATGTTTGGGCGTTTGCAGGAGGGGAGTTCATCCGATGACCGCTCACTCTGGATTCCCATAACCGCCCTTATCAAGCGAGGGCAGCTCGATCTTGTCTTTGTCGTTGATGCCGATCAAAAGGCAGTTCTTCGTCTTGTGCGAGTTGGTCAACAGTCTACTGACAGTATTCAGATTCTCGCTGGACTCAACGAAGGGGAACAGGTCATTGTGGACGGACATGCGACACTCTCCGATGGAGATGCTGTTGAGGTAATCAAGTGAGCAGCGACCCTCACAGCGGATCTTCGATTGGTCTGTCCGGCTCACTCGCGAAGCTGTTTATCAATTCCAAACTCACTCCCCTGCTGATCATCGCGTCCGTTTTACTCGGAGTATTAGCGGTCGCGCTTCTTCCGCGTGAGGAAGAACCGCAGATCAAAGTTCCGATGGTCGATGTCATGGTTTCGGCTCCGGGGTATAGCTCGAAAGAGATCGAAAATCGAGTTTGCGCGCCACTGGAAAAACTGGTCTGGGAGATTCCAGGGGTCGAGTATGTCTATTCGATATCAAGGCCGGAAGAAGCACTCGTCATCGTTCGATTCGTTGTCGGTGAAGATATTGAACGAAGTCTGGTGAAACTGAATCAGAAACTTCAATCAAATTTTGACCGTATTCCGCCGGGTGTCTCTCCACCAATTCTGAAGCCACGCTCCATTGATGATGTTCCGGTTCTCGCGATTACGTTTCATAGTGCACAGGAGGATCACGCGACACTTCGAAGAGTCGCATCAGAGATTGAAGATCAGATCAAACAGATTCCGGATGTCTCCGAGACGAACATTCTCGGCGGAATGCGTCGCCAGTTTCGTGTCCAACTGAATCCCGGAGCTCTTGCCTCACTTCAACTGGACCCACTCAGCGTAGTTGCAAAGCTCCAGCAGGCAAACAGAGAGTCACGCGCGGGCAGTTTGATCCAACAGAACCGTGATGTTATCATTGAAACAGATGGTTTCTTTGCAAGCGTCGCAGATGTCGAAAATACCGTCATTGCGATCAGAGAAGGCACCCCGATTTATCTGCGTGATATCGCAACCGTAGTGGACGGTCCCGAAGAGCTCAAGCAAGTCGTTGTCTTTGGTTCCGGCGCCGGAGACAGTCTTGACATCGACGACCAGGCAGCGGTGACATTGACCATAGCCAAACGAGCAGGAACAAATGCCATTGCAGTAGCGAGCAAGGTCCTTGAAAAAGTCAGACTGCTGACTCCGAAATACATCCCGCACAACATTCAAACAACAGTCACTCGTCACTATGGAGAAACTGCCGAAGAAAAGTCGAACGAGCTCCTTCTTCACATGCTGCTGGCGATTGTAAGTGTTTCATTTCTTATTCTGCTGAGTCTTGGATGGCGAGAATCGATCATTGTTGCCCTGGCGATCCCATCAACGCTCTCACTAACACTTCTTGTTTTCTATCTTGATGGATTCACGCTCAATAGAATCACTCTTTTCGCGCTCATCTTCTCCATCGGTATTCTTGTCGATGATGCCATCGTCGTGGTCGAAAATATCACGCGTCATCTGCAGATGGCAGTGAATAAAGGACGCGCCCTCACAAGTGTTGCCATCGAAGCGGTTTCAGAGGTCGGTAATCCGACTATTCTTGCGACCTGGGCAGTGATTGCAGCTGTTTTTCCGATGGCGTTTGTCGGCGGACTCATGGGGCCGTACATGCGCCCCATCCCGATAGGCGCAACCGCAGCGATGCTTTTCTCACTCCTTATCGCATTCATTGTCACGCCGTGGGCAGCAGTTCGAGTTCTTCGTTGGGGACGAGGGAACGCAGATATGTCCCACGGTGATGACCATCGTGAAGGGCCTGCGACTCGCATGTATCGAGTCGTGATGAACGCATTGATTCAGAAAAAAACTCACCGATGGTTGTTTCTTGGCTCAACGGTAGTCGCACTTTGCTTGGCGATGGGATTGGTCGTGATCGGATGGGTGCAGGTGAAAATGCTCCCTTTCGATAACAAGAATGAGTTTCAGATCATTCTGAACATGCCGGAAGGGTCGTCACTCGAAAAGACAGTCGAAGCGGGGAGAGAGATTCTTGCGTCCATAAAGAATGAACCGGAAGTAGTGAACTACCAGCTCTATGCAGGAATCTCATCACCTTACAATTTCAACGGTCTGGTCAGGCACTATTTTCTACGGAGCGGACCGCATGTCGCGGATATTCAGGTCAATCTGCTTGGTAAGCATGAGCGTACGGCACAGAGTCATGAGATTGCCAAACGAGTGCGTCCTCGCATTCAGAAAATTGCGAGCAAGTACCACGCCAGTGTCGCCATAGCCGAGGTCCCGCCGGGGCCACCAGTGTTGCAGACTCTCGTGGCGGAAATTTATGGCCCGACTGATTCATCCCGCAGTAAGCTCGCTGCGACGGTGAAGCAGGTGTTTTCCACGACACCGGGAGTTGTTGATATCGATACCTACGAAGAAGCAGATCAGCGATCGTATGCGTTTGTGATCGATCATGAAAAAGCATCTCTTTCCGGCATTAGTGCGGATGTGATCGCGAAGACATTGCAGCTTGCGGTGAAGGGGATTCAGATTGATATCGTTCACCTGCAGAATGAGAAAGAGGATGTCGCACTGCTGGTCGAGCTCCCCCGTTCGGAAAAAACTTCACAGCAGGATCTTCTCGGAATCAAGCTGCAGACGATGTTGGTCTCTCCAGCAGGAAAATCATCGTCCCCAATCATGTTACCGATTTCTGAGTTTGTGCAAGTCGAAGAGCGAATTGCGGACAAGGCAATCTATCGGAAGAACATGTTGCCCGTGACGTACGTCATTGGTGATGTTGCCAACGAGATCGAAAGTCCGGGATACGCGATCTTTACCATGAACAAACAATTGAATGCACTCGACATGCGTGAGTATGGTGGCAGCACGGCGTCGCTGGCTATTCGAAATGCGAGTGCACCGTTTGCAACGCTGGAACCATCACTCAAATGGGATGGTGAGTGGCATATCACGCTGGAAGTGTTCCGAGATCTCGGTTTCGCATTTCTGGTGGTGCTTGTTCTGATATACATTCTGATGGTCGGCTGGTTCAAATCGCTCATGACCCCGATTGTGGTGATGGCGGCGATTCCATTTTCGCTGATTGGAATCATGCCCGCGCATGGCGCGATGGGAGCATTTTTTACTGCGACTTCAATGATCGGCTTTATGGCGGGGGCAGGGATCGTGATACGAAATTCCATCATACTGGTGGATTTCATTGAACTGCGATTAGAACAGGGGCTTCCTCTTGCACAGGCAGTGGTTGATGCTGGTGCGATCCGATTTCGTCCGATGCTTCTTACTGCAGCGGCGGTGATTGTGGGGGCTTCTGTTATTCTTTTTGACCCGATTTTTCAGGGGCTGGCGATTGCGCTCATGGCCGGAGAGGTGGCATCACTTCTGATCAGCCGCATGGCCGTTCCGGTGCTCTATTACATGGCGAATAAGAAAAAATATGCCCATGTAGTGGCTGGCCAGGATTTCGAGTGACGTCAGGTTGCATTCTACTAACTTCAGGAAGTTTCACTCTTGAGTAGTTGATTCTGGAGTTCTCAGGAGTTTAAGATTCAGGGCTGACTATACTTGGCATTCTGAATTTCTTGATGTACCTTCTCGTCCCTTGTGATGACTCTCCCTGACATGAAAGCTGCATGACCCCCAACAGTACTCCCAAAGTCATTGGTATACCCGCTGAGACTGCTGCCGGGGAATCACGTGTCGCGTTGACTCCGGATGTCGCCGCCAAGATTCTCAAGCTCGGTTTCGAAATCCGTTGCGAATCGGGAGCAGGTGCAAAGGCAAATGCGCCAGATGCGCTCTATGCAAAAGTCGGCTGTAACATCAGCCCCTCTCGTCAGGACATTCTTTCTCAATCTGATATCATTCTCAAAGTCCGTCCGCCTGATATCGATGACATCGCGAGCATGCGCTCCGGCTCACTCCTGATCTGTTTCATCTGGCCAGCTCAGAATCCGTCACTGCTGGAAGCTCTCGCCAAGCGAGGGATCACGACGATTGCGATGGATGCTGTCCCGCGTATCAGTAGAGCGCAGAAACTTGATGCACTCAGCTCGATGTCGAATATCACCGGCTATCGAGCGGTGATCGAAGCGGCGAATCGTTTTGGTCGTTTTTTCAACGGACAGATCACTGCCGCTGGAAAAGTTGCTCCTGCACAGGTACTGATTATCGGTGCTGGTGTTGCCGGACTTGCCGCAATCGGTGCCGCGCGCGGATTGGGAGCGGTGGTTCGTGCTTTCGATACACGCCCAGCAGTAAAAGAACAGGTGCAGAGTCTCGGCGCGACATTTCTGGAAGTGCAGATCAAAGAGGATGGCAGCGGAGCCGGTGGCTACGGCAAGGAGATGAGCAAGGAGTTCATCGAAGCAGAGATGGCACTCTTTGCGGCGCAGGCGAAAGAAGTAGATATCATCATCACTACTGCGCTGATTCCCGGCAGACCCGCGCCGAAATTGATTACCTCGGCTATGGTCGAGAGTATGAAAGCGGGATCAGTGATAGTTGATCTCGCTTCTGAGCAAGGCGGAAACTGCGAGCTTACCAAGCCGGGTGAGGTCTATGAATATCGAGGCGTGACAATTGTCGGTTTGAAAGATCTGACCAGCAAGATGGCGAGTCAGGCCTCGCAGTTGTACGGCAACAATCTCTGGCACATGCTCAAAGAATTAGGTGGGCAGGAATCGTTCAATCTTGATCTTGAGAATGAAGTAATCCGTGGTTCACTGGTTACTCACGAACATCAAATCACCTGGCCCCCTCCCGCGAAACCAGCCGCGCAGACTGCAGCGGTTTCATCAAATGTTTCGCAAGTTGCTGTAAAGACAGCGAATCAAGGTTCGAGTGCCTTCACGAAAAAATTCAGCGCGCTCTTTCTGATTATCTTTGGTGCAGCAGTTTTGTTCGGACTGGGGATGACTGCGCCAGATTCATTTCTGGCGCATCTCACGATTTTTGTGCTCGCCTGTTTTATCGGATGGCAGGTGATCTGGAATGTTGCTCCGGCACTTCATACTCCGCTCATGAGTGTGACCAATGCGATCAGTGGTATTATTATCGTTGGCGGCATGATGCAGATCGCAGGACCGCTTGATTCACTCCCTGCTATTCTCGGCGCACTCGCTATTTTCATCGGAACGATCAATATCTCCGGCGGCTTTCTGGTCACACAGCGCATGCTGAGAATGTTCAGAAGGTAAGCGCGATGCACGAGAGTATGGTCACCGTCGCATATCTGGTCGCAAGCACACTCTTCATTTTCAGCTTGAGTGGATTGTCGCGTCAGGATTCAGCCCGTCAGGGGAACATTCTCGGCATCGTCGGAATGTTGATCGCACTCCTTGCCACGGCGTATGGTGCGCATCAGACAAACTACCTCACGCTTCTTGGTGCAATCGTTCCAGCGACCATTATTGGCGCGATGGTCGCAGCGAGAGTGGCGATGACATCAATGCCCGAACTTGTCGCGATGCTTCATAGTTTTGTCGGGCTTGCGGCGGTGTTGGTTGGATTTGCTGATTTTATGCGAGTCGGAAATTCACTGGCTGGTGTTGAGGGGACAATTCACCGGATTGAAACATTTGTCGGCGTCTTTATCGGTGCACTGACTTTTACCGGCTCGATTATCGCATTCGGAAAACTTCGCGGCGTGGTCAGCAGTAAACCACTCCTGCTGCCTGCGAGACATCTTCTCAATATCATTGCAATTCTGATCTGTATCTGGTTTGGCTATCAGTTTGTCGGTGAACAACAGGGGACACAACCGCTGTTATTCATGTCAGCAATCGCTGGATTGCTCGGGCTTCATATGGTCATGGCGATTGGCGGCGGAGATATGCCGGTGGTGGTATCAATGCTCAACAGCTACTCCGGTTGGGCGGCGGCATCGGCTGGCTTCATGCTCGCAAATAATTTGCTCATCGTTACTGGCGCGTTAGTCGGCAGCAGTGGGGCGATTCTGAGTTACATCATGTGCAAAGCAATGAATCGATCATTTGTGAGTGTTATCCTCGGAGGTTTTGGTGAAGGGGCGCCATTCACTTCTTCAACTGCAAAATCACAACCCGCCGGAAGTGTGAACAAGATCACTGCCGACGAAACCGCACGTCAGTTGAAAGAGGCGAAGAGTGTGATTATTGTCCCGGGTTACGGGATGGCAGTCGCACAGGCGCAGCACGTGGTCTCGAGTATTACGGATATGCTGCGCGAAAGAGGGACGACCGTTCGCTTTGGTATTCATCCGGTAGCAGGGCGAATGCCCGGACATATGAATGTCCTTCTTGCTGAAGCGAATGTCCCCTATGATATCGTCCTTGAGATGGATGAAATCAATGAAGATTTTCCGGAGACCGATGTGGTGCTGGTGATCGGCGCCAACGACACGGTCAATCCCGATGCCCTCGAAGATCCGACAAGTCCGATTGCCGGTATGCCGGTCTTAGAAGTCTGGAAATCGCAGGCGGTAATTGTGATGAAGCGATCTCTCGCCAGCGGCTATGCCGGAGTAGAGAATCCACTGTTTTTCAAAGACAACACCTTTATGCTCTTTGGTGATGCCAAGAAAGTGGTCACCGATATTCTCTCGGCTCTCTCCGAGACCGAGTCGAGCGCGGTCAGTCGCTAGATAGAAAAAGTGGCAATCAGCTATCTTCTCTCTTCACCCTGAGCTTGTCGAAGGGTCTTCAATATCTTGGATCAAGAAGATGCTTCGACAAGCTCAGCATGAAGAGGCAGGTCATCATTTTAATGTTTTCTTAGTGATCGGATCTACACTGCGACGGATTGCCTTTGATTCCTGCGCAGTGGGGCACCGAAGAGAAGAACCCCGATGTGGTCATCGGGGCCACCTGTGAGAATGGGTCTTATAAAGAAGAGCCGCCCTGAAGGGACGGCCTACCATGTGATAACCAATTATCTTTTTTCTTCACCCTGAGCTTGTCGAAGGGTCTTCCTAATCTTAATCACAAAGATACTTCGACCTGCCGTCGCGGCTCCGCCACTTCATAATCTATAGTTTGATCATCGGCTTTGCAGCGAGGGCTTGCATCAACGCCCACAGCATCACGCCAATCATTCCGGCGGCGATTCCGAATGTCCAGACCATTGAGAGAGTCGTGCATTTGTCAGGATTATTTCCGCCACTCGCGAGATATCCAATCAACGGCATCACCTGCAAGCCGTGCAGACCGATAAAATGTGCGATACGCAAGTCACCAAATTGCATGCTCCAGTTGAGTATTGGTAATCCCGGACCACCATCCGGCGCGCCGACAGTGTGTGCCAGTCGTGAGGCCATCTGAAAGCCCTGAAGACTTCCGAGAATGAAGACCACGATACCAAGTCGAATTCCCCAGAGATAGGACGCGGTCATGTCCGGTGGAGTGGTGAAATAGTTGAAGAGTACAATCGCCGCCATGAGTGAATTAATCGCAATCGCAAAACCCATGATCGAGAAAAGCGCGCCATCAAGAGGAGTTGAGATATTGAAGTGCGAGGTCGTGCCGCGCAACGCCTGCAGAGAAATTGCGAGAATTTCAATGATTAACGTGACTGCGACGATAAGGCTCACCCATTTCAAAGACTTTCCGTATTCCGGCAAGTAGCTGATGAAGAGTGCGATGGTGACCAGGTAGATCGCAATCGAAGTTGCAAACTTGAGTGGCTTGATCCAGGGGTTGATACCGAGAATCAGTCGCTGATCTACAAACAAACCGATGATAAAGAATATCGCCAGTACGAGATGTGCGACCGCGGTCCAAATGAGGAGCGGTTGTTTGGCAAGTAAGTCCGAAAAGAAAGTCATAGCTAGAATCTATTTTGTATCGAGTTCTGCGGCCCAGTTCTGCACGAGAACAAACGTCGGGCGTTCTCCGGCAGTGGTCAGGCGATTGACAATGAAGCGTTGTCCGTCTGCGGAGACATCATATCGACGCTGAAGAAAACCGGAGAGTTCCGGAACAACTTCAAAGAGCGTGGTGGTGGCGCCAACCTGGAGCGTAGCCCCCAAAGTGGTGGCGACGGCCTTGATCTCATTGTCTCCAGTTCTATAGAACAGCTCTTTGCCATCTCGCCGCCAAATCGGGAAAAAAGCAGTAGACGTTGTCGATATCTGCCACTTCTCTGCAGTACCATCCAGCTGACGAATATAGACCTGACGTGAACCGGACTCGTTGCTGGTGTACGCAAGAAAACGGCCATCGGGTGATATTCTGGGATTTTTTTCGTTAAAAGGAGTTGCAGCGATCCATTCAGTGCGAGCAGGTGGACCGGGATAATAGATTCCGACATCATTCATTGCTCCAGCAACACTCACTTGTCTTTCAATCGCGATTGCCCCATTGACAGGCGACCAGTCACCCGGGAAAATGCCACCCACGCCGGAGTCTTTCTTCAGGAAAAGCTCTCCGTCACCATCAGTGCTTAATTTCTTTCTGAACAGATTCCATCCACCCGCCTGAGAGGTATAAATGATCGAGCTTCCATCCGGTGACCAGATCGGACAAACGTCCCAACGATTTGAAAATGTCACGCGCATGTTGACGTTGCGGGCAAGATCAGCGAACCAGATATCGTCAGTCGACTGAGTCGGATCAGAGATTGAATAGGCCAGTCTCTTCTCATCAGGAGAAAGATGAAGTTCGCGGAAGAGTCGACCAGTGGCAACCGTATCAATAATTCGACCTGATCGATCCAGCCAGACCAGCTCGCTGCCAGAGGATATTGTCGGTGGAGTATAGCAAAGTATTCCGTCTGCACTCACACTAACTCCAACCATTCCAGCCCCATCTGCCGGAATCATCTCAGCAATAGGATGTGGTTCACCAATTGTTGTTGGTGATTTCGGATCAAAGGTACGGGCGGTAAGAATCTTTCCTTCGACCGTGAGGATATACCCACGAGGATCATAGATTGGCTGCGAAGCAGAGGGGAAGAGGCTCACCGGCGCTGAGCCATCGAGCGAACCCATGAAGACCGTGCGGTTCTGTGCGGCATCTGCTGTTCCATCGGTGGTCCCATCTCTATCTTGCAGCACAAAGAGATAATGGACTCCGTCGGGTAAGAATTCGGGCCAGGCCGGACTCGGCTCGTCAGCGCGGGTTGGCTTTGGAGTCGCTTCTTCGACAGGTCCACCATTTGCAGAAACTCGCCAGAGTGGATCACCATCTCGGCCATCGAGCAGTATGATATCCTTGCTCCCCCAGCTTCCATCAGATGCATTCTGAAACTTTGCGATTACTTGTACGGGTCCGCCAGTGGCGGCAATTTTCATCAACTGACCGTTGGCAATATATGCGAGATACTTGCTGTCGGGTGACCAGAAGGGTCTTCTGGCCCCTTCTGTTCCAGCCAATGGCTCTGCTTTCAGATTGTCCATACGCCGGATCCAGATCAGCAGTTTGTTACTCGAATCTGTCCCTCGAAATGCCAGCAAAGAGCCATCCGGGGAGATCATCGGATTCGCAATACTTCTCAATGACGGCTCGGCGTTGATGATAAACTCAGCTCTTTTCGGGAGATCTTTCGGCTGACCAAAGTGAATGACTGACAGTGCAATCGCAGCGACTCCGAAGACCGCAGCAAGTATCCAGGCCAGATGCAGATTCTGTTTTCGACGAGCAGCAATCTGGACCGGTATCCCGACCTGCGAGCCGCCGTCGGCGATCCATTGGAGTGCGCGTTTGAGATCTCCCGCACTCGACCAGCGTTGATCGGGATCTTTCGCCAGACATTGCCCGATTGTTCGTTCCAAAAGCGGCGGAGTCAATGGCTGCAACTGAGCAATGGGGGCGGGTTGTTCTTTCAAAATCGACGCAATCACGCTCGCCTGACTGGAACCATTGAACGGGCGTTTGCCAGTCGCCATTTCATAGAGAATCGCACCAAAGCTGAAGAGATCAGAGCGGGCATCGACCTCTTTTCCCTCAAGCTGCTCCGGCGACATGTATTGCAGCGTGCCGAGGATAGTCCCCTCACCGGTGAGCGGAGTCGTCATGGTCATGCCGGTCGCACCAGCAAGTGCTCCATTGTCGACCTGAAACTTGGCGAGACCAAAATCGAGTAATTTTGCGCCATTCTTGGTAAGCATGACATTGCCCGGTTTCAGATCACGATGAACTAAGCCCTTTTTGTGTGCCTTATCGAGAGCGTCGGCTATCTGCATCCCGATGGTGCAAAGTTCTTCTGTAGGGATTGCACCTGTGCGAATACGATCACCAAGTGTCTCCCCTTCGAGATACTCCATGACGATAAAGGCGGCGCCGTTCTCGTTGCCGACGTCGTAGAGCGTGCAGATGTTCGGATGAGTCAGACTGGAGATCGCGCGTGCTTCTCGCTCGAAGCGTTGCCTTAGGTCGGCGTTCCCCTGCGTGACTGCAGGGAGGACTTTGAGTGCGACGGTACGGTCTAAGCGGGTGTCGCGTGCTTTGTAGACTTCCCCCATCCCGCCGACACCGGCAGGGGAGATGATTTCATACGGGCCGAGTTTTTGTCCTGTAGTTAATGACATGACAAAGAATACTCAGGGGTGAGCAATTGAACCAGCTTGAAAGCGGGGCAGTGATCAAGCCCTGACAAAAAAAGAGGGAGAGGAGATGATCTCCTCTCCCTTGACGAGCATGAATGAGTCGTCAGAAAGGGGTAGTCGAATGACTACTGGGTGGGGCCTTGGTTATGGCACTGACCGCAAGTGACGCGATAGTTCGTACCATCGCCATTTTCATCAATCGGTACAACGCCAGTTGCGAAGACAAGACCAAACGCGTTTGTGCTTCCGTGGCTGCGATGGCAGGACATACAGCTCGGGGTAAGATCAGTAGGAGAGGTTGGCCACGTCGCGCCCTGAGTGCCCCAGTCACCAGTCGCGCTCATGACTTTGCCGCGGTACAGGTTGCTGCGGAAACGGGCAAGGTTCGAATGTCCGCCGCCAACCGCGCCGATGTTGGCATCAGCGGTCGGGTGACGATACCATTCAGTCTGGGTCGGGCCAGCAGTGTTGCGCATATTCGCATCACTTGAAGAACCGTGGAAGTCGGTATGGCACTGCTTGCAATAGTTGCCGTAACCTGATTTTGTCGGATCCGGTTCATTGAAGTCGACGTTGTTTGGGCTGTAGTGATCTCCACCAAAAGTAGCCGAACGCTCGAAGATGTCCTTCGTCAGGTCGTTTGTTCCGATTGCGTAGGTCATCATCGGAGAGGTCGGGGTTCCATTAATGAAGACGTTAGCATTGCGGTACATCCCGTACGTCGTACCAGAGATGGTCACCGAGCGACCATGTTGTGTATGACAGCTGATACAGGTCAGACCATGAGTGGCATCCACCCAGGTTCCACCCGGAGCAACGTCTGTTGAACCAAGAGTGTGACCGGTTGCATCAAAGTACGGAGCCGTGTTGTCGCGGTTCAGAGCGCCGGCCTGACGACCGTTGGTCGGAACCGATCCGCCATTTGCAGCGAGGACGTCAGGAGCAAAGCCCTGATTGTCATGGCACTGCAAACAGAGGTTGTTCACTTCATCACGGAGCAGATACTCATGAGTACCGTTCGGAGTGATGAAGGTGCCACCACCATTTGAGTTGTAACCGTGTGATTGACTGGCGTGCATCACGTGACAGTCGTTGCAGAAGAGAGTTGCACCGCTGTGATAGTCACCTGCGTATGCGGAGTATGTCAGGCCCACCAATAGCATCAGTGTCGCCCTCAATAAATTCTTCATCCGATCCTCCTTTCAGTCTGAGTCATATGATCGAGTGAATATCTGTACAAGTCTGGTTGTTCGATGGGTTGATCGGTAGTGAGAGCTTGTGAAATTTTTCTCAAGCTCACCCCATGAGACACACGTTCTGATTTCGCTGAAGTTGTGGGGGGAATCTGTAGAAAGGTGCTCATTTGTTATAACTACCTTGGCTCAAGAGTACAGGAAACACCCAATTCTGTCAAGGCGAATTGCCATTTTTCAATGAGAAAATATTCTTTTTTCATAGGGAAAACACACTATGTAGTATTGCTTTCTACATCGCTTACCTCGGTGTATTCTCTCCTTTCTTTCTCTTTGGATCTTAGTGCAGAATAGATGCCGATTCCTGCTTTACTTGATGCAAAACCAGAAGCAAAGGAGTAATTCACATACTCACGAGTAGAGAATAATAAGGGTATCTTTTGGATTTATGGGGTCTCCGTTGTATGGGGCAGAGAACGAAGCTACGGGTGTAAACTGAATCGTGCGCTAGCGAAGGTCGTAGCGCTGTACTCGTCCGGCGGCCCGTTCGACGACGTAAAAAGTTGCAACTCCATCACTGGCAATGCCTGAAGGATATTGCAGCAGACCGGGTTCGTAGCCGAAACCGCCGATCATGGTGACGACCTGCCTGTTGTCATCAAAGAGCTTCAGCACATGCCGGAGTCCATCCGCGACAATGAAAACCCTTCCGGTGAGTTGGCAGTCGAGTTCAGCAATACCGGAAGGGAGTGAGATGTCAGCCAACTGAATGTCATGTCCACCGAATCCATTCAGAAAATTCCCCAGCGTATCAAAGATTTTCACCGCAGGGAGCGCGCGCAGATCTCCAATTGCAAGAAGTCCATTGGCAAAGCAGATCGAGGACGGAGTCATAAACTGTTCCGGAAGATTCCCGCTTTCGCCAAATGACCGGACAACCTGGAGATCACGATCGAGCACGAAAACTTTAGCGACATCACCGGAGACGAGAAGATAGAATCGTCCGTTGGTATCAATTGTCACGCCGGAAAAGACAATACGTGTGGTGCTGTCGCCGAGAAGTTGCGCAGCGTTGATATTCGTGATCAGTTTCCCCCGAAAATCAAGAAGATCAAGGGTGCTGCTTCGCGCATCAAGGAGAAGAATTTCGCCATCATCGTTGACCGCCATCCCTCTTGGTTCGCCGAGCACCCGCTCTCCCGTCGCAGATTCTTTGACATAATGCTTGAAGGTGTAGAGAGCTGAGAGAAGCGTATCAAAGACCACCACTCGTCCGTTTCCGGCATCCGCGACGAAAATCTCTTTCGATTTTCGCTGATAGAAAATTCCGGCGGGATCCTTCAGCGGGACACCGAATCCATCTTCGTAGGTCATCGCAGAAATGAGAACATGCGCCTGAAGTGAATCTCGCTGTGCAGCGGCCTGAAGGGGGAAGCAGGAGAGGATCAATAGTAAGAAAAGGAGTGCCCGCAGATGCATAATCTTGACACTACCTCTTTGAAGCCGCACTCAGCTTCTTCGCGGTCTTGTCAACGACTTGTTTGGCGAGTTTATCAAGAGAGCGGACTACACCAATTCCGAAGATGAGCTCACGCTGGTCCCCGCGGGCATTCGCCGCGCCGATCCAGACTGTCTCATGTGTCTGACAGTCGATCAGGCGAAGATTGAGAGAGAGCTGTGGTACTTTTCCGAGGAACTGATTGTCGGTCTCTCGAAATTCCAGGACCGAACCGGCAAGCAGATAGCGACACTGCAATGCAACAGACAGAGAATCCATCTGATCTTGTGTCAGTAATGCTGATGAGCGAATCCGGAACCTGCGCATCTGTTCGTAGACCTGACCAAATTCAATAATGCGAAGCTCTTGCTCTCTTTGAAGAGCAAGGATCACATACTCAGTCAGTTTCTCAGATGCCCCTTCTCTACCGGACATGTTCTCAAAGGGGAGTACCGCGACTCCGGCATCTTGCTTGATCGGTTCCGAGCCAATCTGTTGTGAAGTCAGAAGCGGAGAACATCCGGTCAGTGCGAAGAGAATCAGGAAAATGATGACGTTGTGAAAGCTCATATCGTGCTACTATCGCCGGGCCTTAGCGAAGGCCTCTGCCGCGGCTCGACAGACTTTTGTCGTCATGTCGCCGAGGGTGTGTGTCTCACCAAATGAGAAGATCGGAAACTTGGGTCCACCACGGCGAGTGATCTCGTAGCTCCAGACAATCTTTCCGCTTTGACAATCGTAGAAGCGAAGGGTGATACCCACCAACGGGAATTCATCCGACCCGACTCGGATCATGGCATAGTCATGGACTGCACCGACGAGTATCCCTTCGACTTTGGCATTCTTGCCGAGAGTCATCGCTTCTTCCGAGGTCAGCTCTTCCGGGTAATTGGTTCGCTCCCCCTGAATCGTCGCGCGAACTGATTTGAAGAAATCACCGCTGTTCACAATCTCGACCACATCCTGCATCAGGAGTTCCGTCGTGAAACTTGACGTCACTTTTTCGGCGGCGTTCCGATCATTCGTCAGATTGGAAAAAGGAATAATCCCGACATGCTCATAGAATGCGAAGTCAGCATCCGGGCTGGTGAATACCGGAGGAGGAGGGGCACATGACCCTGCGAAGAGGATGATCAGTAGAAAAATGAAAAGAGGGTTCTGTTTCATATGATTCAAACCTATATCTGAAGATTGAATATCCCTTGTACTGTTTCGATATCTGCAACACGCCCCTGCAGGCGATTTCCGCTGGTGCGGACATAGCTGAAGGTCATCGTCGAACGGGCACCAGTATAGATCAGGAGTTGCGCGTTCCATAATTCCGGTCGCACGGTGGCGACCGTTTCTGGATCGTTACTGCCGGACTGTATCTGCTGAGTCTGTTCCTGCACACCGTACGAAATGAACCAACTGTATGCACGGCGAAAGGCATATGAAATATATGCATTCAAGTTCCCGCTGCGTTGACGAATGGTCGTCTGATACGTCGCGTAGGTGTACGTGATCGAGGTGGTCAGACTCCGCCGTGGGATCCAGCTTGCACCCAGATTCCAGACTGCCGAAAAAGCCTGCCCGAAACGGAGTTTGCTCCCCTGATAGGAACTGGCATAGCTCAGTCGCCCCTCAAGTTGTTCAGAAAAGAGGAAACGTGAATCGACATTGCCGGTGGTCTGGTATTTTCGGGAAAGAGTTGTCGGCTTACTGTCTCTGCTGATACTGTAGGAGGCGTTGGTTTTCATATACGGAAATGGAGCGAAGTTCATCGAGCCATACCAGGAATCGATGAAGTACTTGTCAATCGAGATAGTGGAATCGACATCACCGAATTGATTCCGATGCTCCCTCACCCGATTTGATTGTTGAAACGCAGTACGAGTCAGGGCCAGACGGGTATCGATTCCCTGTCTGAGCTGACGACTCAGGATACCGGCGAGGGTCAGATATTCGGTGATGTCGTTCAACTCGCTGGTTCGTTCGATGCGATAGGTTTTTCCAAGCTGAAACTCAGCAAAGTTGAAAGGGGTCCAGGAAAGAAGCCCGCTGCTGGTCTGCGAACGATCGGCGAAGATGTTTGAGAAACGGGAGTTTGATTCGGTAAATCTCCCAGAGTAACTCAGTGAGGTATGAACGGTTTTAAGAAAGCTCGAAGTTCCGATCATGGCGAGAGCGTGGGTCGTGCTGGCTTCCCCTTCATTTCCACCGAGGGTTCGACTGGTCTGGTAGTAGTTGTAGGTCGAACTTAGATTAGCGATGGTCGAAGGGGGAGTGAAAATAGAAATGGTTCCATTGAGTGATCGGGTGACATCATCGGTCTGACGGCTGACATAATTATCTCGCCGGGTATGGTTGAAATTAGCGCGAAGGGAATAGAGGACCCGCTGAAAATTTGATTCCGCAACGAAAGTTCTCTGTCTTGAGTCGTAGGAGCGAGTAGTTTCCTTGTCGAATTGCCGATTCTGATTGATTACGAGTGAGACCAGCGGGTATTTCGGTACATTCACGAGGAGTGATGATCGCCAGTCCCGAAGATAAAGTCGGAAGGCAGCAGCACTGGAGGTGTCGCTCACAGTGGTGGTCAGGCGATGATACGGAGAATAGGAACTGTTAAATTCGTATCCGCTTCCGATCAGGTAGAGATAGTAGGTAGGTCGGTATTGACGACGAGCGCTGAATGCTTCGCGGCGCCAGTCGAGACTGGTTGAGAGTCGAATCCGCGTCTTGTAGAAGAGAACATCCTCGACATTCAGGAATCCGTTCGCACTGTAGAGTCCGGTCGTCGCCCCACCCGGAATGGCAACGTGTGAACGCTGCGCCGAGAGTGAGAGATTGCCGTACCAGCGTTGTGCTTGAGTGTTCTCTGGCATACCCAAACAAAAGAACAACAGGAAGAGAGCCAAAGAGACAACGCTCGCGTGAGTTGGAAGCTGATGTGTTGTTTGTCGCATCAGTTTTTCCGCCATCTCGGCATATTCGATCCGGAGCCGTCGTTGATTACTTCCGGCACCCGAGGATTATGGACATTGTTACTGGTCGGGCTGCTGTAATCCCGGCCGTGACAGTCGTAACAGTGGGTGGCATCGGCAAACTGATGCACGTTATTCACTGTTGGGAGAGGTTCCGGCAAGATCCCCTCAACCGTCTCGCCACCTATTCCGTCTGATGAACGATGACAGCCAAAACAGAATCGACGAACCTGCTCGTTGTTGTTCTTTATATTTGTGAGTCCATACCAACCGGTTCGCTGATCGCTGATCAGATAGCCATTGGGACCGGCATTTCCATTGCCGGCTGAGCCGTGCACATTGTGGCAATCGAAGCAGGGCATGCGAGCACCAGAGGGGACATAGCCAGAGCCACCAAATGCATGACCGGCGGTCGCTGCGGGATTGATCCCTTTATCGTAATACGACGCGATCATCCGTCCACTGTCATCCATACCGGGGGGGCCGAATTGCGAATGGCAATTGAGACAGAGAGCGTAGTTTTGAGTTCTGAATCCGATTTCTGATCCGACAACACCGCGTGAGGTGGTATCAAGAAGATCATGTGCATTCGCGCCGCCGTGCACGGCATGACAGTTGATACAGGCACCATTTCCAAAACGATCCTGAATCGGCATCGCCGGGCTTGCGAAATGTGGTGATGCAATCGGGTCCTGCCAGATAATCTCCCCCGGCCATCTGACCAGATTTTGCAGTCCGGGAATTTTGACGCCACCTGAGTTGTATTCGAAATATCCGGGATCACTCGAACCGCTCGGCATCCGATCTGTCTCCTGAGCAGGGTATCCGGCAGTAGCTCCGCTCGGACGATCGGCATGACATCCCCCTTGCGATGATGAGAGGCAGAGACGATTCGAATTCATTTCAAACAAGCCGTATGCATTCGACAGACCGGCCTCATGAGAGCTGTGACACTGCGCGCAGCTCCCTCGTGGATAGTCAGCAATTCTGAGTACGCCGCTCGACGGCGAGCCATGTGCTGACTGACGATAGCGGGTGGAGTCGGCCTGCAGAAAGCCCACCAATAAGAAGCACGCCGCCCCCGGAAGAAGCAGACGCAGTGCGGTCGATGAAATTTGAACTATCGATTGTGACATTGCTGACACCCTGAAAGATAGTTCACGCCACCTTCGACATATGGCCACCTGAGTCCCTTGCTGAATTCGCCACCGTGCGACTGATGACAACTGATGCAGGTAATCATGTTCGTAGACTGTACGGACAGAGAGGTTTGAAAATCTACCGCCGTTGGCTGCGCAAAGGGGAGACGGATCACTCCTTCTCCGGGCACTATCGCATTTCCGACAAATCCCTCCCCCGTACCGGCGACCCAGTGGGGGATATCGACATGCGATGTTCCTGAAGCCAAGTTGATGGCGACATCAGAAGGATGACTATTGAAATGTGCCGGTAGTGCCGCGAAGGAGTTTGTTTTCACTTCAGAGTGACAACTGCCGCACCAGGAATTCCATCCTGACTTATATCCGATGTTTCCCTGTGCGTATGCACTGACGGTGGCGGATGGATTCGGTGGATCAGCCGGAGGAGTCTGCCAGAAAATATCAACACCGGCGACTACCGATACCGAGTCGCCAGTTTCGCCCGGATCATAGAGTAGATTTCGATAGTTGCTGTTTCCGTGATAGTCATGACAACTGGCGCAGGACAAAGAGACCGAGCCAGCATGATTACTCAGCGGAGTTGCAGAGGTCAATCCGAGAGAATGACCGGAGGTGTTGAGCACACCGACCGGCTGAAGATATCCGCCGGCACTTTGTGCGGCTGGAGTCTGGTTGTACATGATGACAGGGGAGAGAACATCCGGTGATGACGGATCGGAACCATCATGGCAACTCAGACAGAGTTCATTGATCGAGCCCTTGACTAACAAAGTCGAATACGGCCCCCCCGGAATCGGAACGCCACCGCCGATTCCATGCTCAACATGGCATTCTCCGCATTTCAGACTCTCACCGACATGCCATTCCCCCGCAAGTAGCATACTGGAATACAATACGCTGATCAGCAGGAGGAGTGCGTGCATGCGATTGTGAATGCGGCGGAGGTGCATCATCTACTCCTGATTCACTTCATAGAAGTGAATACTGCCGTTGTCGTTTACAACAACCATCTGTCCATCAGATAAGATTCCCAGATCAACCGGTCGCATGAGTGGATTTTGAAAACCCCTTGTTCCCAGTAGTGTTCCGGTCAGATCATAGAGGCGAAATTGCGCATTCGTGATATCCGCAACCCAGATACGTGACCGCTGATCGAGCGCACAGCCCGAGGCATTCCATGACTTTCGCGGTGCGCTGCTGTTCCAGTCGGCGACATTCAGGAATCTCCCCTTTGCATCAAAGAACTGAACCGGAAAGTCCCCCCCGCCAGTTACCGCAATTCTCGATCCGGGAAGTTCAACACAAGCCGACGGAGTATTGAGCATCCCGCGTCCAGAACCTGCGTTGATCAGTGGCACACTTTTTTTCCATGACTGATCGACGGTGAGCAATTGCGTGGGATACTCAGTCAGAAGCAGGAAAGACTGATTCTGCAACTGATAGATTTTTTTGATCCTGGTTTTTGGTGAGGGAAGTTGAAGAGAATCAGCGATAGGTGTCACCATTGATGGTTGCTCTTCAGATGCGAGAGAGAGCCCGACGGCGTCGAGTTGAGAAAAAAGAATCGTCCCCGATCCGGTCATCACCAGACCGTGCGGACGGGAGAGAGTCAGGTTCTTTCCAGTGCTCCAGAGTTCAATGCCTCGGTTGTCAAAGACCTGAATGCTGTTTGCATAGGGATCAGCTATTGCAAAACGATCCCCCAGTGGGGAGATCGACATCTGCGTCGGGTGCGAAAGGATGGTGTTGACCGTGCGAGTCGGTGTCAGGGTTGTCGGCAGACTCTGCGAGATCGCCGATGCGGTGATGCAAAGAACAATGAGGGTTACAAAGCCAGGATTTCCAAGTGCACCGTGATGAAGCATGAGTCTACCACACCCTTCTACTCATGAGTCGTTTCATGGCAGTTGTTGCAGAGCTTACGCGTCCGGTCGGCGAGGAGCAGCACTTTCTCATTCGACGAGTGGGGAGAATGGCATCCAATACAGGTCAGGTCAGATTTAGTGCGCGGATCAATCACTCCTTTTCCCATCGGGTGAAAATGGGTCTTGGTGGCATCATCATGGCAAGTCAGGCAAGTCCCCATGATGTCGGCGTCACTCAGCAGCTTCTTATTATCACTGGAGTGCGGATCATGGCAGGTCGAGCAGTCTTCAAAAGCCGGTGCATGCTTTTCTGTTCCGGTGAACTCTTTGCCATTGTGACAGCTCAGACATTGCTGCACGCCATCTTTTTTCATGAGCTCTTTGCCAAAACCGACATGTGAGGCATGGCAATTGGTGCAGCCATCACTGGTTTCGATGCCGGGGTGTTTCACGGCCTTGGCAATGAGTGCATCTGTCTTGTTGTGACAGCTCTTGCAGAGCTCCTTTCCTTCGGCAACAAAGCTCGTCGCACTTGTCCCGGTATGGCAACTCTGGCATTCCCCTTTGGTGAACGGCACGTGTGATTTCGGATAGAGCAACCCCGGTCGTCCGGCTTGGCCGACATGCGGGTCATGACAGTCTTGACAATTGGATGAGGCAATTTCGAAGCCACGATGTGATGTCACAAGAGCAGCATCGCCGAGGTCATGACAATCGCTGCAGAGTTCCTTCTTCTCATTGATGAGCAGTGCCTGAACCGGTCCGGCATGTGGTTGATGGCAGGAATTACAATCGCCGGATTCTACCGGTTCATGGACCGTCCCCTTGGCGATACGATCTTTCAGGTCACCGTGACAGCTAAAGCAGAATTTCTCCTTCGATTCGATCAGCAGTCCGCGATGTTTCGAAGCATGCGGGGTATGGCAGTCGAGGCATTTCTCCTCGGCGAACGGAGCATGCACAGAAGGGAGTGTATCGGCTTTGCGTAAATCTGTATGACACTGAATACAAAGTGATGCAGTCTTTCCTTTGAGAAGTTTCGCTTCGTCGGCAGCATGTACACGATGACAACTGGTACATTCGTTCTTTGCAAAGGGTGCATGCTGCGAAGTAAGGGTAAGCTCGTCGTTGACGCCATCATGACAACCGGCACAAAGCGCGGTCATACTATCAGCGAGCACAATCTCGCCGGTAGGTGCCTGTTCATGACAAAGATCACATGACTGATCTACAAACGGTGGATGGGCGGATGCTCTTACTAGTTTTGGTGAGGTTGAAACATGCGGGTTGTGACAATCGAGGCAATCTGTTTTTGCGACGTCGTAGCCGGAGTGTGAGGCACGGAGTGTCGTATCGGCGGTATGACACTGAGCACAAAGCTCCGGTGCCGATGATTTGACAAAGCCACCATGATCGGAACCATGCGCGGCATGACAGGCATCACAATTCCCCTGTTTGACCGGGGCATGTGCAGCGCTCTTCTCAATCAGGTCACCGAAAGTCTCATGACAGGTGTAGCAGAGAGAGGCCTGTGTCTTGCTGAGTGGTTTGGCGCGGGAGACAATTTTCCCCTGTACCAACGTGCTGGTCACCCGTGCGGAGAGAAGCGCGGGGCGTTCAGAGCCGTGCGGATTATGGCAGCCAGTGCAATCTCCGTCCTTTGCGGATGAATGCACCACGGGACTTTCAAGCCCAAGATCAGCGCCGTCATGGCAGGTCAGACACATCTCTTTCGTTGGAGCATTCTGCAGATGTTTTTCATTCGCGTAATGCGGATTATGACAGGAGAGGCAGTCATCCTCGGCGGGGGAATGGGGATGCGCCAAACCGACTTTGATGCTGACATCCTGATGGCACGTCAGGCAAAGTGAAGCCGAACTCGAACGGAGCAGACTCGGCGATTTACTGAAGTGCGGACTATGGCAGGCGGCGCAGTTGGAAGTCACATACGGTTGATGACTGGACGACGCACTGATCGCTTTTGGATCCGGTTCATGGCAATCGACGCAGAGCTGCTCGGCAGTTTTTTTCAGGAGATGTTTGCCGATTCCTTCATGAGCGTTATGGCAACTCAGACAGTCGGATTCCGCTTCAGCATGGACTGATCGGGCCGAATCCTGCGCGGTGGCATAGTCTGCATGACATTGCAGACAGAGATCGGGCCCTTCGACTTTGAGCAGTTTCCCTTTATCTGAACCGTGGACATCATGGCAGGCACTACACTGGCCGAGAATCACAGGTTCATGTTTCCCCAGATCCGATTCTGTGAGAACATCACCGTGACAATCAAGGCAGAGAGTTCCTTCATCTTTCACCAGCAGATTTCCGAATCGTGAATTGTGAGGAGCATGACACTCCGAACAGTTGTCGGATGAGACCGCCGGATGAGGAACGCTCCAAGAATCCCCCTTTGCCTGATCGGCGTGACAGCTGGCACAGACTGTTTCTTTATTACTTCCTTCAGCAAAACTGATTGCGCCTGTTGCATCCGGCAGAGCATGACACTTTGTGCAATTTCCCTCGGCAAAAGGTTGATGCGCGGTGGCAGAGAGTAGCCCGGTCTTGGTCGAAGCATGCCCGGAGTGGCAATCGATGCAGGCCAGAGATGTTGTGTGTTTCCCGTCATGCGCAGCGGCCATCTTCTGCTTGTCTTTGGCGTGACAACTGTTACAGAGCAATGAATCGGGCTGCGAAAGAAGGGCAGGGTAATCACTGTTGTGGGCATTATGGCAGGAAAGGCACTTCAGATCGGCGAATGGTTTGTGGGCGTGCGCCGACTTTTTCTGAGTCGCAGTTTCATCTCCGTGACAAAGCAGACAGGAAGCGGGGTCGTCGGTGCCATTCACAACAGTTCGCAGCAGTGATGGCTTATTCGAAGCATGCGGATCGTGACAACTCCAGCAGTTGCCCGCCATAAGTCCGGTATGAACGGTCCCCTTTGTGTATTTATCTTTCAGATCAGCATGACAACTGAAGCAGAGCTGGTCATCATTGCTGACGAGAATCAGACTCTGCGAAAAACCATGCCTTTTGTGACAGGTCTCACACTTCTCTTCCTTGACTGGTTGATGGATACTCTTCTGTGAGGAGAACTCCTGTTTGGATGCTTTGTGGCAATCGTAACAGGTCTTTGGCGCGGTCCATGAAGTTGTGACAAGACAGACGACATGAAGTATCAGAAAGAGGAAAATTCGAACTGCAGTTGAAAGTGTGTATCTCGGATTCACGGATCACAATCCTCGTTACTTTTTCTTTCCGCTCGCGGTGTCGGTTACCAGAGTAGCTTCATTTCGAATAGGCGGCGGGATAAATTTATCGGGCACTTTGAAATCGACCAGTCGAAAACCGAGGATATCATTTCGCCGGAAGTGCGGTGCCTCCGATACATAGAATGCCCAGCTCTCCTGCTTGACCGAGTCTCCCTGAGTGACCCTGATAAGCACCGCCGGATTATAGAGTGTATCGGATGTCTTCTGGAATTCCCCTTTGGTGGTGATACTCAGATGCGGATTGAAAAAAACCACTTCCCCCATGTCGTCTGCATCGCCAATAGGAAATTTTGTGAACATGCGCACGGTGTCGAATTGCTGAAAAGTGGCAAAGACACGGTGGCGAATTTCGAGCACGAAGAATGAAGCGGTATCCGCAGCTTTCGGATGTGCCGACAAGAGTGAGGGGATCGCTTTCGGCTTTGTTGGTAATGAATCAGCGATTGCAAGGGTGCTGAAAAGGACTCCGAGGGCAGTGATAGTGAGAATGAATTTTCGAGTCGCGATGGTGAGCATATTTTGTCTCCAGTTCGAACTGCGGCGAATATACGAGTGAGACAGTGAAAGCTGATAGGGAAAATGATTCGTTGACGCGGTGAAACGTGAACTTAAAAAGAATACTTTTAGATGAAGTAATTTATTACAGGAGAACTCGAAGCGAATCATTCTATACAAAAGAGTAGAGTTAGTTGATGACCTTGGAAACATTCATTGGGAATGACCGAAACCACCATCTGGTGTACTTGTTTCTTCACCTTTCGATGCGAGAGAGACTGCTATTACTCGCGAAGCATCGCGAGATGGGGTTGAGGAGCTAGTGTGATCGATAGTCCCCTCTATAGTTGACATCATCGAGCAATTCTCGTCGGGTCGCATTGCCAGAGATGCCGAGTACCAGAGAGAGCGAGAGTGTGTTTCCGGAAATGTCGCTTCCACGAGGATTCGGATAGTCGACAAATGAATAGCGGGCGATCCCTCCGACGTACCATCCCAGTCGAGGGAAGACAAAAAGCCGGTAGCGAAGCCCACCACCAAACGACCATGAGTTATGTGAAACATGCTCTTCAGGATTCCCGCCGAGACTTTTGGAATAGACAAGTTCGTACCCGAGACTAACAAACATATCCGCACTCTGTGTACGGGTATCAAAAAACTTCAGTCCCTGTTCCAATCCAAGAAATCCGCCTTCAAAGCGGTTTGTTGTCACAAGTGAGCCGGCACTGTCGACGGTGATCGAGTCGCGGGCATCTCCCGGGCGAAAGAGAAGGGCAAAGTCAGTTCGCCATCTCTTCGTCTCGCCACCAAACTGCAATCCTACTTCAGGAAATGAACCGAGCCGACGGTTGGCACCTTGGGGGTTCCAGCCACCGATGAGAAAGCTCAGGTGACCGAACTCTGAGTAGGCCTTTTTGATACTGCGAACATGAGCAACGTAGGACTTTCCCAGAGCGGTATTCTGCATTGCTGGCTGCTGCATCTCCCGAAAGGCACTGTCATACTCACCCCGATAAAACTGGCTGATGATAGCGGCACTCGGACTTGCCGGCGACCGATTGCCGGATAGGAGAGCAAGGGACTTCAGAAATTCGATAAATTTGTCGCGAGTATTGTCGTTGTTCTCCCCCCATCTGTGTGCATCCCACGAATAGACGCACATCCAATCCTCCTCTTGCACCTGACGACGAAACCAGAGCATGCGAGATAAAGTCGACGACCCGACCAGCGAGTCCCCGTAGCTTCCCTGACTCAGATGCAGCAGCAGTCGAGTGACTTCAACATTGGCTGCTGGACCACACTCGCTGTTTACGAAATCGGCTGCCACTCGAATAGAATCGATTTTCTGCTCGGCGAAAAGACGTGGAGCCTGGCGTTCAAAATTATAGTGGTAACGGCGACAGATAGTCGGGTCGTCCTGAGTAAGAAAACGGTTCATATTTCGGTAATAGCTTGAAGAACGATTGTAGACCGATGAACAGGACGAAAATAGCCCTGCCGAAAGAAGGAGCAGGCAAATAAGAAGATGATTGGCCTTCACTGAAATCCACCTCCGATACGCATCTGTACAGGTGGCTTCGCACCACGCAGTATTTGTCAGGAATTATACCGGCGAGTTATTCCACAGTTTAGAAAAAATCCGACTGATCATGTCGAAAGATGCTTCTCGATCCGACGGTCGGGCACCAGCCAGATAATCGCAACCGCGACGTAGATTGCTCCGGCTAGCAGGGGATTTACAAAGGCCAGAGCAATGGCAATCAGATAGAGCGCGAGTGAAATCTTCCCTTTCAAGTCTCGTCCCAGCGCGAGGGCAAGGGTCGACTCTTTACCGTGAATATGGAGTAACGGTAAGGTGAGAAGATAGTAACCCACCCCGGCCAGCAGGAGATTCACGCCATACAGTATTACCGGCAGCTGAGCGAAATGATTTTCCCCCATCCAGGCGGTGGTGAAGGGAATCAGCGAGAGCCAGAACAACAGGTGCATATTCGCCCAGAGAACGCGACCATCCACATGCTTTACCGCCTGCATCAGGTGATGATGATTATTCCAGTAGATCGCGACATAAATAAAGCTGATGACATAACTGATGAACTTTGGATAGAGCGGGGCGAGGTCACTCAGTGCCGCCCCGTGCGGCGGGACAAGTTCGAGTACCATGATGGTGATAACAATAGCAAGGACTCCGTCACTAAACGCTTCAAGCCGACCTTTATGCATGGAGGAAGATTACGAAACGATTATTGAAAATCCCCCTAAAATAAATATGGGAAGTCGCACCTAAGTGGTGACATCTTCTGGGAGCGAAAAAGAGGATTACCTCTCATTATGAACGGAGTGGGATTGAATCAGAACCGACAAGCACAGGTCTCAGGGTTTTCTGAATCGAACAAGTGGGGGATTTCACCATCGGTCTTTCTCTGGATGAGTGGGGGGATCTTCGCTCTCGCTGCTGCCCTTTATGGTTTTCTCACAGATGGGGTGCTGCGGGATGACGGCTACATCTTCTTTGTCTATGCCCGGAATCTCGCAAACTCGGGAACACTCGCCTTCAATCCGGGGGAGCTCTCCTTTGGCGTGACCAGCATCGCATGGACCGGGCTGCTTGCTTTCGGGACTCTTCTCTGGCCTGATCCGGTGGTCGTGAGCAAATTTCTTGGGGCGATTCTCGGCGGTGGAGGGATGCTCATCTGGGTGAAATTTCTCAATCGGCATCATCTCCTCTCTGCTGGGTGGGGATTGTTGGCAGCGACAATCGCTGCACTCTTGCCAAATATCGGTGCTGATCGAATGGTCGAAGGGATGGAGACCCCGTTGATCTTTTTTCTGACTGCACTGCTGGCCAATTTTCTTTTCGCAACGAGGAGAAATTCCTGGCTGATTGGTCTCCTCGCCGGTCTTCTTGCACTGACTCGCCCTGAGTTTCTTCTGTTCATAGTCGGGATTATGGTCTGGATGACATGCCAGAGAGAGATAAAAGCGGCGATTAAGTCTACTGGCGTCGCTCTTGCTATATTCTGCTGGTGGCCGATCTGGTTGTTCACTCAGACCGGTTCTTTCCTGCCACCAACACGGATCGGGAAGCTGTCGGTATTTCTGCCAGAGCATCTCGGGATCACTATTACTCAGTTTCAGTCTGCGGGAGTTCTTGACCGACTCGATTGGATGCTTAGGTCAATTTTCGAGTTTATGATCTCCGGTCCATCTGAAGTTGTCTTCAGTGCACTCCTTGTCTGCGCGACGGTCGTGACGGCTTTGACAATATTGAATTTACGAACACACTGGCCGTTGATTCTTGTTCCGCTTGTCGGATGGGGACTTCTGCTTCTCTACGGATTTTCATTCCCACTTTTTCAGATTCGCTACTTTCTCTGGCTCTCGCCTATTCTCGCACTGGTCCTTGTCGCCGCATGGTTGCTTCATCCGTACTTGCGAAAAGCCAAATGGTTGCTGATTGCTTCAATGTTTGGCTGTCTGATACTACAAGGAGTGGTGCTGCCAAAGAGAATTTCATCAGTCGGCATTCAGCAACTGAGAAGAGATATGGGAATCACAATTTCAAAGAGCACGCCTCCCGACGCTCGGATCGCGCTGGAGCCAATCGGAGAGATCGGCATGTATGCAAATCGATACATCGTTGATATGGGAGGTCTTACAGATCGACGTGTCATTCCATTTCTCAGTGATGGCTATCTCAACTCACCGAAAATTCTTGAGTGTCTTGAATTGTTTGAGGCGGATTATCTGGTGACCTACGATCATGATGGATTTCTCGGTCGAGTCGTGCGCGAGTATCCGGAACGATTTGAACTGGTTCGTTTCGTACCTGAAGAACCAATAGGGGGAATTCGCTACCGCCTGCTGCGGATTCTATAGCTCAGAAGATCAGATTCTCAGAGCTTTGGAGCTCGTTCGCTCTCTTCAAAGAGAATTGAATAGTGTCGGTAAATTTCCTACAAGCTCCTGAGCAATTGTCATATATATATTCTCTCTGACTTATCAAATTCTCACACAATTCTAATATTCTGTACGATGGGAGATGACATGGCAGACAAAGTCGAAGCCGCGACACAGACGATGATCGAAAATCTCAAGAAAAACACCGGCAAGTCCCTCGATCAATGGGTCGCAATGGTGCACAAGCTCGGTGAGAAAAAACATGGAGAAGTTGTCAGCTGGTTGAAGACAGAACATGGGATGGGGCACGGTTTTGCCAATCTTGTCGCGCTCGCTGCCAAGAGTGGAGTAGGTAAGGATGCGCCAGCAGGGGATGATCTCGTCGCCGCAATGTTCGCCGGAGAGAAGTCAACGCTCATACCGATCTATGATAAACTCATCAAGGCCTGTACCGCTTTTGGCAAAGAACTGGAAATCTCCCCTAAGAAGACCTACGTCTCTCTTCGTCGTGCCAAGCAATTTGGTCTGATCCAGCCGACCACGAAGACCCGCCTCGATGTCGGCATCAATCTCAAGGGGAAACCGTCGAAGGGGCGACTTGAAGCATCCGGCTCATTTAACGCGATGGTCAGCCATCGGGTGCGGGTCGAATCTGCTGCCGATGTCGACAAGGAGCTAATCGACTGGCTGAAGGAAGCATTCGAGGCCGCGAAGTAGGTCGGATCACGGAGGGCAGAGTCTGCTCTCTGATTTGACAAGAGCGCAATTTTAGGCGACCTTTCCAGTTCATTGACTCCGGGTCTTTTTCGGTCATCTGTCAACAGTGCCGAAACTTGAGTAGTTCATCTCTGGTCTTCCGACGTGATCCTGAAAGGTCTCTTTATGCGCGCTACAAGAAATCGATTCGCTTACCTGACATCCCTCCTGTTCTCTCTGGTGCTACTCATGGCGGCTCCGCAGAGAGTGAAGTGCGCGGAATTGAGCATGACCACTGTCGAGCGATTTTCAGAAAGCTCTTCACGTATCTCCTTCAGCACTCTGGATTTTTCACGCACTTCGCGCACAATCGATCAACCCCTGCAACTTGACCTGGAATTTCCCGATGGCAGATCTAATCGATTACGCCTCTCGCCTCGAGTCAGTTCTGCCTCCGACTTTCGCCTCGTTGAAATGATCAATGGAACAGAGCAGACAGTTCCTGCGACAGAGGTACAGATCTATGTCGGTGAAGATGTATCAACGCCGGGGAGTTTTGCATTTCTGGCGATTGATCCCTCCGGTCGAAGCTACGGTGCGATTGACTACCCCACAGGAGATGACTGGTATATCTCCACTACTCCTGATAACAGCGCAACCTATTTATCATCACTCTCAGGCGGGAGTAACATTCCGGAGGATGTCCCGGTCTGTGGTCTGACCCCGAGCGAAGTTCGCAGACTTGCGCCATCGAATTTGACATCAATATTCAGCGCATCCGGTCCACGACTTGCACGAGTGGCAATCGATGTCGATAGTCTCTTTCGTTCCATCTTCCCGTCAAGCGTCGCGACTTCGGCCTATGTGACCTCGCTGATCTCGTACATCAGCGCAGTCTATGAACGTGACCTGGATGTGACGCTCAGTCTTCGTCAGGTCCGAATATTCACCGGCTCGACTCCATTTCCGATCGATGATGTCGGCGAATTCGCCAATTACTGGGAACAGAATGAGGATACATCGCTCTACGACATCGTGCACCTCTTCACCGCCAGCCGCGATCTGCCTTTTGGAGGAATCGCGTTCTTGTCCGGCTCATGCAGCGGCGCGTTCGGGATTGATGGATTTTTGCTCGGATCATTTCCGGCAGGTCCTCCGGCGTTCGGACGCGGGCTGTGGGATTTGATAGTTGTCGCACATGAGATGGGGCACAATCTCGGCACGTTGCACACCCATGATGGCTACGACCCGCCGATTGATTCCTGCTATGTGAATAATGGGCCGAACAAATCGATGATCGGTACGATCATGAGCTACTGCCACACACAACTCGGTGGGGAATTGAATATCGATTTGCGGATGCATCGCAGAGTCTCCGAAGTGGTGATCGATCAAGTGCTTAGCGACGGTTGCCTCGGCTTCGACTGTAACCTGAATGGGATCAACGATGCCATCGATATCGGGAATGCGACCAGTGCCGATGTCAACGGCGATCAGATTCCTGATGAATGTCAGGATTGCAACGGCAATAACGAACTCGATCCAATTGATATCGCCAATGGTGCTCCGGATGTAAATGGGAACGGGATTCTCGACGCGTGTGAACAAGATGCCGATGGAAGTGGAATTCCCGATCAATTCGAAATTGCGCTTGGACAGCGATTCGACCTCGATGGAAATTTTGTCCCTGACAATGTCGATCCCGCCTGTTCGAATCCACTTATTCCGAATTTCGCTGCATTAGGTGATAGTCTTAAATTCGATCTTGATCGAAATCGTATTCCGGATGGATGTGCATCAGAAGACTGCAACAGCAACGGTCAGCCGGAGTGGCTCGATCTGGAACGTCAGCGATATATCTACTGCGCCTTCCCCGGATATTCGACCGTCATGGAATTTCACGAACGGTCGGCTGCATTTACTCGTTCATTCAATACCGGACTTTCAAATATCATCGGCATGACAGTCACCTCTGATCGACGTGTAGTTGTGCTTGATGCCAGCGGGCAGCTCAAGGGGATTGATACTGGCGGCGCAGTGTTGAGTTATCTTGTCTATCCGACGGCAACCGACATTTGTGCCATTGGAAATCGCCTGATTATCGCCGATACATCTTCTGGCGGATTGCTTCGTGTCACCACCAACGGCAGCGGTGGAGCAATTACATTAACACCAGTGATCGTTGCCGGAAATCCAGAGCGTCCAATTGCACTGACAGCATCCCCGAGCGGCACGCTTTATGTCCTGACCCTCGAACGAAGCATCGTCGAGTACTCGTTACAGGCAAATGTGCTTACTCTTGTTGCGGTGCATGTGCTCGGCAGTAATGCCGGTCCATTGGTCGATCCGACTACCATTGCAGTGCTGAAACCTACCCGAATTCTGGTTGGCTCAGCTGGTACTTCACGTGTGCTCGAATACAATGGAGTGACCGGGCAATACGTTCGAGAATTTCTCGTCCTCGGCGAAAATCAACCCGGAATTTCTGATCTCGCCATTGGCCCGTCGAAGACAACTGCCTATCCGGACGGGCTGGTCTTTCTTGCCCGTACGACGAGTGCGAGAGTGAACATGATCGACCCGGGAATCAATCGCCCGATTGTAAATTTCGTACGCGGACTTACCTTTCCCATCCCGAACGGAATTTCCGAGATCGCCTTCATGATCGACTCCGACAACGATTGCAATCACAATGGTCGTCTCGACACCTGCGATATCATTGCTGGTTCTTCGGTCGATCTGGATGCCGATGGCCGCCCGGATGAGTGTATCTCCGAGCCGCCGATTGGATGCTGCGTTGGAACGACCGGTGATCCGAATTGTGATGCTTCCGTCGACATTGGAGATCTGACATCGATTGTTGACCATCTTTTCATAAGCTTTTTGCCGATGTGTTGTATGGTAGAAGCGGATGTCGATCTGAACACGAGTATCGACATTGCTGATCTCACGATCTTTGTCGATCACCTGTTCATTTCGTTCAATCCGCTGCCGAGCTGCCCGTAAGAACTCTCTAGTGCGAAATTTCCCCTGACGGTGTATCATAACAATATGATACACCGTTTTCTTTTTGCCGCGCTCTTGCTCATAGCACTCGTTCACTCTGCTCAGGCTATCGATCCGATTCATGTTGTCTCACATGACAAAGTGCTGGTGGTCACTGATCCGTCGCAGGGGGTGAAATATTATCCACAATGGGCGGTATTCCCTCCTGTAAAGACCGACTATCGCCGCGTGGTTCTTTCTATCACCTATCGCTGTCCCGACGCGAAGCGATGCGGGGAGTGGGATTATATCGACGGCGTCCTGCTGACCAGTACCAAGCATGCCGTCGGAACAATCGCAGGAAAGAAGCAGATCGAATTGGCGCGGGTGATCTCGCCGTATGGGTGGCAATTTGATTCGACCTGGTTTTTTACATGGAAAGCAGATGTATCTGATTTTGGTATGCTGCTGCATGATTCCTGCGAGATTACCTTTAAGCACACTGGCTACGAGAGCAACACAGATCGTGGCTGGGTGGTGACACTCGATTTCGAGATCACACCCGGACGTGCGCCGATGAAATGTCTCGGGATCGATACCCTCTGGTCGGGATCATTTCCGTATGGTGACTCAAGCAAGCCGATTGATTCACTGTTGCGACCATTCAAGATATCAGATCCGAAAGCGAAGTATGCACGAGTCTGGCTGATGCAGACCGGGCACGGCATGGACGAGACAGAAAATTGTGCGGAGTTCTGTCGCAAGTGGCGGAAGCTCATCCTGAATGACGGCACTCGTGACACCCTGATCGATCAGCGCGATCTCTGGAAAGAGTGCAGCGAGAATCCGTTGTACCCGCAGGCAGGGACATGGCCTTTTGATCGTGCCAACTGGTGCCCAGGGGATGTGGTCACACCCGATATCTACACCTTCCCGATCAACTCGAAGAAAGATCATTCGCTCTTGATGCAGATGCAGCCATACGCCGCCGCAAAGCCGACGGCGAACTGGTATCTTGATGGCTATGTGTTTTACTATGAAGAGCCGTGGGCAAAGTGGGACGTGGGGATCACGACGACAATGAACCTGTCTCGAAGGCAGAGAGCGTACGGACTGACAGACGAAATAATTCGTAACCATGCAGTTCTAAGGGCTTCAAGATGCAGGACCGATTATGAGTATTTGAATCAGACAGGCGAATGGTATTTGCCATGGCACAAACTGGTAAATATTTCTCAGATGTTTGACGTTGAAGTTAATGAAGAAGTCGTATCCCAACTTGATGACTGCTACTACATAGCTGATTCTCTAATCGCAAAAGTGCAGCTTGGAGGAAAGAGTGAGGATCAATTCTTAGACGATAACGCTGTTGTATGGCATGGTAGTGTTGATTTTTCAATTTGGTCTGACACGATAATCCTTGAATTCAAAACAAATCGTGCAATTGGGGACAATAGTTTTTTTCTCTCCAGTGAGCCTGGATGCGAAGATACATCAATCTTTCTTAGACCCGATACTATTTTCTTTTTCGCGCCGACTGAATTAGATACAAACCGAGTATTTTCAATACGTCTCCCTCTTCAAATTGCTCAATACTTTCTAAAGGTAACCGACACCGCTGGTGACGGACTCGGCTTCTGGTTCAATCCGGAAGCGGGGTATGGTTATGTTCGATTGCTTGATTCACAGGGTCGCTTGCTCAAAGCCTTCACTCCTGATTTTGGCGGGAGCTTATACTACTCCTTCATTGTCACTGACGATTCTACGAAAATCACTCCCCCTGATTCCACCCCTCAAGTCATTGTCTTCCCACCCCGCAATTTCGGGACATTTGATATTGATCTCTTCGCCTCATGGCCGACCGACATGACCATCGAGATTGTCTCGGATAGTGGGGAGGTTGTTTTGTCGCAGAAACATGACAAGGTCAAACAACTCACCTTGCCGATGGATATCACCGCACAGAAAGATGGCATCTACTATGTGCATGTGATAACCGAGCGCGACCTGATCAAAAAGCGCATCCGGCTCAAGAGAAGTTAGATTGCACTGAAATGGGTAGCCCGACTGTTCCAGTCGGGCTACCGTCTTTCGACTCCTGTCATGCTGAGCCTGTCGAAGCATGACTTCCCACAACTTCCGAGAAATCACCCTTCGACAAGCTCAGGGTGACACTTTGATCTCATTGGTGCCCCACTCCGCGGACCTCGCTTATCGAGGCCAGGGGTGGGTTCCTGGTCTATATTGTTTAACTGAAATTTCGAGGAGAATAAGGACCGGGAACCCACCGCTTGATTCGCTTCGCGAATCTACGCAGTGGGGCACCGAAGAGTGGAAATCACCCTTCGACAAGCTCAGGGTGACATCAGAGAATCTTCTCTTGTAGGGCGTGGTCATCCGCCTCGGCGGGCGAACCCGCCGTCTTCTTATGCGGCGCAATGATGACGGCGGCTTGGAAGCCAAGACCGCCCTACAAGAAAACTTCATTACATTGGAGGGCGGCTCCGTCTTCGGTGCCGCTATCTGAAAACCCACCCGCAAGAGCGGGATGGGCCAACGACCAGAAAGAAACCCACCCCCTGGAGGGAGTGGGCTACCATTCAATTCAATGTGAATCAATGCGAATTATTGCAAATTCAAAAATTAGAATCGCTATTGCAGCGAACTAATCGACAACGTCACATCCGCTTTCTGCCAGCTTGTCTGAAACTCCTGCGCGACATGCGCGGCGGCGTCATTTCGTCCCTGCATTTTGAGAGCTTCCACTAGTCCAAATAAGGAACGACCTGATCGTGTGTACTGCTTGAGATCATCGCGAAACACCGCTTCCGCTTTTCCTGCCTGATTGGTTTTCAGATAGTAGCCGCCGAGCGATTCCCGACTCGACAGATACCATGCCTCCGGCTCGTCATAGATCACTCCGCGCTGAAGTTCAATCGCTCGTTCAAAAAATGGGACCGGATCCCCCTTTGCGCCTTTGGCGATTTCAATCGCCGCCAACAAACGAGCTTCGGCAATCGGCATCACCAGCGGGGCTGGATTGATCGCTCCCATCATCGCATTCGGCAAGAGGCGAGATTGTTCGGTGCGGAACATGGCAAGATGTTTCTCCGCCTGTTTCAGATTCCCCTTCGATGCCGACATCACCCCCTGCGCGAAGTGCCAGATCGAAGTGACCACGTGGAGGGCAGTATCCGGTTTTGGAAATGCCGCAATCTTCTCCCATTCACCGAATTTAGTCAGCAGCAGTAAGTGTGTCGGCGCAACTCCTTCTGCCATCGGGTCGATTTTCACAAATGGCTCGATATAGGCGTTCATTTTTTCACAAGCGCGGAGTGCTTCGGCTTTCATTCCCGCCATCGCACAGGCAACGGCATAGAAATGAATGTTGTGTGGAACATAGAGAATCGAGTAGAACCCTTGTCCGCCATTGTTGGCGACGTAGGCACTATCAATGTCGATCGCCTGACGATTCGCTTCTACTGCCGCGATATAATTACCAGTCCGGATGAACACATGCGCCGGCATATGGACCAGATGTCCTGCTGCCGGAATCAGTGATGGTAATTGATACGCGCTCATGAGTGCTCGTTCCGGATTCGGGGATGCCTCAGTCGCGTGAATGAAGAAATGATGCGCACCGGCATGGTCGGGATTGCGCTTCAGGACATCGGCGAGAATTCGTTCGATCTCAGCTGATTCCGGTCCGGCGATTCCTTCTATTGAATACAATTGCCACGGACGAAGATTCATGAGGGCTTCGGCGTAAAATACCGCCGCATCAAGATCATCCGGTTCCGCTTCATAGACTGCACGCATCGCATTCGCATAGGCAGAGTCCAATCGCTTCGTGTTTCCATCCCAGGTTGATGTCACTCTTGCTGCGATGGCGGTGAGATAGCGTTTGTCGCTGGCGGATGCCCACTGCAGCCGTTTCATCCCTTCCTGCACTGCTTCCTGCGAGCGTGCCATACGGGCTGAATCAGTTGGGAGATTGTAGTTGGTACCGAGGGCATAGGCGATCCCCCACCAGGCCATTGCGAGAGTAGTATCAAGTTCAGCCGCACGCCGGAATGAACGGATTGCCTCGTCATGATTGAATGCGAAACAGTAGGCCAGTCCCTGATCGAAGAAACACTGGGCTTCGGCGTTGGTGGTCGAGACAGGGTGATGATGTTTCCCCATCCCTTCGACGAGAACCGCCTTCGTGGATTGATATTTCTCCCGCCCCTTTTCGCACCAAGGGCAAGCGGAGGTATTCACCGCTGACCATGCGAGGATGAGAGTGAAAATGATGCTGGTTATTGCGATTCGGTGAGACGCAGAACGATCCATCTATTCCTCCTTGGTTTCCTTGGCGAAGAGAAATTTTACACGTTGAGAATCGGGAGTCAATGCAGAAGTGTGCAAGGAGGAAAGTACCCGAGGTAGGTCAATCTGAACTCCTTTTCCCTCTGAATCCCCCAAAATGCCTCTTCCTTGACTTTCCCCTCACAAAATCGTTTCCTGCGGGGGTTCCCCCGGGAGTTTTTTGCGCCCGGATCGCCTATCTCATTGGAAGGAGAGCTGGTGACTAACGAGTCAACCACCACTGACGTCGCCTACATTGATTTGTTTCAGAAATGCTATGACTTCACCGCACCGGCGCAGGTCAAGGCCCTCGGCATATATCCCTATTTTCACCCGATCCAGTCCGCCCCCGGCGACATGGTGGTGGTGGATGGGAAAGAGTGCATCATGGTCGGCTCAAACAACTACCTCGGGCTGGTCAACCACCCGAAAGTTAAAGAAGCCGCCGCGCAGGCAGCATACAAATATGGCTCCGGCTGCACCGGCTCCCGTTTTCTGAACGGTACCCTTGATCTGCATCTTGAACTCGAAGAACGTCTTGCCAAGTTCATGAAGCAGGAATCAGCTCTCTGTTTCTCGACCGGCTTCCAGACCAATCTCGGCGTGATTTCGACCATGGTCGGGAAAAATGACGCAATCATCATCGATCGTCAGGTACACGCCTGCATCGTAGATGGCTGCCGTCTCTCGTACGGGAAGACCTACAAGTTTGCTCACAACGACATGGATGATTTCGAGCGTGTGATTCGAAATGTCCGCTCGATCAATACCCGAGGCGGAATATTTGTCGTCGTCGATGGAGTCTTCTCCATGGAAGGGGATCTCATTGATCTGCCGAATCTGATGCGTATTGCGGAAAATTACGGCGCACGAGTGATGGTCGATGATGCCCACTCTATCGGCGTGTTCGGACCGACTGGGGCCGGAACAGCAGAACATTTTGGACTTGGGCATAAAGTCGACCTGACTGCAGGGACATTCTCGAAATCATTCGCTGCTCTTGGTGGATTTGTCGTCGGCAAGGCAGAAGTGATTGATTACATCAAGCATACCGCACGTGCCTTGATCTTCTCTGCCTCAATTACCCCGTCATCGGCAGCCGCGGTCATCGCCGCTCTCGATATCATCGAAGCAGAACCTGAGCGACGTGAACGTCTCTGGAAGACTGCGAAGCGGGCACTCTCCGAATACAAGCGACTTGGTTTCAATACGGCACATACTCAGTCACCGATTATTCCGATAGTCGTGGGTGAAGACCTCGATTGCTTTGCATTCTGGAAAGATCTCTATGACGAAGGGGTATTCACCAATCCGGTAATTTCACCGGCAGTGCCACCGGGGCAGGCGATGATTCGAACCAGCTGGACTGCCACCCACACCGACGAACATATCGACCGCGTTGTTGAAGTGCTTGCCAAGGTCGGCCGCCGTCGCGGTCTGATCTCGTAGGCAGTTTCGTACCATGCAGGTTGATGTCGTCCCGGTCGAATCGAAATCTCAACTCAAACAGTTCATTGAGTACCCGCATCAACTCTACAAGAATGAAGCGGCATATGTGCCGGCGCTTGATATCGAGCGGAACGAATTTTTTGATACTGAAAAAAATCCGTTCTACAAAGGTGCAAAGGTACAGCTCTTTCTTGCTGTTCGTGGGCATGTAGTCTGTGGACGTATCGCAACCTGCGTAAACTACCGTCACAATGATTTTCACGGAGAGAAGACCGGCTTCTTCGGCTTTCTCGACTGCCCCGATGATTACGAAATCGCTTCACGCCTTCTGAAAGTCGCCATGATCACCCTCAAGAAGGAGGGGATGGAGACGATGCGCGGGCCGATGAATTTCTCCACTAATCATGAGATAGGTTTTCTGGTGGAAAATTTTGAAGACCCGCCACAGGTGATGATGACCTGGAACAAACCGTACTTGCCTGCACTGGCAGAGAAGTTTGGCTTGAAGAAAGTCATGGATCTGCTCGGCTTCTATATTGATGAAGAAGCACTCTCGCTGGATCGTCATGGAAAAGTCACGAAGCGTCTACTGGAACGCCAGAAGATCACCATTCGTACCATTCGGATGAATGATTTCGACAATGAAGTCAAACTGATCAATCGAATCTACAACGAGGCGTGGGAGCGAAACTGGGGATTCGTACCGATGGAACTCGAAGAGTTCAATTATATGGCAAAAAATCTAAAAGAGCTCGTCGATCCAAAGCTGGTGATTATCGCCATGCACGGGGAACGACCGGTCGGATTTTGTCTCGCCCTCCCGGATATCAATCAGGCGTTGATTCACACAAGCGGGCATCTCCTTCCCTTTGGACTCTTCCAGATTCTCTGGCATACTAAAGTGAGCAACAAAGTCAATCGCCTCCGGATGATCACCATGGGAGTAGTGCATGATTATCATAAGAAGGGGGTCGACGCGGCATTGTATGTGCACACGGCACAGGCAGGAATGAAAGCGGGGTATGTATCTGCTGAGCTTTCCTGGATACTTGAGACGAACGAACTAATGGTTGCCGCAGCTACTGCGCTCGGTTGCCGTCTCTATAAGCGATATCGTATTATGCAGATGCCGATCTGATTCGGCTTCATTATATGAGACAGTTACCCGTCACGCTCACTTCTCGACTTCTTCCTCTCATCGTCTGCATACTCGCGCTGACAGGTGTGAGCGGCTGTATCAGCCGACTTCGACGTGATCTCTTTGTTGTCCATGATGGAGTCTCAACTCGAACGGAAGTAACTGGTACACATTTCTATCGCGGTGCTATGATCAACCCGATGCCAGAAACGCAGAACGATCTGATTCTTCCCGGGGACGATAATCTGCTGGTTCTTTTCTGTGAGCATCGGGGACAGAAGAGTGATCGTGCACTTCGCTTTACGCTGGATGAAGTCATTCGATATCAGCTGTTCATACCACTGCCGCTGCAATTTTCGACCGACACACTTCCCATTACTGATCGCATGATTGCCCAAAAGATCGGGGATTATACGATGAAGATTGAAGACCTTCGCTATCTGGGAAACAGCGGGGTCATTATCATTGATTCCATTGCGAGTGAAAATCTCTTTGCCCACATGAACGGGAATTTTGGATCGGCTGTCGGAGACTCCGTTCGTTTTCAGGGTGAATTCAAGGCGAAGATCAAGCGGTAGATTCACGCTCTCTCATCATTCCTCTCCATTTTTTCATGAGAAAATCCCTTTTGAAACAGATAGAACAGCAAGCTCCGGAATCGACGATACCTTATATGTTCGATTGTCTTCTTGAAATGTCATAGGTCTCCTGATTCCTCAAAAATGTCTCAACAGGCACAGTTCAGTTGATTCGTTTCGCTCTTACGAACCTCTCGGTACATATCCGAAGCCAGTGTCCAATCGCTGCATTGCGCCAGGCAGTTCAGACGCAATGTTGTTCTGCTTTGGCATTCGGAATGATATCACCTCCATTGTTCGATGGCGTGACGACCACTACTTGGACGATGTAAGAAAGTTGAAAAACCCAGAAGGAGATTCCGTCTTGAGCTCACCATCAGGATGCCTTCAAGAATCCCGTTTTGTTTTAGGCTAAACAAACCGGTAGGTTCTGACGTCCTTCCTGTGTCTCAATCGCCAATGCAGGTGACATGGGTAATGAACAAAACGTAACGGAGAAGTCGTGAAGATGAAGCAGCATATTTCAAAAGTACTCACCAAAGCGGCAGCATTTCTTTTTAGGTCGGGTATTTTTGCCGTGACCTTGTCGCTCGTTTCCCTTTCTCCGTTCGCGCAGGAGACTGTCGATTCGTCGATTGTCGGTCGGATGAAACAGGATGCGACGGGACTCCTCCCGCTGGTGACGAGTGATGTAGCGAAAAGCTTTCTTGGCGCAGTCGCACATCTCCCGAAAGAGACTCCGACCTCCTCTGGCTACTACAATCGTGCCAAGCGAGAAATTCTGAGCGAAGCAGATTATCTGGCTCGACCGGATTCGCTGAAAACAGGATTCGAGAAACGGGAGTTCGACGAGCAGTTCTACTACTACACCGGATACGGTTCGCCGCTTGCATTTGTGCGTGCACTTGATTTGGCCGGTCAGAATGGACTTACTGATCTCAATGGAAAACGTATCATTGATTTTGGATTCGGGTCAATAGGTCAGCTTCGATTGATGGCGTCACTTGGAGCACATACTACTGGTTACGAAGTCTCACCCGTTTTGCAATATGTCTATGCGACATCCGAAGGGGAGATTCCGCGAGTCACTGATATTGCAGGTAAGGGGGAGAAGGGGAGCGTTGATCTTCAGTTCGGAAATTTTCCAGCCGACCCCGCAATCGCGAAGTCTCTCGAAGGGAAAAACGGAACAATCGATGTCTTCTTCTCTAAGAATACCCTCAAGCGTGGTTATATTCATCCTGAAAAGGAAGTCGATCCTCGCATGTTGGTCGATCTCGGGGTGAGTGATTCTGTCTATGTCAAACGAGTCTATGACCTGCTTGTACCCGGCGGAATATTTCTGATCTACAATATTTCACCGAAATACACGCCGCCAACCGATTCAAATTATATCCCCTGGTCGGATGGTCGTTGTCCATTCGAGCAATCGCTTCTAACGGCAACGGGATTCAAGATCGTATCGTATAATCAAAACGATACGGAGTTCGTCCACAAGATGGGTGAGCCGCTCGGCTGGTTTGCGAAACCGGAGGACAAAGAGGGATTTTTTGGGATGTACACGATCATGAAGAAGCCGTGATGCACGAGCGTTTCGACTGAATATTTCCGTTTGCTCTTTCGGTGACCGTCCTTGTCACCCAGAGCTTGTCGAAAGGTGATTTTCAAGGTTGCAGCAAACGTCATGCTTCGACAAGCTCAGCATGACAATGATAAGAACCCGACCGCGGGGTTGGGCTACTTACTCGGAAGATAGCCCGACTACTGCCTTGCTATCTCCGCGACAATCTCATTCGTGAACTCCTGCGTGCCGGAGTGACCACCGAGATCACGAGTGAGAATCTTGCCATTCTTGAAAACTGAATGAATGGCATTCTCAATTTTGTCTGCGGCTGCCTTTTCATTCAGATGCCGAAGCATCAGCACCGCGGAGAACATCAGCGCGGATGGATTCGCCACGTTCTTCCCTGCGATATCCGGTGCGCTGCCGTGCACCGCTTCAAATACCGCGCAGCGTTCACCGATATTCGCGCCGGGAACAATTCCAAGCCCGCCGACCAGACCGGCGCAGAGATCGCTGACAATATCACCAAACAGATTTTCAAGCACGAGGACATCATAGCGCCCCGGATCCATCACCAGATCCATGCAAAGGGCATCGACTATCTTGTTATCTGCTTTGATTTCAGGATAAGCCGCAGACTCTTCGTTGAAACAATTCAGAAAAAGCCCATCGGTCAGTTTCATGATATTCGCCTTATGCACGCAGGTCACTCGCTTGCGGCCATTGGCACGGGCATGCTCAAATGCCCACTTGGCGATTCTGCGCGATGCCTTCTCAGTGATTACACGCGTGGCGGTCATCACCCCAGCTGCGACTTTATGCTCGAGTCCGGCGTAGAGTCCTTCACTGTTTTCGCGCACGATAATCAGATCGACATCGTTGAAATGGGATTTCACATTGGGGACGGTCTTGACCGGGCGAAGATTTGAAAAAAGTTCAAGCTCCTGCCTGATTGTCACATTCGCAGAGCGGAATCCGCCGCCGATTGGTGTGGTGAGTGGTCCTTTGAGAGCGGTACCGGTGCGGCGGATTGAATCAAGGAGGGCGGGAGGTGTCGGTGAGCCGAATTGTTCGACTGCGGCTGCGCCACCGATCTGGTAGTCCCAGTCGATTTCGATGCCGGCGGCTTCGATGACACGCAGGGTGGCGGCGGTGACTTCCGGTCCGATTCCGTCACCGGGGATGAGGGTAACAAGATGTGTTGGCATATATCTAATCTTTATCGGCTAGAGGTGGTAAGGGATTGAATGGGGGAGAGTAGGGGATCAATTCAAAGAAGTCAATTTCGTTTGAATTATCTTGGGCATCATTTTCTCAGACGCGAAATTACTCAATCACTTCATTTATCGATCAGTTGGAGTTTAGATACAGAACCATCAAGTGTTCCAATGTACAACTCCTTGCCGTGTACTCGAATCGATCTGACTGCGCCCGGCATTTGAACCCGTTCATTTATCAATCCACTACGTCGTTCAATGAAAAGAAGGCTGCCAAGCCCGGTTCCGGTGATGACATGCGCTCCCATCAAAACTGGAGATTTGACACTCCAGGGATCATCTGTTACAGCACTAACTGTCCACAATTTCTTTCCATCAAGTGCATTCAGGCAATGGAACTGCCCTTCAACGTTTGACTGGAATCCGTTAGTATGGAGAAAGAGCAGACCGTCTGCTTCCACAATTTTCCCATAGACAAAGCTGTTTAGACTCGCAATCGTCTCAATTTTCTTCTCTGAAAAATCCAGAGTGATCACTCTACCAGATTCTGTTCCGAGGTAGCAATTACCTTCTGCAATTGTAAGTGGGGTAGTGATTCTTTCTCCCAACTTCGTACTCCATACGATCTGACCATCTTTCCCCCGTAACAGATAGAGTTCCCCGGTCATCGTCCCAAAGAGGACTCGACTGTCTATCACAACAGGCGACGAAGGCCAGAAGTCGCTGTTTAATGAATCCGGCGGGTCGAATGACCACTGGAAACTCGAGTCAATTGCCGAAATCGAATAAATCATATCGGTGGTTGAAACTGCAATTATGTTGCCATTTAAGGTAAGCAAGTCTGTCGTGAGTCCACAGCCGATTTCTGTCTGCCCCGGGACTGTTTTCTGAAACAAGATCCTTCCATCAGAGATGCTAATCCCCAGCAGACCTGCCTCGCATTGTTCCGTTGGTTGCTGATCAAACGGCATGATGAGTGAATCACCTAAAAGAATTGGATCGCCATGAAAACTGACTGCCCCGAGATGCAGTTGCCAAACTAGAGTTCCGGAGTCACGATTGAGCGCGTAGACGGTCCCCGAGCAGGAAGCGATTAGTAGAAGATCACCTACGACCGTAGGTGTGACATACACTCAGCCACCTGTGTCGAATGTCCAGACTTCCTTTATACTTGATCTCGACTCTAAGCCATTGTCTGGTGCTGTTGCGATTGCACTCTGAGTCTGTGCAAGAATGAGTGTAATTGGCAGAAACACCAGAATACAGAGTCGACAGACTACCATGGTAAGGATACGAATGGTGGCGCAGCATGTTTCGGCTTGGCGAGAATCACGGACAGCCCTCAATTATTTATCCCACTCGCTGGAGCGGGGATTCTTCCGCCGCGTGCAATCAATGCCGCCGATGAAAAACGAGAGACCGCCATAATCGGCGCAGTTCCCAGCAAGCCGCCGTATTCAGCCGACTGACCAACCACTTTCCCCGGCACGGGAATAATTCGCACGGCGGTCGTCTTATGATTCACCACCCCAATCGCGGCTTCATCAGCAATAATCGCAGCGATAGTCGTGGCAGGGGTGTCGCCGGGGACAGCTACCATATCAAGTCCGACCGAGCAGACCGAGGTCATAGCTTCGAGTTTTTCAAGTGTCAACGCGCCGCATTCGACGGCGCGAATCATCCCTGCATCCTCGGAAACTGGAATAAACGCGCCGGACATCCCGCCAATAAACGACGACGCCATCAGTCCACCTTTTTTCACTGCATCATTGAGCAGCATAAGAGCGGCAGTCGTTCCCGGTGCGCCGCAGCGTTCGACACCGATTGCTTCGAGAATATCGGCAACCGAATCCCCTTCCGCCGGAGTTGGCGCGAGAGAGAGATCGACAATCCCGAATGGGACGCCGATCCGTTGCGAACATTTCCGCCCGACCATCTCTCCCATGCGAGTCACTTTGAATGCAGTCCGCTTGATCACTTCGGCAAGTGTGCCGAAATCGCAGTCTCCCGCTTTCTTGACTGCGTTGAGTACAACACCCGGCCCGCTGATTCCGACATTGAGCACCACTTCCGGTTCGCTGATCCCATGAAATGCTCCTGCAACGAAGGGATTGTCTTCGACGCAGTTAGCGAAGACAACAAACTTGCAGCAGCCGACTGCTTCGTGGGTTTTGGCGGCGAGCTCTTTAATCATGTCGCCGCAGATGGCGACGGCGTCCATATTGATTCCGGCCTTGCTGCTGGCGACGTTCACAAATCCGCAGACCCGTTTGGTGGCGGCGAAGGCATCGGGAATGGAGGCGATCAGGTTTCGGTCCCCGTTGGTCATCCCTTTTTGGACAAGCGCGCCGAATCCGCCGAGATAATCGACCCCCAGTTCGGCGGCGACATTATCGAGAGTCACACACACTTCGATCATCCCGGCGACATCGTGCCCGTCGGCGATGATTGCGATTGGCGTGACCGAGATACGTTTGTTGGCAATGGGGATACCGTAGTCGAGGGAGACCCGCTCGACAGTCTTCACATGGTTGCTGGCGAGGCGGAGAATCTTCTCACGGATGTTGGCGCAAAGCCGCTTGATGTCGGGGTTGGGGCAATCGCGCAGGGAGATACCCATAGTGACAGTCCGAATGTCGAGATGCTCGACTTCGGTCATGTGAATAGTCTCTATTATTTCTTCAGGACGGTAAGGCATGGGGGGGGGTAATCCAACCATTAGAAATTAATCTCACTAGTTCAGTGGAAATGGATTCTTCACTAAATTTAGGTTTTAGTGATTTGACAGTTGTTGCAACAATGTCTTTTGACCAATTACCAGAGGCGAAGAGCTTTTCAGAAACATAAAAGCAAGTGGCGCTGAGCTCAATATCGCTCGACGAAAGTTGACCAAACATGTCTAACACTTGGTCAAGCTTGCGGAGAACCGCATCGTCGGGAGTGCTCAAAGAGTCTGCATTTGATCCAAGTCGAATAATGAACCCATAACCGTCTTGAGAAGCAGAAACATGCAGATATCCACTATTTTTCATGCGATCAAGATCAAACGTCAGCTCATGAGAATAAGGTCCATAATGATACATCGTAACGGGATAGCCCATTTCGACGCCCGCTGATTGTAGAAATAGCACCAATTTCTGAAGTTGTATCTTCCCCAATCTACTATTCTTAGCGACCGCCTTCCGAACCAGGCAAGCCAAAATGTTCGCACGCTCTGTAAACTCCATATCGCTTCTCCTTTCATCGGGTGACATTGTCACGCCATGACCCTATTGCAGATAGCCTCAATCTCTTCTAGCTTATCACGATCGGAAAAAACACGAAACTGATCAATGCCAGTCAGTTTATCTATCAATGAGGACTCTCTTTTGACATCTTGGCACGTACCGTTTCGCTTTTGAACCAAAAACTCAACGCTTGTAAATTTATGTGCAGCTTTTGCTGAATGATCAAACATATAGCTATCGGCAAATGACGGACTGTTTTCCAGTTCTTGCTCTAGAATACGAAGCTTTCTGTCCTCATCTTTCTGGACATCCGTGCTTGACTGATAAGCAAGCCTGAAATGATCGCGTCGAACTACTCGCTTGGCGTGTTTGTTAGAGTCCGGTGCATCATGCAGCAAGGCGAAAACAGTGGAATCGTCATGCTTTAGATAATCGGCGATGGCCTTGGGATAGGAAAACCCAGCATCTCTTAGTGCTCGTGCGAAGTGAAGACTATAAATCCGGGCAATCTTATGATAATACACTTGAGCAAACATATGATATCGGGCAACTACAAGAGCCTCCAAGGCAAATAAGCCGTCTTCTCCAATTGCCAGTACTGGATTGCCGCCATTTGGTTTTTCAACAAGGCGTAGGCTCTCAATCAATTTATTGTGATCATATCTACCGTAAGATACTCCTGCGTGGAGAGAATCTCTAAGAAGGTAGTCCATTTTGTCACTGTCAACTTCCCCTGCAAAAATACCTGCCACGAACTGCAATTTGGGGTCTAGTGAACTTTTAGAAGAAAATAAATCGTCGACATCGTTTCGAGTGATACCCCAATTTGAACAATGATTATCAATTAAACTACCAATTCCAGTCTTCAGAATTACTTCCCTAGAGTAGTCTTCGTGTTTCACGCCCTGAGGAAAGAGATCCTCTGATGAGTGTGAGAATGGGGCATGACCAGTGTCATGAAGCAAAGAGCCAAGGCACAGTCGAACGCGTTCTCGCTTTAAGTCAACTTCTTGCCATCCAAAACTATCCTTAAGCAGATCTCTTGCATCAGGGTTTGAGATCAGGTGGTCAAAGATTCTAACTGAAAATGCACATACACCCAAAGAGTGCGGAAAGCGCGTATGCTCTGCTCCAGGATATCCCAAGTACGCAAATGACAACTGCTTAACTCGGCGAAGCCGCTGAAATTCGGGCGTGTCGACTATGTCCCTAACAAAGGGATAAAGTCGAATAAAACCATGAATCGGATCGCGAACCCGAAAGTCTTTCATCTCAGGCATAGCATACCCTTGACGCTAGTCTAATTGAAATCACATTGAAGTCACATCGCGGATGCTGGCTCATATCCTATGCATATACCGAAAGATGTCTTCGTGCATGACATAGACCTTCATGCCATACGTCGCTTCGGTGCTGATGAGTTTGTCACGAAGGGCTGTGAAATCGATTTTGCTCCCGCCGATATTCACCACCATGATCATCGAGAAAAACTCCTGCATGATGGTCTGTGAGATATCCTCAATACTGCACTGACATTCCGCCAGCACGTTGGTCAGCGCGGCGACAATACCAGGGCGATTCGTCCCGAATGCCGCGACAATTATGCGCGTATGATCGGTCTTTTCGATCTTGTCATACAATCCGCCAGATTTATCGGCTCTGATTCCTGAAGTAGGAGAAAACTCCGCGCGTGGATTGTATGCAGGTCGCGGTGTCACAACCGATGGTGGCGGCTGATGCGATCCCGATTTCTCAAATGCTGAAACGCCGCGCGCCGGTGTTTCGCAGGTGCCGCCACTTATCGACGGATTCCCGCGTTCATTTGGCAGTGAATCAACGACACGATCAATCACCTGACGGAGTGTCTTCGCATCGACACTCACCCCCATTCGTCCGGCGACGATTTCAGTGATCTTCGAAATTTCAAATTCGCTTAACGGATTCTGTGACATCAGTGCCTCACTTACAGAATATCACGCAGAAGTTCAGGGCGTGGGGAAGGAATAACGACGGTATGCACGAGCATCCCATTACGCGACACAATCTCCGCTCCGGCAGCAACCGCCGATTCGACTGCGCCAACCGCACCGGTCAGCGTCACGAAGGCCTTCCCGCCGAGAGCCATGGCGAGACGAATCTCAATCAGCTTCACATCCGCTGCTTTCGCCGCCTGATCAGCCCCTTCAATGAGTGATGCGACGCTGAATGATTCGATCACACCGAGGGCATCAAGTTTGGTCACCTGCGTCGAGCCGGACATGGCGGGGAATACATCGGGATGCACATTCGGAATCACGAAACTGTCGATGACTGTCTCCATTCCGTACTCTTCACCGGCTGCGATGGCATTTTTCACCGCCTGTACATCCCCGGCAATCAGATTCATGAATTTGCCGGAGCAGATCGTTCGGCTGATGACCAGTTCGACTGCCGCCGCTTTGACCATGGCATCGGCACTGCCGATACCACGTGCGATGGAACTGTATTCGATCAGCCCGATGGCATTGTAGGTCATAGGAGAGTATCCGCCGTTTTCTGCCGAGAGTCAATCAGAGTGTCTGTCTTGTTAGTTCGCACTGATTACAATCTCCCGATCAACAGATTTCACAATACCGCTTATTGACGCATGCACATTCGCGCCGAGAGTCTTCCCCTCGACCTTGCCGATCATCTGACCCAGAGCGACTTTGTCGCCGGGTTTGACTATCGCCTCGGCAGCGTTTCCGATATGCTGCGAGAGTGGAATACAGACCTGAGAGGGAGAAATCTTCAGATCGACATACAATGCCTTGGCATCGTACGGAATCAGTCCAAGTTTTCGGGTCAGTTTTTCAGTCGAAACTTTCCGGTGTTCCTGCATCGGATGTGCATGCAACTCACGCTCTGGCGGAGAGTAGGGAAGCCCCTTGAGACGGATATTTACTTTCGACCGGACACAGGCCTGTTTCGGGTCGAGATCTTCCGGGCAGGCATACATCGAGCAGAGATTACATTCACAGCAGTTGACCGCGTATTTCCCCCACATGTCATCCTTCTCACCGGCGAATCCGAGTGAACGCATGACTTTATGCGGCTCGATTTCGTAACCAAGAAGATAGCGCGGACAGAACTCAGTACAGAGTGAGCATTGATCGCAGGCCGACTGACCGATACGCTTAAATTCTGATTTTCCGGCATTCTTTCGTCGAACGAGAATATGATCAGCAGGAAGGACAATATAGCCGCCGCTGGTTTTGGTCACTGGCTTCGAAAGATCAGTCACTAACTGCCCCATCATGGCGCCACCATCAAAGACAGCAATCGGACCAGAGTGTGAACTTCCACCTGCGAGTTCGATCACTTCCTTGATCGACATCCCGATCGGCACCTTGCAGGTGAGAGGATTGCGCACTGAGCCGGTGATAGTGATAAACTTTTCAGTTACCGGAACGCCCAGTGTCGCGAGGGTGACATTGAGCAGTGTTTCGACATTCGTCACTACGCAGCCGATATGGACTGGATAGCCGCCATACGGAATCAGTCGGCCGGTTGCTTCATAGACGAGAACATATTCATCACCGGCGGGGTAATAGTCCCCCATTTCATGGATCGTCGCACCATCACGTCCGAAGATGCGGCGGAAATTTCCAATGATCTCGCCATTCTTTGATTTTATCCCCAGTATCTGCTTTTTTGCCTGTACGGTTTCGGCGACAATCTCCATCCCTTTCCTGATTTCATTCGGGAAAAGACGCATCAGCTCTTTGTCTTTGTACAAAAGCGGCTCACACTCCGCACCATTGGCGAGAAGAATCTCTGCTTTGGTGTCATACTTGACATGAGAGGGGAATCCGGCTCCACCGGCCCCGACGACTCCTGCTTCGCGGATTTTTTCAATTATCGATGACATGGATGATAGATTCTCTGAGTCATGGTCATGTGTATGCGGACAGAGAAAGTCATTCGCTTGACCCCAGCTCTATCTATTCGCGAGCTGTTTCTTGTAGCTGATCTTTTTCGGGTCGATCTCACCCATGTAATCTTCCGGCTGCACATTGTATTCGTCGATGATACCGGTCACCGCGGCTTCGATCGCCATATTCTCATTCCCGATTGCCAGACGTGCCGCGCGACCATACGCACACAACACTAACTCCCCTTCCCCCGCGCCGAGGACATCAGCGACAACCACCGTATCGGTGTTTGGTGCTTTCTTGAGATTGTATGGCTGAATAATAAGAAACTTCATGCCACGCGTACTTTCAGTCTTCTGCGTTGCCCAGAGTGTGCCGACCACTTTGCCGATAAACATGTCCTGTTTCTTTCGCTTACTTCAGTGGCAATACCGACGCGATAGCGTCGATGAGTTGTTGACGATTCGCCATTGAGATCTGTCTCCCCTGAATTGGCAGATTCTTCACCCCGCGTGCAAACTGTCGAAGAGCAACCACCGGCATTGTTTCCAATTCTGCTCGAGTAGGAGTGCTCTCTTTGCTGCCAGTCGGTTCTGGCTGTTTCTGCACTACAGGAGGGCGGGGAGGTAGTTCTCGTTGTACCGTTGGTTTGGGTACTGACGGAGTAGAGGTTCGCACTACCGGCGGAGTTTGTTGAATCGATTGTGGACGTGGAGGAGAAGCGTGTGTCGCGATACTCTCTGGTTTCGCACTCGGACTTGATACTCGCTGCTTATTCACAGAACTTGAAGAGTTCTCATTCATGGATGTTTCGCCATCGAATGACAAGGCCGGACGATTATCTGACTCATGGTATTTCGAAATGTAACGTCTATTCGGCGTAATCGGAGCGAGCCCATCAGAGGGGCGTGGAATGATATGGGCTGCGACCAGCTCACCGATTCTGGAAGCCGCCTGTGCGCCGGCCTCAACTGCTGCCTGAACAGCGCCAAGCTCCCCTTCGATTCTGACCGTCATAAATGCGGCATCTGTCAGCTCGGCACTGGAGATCACCACCGCGGCCGCCTTGGCGGCAGCATCGGTTGCTTCGATGGCCCCAATGAGTCCCTTGGTTTCGATCAGTCCGAGCGCGTAGCTATGCATGCGTGAAGGATACTATCTGTCGGCACCGCATACAAGATTGATTGCTGGCTCCGGGGCGTGCGAATCCTGTTTGCCCGGAGGTTCTCTTTCGGCTAGACTTCGCAGATGTCAGCCCCGGCAGAATTACAGATTTCTGAACCCAGTTCCATTCCACTCCGATTCAGGTTCGGCTGGGGAGGGGTGCTCTTTCTGCTGTTCATTCCTGCCCTCCTGCTTTTCGGGATGGAAAAATTCATGTTCGGCGGGGTTGCTATTGCCGGAGTCGTCGCACTTCTGTTGATAACTCAGCCACGCATCACCTTCTGGGTCTTTCTCGCCTCCCTTTCCTTCCACTACGTTGTCTATATCCCACCAGTCGGGATCAGCCCGTATGATATCGGGGCGCTGCTCTTCCTTGGTGCCATGATTGTCGATTTCTGGCTTGGGGGAAGCAAACCGGAGCCGACACGCCTCGATCTCCCTTTTCTCCTGTTCATCGGCGCGGCATGGCTCTCCTGCGCATTTGCATTTGCGCCGTCACGAGGGATTGTCTCATCCGGAAAACTCCTGCTGATCTATCTCATGTTTCGGGCTTTAGTTCACTTCATGCCGAAATTCGGACTTCGAAAAATGCTCATGAGCTATTTCTGGTTTGTGGTGATTCTCTCCGTCGGAAACATGATCCTCTTTCTCCTCGGCGGTGGGGGGAAGCGTGCCTTCGGGACTGCTTCTGTAAGCTATGAGACCTTTGCCATGACCGGCTTCGCAATGGCGATCTGGTTTGTTGTTCGGGCGACCACCGCGGCAGAGCGATTCATCTATTTGCTGTCGACTATCGCGATCATTGGCGGGACTATTGCCAGTCAGTCACGCGGACCGCTGATCTCATTTGCGCTCACACTCCCCTTTGTCCTGATCGTCGCCTCCGGGCAAGGGAAACGGGAGGGACGAAAATCCTTTTTGCGCGGCGTCCTTCTCACTGGGCTGGCAGTCGGTGTGATGGTCGCGGTCATCTCCCTTTTTCAGGGGGAATTGTTCAAGACTTACCTAGGGCGATTGCAGCAGATTCCGAATTCGATCATCAATCCGGAAGGGACAATACTCCTTCGGTTGGTTCTCTGGAAAGTCTCCTGGCTGGCCTTTCTGGAGCATCCGATCACAGGTATTGGGCTCGGGAATTTCAGCGTCATCGAAGATTTCGTGATGGCCGCCAAGTCGCATCCTCTCTGGTACTATGTCCATGGTGCGACGGCGCACAATGTCATCATGCACTATCTGGCTGAAACAGGTATCCTCGGAGTCTCAGCACTCCTTTTTCTGTCATGGCGTGGGCTGAGCTTTGCGCGAGTGTCGATGCGTCGCGCTGCGAGCCAATCGATCGCAACCACACATGGTGCGATCTATGCTATGATGTTTGTCTTTTTCTCCACTCTCTTTTTCATGCGGGCATGGACCTGGGAGCAGGGGGCGTATGTCTTCGCACTCCTTTTCGCCTTGACCGCAGTTGCACATGCCAACAGCAAAAAAACAGACTCACAGACCGACCAAGTCAGCTGAGCAGTTCACTCTTCCGAGCGCAGTTGAAGTGACTGCTTTCAGGAAGAAAGTGCTTTCGTTCTACGCAAGGCAGGGAAGAGTTCTCCCCTTTCGGCAAACAACCGACCCGTATGCCATCGCTGTCTCTGAATTCATGCTGCAGCAGACTCAGGTCTCGCGGGTGGTGCCGAAATATGAAGCGTGGCTGGCACTCTTTCCTGACTGGAAGTCACTCGCGATTGCGAACAGGGTATCTGTATTAAAGGCATGGTCTGGACTTGGATACAATCGACGAGCAATCTATTTGCATGACCTCGCCAAACGAGTTACGAACGGCTTTCAGGGAGTATTCCCTCGGTCAGAAGATGAACTCATGGGGATATCGGGGCTTGGCCCCTATACGAGAAAAGCCATTCTTGTCTTTGCATTCAATCTGCCGTTGGCAGCGATTGATACGAATATCAGGCGGGTCTTACTCGCTTCGTTCTCTCTCCCACCAACAACCACTTCTGCGAATCTTCAACTGCTTGCCGAACGAGTCCTTCCTCGAAGGAATGCACGAATCTGGCACTATGCCCTGATGGATTACGGCGCGATGAATCTCACCGCTCAGAAGACGGGAGTACGATCTCTGTCGCGTCAATCAGAGTTTGAGGGCTCCCTTCGTCAGGTGCGAGGAGCAGTGATCAGACTCTTAGCGAACGGAGATCAAAAAACTGCGAATGCGCTCATGGCAGAAAGTGGATTTGCACCAGAGAGAATTACGCAGGCACTGGCGGTGCTCATGCAGGAGGGGATGATTCAAAAACGTCGAAACCGCTACTCGATAGCCGACTGAATCAGGTTGAGAGTTACGATTTCTTTTTCAAAGTAGCATGTTTTCCGGCTGAGGGGCAGTGATTCGCAATCTTGCACATCTCACACTTTGGTTTTCTCGCCAGACAAGTTGCACGGCCATGCAAAATCAGCAGATGTGACAAGGATATCCAATTCTCTTTCGGAGCAATCTCCATCAGGTCACGTTCCACTTTGACAGGATCTGTTTCCTTTGTTAATCCGAGTCGCTTCGAGAGGCGCGCCACATGTGTATCGACCACAATCCCCTCGGCAATTCCAAACGCACTCCCCAATACCACCGATGCGGTTTTCCGTCCGGCTCCGGGGACTTTGACAAACTCAGCGAGTGTGCGGGGAAGTTCTCCTTTGAAATCTTCCAGAATCACTCTCGCTGCACCGAGAATTGATTTTGCCTTGTTTCGGTAAAACCCAGTAGTAAAGATCAATTTTTCAAGCTCCGCCTGATCCGCGTCCGCAAATTCCTTGATGGTAGGATATCGTTTGAATAATGCAGGAGTGACCAGATTGACCCGTTCATCGGTGCATTGCGCCGAAAGGATGGTCGCGACTAACAATTCGAAAGGATTGTTATAGTGCAGCGCGGTCAGTGGTCGTGGAAATTCCTTGTGAAGAATCGGCAGAATCGACGCCAGACGCTCCATTCTTTGTTGCAGTAATTTCCGAGTCGCCGCCATGACTACTCGCAACCGAGAATAATCACGCGGTCGATCCCATTCAAATCTTGTAGCAAGTCGAACGAAGTGTAACGATCATCTCGCGCCGACAGGGCGGCTACTTTTTCTCGCTGATTGTAGCCGATTTCGAACATGAAACGGCCGCGCGGATTCAAGTATGCAGGGGCCTCGCGAAGGAGTATCGCAATCGCATCGAGCCCCTCACTTCCGGAAGTCAGTGCGAGTTTCGGATCGGCAAGAACTTCCGGAGGAAGTTCTCGATATTCATCTTCAGAGATATATGGCGGGTTCGAAAGAATCAGATCGAATCGTTCCTCCGGTCGGATTGCCGAGAGAAGATCAGATTCACGCCAGTCGATTCTCTCCATTCCGCCCAGTCGACTTGCATTCTCTTTCGCAACGGCAAGGGCACTTGCAGAGAGATCGACCGCGACGATGCTCGCATTAGGAATCTCATTCGCAAGTGTCACCGCAATCACCCCCGAACCGGTCCCGATATCCAGAATACGAGGTGCGCTAAGTTCATGGGCACGGACAAACTGTTTGGCGGCATCACACAAAAGCTCAGTCTCAGGAGTTGGAATCATGACTGATTCATTCACCAGGAACTTTCGCCCATAGAACCATGCTTCCCCCAATATGAACTGAAGGGGGTAACGGCTCTCTCGTTTCGATACTATCCGTTCAATATCCTGAATGAGACGGTCATCTATTTTTTTTGCGCCGTGGAGATAGAGCTCCAGACGGTCGACGGACAGCAAGTGGGAGAGTACAATTTCGACTTCGACTCGACCGGCATCTATGCCGACCGCTTCGAGCCGCTGACCAAAACTGCTGACAAGCTGCTGAATGGTTCGATGTTTCAGTTCACTCACAGAAGCCCTTCTCCCTGTGCTTTCAACTTCGCTTCACGGTCATACTGCATGAGTGGCTCAAGCAACAGATCAAGATCCCCTTCGAGCACCGTATCGAGATTATACAAACTCAGATTGATGCGATGATCAGTCACTCTCGATTGAGGAAAATTGTAGGTACGAATTTTTGCCGAGCGATCACCAGTGGAGACCATCTCTCGTCGTTCGGCGGCCTGTTTCGATTGCTGTTCCGTGATCGCCATATCAAGGAGACGAGAGCGAAGCACAACAAGGGCTTTCTGTTTATTTTTCAACTGCGATTTTTCATCCTGACAGGTGACTACCAAACCAGTCGGAATGTGGGTCACTCGGACTGCAGAATCGGTCGTGTTAACCGATTGCCCTCCCGGCCCGGATGAACGATAGACATCGATGCGAAGTTCATGCTCCTTAATGTCGATGTCGACCTCTTCTGCTTCCGGAAAGACTGCGACCGTCACTGCCGAGGTATGAATTCTCCCCTGCGATTCTGTCGCCGGAACTCGCTGCACGCGATGTACCCCTGATTCATACTTGAGGCGACCATATGCCGCTTCCCCTTCAATTCGAAAAATAATTTCTTTGAAGCCCCCCATATCGCCGGGGCTGACACTCAGAGTTTCTATTTTCCATCTTCGTGTGTCGGCATATCGCTGATACATACGGCAGATATCACCCGCGAAAATAGCCGCTTCATCCCCGCCGGTTCCTGCCCGAATTTCAACAATGGAAGGCTTGTCATCATTCGGATCACGCGGAAGAAGTTTGACTTTGAATTCGGCTTCGAGTCGCGGCACCTGCTCTTCGAGCGTGAGTAATTCCTCTCTCGCCATTGCCACCATCTCAGGATCAGATTCATTTTCTATCAGTTGTTGCGTTTGTGAAAGTTCTGATGCGGCAATCTTGTAGGCGCGTCCGGTTTCGAGAATATCAACCAGCACTCGACGTTGACGATTCAGATCAGCAAGTTTACGGTGATCATTCATGAATGCCGGATCGGAAAGGGAGGCATCCAATGCGGCAAGTTTCTCTTCTATTTTTGCAACGATCTCTATCATAAAAAAAACCTTTGGTTACTTGTCAGAATGATACGGGGTGAAAAATGCCGGAGATGAACCGGCGAAAAAAGAATGTGAGCGTCGCTAATGAATAAGGGACTGGTACGGCGTCCGCGGGACAGATGAGGGCAAGCGAAGGGCATCTTCAAGAGCAACAATCGCTACTTCCAACTGATCAATAGAGGGTTCGCGAGTCGTAATGCGCTGTAACCAGAGTCCCGGCTGAATCAGAATTTTTGTCAGGGCATGTCCGCGGGTCTTGCCGGACATTTTCAGAAGTTCAAACGACAACCCTGCAATGAGAGGGAGTAAAACCGCATGCAAAAGAAACCGCTCAACCAGAGACGGCGCCCGTTCCACAATAACTGCAAAGAGGGTGTCTGATACTGCGTAGGTCATCACCGCAAGCAAGGCGACAATCAGCAAGAATGATGTTCCGCAACGAGGATGGAATCGAGTCGACTCCATGGCACGCTGTGCGGTGAGTGGACCACCATTTTCCATCGTCATGATCGCTTTGTGCTCGGCTCCATGATATTCGAAGACTCGTTTGACATCTTTCATCATCGAGATCGCGAGCATATAGCCAACCAACATGACAAGTCGAATCCCACCGGCCAGCAGATTGAATCCAATCGCGTTCTTTTCTATTCCAAAAAGTGATGCGACTGCGATAGGAGTGAAAAAGAAGATCAGAATCCCGAGCCCAACGGCGACAACGGCAGTCAGGATGAGCATCGGGGAATTCCCCGCCTCATGTGTTCGTTTCGGCAAAACTGCAGCGGCATCAGCGGTCCCACTTGCAGTAGTCACTGCCGCGACACTCTGCATAGAGAGATCAGCGGAAAAATTCAGCGTACGAATACCGATTAGAAGCATCTCAACAAATGCAACCGCGCCACGAAGGACCGGAGTGTTGATCCAGGGATAGCGATTTGAAAGGGATTTGAAATCTTCAGACTGGACGACAATCTGTCCATCTGCAGTCCGGACTGCGGTCGAGATACGATCAGCCGAACGCATCATGACCCCTTCGATTACTGCTTGTCCACCGATATTCAGATCTGGCATGCGGGTAGTATCCGTAAATATGGATTCAGATGCAAACGCTTGTCGCTGTGAAATTGACTGAAAGAGAAAGAGGACGTGCTTTCGCACGTCCTCTCAAATAGGTCTCGCCTGAAATTCTTACTTCTTTTCGAGGTTGGCGTATTTTTTCCGAAAACGCTCCACACGTCCGGCGGTGTCCATCAGCTTCTGTTTCCCGGTAAAGAACGGGTGACAGTTAGCGCAGATTTCGACCGAGAGCCCTTTTTTCGTCGAGCGAGTCGGATACTTGGCGCCACAGGCACAAGTAATGACCAGTTCGTCGTACTTTGGATGAATACCGTCTTTCACGAAGCGTTCCTTTCTTACCGGCTGGAGCAGCATGTCGCAGCCATTCGACTGCATCGCCACTCACTTCCGGGGGGAGGGGGAATATATCGAGGATTCCACTTTCCACAAGAGGAGTCCTACAAAGAGAACCGTGCTGCGTTCGCAACACCTCACTTTTTTCTTCCAACCCTCATTTCCTCTGACAGTTCCTGACAGTCCCTCCCTTTATCATGAAACGGAGGCGGGCCATATGTGGGCCGCAGGACAGACAGAGCAGGCGGGGATTTTAGAAGGGCACCAACATGCATAAGTTGCAACGGATCATCACCTTACTGAAAATTCTGGAGAACGGAAAACCACGTTCTATAGCGAAACTGGCTGAAGATCTCCGTCGAACCGAGCGAACCATCTGGCGAGACATTGCCGAACTGAAGGCCCTCAACTACCCGGTCAAGGTCGAGCAGGGGAGCTGCCGTTTCACTCGCCAAGCGGGGAAAAACGCGAAATCGGCTTGGAGAGGGTAGGGAAGAGGGCTCATCATCGCCTCTCTTGATGTCCCGCTCCCGATTCGGGTGCGGGGTGATGAAACTCCTCCCACAGGATGTCACCCTTCGACTAGCTCAGGATGACAAAATTGTTGGGGCCGAGGGTGACAAGACCCATGTGCGCACTCTTCTTCTCTTGTCATGCTGAGCCTGTCGAAGCATGACCTCAGCAGACATCACCCTTCGACAAGTTCAGGGTAACAAAATAACTGAACCCCATGATGACAAGATTGCTGTTCGACCGCCCCTAAAGGGGCTGGCTACCGGTTACTTCACCCTCTAATGGTAGCCGAGCCCCTTTAGGGGCGGTCGGTTGAGATGCGCTTGGTTCTTCTCTTCGGTGCCCCAGAGCTTGTTCTGGGTTTAAGAAAAGATAGCGGGGCAGTCCGTAGCGGCGGATAACTCGCCCTACAAGTAACGGGCACTTGAAAAATGCTCCTCATCTTCATGCTGAGCTTGTCGAAGCATCTTCTTTAAATCCTGGCGGCCTGTCACCCCCCTCACCTCGGTCTATACAACACCGACCAATAGTACTGCCCATACACAAGGGACTGAATCTCCCCTGCAGCAGTAAACTGCTTCTCGATCTCATCACGTGAGAAATAATTCTTCACGATTCTATGAATCGAGCCATCCGGCAATTCCCGATCCTTGAGGTTGTTCCCGAATGAATCCACACCATGACTCGACGGACCGTCCCCTTCCGCTGGCGGATTATTATCAATCAGCCAGACAAGCCCATCCGGTCGGCAGAGTCGTGCAAGCAGATCCAGCCAGGGCTGCATCAATTGGCGGGGCTGATGCGAGTGCCAGAATCCAGCGACCACCAGTTCAGCCCGCTCCAGTTCCGTTCCGTGTTTCATTCTATATGCATTCGACAGATCAAACATATCGCAGGCAAAGAACTCGGTCGGCGATTTGAGATTTTTCTTTTCTGCCTCGGCGAGCATTTCGGTAGTGATATCACAGGCGATGATCTTACTGGCTGATCGGGAGAGGACCTCTGTCCAGTAGCCGGTTCCGCAGGCGAGTTCGATCACCCGTTTCCCACGGGCATATGATTCGACCCTCCTGCACTCATCGTCGATTTCCTGTCGTCGAACGATATTGTCACGGTAATAGATGGTCTCGTAGCTGGCGGCTCGCTGACGGTAATAGTCGACCATGTCGTCGAGTAACTGGCGTTCTTCAGGTTTTGATTGCGGTGTCATAGGGAATGCTAAGAGAATTTTCGCAAAAAGAAAAACGCAGAGTCGATGATCTCCTCTGCGTTTTTATATCGTCGAATGAAATTCGTTCCGGTTGGGATTACATCCCCTTCTGGAGATATTCGATTTCGAATATCAGGTCGGTTTTCCCCGGAATCGCTCCCGGAATCCCTTTTTCGCCGTACCCCTGCGAGTAGGGAACATGAATTTCACGAATCCCCCCGGGTTTCATTCCGACCATGCCGTCACTCCAACCCTGAATGAGTCCGACACCAAGCTGGCAGGCGAAGGGTTCATTCCGGTCATGTGAGCTGTCGATCTTCTCCCCCTTTTCGCCGTTTTTTGAGAGCCAGAGCGCATAGTGGCAGACCACACGATCTTTCAGTTTTACCTCGGTCCCTTCTCCCATACGAACGGTGTAGCATTTCACTCCGGTGGCAGTTTCAATATAATCAGACATCTGATTCACTTTCCTTGTTCAATAGTTCTCATCTACAGGCAATAAAATAGCTCGTTATTCTACTTTCGACGGGCCGACGTACTTGAGCATCCCTCGCATGCGTGGATCTGGATCAATGATACAGGTTGAATCGGTGCAGGGCTCACGATACTCGATTTCGAAAATCAGATCTGATTTACCGGGGATAAATCCGGGAATCCCTTTTTCCCCATATCCTTGCGAATAGGGAACATGTAGCTCACGAATTCCACCCGGTTTCATGCCGACCATGCCGTCACTCCAACCTGGTACCAGATTATGCCCAAGATGACAGGCGAGAAATTCTTTGCGATCTCTTGAGCTATCGAGCTTGAGACCCTTTTCCCCTTTGTTGGAGAGCCATACGGTATAGACACAGACGACCTTGTCTTCAAGTTTCGCCTCGTCCCCTTCACCGACTTTGATATCGAGATATTCAACGCCAGTAGGTTTCTTGAGCATCGCAGGTTTGGCAGCTGTTTTCGTGCTGTCAGTTTTTCCGGTCGTTGCAGCGTTCTTGTTACCGAGTGTGTCGGCTGCTTTTTTCGCCTTTTCGGCGGCAGCTTTGGCCCGTTCCTGAGCACGCTCCATGGCGGTCTTGCTCTTGGTCGAGTCAGCAGTCTTGATTGAGTCTTTTGAGACCGTACTGTCTTTTGATTTTACGCTGTCGACTTTCGGTGCTACCGGAGCCTCAGTCTTAGTCGTGTCCTTCGCGCTGTCTTTGGTGCTGTCCTGAGCGAGTGCGATGGTCCCGCCTATCAGGAAAATCATCGCCAGCGTAACAACGTTCTGTTTCAGCTTCATCATTATTCGATCATCCTCTATGAATATTCAATCGTATCTGGCAAGTCACGTTTCTATTGTCTGCTTGTACAGTTCTGAAGTCATTCGGACGAATCACCCTGTTCCACAAGCACGTTGCGAATCAGATCATGTGCATTGGCTGCACACACCTAGGCCGTTACTTTGATCGTCTCAGCCCGTTTTGCGCCGGTGGAAACCAGACAGATCGGGACATCAAGCGCATTCGAAAGATACTCCAGATAATGGAGTGCTTTCTTCGGGAGAGTCGTCATGCTGGTATGGCCGGTGGTCTTGTCATTCCATCCCGGGAGCGTCTCATAGCGCGGTTTCACATGAGCCAGCTCTGCAAGATCAAGGGGGACTTCATTGAGTATAGTCCCGTTCAATTCATACTGAGTGCAGACCTTGAGAGTTGGAAAACTATCGAGGACATCAAGTTTGGTAATGGCGAGGGACGTAATCCCGTTGACTCGAACAGCATGCTTGAGTGAAACCAGGTCGAGCCAGCCGCAACGCCGCGGACGTCCGGTTGTGGCACCATACTCATCACCGATCTTACGAATCTCTTCACCGGTTTCATCAATCAGTTCCGTCGGAAATGGTCCGGCACCAACTCTGGTCGAGTATGCTTTCACCACTCCTACTACTTCATCGATCATTCGCGGATGTGCACCCAATCCGGTGAGCACACCACCAACGGTGGTGTTGGATGATGTCGCATAGGGATACGTCCCAAGGTCGACATCAAGCATCGTCCCCTGTGCACCTTCAAACAATATCCGTTTTCCTTCTTTCCATGCAGCATGCAGATGCAGAGCGACATCGACCACCATCGGCTTGAACATCGGCACCATCGAAATCAGATCGTGATAGGTCTTCTCAACATCTGCGCGTGGATCATTCGAGCCATCCAGATAATGTTGTTTGAGAAGTTTTTGATACTCAAGTCGTTTTCGCAGGCGTTCAGGATTGAACAGATCGATGACACGAATCCCCTGACGAGCGATCTTGTCGACATAGGCGGGGCCGATCCCGCGCATCGTCGTTCCGATCGAGCTTGCGCCGCGATGTTCTTCTTCGACCGCGTCGATCAGTTTGTGATAGGGGAGAACCAGATGGGTAGCAGCAGAAACAAACAGACGATTCCGATAGTCGATCCCGCGAGCCGAGAGAATGTCGAGCTCTTCTTTGAAAGCAAAGGGATCAAGGACAACTCCGTTACCGATATAGCATCGCTTGGTCGGATGAAGTATTCCGGATGGTATCAGATGAAGGACATATTTTTCATTCCCGACCAGAATAGTATGGCCGGCATTTGCGCCCCCCTGATAGCGTGCGATGATGTCGGCATCTGCAGCAAGCAGATCGACAATCTTCCCCTTCCCCTCATCCCCCCACTGACAACCGACCACAACCCGATTAGACATGAACAGCACGTTCCTTTTTCTGACGCCCCTTCGGCTTGAATTCGGCAACGAGATCAAGCAGGGCACGTCGAAGTTCCAGTTTTCCAAGTCCGGTGACAGATGAAAAGGGGAGCACACCGGTATTCAGCTCCCGCTCAAGTGCGGCCTCACGCACTTTGACCTGTTGACGATTTAATTTATCAGTCTTGGTGAGCACGATCATCGCCGGTAATTCCCGTTCGGCGAGCCAGGAGATCATCTGAAGATCGGCAGCCGATGGATCATGACGTGCATCAAGCAGCAATGCGACACCAGCGATATCTTTGCATGATTGAAAGTAGGATTCAATCAGCGCTTTCCATGTTGCCTGATCATCCTTTGATGCCTTGGCGTAGCCATAGCCGGGAAGATCGACGACATAGAACAGATCATTCACGAGAAAGAAATTGAGAGCGCGAGTTTTCCCCGGAGTAGCAGAAACCTTTACCAAGCTCTTCCTCGCGAAAATGGTATTCATAAGACTCGATTTTCCAACATTCGATCTCCCACCGACCGCAATTTGTGGTCGACCATCATTGGGAAGCTGATCAAGAGTGTGAACTCCGCGTGCGAATACTGCCTGCAGTCTACTTGATTTGGCAGCCATTACTGTTCGAACTCAAAGTGAGAGATGATATACATGGTGTGCTTCATGATGGTCGCACACTCGAATGTGATGCTACGGGTCTCGTCTTACCGCTCACGATTGGTGAAGTGGTAAAGGCGTGACGCAGGACTTCGTTGATGGTCGAAACAAAATGAAGCTTCAGACCTTCAAGTAATTCAGGGCGCATTTCAATCAGGTCTTTCCGATTTCGCTCCGGCAGAATGATCTGCATGATTCCCAGTCGCTTGGCAGCGAGAAGTTTTTCATTCAGCCCTCCGATTGGAAGCACATCACCAGTGAGAGTAATTTCACCCGTCATGGCGACATCGACGCGTACAGGAATTTTCGTCAGTGATGACAAGATAGCAGTCACCAGCGTCACTCCCGCCGACGGGCCGTCCTTCGGCACCGCTCCTTCGGGAATATGCACGTGCAATTCAGTTCCTTCATAGAACTCAGGCGCGAGTCCAAATTCTGATGAATGATTGCGAATGAACGACAATGCGGCAGTCCCGGATTCGCGCATCACTTCACCAAGCTGCCCTGTGAGTGTCAGTGCTGATTTTCCCTTCATAGGGAGAACTTCCACCGGAAGGGCTTCCCCACCCAGTTCAGTCCAGGCAAGTCCAATAGCATAGCCGACGGTGGGAACACTCTTCAATCGGGTGTCGGTATATTTGCGAATGCCAATGAGCTTTCCGACACGTTCTTTCCCAATCGACCACTTTTTCCCTTTGACCGGTTTCTTTGCTTTCTTCTTTTTCCCTTCCACTTCGACCGGCGTCTTCTCGACAATATCGACTGCGATCTTCCGCAGCATCGAGGCAAGCTGACGTTCGAGTTCACGAACTCCCGCTTCGGCAGTGTAGTAGCGGATAATCTCATTAATCGCTTCGTCAGCGATGGCGATATCAGTGAGCTTCAGACCAAGTTCAGTCTGCAGCTTCGGGAGAAGATACTCACGTGCAATTGCACGTTTCTCGAAATCGAGATAGCCGGGGAGGCGAATGATCTCCATACGATCACGCAGTGGTGCCGGGATCGTAGAGGTCGTGTTCGCAGTCGTGATAAACAGAATGTTCGAAAGGTCGAATTCTATTTCGAGATAGTTGTCGTAAAAGGTCGAATTCTGTTCCGGATCGAGCACTTCCAATAATGCCGAAGTCGGATCACCACGGAAATCACGACCGATCTTGTCGATCTCATCAAGCAGGAAGACTGGATTATTCGATTCAGCTTTTTTCAATGACTGAACAATACGACCGGGAAGGGCACCAATATAGGTACGACGATGGCCGCGTATTTCGGCTTCATCATGAATGCCACCGAGTGACATCCGCACAAAATTTCTGCCGAGTGCATGGGCGATCGAGCGTCCAATCGAAGTCTTTCCAACTCCGGGAGGACCAACCAGACAGAGTATCGGCCCGCGAACCTTTTTGGCGAGACGAATCACTGCGAGATGTTCGACAATACGCTGCTTGGCTTTTTCAAGACCGAAATGATCGGCATCGAGTGTCTTCTTGACCGCCGAAAAGTCGGTCTGTTCGTCACTCTTCTTTGTCCACGGGAGCGTAAGCAACCATTCAAGATATGAACGGACGACTCCAGATTCGGCAGAGTACGGGTGCATCTTGGAAAGCTTGCGGATCTCTTCTTCCGCTTTCGCCTTCACTTTTTCCGGATACTCATTCGCTTCTAAGCGAGCGAAGAATTCATCGACTTCGGCAGTCGGTTCATCACTTTGTCCGAGTTCATCCTTGATGGCCTTGAGTTGTTGCTGGAGATACATCTCACGCTGCGAGCGGGACATCGACTCACGCACTGAGCCCTCGATCTTCATCTCAATCTTGAGAATCTCGATCTCTTCTTTGAGAATCTCACCAAGTGCATTCAATTGCTCACGCAGGGTGAATGCTTCCAGCACCCGCTGCTTGATTTCTATTTTGTGCAGCAGATGTGCCGCGACGGTGTCTGATAATTGCTGATGATTTTCAATCGATCCTACGGCAACGAGGACTTCGTCCGGAATGCGGCGATTCATGCGCACATACTCAGAGAACTGTTCATTGACCGAACGAGCGAGGGCTTCTATCTCTCGATCATTGTCCTCCTCCGGCTTGATCAGTTCAACTTTTGCCTGCAAATAGCCATCAGTGCGCGTGATGGCAGTAATTTTTGCGCGAAACAATCCCTCAACGAGTACTTTCAACGTCCCGTTCGGGAGTTTCATCACCTGCAACACACGGGCCACAACACCAACTGGATGCATGTCGGTCTGTTTCGGATTGTCGGTCGCGGCATGTTTCTGTGCGACAAGCAGGACTTGCTTGTCTTCGGTCATCGCTTCCTGCAATGCCTGCAGCGTGAATTTCCGCCCAACAAGAAGCGGGTAGATCATGTGCGGAAAGATCACCACATCCCGAAGCGGGATCATGGGGAGCTTGGTGCGGACTGTAATCTCTTCAGAATTATGGATAAGTTTCATATACCTGTTACCATGAGTCGGGGGGTGTAGTTCCGACCCAAACGGCGAAGATAGGTGGGAAAAAGGATGGTGGAAAGCCGCGACTTCAGTTTGGTGACAGCTTTTCTGTCACTTTGTAGGGATTCAACCGAAAAAGTAGAGCAGCCAGCCGACAATCAGGACTAACATGATGACCGACAACCAGATAAGCTGCCGCGGTGAGGCCCCTTTGGGGCTTGCCGGTCGTTCTGGCATCCGGACAAGGTCGCCAAGGACATCGAAAGAGGCCCGTATTTCCCGCGGCTTGCAAATTCGGTCGCGCAGATTCAGCGCAATCAGTGATTCCAATAGGGCACGTTCCGGCTGACGGGACACGGTTTGCAACTCCGGTGGAATCGGTAATCCGTTTGCAAGAATCGCCACTCGCAGTGCGCTTCCAGTGAGGTCATGATAGGGGGGATGAGATGCAACCAGCGTTTGAAAGAGTGCACCGATTGAGTAGCAATCATTCTGTATGCTTGTTCCGGCTCCACCTAATCGCTCGGGTGAGCAACTGATCAGATGTCCCGGTTTCACTTTCTCTAACACCGCTACCGAAGGCATCAGCCCCGCATCGGTCAGACGCACTGAACCATCCGCAAGTACGAACACATTCGTCAGCCAGAGATGTCCGTGATACAGACCGAATTTCTGAAGTGTTTCGAGTGAAGCAGCAATCTCCCGCAGAATAGAGTGAATCCCGTGAGGAGTGAGAGAGTGATCGACAATGGTCATCGCCAATGGCTCGGCGTCGACATAATCTCGCACGAGCCAGATCCGTTCGGCATCTTCAAACAGATGCTTAAAAGTGATCACACCTGCGGCATTCAGAGCCGGGGCATGGACGCGATGTTCGGCAAATCGTTCACGAATAGCGAATCGTTCGGACTCAGATGCGACAATCTGCTTCATGACGATCAGATGCCCATCGGCTGGCTCCTCCGCCAGCCATGTCTCTCCCATCGGGCCGTGCCCTAACGAGCGTATGATTTTGCCTTTGCTGTGTACATCCATTCTCCTTTGAGAATCGGCAGATTTCATCCTCGCTTCAGTGTGCCAATGCGTACACACACGCCGTTTGCCCGAATTGCCGTAGGTTGTTACATTCCGAACAACTCCATCGAAAGGCGGAAACTATGTCGGATCAGAAGCGTGAAATCACCCGTCGCTATTCAAACGGCGAGGTCACCATCGTCTGGAAACAGCATCTGTGCACCCATTCGGCCAATTGTGTCCGTGGTCTGCCGAAGGTCTTTCGCCCGAAAGAATCCCCCTGGATTGCCATCGATCAGGCCGATTCGGCGTCCCTCGTCGCACAGGTGAGCAAGTGCCCCTCCGGTGCGCTCTCGATTGAGCATGGGGACACGTCGAAAAAAGAGACGGAGTAGATCGCATGGGACTGCCGATGGCATCGGGCGGACTCATCTGCTGGAGTTGCGGGAAACCGACCGGCATCATGGAGCGAGTGAATCGAAATGATTCCTGTCCATCCTGTCGGGCTGATCTGCGCTGTTGTCGGGGGTGTGTGCATTTTGATCCGACCCGGAGATTCCAGTGCCGCGAGACGGTCGATCAGGCGGTGGTGAACAAAGACAAGAATAATTTCTGCGATTACTTCCAGAAACGAAACGTGACCAAAACCGCCGGCGGCATCTCAACTCAGACTGACAGCAAAGACACCCGCAAGAAGAAGTTTGATGATTTGTTTGAGGATTAGGAGGGGGAACTACCAATCGTGTTTTCAGTTTCACCCGTTGAGAATTGTTGAATGTACTACCACCGCATCATCGCCATGAATGTCACTGACCCGGTCGGATATAAGAAATATCGGGATGCCATGATCCCTATGCTGCATGCGGTCGGCGGGAAGTTCAGCTATGATTTTGACATCGCTCGGACATTTATAAGTGAAGCGAAACACCCGGTAACACGAGTGTTTATGATTTCATTTCCGAGTCGGGAGATTTTCGAGAAATTATTCGCTGATCCGGAATATCAGAAAATTCGAAAAGAGTATCATGCCGCGTCGGTGGATGGGTACACGACATTGGCAGAGATTGAGGATTAGGGCGAGCCTCTTGTAGGGTGGCTCCGGCTTCCGAAGCCGCCATCTTTATTTTGTCCAAATAAAAAGAGGCAGGTTCCGAAGCGGGACCTGCCCTACAAGACTGCCCCGCCATCTCTTCTTCTCTTCGGTGCCTCACGGCTTGCCGTGGGTTTGGAAAAATCCACGGGAACTCGGGGCAAGCCCGCGGGCAAGCCCACTGCACGCCATTGTGCTCGACACTTCATGCTCAGCTCGAAAGATTTTCCTTCGTAAAAAGAATCTGCGCCTCCTGATCAATACGCTCAATCAGGGCTGCAGATGCAATCAGATGGTAGGCGAGAACATCGACGGTATGAGGAAGCATACTTTCTGAGCAGCGCAGTCGAATCTGTGAAAGATCCGAATCGGTCATATCCCCATAGAGCACCAGATCAATATCGGAACCCGGTCGGGACGTACCGGTGGCTCGTGACCCAAAAATGGCAGCCCGTGTGATTTGCGCGGCAAACGGCGCCAGAATGCCTCGGAGAGTCTCAATATGTGCGGCGGTGAGGCCGTATTTTGCAGGTGAGGTCGTATTCATCTTTGTCGTTGTGATGAAAGAAAGATTTCCAGAGACTCAAATAATGGCAAGAATTCAGACTGAATCTGTTTCAACATCTGATTGACCGCGGCTGCATCGTACGTATGCGAAGTCTGATTGCGGGCATCAAGTGCTGCCATCCAGC